>JACZKQ010000145.1 GCA_014859965.1 Phycisphaerae bacterium
CCGTTTGTCGATCCGTTGGGGAGGCCGCTGGTGGCGCGGGGGCAGTTTGCGGGGCAGGCGATCGATCCGATGGTGTTCGTGGACGACGACGGGGCGGCGTATTTGTACTGGGGGCAGGGGAACTGTTATGTGGTCAGGCTCAACGAGGATATGATTTCGTTTGATCGTAAGGCGGTGAGGCGGATTACTCCGCCGGGGTATAACGAGGGGGCGTTTGTGATCAAGCGGAAGGGGGTTTATTATCTGATGTGGTCGGAGTACGATACGCGCGATCCGCGGTACAGCGTGGCGTACGGCAGGTCGGATTCGCCTTTGGGGCCGTTTGAGAAGGCGGCGGAGAACCCGATTTTGAAGGGCGAGGGGCTGGTGAAGGGGGCCGGGCACCATTCGGTGGTGCAGGTTCCGGGGAGGGATGAGTGGTTCATCGCGTATCACCGGTTTGCGATTCCGGACGGGACGGGGTACAAGCGGGAGACGTGCCTATCGCCGATGCGGTTCAACGAGGATGGGACGATCAGGAAGGTGGATGTGTTCGAGGCGGCGGCGCTGGAGTGAGGCGCGGATGCGAGGGTTTGGGATGCGGACGTCCGGAAAATGCGACAGCCCTTTCGGTACGGGGCGGGTGATTTGTCGTTAAAGGTAGCGGGGGCGGATTGCCGAGATAAGAGCGGTTTGGGACTTGGGGGTTTGTGCCGGCGCGTCTGATATGCGTGTCGGTATCGATTTGTCATCAGGAAAATACTGGTGCATGGAGGCGGAGAACATTAAATACTTTTTCGTGGGGGACAGAGTATGTTAGCTCAAATCGAGTGGGAAACTGTTGTTGTCGATCCGGTCCGCGAGATGCTGGCGCGTATCATTAATTATCTTCCGGTGCTGGTGGGGGCTTTGATCGTCCTGCTTGTGGGCTGGGTCATTGCCCGGGCGATCCGGTGGCTCACCAACAAGGGTCTCAAGGCGGTGCAGTTCGATCGGGTAGCGGAGAAGGCGGGCATACCGGAGATTCTGAGGAAGGGCGATTTGCATATTTCGCCGCGGGGGCTCGTGGCGGGGCTTGTGTTCTGGCTGGTCATGCTCATGGTGCTGGTGATGTTCGTGAATGCCCTTGGTCTGCCGCGTGCGTCTGATATTCTTGAGGCGATATTCGCCTACATTCCGCGGGTTATTGCGGCGCTGCTGGTGCTCGTGCTGGGCATGTTCGTGGCGAATCTGGTGAGCCGGGTGGTTCGGGTCGCCGCCGCGAACGCAGACCTGCTTCATCCGGGGATTTTTGCGGGCATCACCCGGTGGGCGATTATCATTTTTGCGGTAGCTATCGCATTGTCACAGCTTGGCATCGCTCCGGTCCTGGTGACGACTTCGCTGAATATCGTGCTTGCGGGCCTTGCCTTTGCGTTGGCGCTCGCGGTTGGCCTGGGCAGCAAGGATGCGGTGGCGCGCTATCTCGAAGAGCGGCAGGCGCTTCGCTACCAGAAGACACATTCGCATTGAGGAGTTGGATGCCGTCTCAGCCGCTGGAGCGCTTTGTGCGGATCGGCCGCGGAAGCGCGGCGGCATGAGTTGTATGGCCGATGCGCGATGCTGGTGGTCAGGTGGCCGTCTGGATGTATTTCTTTACGGTTCTGGAATCGAGCTTGGTAATGCCGGCGACCTTTTCGTAGGAGCCGTGCTGTGCGTAGAGGCTCATGCAGTACTGTGAGACGAGCTGCTGGGCATTTGGGAGCCGGCCGTCTGGCGAGGCGACGGGGCCGGCGAACGGGGCCGCTGTTGGCGTCTGGCCCTGGTAGTCGTGCTTGATGATGACGCGGCGGATGCACTGGGCGAGTTCGCGGACGTTGCCGGGCCAGGGGTAATCGGGTCCAAGGCGTTTGTTGATGACGTCGGTGGCCATGGCGACGAGGTCGAGTGATTCTTTACCGGTGATGAGACGGACGGTGTGTGCGATGAGTTCGTTAAGTTCGTCGGGGTGTTCGCGGACGCGCTGGCGGAGGCCGGGGACGATGATGCAGTCGGAGCAGAGGCGATAATAAAAATCGTCGCGGAACCGGTTGTCGCGGCGGAGGGTGTCGAGGTCGATGTTGGTGGCGGCGATGACGCGGCCGCGGAAGCGGAGGCGCTTGTGGCTGCCGACCGGTGAAAAGACGCGTTCTTCGAGGACTTTGAGGAGTTTGAGTTGGACCTGGGGGTTGAGGTCGCCGATTTCGTCGAGGAAGACGGCGCCGTACTGGCCGCAGAGGGTGAAGAGGCCGTCGTGGGCCTCGACGGCGCCGGTGAATGCGCCGCGGGCGTGGCCGAAGAGCTCGGATTCGAGGAGCGTCTCGGCGAACTGAGAGAGGTTTGCCGATACGAATGTCTGGGTGAAGCTGCGGGCGAAGGCGTTCTTTTTTTCGTCGTATGGGATGTAACCGCTTCGGCCGATGGCGGCGGCGGCGGCGCCCTTTCCACATCCGGTTGGGCCGAGCAGGAGGGTGGAGAAGTCTTCCATGCGGTCCCAGAGATAGAGCTGGTACTGGTTGATGTCGTAGGTGAAGATGTTGTTCCAGAGGTCTTCGCGGAGCTTTTTCATGGAGGGGCTCTGTCCGATGAGGCCCTTGTTGATGAAGTAAAAGGCCCTTCGAATCTGGTAGAAAGCGGAGAGATAGCGTTTGGCCTCGGTGGGTGGGACGCCGCGGTCGATGAGTCGGCGGATTCCGTCGGTTGCGCAGGGGACTTTGAGGGGTTCGTCGCCTGCCTGGGCCTGGCGGGCGATGAGGTCGTCGAAGGGTGGGTTGAGTTTGTGGTATTCGTCGAAGAGGAAGACGTGTTCGAGCAGGAGCTGCTCGGATTTGCTGAAATCCTGCATTCGGACGGGTTTGTCGGCATCGAGTGTGTCGATGCGGTTGGTGACCTCGCGTATGGCGTCGGGCCGGATGCCGACCCACGGGCGGCCGGAGGTGTCACCGGTGATGCGGCGATCCAGTTCCAGACGCTCACGGCTGAAGGGATTGGTGAAGGCGGCGCGGGAGACGAGGGTGAAGAATTCACGGTCACTTGGGCTCAGCGTTCGATTTTTCATGCATAGAATGTATACCCGAGGTGCATGAAATGTCAATTGCAATAATCAGCAGGCGTATCGCACGGGTGGCCTTGTTTCATAAGCTGTTTATTAACAAGACGTAACGGGCAGAAGTTTTCTTGTGGCATGGGAATTGCTCTACTGTCGATCAGGCTAAGGCGTCGGGTGTTTTGGAAAATAGAGGAATACGGCATGCCGACGCTTGATTAATTTGTACGGACGGGTATCTTGTGGTGAAAGGAACGGGTTTGGAGATTGTCATGGAAGTAAAGGCCGGGGAGACTACGGTCGGCAAGTCGCACAGCGGGGCCGAGCGGGCGCCGTTTGGGGGCAAGGGGGCCGGTCGGCTGTACCTGGGTATCGATATCGGGTCGATCAGCAGCGATGTGGTTGTGTTCGATTCGGAGCGGCGGGTCCACTGGTCCGATTACAGTCGGACGTTCGGTGAGCCCATGGAGACGGTTCGTCGGCAATTAGGTACGGTGTTCGAGGAGATCGCGCCGGGG
>JACZKQ010000146.1 GCA_014859965.1 Phycisphaerae bacterium
GTAATAGTCCGCCGCGTACCAGTCATTGCACCACTCATAGACATTACCGGCCATGTCGCAGATGCCGTATCCCCAGGCGGGATAATTGCCAACGGGCGTGGTGCGAGGCGGCGGCGTATTGCCGCCGTAATTGCATCGGGAGCCATTGATATCATCGCTTCCCCACGGGTACTTGCCGTAGGGGTCATGATAACCGCCGCGGGCCGCGCATTCCCATTCGGCCTCGGTGGGCAGTCTCCAGCCGTAATAATCGCAGAACGCCTTGGCGCCGAACCATGTCACTTCGCGTACGGGATGCGCCTTCATGTCTTTGCCGTCGCTGTTTCGCACACCGAACACACCGCCGCTATAGGAGATACTGCTGTCCGATTCGGCGGCGTAGGTCTTGAACCAGGGTTCGGTGTTGTCGGCGTCCCCAGCATCATAGACGATGCCGTTGACAACCTTGGCGAGGCGGTTCACCTTAGCGGAATTGAGGAACAATGCGTACTGGTGATTGGTTACTTCGTATTTGCTGATTTCGAAGGCGTCGAGGGTGACGGCGTGAACCGGCTTCTCATTTGAGCCGCCGTAGCCGGTTTCGTCGCCCATGAGGAATGTGACGGCGCCAATAGGTACGAAAGTGATGTCGGGATCGGGAAAGTAGGCCATGCTTTGCCAGTTGTCGGCGAAGATCGCCAGGTCGACCATGTCCACGATCCCATCCTTATTGAGGTCGGCGATGTTATACGCGGCCGTGGCGGTCTGTGCGGCCGTCGCAATCAAGAGACCAACTAAGATGAGACGACATGTTCTTTCCATCCTCTGCTCCTTTTCCGAATTCGACGGGAATTATTCTACCCGAACAGGCGTCGCAAGTCAAGCCGAAACGGGTGCGTGCGCCATGGCATGTTGGAGCCACAATCTGTGCTATTAAGCCGTGTATGCCTGATTATTGCAGATCGGGGTCCGGCTTCTTGGCTTCGTAGAGCAATGCGCCCAAGGTGGAGAAAACCGTAAAAGCGAACAGGCGCCATGCCCCGCGGCGGAGCAGTTCGACAACGGAAATGAGGTGGTCATCGGCGTTCACAAAGGCAGTTATCACAGTGTAAAGAGCGCCGACCGCAAGTCCCGTAACGGCGGCGCAGACGATCCTCTTCCACAGGGACAGGCCGCCGGCAAATGCCGTGACACAGGCCCCGCAGACAGCGGGGATTGCAAAAGCGGCATACCAGATGTCGCGAAGTTCGGGCAGGGTGTTAGCCTGGTTCAGCCAGATTCGCTCCACGGCCGCGAAAACAGCGGTTGCTGCGACAGCACAGAGCGGCATGTGCCAGTATCGCGGCAGGAGCGTGCGGCGGTATTCGGCTATCTTGGTCATCCGGCGGCGCAGGGTCAGCGGCCAGTTGTAGAATATTCGGAATATCCAGTGCTCCAGCAATGCTCCGCCTTCGCCGAAGACGGGCACCACGTGAACCGCCTCCGTCGCCCAATGGGCCGCCATAAAACGCGAGATCGCCGGGTAGTGATAGCTCATCTGGATGGGGAAGGCAAGGTAGCCGATGTACTTGAAATAGCTAAGGAACAGGGCGATGTTGTAGTCTTTAAAGCTGCGGTCGTGGATGGCCATGATAGTGGTATACAGACCTCGGCAGAAGGAGCCGGGAGAAACCGGCGTAATCTGAAAAAGCACCAGAATCGCGCCTACCATGCCGGCGCGTTCCAGAGCAGGCATTTCGGGGTGCATGTAATAGTAAACACCCGCCACGGCCACGGAGACAACCTGGGTGACCGGCAGCGTCATCAGGTGTACGACGAGACTGATGAGATACTTCTGAATGTAAGGCTCATCGAGCCGCGACAGAATGGTCTGTGCGTCCTGGTCGGCGAGAATGTGTTTCCTCTGGCCTTCTGCGACCATGTCGCGCATCCACTGTTCGCGGAGTTCAACATTGAAGTACAATTTGACGGGGCGAACGAAAATGTGATGGAGTTTGTCGGCGCGGTATCGCGGATCGGTGCCGAAGCGGTGCAGCCAAACGAACATCCAGCTCAGAGGCAGGTGGACCAAAAACAGGGGCATACTGCCTGCCACAGCGAGGGCGGTTTGTTCGTCGACTCGGCCGGCACGGTGCCAGACGATGACTTTCTCAGCGACGTGGGCCCGGAAGGCGCGCTTAAAATAATCCACGCTGGTGATCAGCGATGTGTAATGTTTCCGCCAATCGGGTCGCGCCCAGAATTTCCGCGCGACGCGGCCAAAGAATGGAATAATGCCGAGGAGGAAAAACAGCAGTGTTTTTGCCTTGCTGTCCCTTAGGTTTTGGGCCTGTTTGTCGCCGCAGAGGTTGCGGACGCGCCAGCCGGTGACCGCACTTGAAAAAATCGTGCCCCAAAGCTTGCCGCTGTAAAGCAGTTTCACATGGTTATGTGTGACATCCGGCAGTGAATTGCGATAGACTTCTTCATCGGCTTTGAGTTCCTCCAGGGCGTCTCGCATGTCGGCGAACCGGTCGACGTGGGCGTCGACGAACGCTTCGAGCCTGCCGAGATCGCCGCGGTCGAACTGAACGAGCGAGCCGCGCCGGATCCCCTGCCAGATCAGCTTGAAATCGCCCGGGCTCATCGGCAGAAACGGCAGCAATGCCAGCCCTGCGCGGAAGTCAACCGCGGTCAGGCCCGCGGCCGGGTCGCCTTCGGTGCTGGTGCGCTTGAGGCAGTTGGGTTGGCTTTTGGCGGTGGACCACTCGTATTGTCGGGCGAATTCATGCGCGCCGACCTCATGAAGCAGGGCGACGAAATCGGCCATGAACTTTTTCTTGGCGCGATATTCGGGCGATCCTAACAGGTCGCAGTCAACGGGTTTGCCCTTGCGCCAGCGGTTGAGCAGGTCGAGGTGGTTGTCGACTTCGAGTCGCCAGGTTCGGCCGTCGACCCAATCGCTGAATTCGCCGCAGGCGCCCAGATTATGATCCACAAACGTGGCGTGGATGTTGTTGACGGTGTTTTCGTCGCCGAATCGCATGCCGGCCGCGCGCCGGATGAACTTCTGCCAGAGCGCCCCGGCCCGTGCGGCTGCCGGGTTGACCTGAAGTTGAAAGGGGCCTTGAAAGCCGACCCAGTACAGAGCATTTCGGAAAATGCACGAACCCGCCGACGGCGGAATTAGAATCTTCATTGCGTAAACGCCGTCTGTGCGGAGCCCGTCGATTGTATCGTCATTATTATCCGAGCCGACGATCCCGAGAACTCGAATCTGGTAGACCTGACCGGCAAAGCCGCCGCCGACGAATCGTTCGATTCGCAGACGCACGTCGGCTTCCAGGCCCGAGCCGACGGCCTTTGCGGAAAAGGTCAGTTCGTCGCCGCTGTCGTAGCGGCCGGTACGAGGCGGGCGATGGAGGCCGGCCTCTTTAACGGACGCCTTGAGTTGGTTGCACACGTCGACGGAGTAATGTATTGCCATTAGCCACCAAAATAATGGAGATAAACCTGCAGAACGATTGCCGCGTAGACGCCGGCCATAAGATCGTCGGCCAGGATGCCGTAGCCGGCGGGCAGTTTTTCGAGCCGACGGCAGGGCCACGGCTTAACGATGTCGAAGACGCGGAAGGCGACAAAGCCCACCGCCGCCGCATGCCACGTAAGCGCACCAGCCGCGGCCAATAAGGGTGCAACAAGAAAAGTTAACGATTGTCCCGCGAGTTCGTCAATGACGATCTCGCCAGGGTCCTTCCTGCCGGTGGCTGCGATGACCGGCGGAGAGAAAAGGATGCAAAGCGCCGAGGCGTCGAGCAGAATAACAAGCATGATAACGCTGATCACCCAGGGCGGCAGTTGAAAATGGCACATCACGCCGAAGGCGGCCGCCGCAGGCATGGAACCCCATGTACCCGGCGCCAACGGCATTTTGCCCAGGCCCAGACAGGACGTGAAGAGCCTGGGGACCAGAGCAATCTGCGAGGCCAAACGCTCATGTGCTGTCATGACGAAACCTTTCGCAAATCAAGTCTCCTGGAGCATGGACAGGCAGTACCTGTCGGTCATGCCCGCGATGTAGTCACAGACGGTTCGTTCGAGACCGTGCGTTTCGGTCAGGTTGCGGAAGTAACGCGGCATGCGCTCGATGTTCCTGCACAGACGTTCAAAAAGCGTCGCAAGCCAGTTGTGCACCTGGCGGTTGCTTTCGAGCAATACCGGGTTGTGATACAGGTGGTCCAGCAGAAATCGTTCCAGTTCCGCAATTTGCCGCCCGGCGTCATCGCCCAGCACGATCAGTTTGTCGACCCGCCCGCACACGTCCTGAACGCTCGCCAGGCCCGCGGATTCTATTTTGTTGCGGCTGGCCCGGAGGCAGTCGCTGACAAGATAATCCAGCATGGCTTTGGAGGTACGGGTTCTCATGACAACGTAATCTTCGATTTTATCGGCGTTTATGTTTTCCCTGGCGCGCACAACAAGGCTTATATCGGCCATCGAGGCTTCTTCAATGAGCCGTGATCGCAGGCCGTCCTCCAGGTCGTGACAGTTATAGGCAATCCGGTCCGCCACGTCGGCGATTTGGCCTTCGAGCGTGCAGTTGTAATCCGCGAAACCCGCCTCGCCGCAACTGCTGCTGTGGTCGTAGGGGCTGTGGTGCCTGGCGAAGCCCAGACGCGTCTCGTACATGAGATTGAGCCCCGCAAATTCGGCGTACGGGTGCTCCACCAGATCGACGATTCGCACAGTCTGGGCGTTGTGCTCAAAACCTCCATGGGACGCCATCAGAACATTGAGAACCGCTTCGCCGGTATGGCCGAACGGGCTGTGACCGAGGTCGTGACCCAGGCAGATAGCCTCGGTGAGTGTCTCGTTGAGCCGCAGGCACCGGGCAATAGTCCGTCCAATCTGGGCGACTTCGATCGAGTGGGTCAGCCGCGTGCGGTAATGGTCGTTAAGCCCCGGCATGAAGACCTGGGTCTTGCCTTCCAGCCGCCGGAAGGCGGCCGCGTGCATGATCCGATCGCGGTCGCGCTCGAAATCCGAACGGTAGGGGTGCGGCGCTTCATCGAATCGACGCAGGCGGCTGTTCTGCGGGCTCACGGCATAGGGTGCAAGCGAGTCGGTCATGATCACCCCAGTTTCGGCAGGTCTTGTTCGCGACTGATTCGCCGGAGGTCCTCGTAGAGTTCGCCCAGCCCCTGACTGATGACGTCGGTGTCGCTGACGACGTGCATATAATTGGTGTCGCCGTCCCAGCGGGGCACGACATGGATGTGCATGTGGTCGGGCAGGCCGGCGCCCGCGCATCGACCGAAGTTCATGCCGACATTAAAACCGTGCGGCGCAACGGAAGCAGTGAGGACCTTCTGACACTCGCGAATAAGTCGGGTTAATTCGAGCAGTTCGTCTTCGTTGGCGTGTTCGAAATCGGGGATGTGCCGCAGGGGAGCGATCAAAAGGTGACCGTTGTTGTAAGGAAACCTGTTGAAGACGACCATGCAGTGGGGCGTGCGCCACAGGACGAAGTTTTCAGCGTCCTTGCCGGTGTCCTGCCGGTAATCGCACAAGAAACAGCTACCCTTGTTGCTGAGTCCTTTAATGTACCCGATCCTCCATGGCGCCCACAGAATGTTCCGCTCCAACGGCCCGCCCCCGTCCTTTCAGTCCAACAGTTCAGTGGTGATTTTCTGGTCGAGTGTGATCACGGGTACACTGTCGCCGAGGGGCAGCATGAACGCCGCCGTCATGGTCATGATGTAGTGTTGCCGATCGCTCTCGACGGTTCCCGAATCGATATTGAAAATCTGTTTGCCGGTCCCTTCCACGGACTGGTATTGATAGTTCCGCAGAAAGCCGAACATGCCCTTCATGGCGAAGCTTTCGGCATACGGTTTGGGCCAGTTTTCCAGTTTGGCCTTGGTGAGCTCGTACTCGCTGTTGATAATCGCCTTGCGGCCTTCGGGCGTTTCCATGATGTTGTTGAACGTGTACGTGGTCTTTCGAGCAGCGATCATGGGCACCGGCAGCGGGATGAGCTGGTCGGCGGTCCATGTGGTCCCCTTCTTGACGCCGTCGAGCGGTTTGTCAATCGTCGCCACTGAGTCCCACAGGTACCACTGCATGGCGATGAAATCGTAAATCATGTCCGGGTTCTTGATCTTCTGCGAGCCGGTGGTGCTGCCCGTAAAAGCCTGCTCGCCGAGTCGCTGAACGATTTCCGTAAGACTGCTGTAGTCGGTAATCTTGCCGCTCGGCGAAAGCTTGATCGTAAACGTTTTGCCCGCAAGCTGTTGCGCGGCGTCGGGCGTCGTATTGGCGGCCGTGAAGTTCCGCCGCGTCACCTGGGCGGACTCACATGTGGCCTCGATGACGGTCAAACCGAAGGGATCGACCTCGACCGGCTTATAGGCGATGACCAGTTCCAGCTTTTCAGCCATCTTCTGCGGCTTGTTCTTGTCCTGCATCTTGGGGTCGTCGCTCTTGAGTTCGAGGGTGATGTCGCGCTCGGAGACGAACTTGTAACGCAGTGTCGTCTCGGGTTTGAACTCAACGACGAGCAGTTCCTTCTTTTTTTGGCTTTCGCGGCATCCTGTCAGCAGGGACAGCAGGACCGTGACGCATAGCAGTCTGGCAATCATGGGCAACGTCTAACCTTTCTGATGAGCAGCGTTTCAGTGTCCGGACTTTTTAGTCGACCAGTTCCGTCACCACGCTGTAGGTAAAGCGCATCATCAGCGTGTCGGGCCCTTTGTCACTGGGTCCACCCTGCGGGTTTTCGGCGGCCAGATAGGTTGCGACCAGTTTTTCCTCATAGTTGCGAATTCTGCCCGTGGCCAGTTCCAAGACCATCTTACCGGTATAATTTTCCTTGGTGTCGAACATATTGGCGAACAGTCCCATGCCGGCCGTTTTGCCCGATGCGTTCTCGGCCTGCTCGGCGCTTTCTTCGGCGTTCATGGCCAGCGTCGCCACCTTGGCGGTTTTCGGGCCCTCGACCTTCGCTACGGTATAGGTTTTTCGAAATGACTTGGGCGCCAGCAGTCCCGGGGGCGAGGCGACCACGGTACTCCAAGACGCGCCGCGCTTCGCGACATTCTTTTCGGAGCCGGGCAGTGCGAGCACCTCATGTCGCTCGCGGATACGCTCATCGCTGAACAGCGCCTTGGCGACGCGCCCCTCGTAACCTGGAACGTCCACGTTGGCGGCGTCTTTGGCGTCGATCACTTCGACCTTGCCGTCCGGGGCAATTCTAATCTTGTAGCTTTGCCCGATGACTTTCGCAAAGCCGCGGCTCTTGTCGGCCTCACGCGCGCTGTCGAAGTCAAACTTCACGTCGTTCTTATCCTTGACCAGGTAGGCGACGTCTTTGAGAGTGATGGCTGCAACCGCGCTACCGTCGCTCTGAACTTCTTCGATCTTCTGCTCGAACGCGACGTCGATGGTCGTGCCGGATTGTTCTTCCTTGATCTTGGGCGGCGTCAGCGAAGGCTGCTCAAAACGGAAGTCCTTGATCGTCTGCATGGAGACCTTGTAGGTGACCACGTCGGCGGGTGTGAAATTCAAAGCAAGTTTGGACTTGGGTCCGCATCCGGCCAGTGATATCAACAGACACATTGCGATCAACATCGAACATAGACGGCTTCTACGATACATAGTGATCTCCTTTACTTTCTTTTGCTGAGCCAGGGATCGGCGACGGATTGTCGGCGAATTATCGACACTATAAACAATTATCGAACCAACACTTATACATGTTTAGAAAAATGCGCCAATAATTATACATGGCCGGGGCAGCGCTTACAAGCCCAAATTAACAGGACTAGATATCGCCTGAATAGATGGCCTCGATACGCTTTCTTTTGCCTGTAGATCGTTATTTGCGGACGTTTTCGCCGACGGGTTCCTGAACCTGTCCGGGCCTGCCGACATAAAGCTTCTGTACGGCCCAAACAGGGGTTTGTTTTTTGCCTCCTCCATATAAACGTCTAATTTCGCATTTAAGATTGACGGTGATGGTGCTATAATAAGGGTTTTGGCGTTGCTGGAAAAGTGGACGGGCCTGTGCGGTTACGCGGGCATATTGACACTCGAATTGGGAGCATGACCATGAGAAGCGATACTGTAAAAGAGGGTTTGCAGCGGGCCCCGCACCGGGCGCTGCTGCGCGCCTGCGGACTTAAGGATAACGATATACGACAGCCCTTTGTCGCCATTGCCAATAGTTTTTGTGAAATCGTGCCCGGGCACGTGCATCTGGATGCGGTCGCCCGAACGGTGAAAGAGGCGGTTCGGGCGGCGGGTGGCACGCCGTTCGAGTTCAACACGATCGCGGTGTGCGACGGGGTTGCAATGGGCCATACCGGCATGAAATACTCGCTGGCGTCTCGCGAAATTATCGCCGACGCCGTGGAAACGATGGTGCGGGCGCATTGTTTCGATGCGATGATCTGCATTCCCAATTGCGACAAGGTGGTCCCCGGGATGCTCATGGCGGCGATGCGGCTGAACGTCCCGACAATTTTTGTTTCCGGCGGGCCGATGGCCGCCGGGCGGACCGGCGGCGCGGCCACGGACCTGATCAGCATTTTCGAAGGCGTGGCCGCCTGCAATGCCGGCAAGATCACCGAAGCCCAGCTTAAGGAACTCGAGTGCTCGGCATGCCCGTCGGAGGGCAGTTGTTCGGGCATGTTCACAGCCAACAGCATGAACTGTCTTTGCGAGGCGATCGGCATGGCCCTGCCCGGCAACGGCACCATACTGGCGACGGACCCGAGGCGGCAGGACCTGTACAAGGCCGCCGGCCGGCAGATCATCGAACTGATCCGCCGTGACATAAAGCCCCTCGATATTGTCAACGAAAAATCCATCGACAATGCATTTACTACCGACATGGCGATGGGCGGCTCCACCAACACGGTCCTGCACGCGCTGGCTGTCGCCAACGAGGCGGGCATCAGTTACGGCCTCGACCGCATCAATGCCATCTCGCGCCGATGCCCCAATATCTGCAAGGTGTCGCCTTCGAGCAAGTGGCACATGGAGGACGTCGACGCCGCCGGCGGCATCAGTGCGATCATGAAGGAGATCAGCAAGATCGACGGGCTGCTCAACACGGACTGCATCACCGTGACCGGAAAGACCCTCGGCGAGAACATCGCAGCCGCCAGCATCAAAAACACCGAGTGTATTCATCCGCTGGACAATCCGTACAGCAAAACGGGCGGGCTTGCGATTCTGCGGGGCAATCTGGCGCCCGACGGCTGCGTGGTCAAGAGCGCCGGCGTCGCGCCGTCGATGCTGAAGCATACCGGCCCGGCGGTCATCTTCGAGAGCCAGGAAGAGGCCTGCGACGGCATTCTGGCGGGCAAGGTCAAGGAAGGCGACGTGGTGGTGATCCGCTACGAAGGACCCAAAGGCGGGCCCGGCATGCAGGAAATGCTCTCCCCGACCAGCTACATCATGGGCGCCGGCCTCGGCGAGTCGGTCGCGCTGATCACCGACGGTCGATTCAGCGGCGGCACACGGGGCGCATGTATCGGGCACGTCAGCCCCGAAGCCGCCGTCGGCGGTCCCGTCGGCCTGGTCCGACAAGGCGACCTCATTGACATCGATATCCCCAACAATACGATCACGGTCAAATTGTCCGACCAAGAACTCGCCGAGCGCAAAAAACAGTGGAAGCCGAGACCTCCGGCGATAACAAAAGGCTACCTTGCCAAGTACGCTGCGATGGCTACGAGTGCGGATACGGGCGGCATTTTGAAATGGTGAGCGATCGGGTGCGTGAACGCAAAAAATGGTATGACGACGGATTGTGTTTTGAATGTGCCGAATGCGGCTACTGTTGCTCGGGCCCCCAGGAGGGCTATATCTGGATCACCAGGCCGGAGATCGCGCGGCTGTCGGCGTTTATCGGCATGGATGAGGAAGACGTCAGCAAGCTGTACTTGAAGCGCATCGAAACGCGAACGACCATCATCGAGGAGTCGCGAACCAGGGATTGTATTTTTCTGACGAAAATGGGCGGACAGCGGGGCTGTGCAGTTTACCCCGTCCGCCCGAATCAGTGCCGTACGTGGCCCTTCTGGCCGATGAACCTGCAGAGTGCCGACGAATGGAACGCGGCGGGCGCGAGGTGTCCGGGGATCAACCGGGGGCGGCTTTACAGTCTGGACGAAATTGAAACGATTCGGCGACAAACGCGATGGTGGGACGATGAGCCGAATCGCTGACGTCGCAGAAGCCGTCGCCGACGTTTACACATGGATCGATGCGCAGATCGCGGCCTCAAAAGCAACTTGTCGTGCATGCGGCCGATGCTGCGATTTCGAACGCTACGATCACCGTCTGTTCGTGACCTCCGTGGAGTTGATGCACTTCTGCGAGACAGTGCCCGAGCCGCAGCTCAGGCGCATGCCCGCGGGCGTTTGTCCCTATCAGGTCGACGGCACCTGTTCGGTTTATACTTCACGATTCGCCGGCTGCCGCATCTTTTCCTGTTCGGGCCAGGCCGAGACCCAGAGCCGCCTCAGCGAAGAGGCCAGCGCGCGGTTCAAGCAGATTTGTGAGCGGTTCAATGTACCGTATGCGTACCTCGATTTGAAGACAGCGTTGAACAAAGCTCCGAGTAACCGATGACCGGTGACTCAGTTGGGGCGGGGAAAGAATTTCTGCGGGTTACGTAATTCGACGTACTGGCATATCTGACTCTTAATGCACTGTATGGTGTTATTGTGTTCCTTGTAGAAGGTGTACAGCGTCGCGAGCTTTTCCTGCTCAGTGGCTTCGAAATAGAGTCGGCTTTTGCCGTAGGCGGCGCCCCAGCGGATTTCCGTCCCGTCCTTGGCGTAGAGAATCACATGTGAATCGCTCTTGTTCTTTCGGCCGTCGAAGTTGAAGACATCGATGGCGGCCAGTTCTTCCAGCAGCGGCTTCTCACGACATGATATCTCATCCATCCGCGCCAGCACGTTGATCAGTTCCACCGCCGTGGTGACCTCCGGCGCATCCCACGACCCGCCGACGGGCGGCATGCCCTTCGCGGAAAAACCTTTGATTTCAAGGATCGGCAGGGTGCCCAGTTCCAGGTAATCCAGCAGAACCACTCTGGGCCATTCGGCCGCGTAGATCGAATCGTCGGGCCGGACCATTGCCAGAAGATATGTTTTGCCGCCGCTCTTGACCAGGGCCGACGGCTTGCGATAGTCGGCATGAACGTGAACGGTGCTTTCGGTGGTGCGGATCCTGATGTTGTAAAGCCAGGGAAGATGTTGAAGCCGTGCCGCAATGGCGCCGGCGGTGTCGTCGCCGAGCGGAAAGTGGTATCCGCCGGCGACCGCGGCGATTTTCGCCTGAAGTTCGGTGTTGATCCATCGCGGCGGCGAAATAAGTTCCAGTGCCCCCGCCTGCTGCGTCACGGGGGCAACGGCGTGTACGTAACGGTCCATGTATCGGAAGCCTACGGCGACACCGCCCATGCCGCACACAACCGCTGCGACCGCGGCCGCTTTCTTCAGCGAGGCGATGGTATCGGCCCGCGTGGGTTTGCGTGCGCGTTTTGACTTCTTGCGGGTTGGCGGCGAGCCAAAGCCGAACCACGTGGTTTTCTGTTTTTTCTTTGGAGCCATGGGTTTTCAGTATCCGTGCGAATCCGCGGCGTGACGCGGACTTGCGCAGGTATGTCCGGACTTAATCCTTATCTGCATTGCCGCCGCGCCGCAACGAATGCTCAGAGCCGCATCCCCTGATGTCGCGCAAGGCGCTTCGGGCGATCTCACCGCACAGGGCGTCGGCCGGCAGCCCAGCACGAGCAGCGGCCATCGGCAGCAGCGAATGACTCGTGAAGCCCGGCAGCGTGTTGATCTCCAGCACGTATGCGACATCGTCGTCCGCCAGGATCATATCCACCCGCCCGAGGTGCCTGCAGCCTAACGCCTCAAAGCACGCCACTGCCGTTTCCTGCACCCGTCCGGCTGTTTCGGCGTTTCCAACGGTGTCGAACAGATACTCGGTCGCATCGTCGAGGTACTTGGCCTGGTAGTCGTAAAAGGCCATCTTGCTCTTAATCTCGATGATCGGCAGGGCTCTTCCGTCGACGATTCCGACGGTCAGTTCCCGTCCCGGCACAAACGCTTCGATCATGCAGTCGCCGAAATCCTGAAGACACCGCCGGGCGGCATCGCGTGCGTTATCCGGACCTTCAACAATCACCACGCCGACGCTGCTCCCCTCTCTTATCGGCTTGACGACGAATTTATCGCCAAATTTTGTCAACCTTGCAGGCAGATCAGTCAGGTCGGCTTCGGCCGTAACGGTAACATCGGGGGCTACAATAATGCCGGCGTCGCGAAAAGCGGCCTTGGAAGCTGCCTTATCGAAGGCCAGACGGCTGGCCCGAGCGTCCGAGCCGGTGTAAGCCAGCCCGCGGCTTTCGAGGATCTGCTGGAGCCGCCCATCTTCGCCGAACTGCCCGTGGAGAGCCAGAAAAAACAGGTCGATGCGCTCGTCGTCGAGAATGCCCAGTGAATCGGGTGTAATGTCGCTGGTAACCACGTCGAAGCCCGCCTCCGCCAGCGCCCGGGCGATATTGACCCCGCTAAGGAGACTAACCTGCCGTTCAGAACCGATACCGCCCATCAGGACGGCGACTTTGATTTGAGGATCCACCGTATGCCGCCGCCTACCAGATTTCCAGTTCCAATTCCAGATCGATGTCGAACTCCTCCTTCACTCGGGCGCGTATGGCGTCGATCAGCCCGATCACGTCGCTGCTGCTGCAGCTGTCTTCGGCGACGATGAAGTTGGCGTGTTTTTCACTGACCATGGCGCCGCCGATGCGCATCCCTTTGAGCCCGGCGCGGTCGATGAGCGCCCCCGCTGAGACGCCGCGCGGATTCTTAAAAATGCAGCCGGCATTGCGGGTGTTCAAAGGCTGGCTGTTTTTCTTGTATATCCATATCTCCTTGGTGGTGCGAAGCATCTGTTCGGGGTCGCTCTCGGCAAGCCCCAGCGTCGCCCCAAGGATAATCCTGGCCGTGATATTCACGCACCGATAATCGAAGACCAGATCGGGCTTGACCCGCTCGAACATATTGCCGTCTTTGTCCATGAGCATGGCGCTCTGCACGCTGGCGCCGATATCGCCGAAGGTGCCGCCCGCGTTCATCTTGACGGCGCCGCCGACCGAGCCAGGTATCCCTGTCAGTGCTTCGAGCCCGCCCAGCCCTTTTCGCACGCAGTCGAGCACAAGTTTGCTGAGGCTCGCCCCGGCCATGACGGACACGGTTTCGCCCTTGTATTCGATCTGCGAAAAAGCCTCGCCTTCGAGTTTGATGACCGCACCGCGAAACCCTTCGTCGCGCACCAGCAGGTTCGATCCGAAGCCGATGATCTTGTACGGCAGTTCGTTCTCGTTGCACCGTATAACGACCGTGCGCAGTTCGTCGACCGTGTGCGGCGTGATAACGTAATCGGCGCTTCCGCCCAGCCCGAACCACGTGTAGTTACACAGGTGGCAGTCCGTCTTTACGATCTTTTCCAAGCCACTGAAGATACTCATCTGCAACCTTCCAAACATTCCCCGCGCCCATCGTCACCACGAGGTCGCCGCCTCGGACATGGACCTTGAGGTACTCACATATTCCGGCAAAATCATTTATGTATAAAGCTTCGGCGCCGGTTTTTCGCACGCGATCCACGAGCACCTCGGCATTGACGAGGCGCTTGTTCTCTCCGGTGTCCCGAACAAAGTAGATCTCGGGCACGATAGTAATATCGGCGAGCCTGAAACTCTCCGCAAAATCGTCCAGCAAAAACCGTGTCCGGCTGTACTGGTGGGGCTGAAAAACGCACCAGATGCGCTCCGGCCGCCAGCGGCTGCGAATCGCCTCCAGCGACGCGCGTATTTCCGTCGGGTGGTGGGCATAGTCGTCGAGAACGACTATGCCGTTGCAGTCGCCCTTCAGCATGAGCCGGCGGTCCATACCTTTGAAGCGGCCCAGCAGCCGCAGGATATCTTCGGTTTCGACCCCCGCCGCGGCGGCGGCCGCGAAGACGGCCAGTGCGTTGAGAATGTTGTGCCGGCCGGGCAGGCTGATGCGGGTTCTCCCCAACAGCGTGTTCCGCCGGTAGACGTCGAACGCATACAAGCCCTCGACCAGCGTGATATTTCGCGCATTGAACTCGCAGGTTTCGTCGAGCCCGAAAGTCAGACACGTGCGGCTGTCGCCGACAGCGTGGCGCACACGCTCGACGTTGGCGTCCTGACCGTTGACGATGAGCACGCCCGACTGGCGAATCCCGCGGGCGAAGTCGATAAAGGCCTCGACGATTTCATCCTCATCGCGATAGTAGTCCAGATGGTCCTGTTCGATGTTCAGGATGACGCCGACCTCCGGGTGCAGATTTAGAAAACTGCGGTCGTACTCGCACGCCTCCGCGATAAATACATCGCTGTCGCCGACGCCGCTGGAACAGCCCAACTGAGGGATGTCGGCCCCGACAATGTAGCTGGGGTCCGTCCCCGCCAGCGTCATCAGGTGCGCCAGCCACCCGCTCGTCGTGCTCTTGCCATGGGTGCCGCAGACGGCGATGCCGTTGTAACAATCCATGAGTTCGCCCAACATTTCGGCGTATTTGCAGACAGCGAATCCCTTCGTCACAGCCGCCGCAAGTTCCGGGTTGGTTTCCTTGATCGCCGCCGAGATCACCACGGCATCGAGCCCTTCCGGCAGGTTGTCGGCGCTGTGTCCGGCGCGAATATCGGCGCCGATGTCGCGAAGCTCGCGCACCACAGCCGTCTCCTCCGCGTCCGAACCGGTTACGATGGCGTCATTTTTCACCAGCAGGCGGGCCAGCCCGCTCATGCCGATGCCGCCGGCCCCTATAAAGTGGTACCGCCGTGTCGCAATCGGTGTGTCAGTTTCCTCTGAGGGCATAAGGATTTCGCTATGCGGGCCCACGCGTTTGGGATGAGCCTGTAGTTTTGTGAGAGCCATCATTCCCTGCCGTTTAAGAGTGAAATTCCCTTTTCAACCGTCGCCGTATTATAATCGGCCGCCCACCCCTTTCAAGATTAATCCCCTATGTCATGTGATCCGTGCGGCCGGGCGCAAGGAACGGCTAACCAGGGCAGCGGAGCCGCTTTACCTTGAAACGGTCATGCAATCTGACGTGTCAGCGCACTATCCATCGTGGGGCCCAGGTGCGCCCATCCATACTGTGCCATCGTTCTCTCTGCAAGCAACCCGCAAGCCTCCCCTGCCCCGCCCGCTGCCAGCTTGCGGCTGAAGTCCGCCAGGCGTCCTGCCAGATCGTCGATAGTGCCGTTATAGAAGTGATCCTGCGGCGAAGTTGGGTCCAACACGGATATAATCTCCGGATACGCAAGCCGCTTCGGCAGGACGGGCATCGCGCCCGCGGCGATCGCCTCGACGATAGTGATTCCGAAGAACTCGTGGTTGGCGGTGGAGACGACGACGTCGGCCTCGCACAACGCGGTGCGGTAGGCGTCGCGGCTCTCCTGGAATCCCCAGCGGACAATATGCTGGGCAAAGTACCCTTTCGCCCACGCAAAAACCTCGGGCACGTCCCGGAACCGCTCGCCGATCACACTGAGCCGAAAATCAATACCCTTCTCCTTGAGAATCTTCATTGCGGCAAAGAAATCCTCCGGGTTCTTATCATGCTCCCATCGCGCCGCCCACAAAATGTGCAGCGGCCCCGGCCTCCTTGGCCCGCGCGGCGCGAACGCCTCAATGCCCGGCGGGTGAACCTCGGACCTGGCGGCGATGGTATCCACCGCGTCGAGCGGGCGGTTGTCCGGCATGCGTTTAAGAAACGCCCCCATCGCGCCCAGGAATTCATCCCGATGAAACGCCGAGTTAAACCACACCGCCTCCGCCGCCAGGCAAGTCGTCAAGTTCGTCATGACGTACTGGTAGTCGCGCTCGGATTCCACGCGCACCGGATACGTAAGCTGATTCTCATGAAAGTAGACGACCCTCGGCAGCCTCTGCGCGGATTCGCCCACAAGCCCCACAAACTCCGCCAGGTTGAGCATATCCGAACAAAACAGCACATCCCATCGCCCGCCCTCGCCCGCCAGCCGCTCGACCTGCCGGGCAAACGTAATCGCCCCATGCCGCATCCGCCACTTCCACTTGTTCGGCGGAAGCGTCAAGAGCGTCCACGCATGGCCGCTGCATGCCGTCCAGCCGTCCAGAAAGGCTCTGTGGCTTCCGCCGTAATATCCTTCGATCGCCAGCACGTTCATCATTGCACCCGTTGAGAAAACGTCATCAGGCACATATCGTCGCCGATGCGTGAAGAAAAAGCAAGCAGGGGTTTAGTGGGGAATTCCAGGTAAGCCGCATTGCTTGACTATGGCCGTGAAGCCACAACCAGCGCCTTGACCTTCCGCTTGGCCAACGTCAGTTTCAGACCCGCCTCCCCGAGTTGATCGATGAGCGCGTCATGATCATAGAACTTCCACGACAGCGTGCCTTCGTAGAGCCCGGTCATATCCGTCTCGTTGACGATCGCCGTCGCCAGCAGGCGGTCGCGCATCGCGGGCCGCTGAGCATCGTAAGCCTTGCGCATCATGTACGCGCTGTACGAGGCGAGGTTGTCCATATCGCAGGCAAACTCCACGCCGTACCAGGTCCGGTCCGACCTGCCGCCGTTCGGTGTGTCCGCAAAATCGCCCTTGAAGTAAGGATGCCTCCTCGCCGACAGGCGCAGCTTCAACGCCTCATGATCGGGGCAGGTCATCACGAACACGTCTGTCTCGATCTCGCGCACGGCGATCTCCACCCCGAACGCCTCCTCGTAGGCCGCACAGAGCAGCCCGAGCAGCATATCCTGTCCGCCCTTCTCGGTGGATGCCGACACCCGATAGCACCCCGCCGGCAGCTCGACAAGCTGAACGATTGGATACTGCTGGTCGGCCGCATCGCAAAGGGCATGAATCAATGCGTAACCGTCGCGGTAAATCCTGCTTGAGCGGCGGTCGTTCAGTTCCACGTTGGCGATCTGCCGGCTGTGCCACCGGCTGCGCCGCACGATGCCGACGCCACGCACCCTGCTCAGTTCCACGCCGACCGGCGGATTGGGACGGTTGATATAAGCACAAATGCCCGCTGCCGCCGAGCCCAGCACGATCAGCCCCGTCAACAATTGAATGAAAAGCCTGCGATTCTTACGTGGCTTGCCCGATGTGCTCTTTTCAGTTTCAGTCATGTAACGTTCCCGACGCGGATCAGTCCGATACATCTGAAGTTATCGACCAGAAAATCGCCGCATATCAGGAAAAACACTCAGCCGGGTCAGCCTTTTTTCCGCAATTTCAGCAGCACAATCTCGTTTCTGGAGCCCAACCGCATTTTCGGACCCCATGTGCCGGTCCCCGTCGAAATCATGAGCCAACTGTCGCCGTAGCGATGCAGCCCCTTGATCCGCGAGAATGCAAGCCGCACCAGGAGGTTGAAAGGGGCGATCTGACCGTTATGGGTGTGACCCGCAAGCATCAGGTCAATTCCCGCATCCGCCGCCGCCTCGAAGCCCTGAGGCCGGTGGTACATCAGCACGTTATATCGTGAAGGGTCGATGGGAATACCCTGCAGTGTCTCGGCCACCTGGCGCGAATTGTTGCTGTCGTCAATGCCGATGATCTGCACATGTTCCAATTGAACCGCTTCGTTCCGCAAAGGCCGCACCTTTGTGGCGCTGAGCATCTGCATCACCTCCTCCACGCCCGCATACCGCTCGTGGTTGCCGATGATGAGAAAAACCGGCGCGCTGAAATCGTCGAGACAGGCAAGGTCCTCCTCGGTTATGCCGCTGCGGGGATCGATCAGATCGCCCGTAATCAGGACCAGATCAGGAGAACACGTCTTGCTCATGTCCACCACGCGTCGCAGAAAATCACTGCCGTCCGAACCGAGATGAATATCACTGAGTTGTACGATGTTCATCTCCACAGGCGCCGGTATCTCCACCTCCCTGACAAAAATACGCCCGGCATTGTGCATCGCATAAACCGTCAAGGCGGAAACAACAACGATGATGAAGCTGCCCGCCAGCGGCCCAGGCACTTTGACGACATACTTGAATACATCATAAATGACCAGCGCCGACACGAACAGCAGCCCGATCCCCAGCCACAGTGCGGCCGCTTCGTGCATCATTGTCGTGACCTTGCCGCCCACCAGGTCGTGGATCATAAGGCTAAGCACATAGCTGAATGTCAGTAAAGCGAACACAGTCCAGAAGGCCGCGCCGTGTTTGTATCCGAAGAAGCCGCTGAATCGCCACAGGATGTAGAAATTGCCCGCCCCGCACAGCGCGACAAAAGCCGCTACAAACAATAAAAATCCGACGGTTTCCCTCATGGCCGATATCCTGCCGTGTTTATGCACCGGTCATACCTGCGATTCAACGTGTTGCACTACGATTCACCTTCCCTGCCGGGACTCAACGTCAGCCGCGGGAGCGGTGCCCGTGACAAATCTGTCGTGCTGCATTCCCGCTTCGCGGCCGCGGCGCCGACCTGCCTACCTGCTGCCCCTCGGACCCGCGGAACTGACATCGATCATTTCGATACCCAGCTTAAGCGCCGGCGAATCGGCGTCCACGCGCACCCGCCCCGTCCGGTATTCGGTCAAAAGCGGGTCGCTAAGCACGTTGCCGCTTTCGCCCTTGACCGTAACATCTCCCTCAGGGCTGTACCGGCTCATCTTCTGCCCCACGATTTTCCCTGTCCCGCTGTAAAGTACGTTGTCGCGGAACGTCGTGATCCCGTCAAAATTCGTAAACGTGATTGACCCGGTTGCCCGAACGATGTTCTTTTCAAATGTGTACTCCGACGACCGCGGCCACGTCAGCGTCGCATCGCCGTCCACGATGAAGACATTGTTCCGCAGGGTGTTGCCCTTGGCCATGTGATTGTGCGACGGCCGGGCCACGCCGACAGACAGATTGCCCTCCACCGTACATCCCTCACACTGCTCATCCAGGTAATACGCCGACGCCCCGTAGCCGCCGGTGTCGACAATGTCGCGGATGTAGTTATTGCGGATGACCACACCATTGCCGCCGAAGATGTAAATGCCCGCGCCGTCGTGCAGTTCCTGCATGGCATGGTACATCACATTATACTCGTACAGATTGTCGGTCCCGCCGCCGGTCACCGCCGAATACGGCGTATCGTGGATTGCATTGTGGCTCACGCGGAAATTACGGCCGCCGCATTGCAGTCCGATCGCACTGGGATAGATCCGCCCGATGTGATGGATGTGATTGTCGGTGATCTGCGCACCATCGCTGCTGAATTTCAGGCCGCACGCGCCCGTATCGTGAATGTGACACCCGCGGACCTCAAGGCCCGGCCCGCTCGCCTTGATACCTTGTCCGGCTACATTGAAGATTTCCAGATCGACGAGCTTGCAGTCCCTGGCGTTGCTCACATCGACCGCTCCGTCGAATCGGCCCGCGCCGAATCCCCCGGCGATCAGCGGCGTACTCGTCACCGAAAGTTTCAACCCCTCGATCGTGATGTTCTCCGCCGGCCTGTCCGCCGCCCCGCGAATCCGCAGGATGTAATCCATCGTCGGAGCGAGCACCGTCGCCGCCGCCATGTCCTCGCCCGGCAACGGCTTGTAGACGACCTTGCCCGCCGTCCGATCCAGGTGCCACTGGCCCGCTCGCGTCATGCCCTGCCGCAGATTCCAAAGCACGTATTTCTTCACGCCGAAGGCGCCCGGCGGATGCCCCGTCGGCGACGAAAAGGTAATCGAATGATTCTCCCGGTCGATAGCGGCTGCGCCCACCATCGACTCATCCCACATGTGGTAAACCGTCACTTCCGCATTCGCCGCGTCGAACCACGCCCCAATGTCCTCCGGCCGGTACGTCATCGTCGTCAGTTCCTCAGCCGCAGGCTTTCGCTGCCAGCCGCCCCCGGTGGTGCTCATCCAGCTCACGTTAAACTCGCTGGTATGCGTAAACGTGCCCTCTTCGGGCAGGCGGGCCCGAGGGCAGAGCCTGCCGTTGACAACGAGCGCCCTAAAATCCCACTCGCCGCGTTTAACCTCCGGCAGCGGCGCCGCATACATGCCGTCCCCGTCAGGCAGCCAGCCCGTAATCCGCCGCCCGCCATACAAAACCACCCGGCCGCCTTTCGCCCCGCGGATAACAAGCCCGCTGTCGCGCCCGTCCAGTGTGACAGGCCCGTCCAGATAATACTCGCCTTCGGCAACGACGATTTCCCGCGGCTGTCCGGCGCCAGACCTTCGCGCCCCCTCGACGGCCGCCGAAAGCGTCGCCATCGGCCCGTCCGTCTTCGCCGCATTCGGCTGTGCGGCTTTTCCCGACCAGGCATCGCGGCCGTCCGGAGCCACATACCACGTCTCGCCCGCGGCACCGCCCGACGCCCATACGCCAATGACCACACACAAACCGGCTGCAAATCTGAAACATCTCTTCATCATACCTCCTTCAACAAAGTTGTACTCCTCGAAGCTGCTCTGCCGTACCCTCAAACCAGATCGCACGCATCCGGCGGCATCCAGTGCGCATCCTTGCCCTCCCACTTCACGTTGCACCCGACCGGATTCGTCACGTCTGTTGTAATCGGCTTTCCGGCAAGATGCTCCCGCAGGGCGTTTTCGAGATCGTTGACCGTCATCCGCCCGGTGTCGCGCGGGGTGTCTACACCTCGCCCGGTATAGATCAGCCGGCGATCGGCGTCGAACACAAAAAAGTGCGGCGTCCGCAGCGCACCGTACTCGCGGGCCGTATCCTGAGTCGCATCATACAAATAAAGCCAAGGAAATCGCTGTTCCTTCATCCGGATGATCATATTTTCGAACGAATCCTCCGGATAGGTGTTTGGGCTGTTGGCGTTGATCGCCACAAACGTCACACCCTTCGGCGCAAACTTCAGCGCCGTCTCCCGCGTGACCTCGTCCGATCCCAGGACGTACGGGCAATGGTTGCACGTAAAGAAGACCACAAGCACCGTCGCATCCGAAAAATCCTCAAGGCTGTACGTTTGCCCGTCCGTGGCCGGCAAAAAGAAATCCGGGGCCTCTTGTCCGATACCGAGCGTAAAAGCCATAATTATTCTCCTTAAAACGTCACTCGTGCCGATCCATACGTCCCGCACCCGATTATAAAGGATATCACCGCCTCGAAAAAGAAAAAAGAAGAAGCAAAAGCCTGTACCGAATGCCAATGGTTCCTGTGCTCCAACGCGGCCCGGGTATCTTGCCGGCGTCGGATTTTCGTGTACGGCGCCGCCGCACGCAGGTATACTCACCCCATGTGCCGCCATACCGGAGTGCGGCAGGGAGCAGGCAACGGATTGAAAAGGTCTTGAGATGATTGTGCTTTTGACGGGAGCGACGGGTTTCATCGGTTCGGCGGTAGTAGAGGCCCTTCGGCAGCGGGGCGACGAGGTCTATCGGCTGATTCGCCCGCCGCAGTTGGTGCGCTCCAACGAAATCGTATGGAATCCCGCCGAGAATTTTCTCGACAAATCCAAACTCCGCCGGTGCGACGCGATTATTCACCTCGCCGGCGAAAACCTTTATGGCCGGTGGACCGAAAATAAAAAACGCCGCGTCTATCAGAGCCGCATCAAAGGCAGCCAGCTCCTGGTCGACTACATCGCCGAAATGGACCGCCGCCCGCGCGTGCTGATCTCTGCGTCGGGCGTGGGCTATTACGGCGACCGGGGTGAGACGTCGCTGACGGAAGAATCGCCTATGGGCGAAGGTTTCCTGGCCGAGGTCTCCCGCGACTGGGAGGCCGCCTGCCGCGAGGCCGAAAAGCACACCGTACGCACGGTTCAGATGCGCTTCGGCATGGTCCTGAGCACTCGCGGCGGCGCCCTGCCGAAGATGTTGCCGCCTTTCTCGCTCCATCTCGGGGGCCCCCTGGGCTCGGGCCGGCAGTACATGCCCTGGGTCGCCCTCGCCGATGCCGTGGGCGCGATCCTCTTCGCCCTCGACAACGGCCGTCTCAAAGGCCCCGTCAATGTCGTCTCGCCGACCCAGGTGACCAACGCGGAATTCTCACGGACCCTCGCCCGGACGATGGGTCGAAAGTGCTTTCTGCGGGTGCCCGCCTTCGTGCTCAAGGCTGTGTTCGGTCAGTTGGCCCGCGAACTGCTCCTGTCCAGCACGTGTGTGGTGCCCCGAAAACTCATGGATGCCGGTTACGCGTTCAAATATGCCGGTCTTGCACCATGCCTGGAAGCGGCGCTCGCCGAGGAGGAATGAATGACAGTTGAACCGTGGCGCGGTCTTACTGCCGCCATGCCGCCTTGCGAACCATCAGCGGCGGCATCTGCTGCGGGCGGACGTTATTCATATTCGACTTGATGCAGCTTCGGCTGCTCGGATACACGTCGATGGTGTATTCCTTGATCCGCCAAACGTGCCGGAGCGTCTTCTTACGATTTAGCCAGTCGAACAGCATCACAACCCACGAATAAATAAGTCCCAATAAGCCTGCCTCTTATCGTCATTGATCACGCCTCACTTAACGACCCGAAAAAAACGCCTCCGCCGCAAGCCCTGCGCCTGAACCTCAATCTGCCGCGAAGCGGCGGCCGATGTATTATGGGCCGTAGAAGCAGGCCCGCCTTTTTGCCATTGTCTTTCGTATGGAAACGTATACAATGATGGCAGTTTTAGGAGACGTCCATGGACGCGTTGAACCGTGAATCCCGAACCAGTGTCCACTTCATGGTCAGCTACATGCTGGCAGGGGCGCCCGCCTTTGAACAGTCCCGCGCGGTCGATTTCCAGAAAGCCCTGCTCGATAACGGCCTGGAATTCACACAAACCAACATACGTCCCCGCAATTTCATGCTCCTGCGCCAGGACCCGTCCAATCTCCAGGTCAAGCTGGACTCCCCCGGCCCGCAGATTACCGGCCTCCACACCATAGCCAATAACCCGACATACGACATCGATATGTTCGCGCGCGACGCCCTCGCCGTCACCGACGCCTACCGCCAAACCTGGCCGGCGCCCCACTACCAGATCATCCGCGCCACCGCCAAGGTCAGCCACCTCTACAGTTCGCAGGAGCACGCCTTCAAGTACCTCTGGGAGACCCGCCTCGGCCAGTCCCCTGAGGACTTCAAGCGCCTCGGCCCTCGCCCCGTCGCCGGCGGCGGCCTGCGCCTCATGATCCCGCCTCACGCTGTCGCAGGCGAAGAACCCCGCTCCATCGAAATACGCATCGAATCCTTCCTCCGCGAACCGCGCAAACTCCTCGTCGAAACAACCTTCGCCTGGCCCCAGCCCAAGGTCCTCGCCAAAGACGACGCCTTCGACATCCCCCAACGCCTCGAATCACTGGAAACCTACGCCGTCAACGAGGTATGGACCTTCGTAAGTTAAATCAGCCCGGCGTTCCTGGGCCCAAGAGAAATGTCCAAAACACCCAAGATACCTTTTTTCACGGCCGCCCGCAGGCGCGTCGGCGAGACGTTTGGTATAATATACATGTCGCCGCCCGCGCAGAGAGGCAAAGAATCCCCGAAGACGTCCGGCGAGGATTGAAACAGACATAGTTGCAGGAGAAAATTTGATGAAAAAGTGCTGCTTGGTTCCGTCGATCATACTTTGCTCTCTCACCTGTGCCTCGTTCGCGGCCCAGCCCGTTCATCTCACACTCGTCGGCAAAGAGCAGGGTTGGATACAAGGCGAGACCACGATCAGCAGACCGGGCGTCGAAAACACCATTGAAGCCCTGGCCTACACACATATGGTCGCCGCGGAACCCGATCCTAAAACCGGCAGGGCGGGGGACGTGCGCAATCATTATCCAATAACCATCCTCAAGCGAATCGATAAGGCGTCGCCCAGGTTGTTCCAGGCATGGCGCAATGGTGAACCGTGCACCGCGACCTTCAGATTCTATCGCCCAAACCCCTCGGGAGACGGCACAATCCAGCACTTCTACACAGTGGTATTGAAGGGCGCTCAAATCTCCGGTATTCGCCGCCAGGTCCCGAGCGCCTTTGATTCGGCGTCCGCAAGTTCCCCGCCGGTGGAGCGGGTATCCTTCACATATGGCCTTATTACCGAAATCTACCACCCTGATGGTGATTTTGAATCCAGCGACGATTGGCGCGCCAGCACCGCAAAAATACCCCTGAGCGACGTAAACTTCGACGGCATCGTTAACATGAAAGACTTCGTCATCCTTGCCGACGACTGGATGACCCAGTACTAAACTGCCGTTTGCCCCTACGTGGCATTCGCATGTAGAATATATGGAACGACCGGCACCTGATTGTAAAGGTCGTCGTGACCTGATAAACAGGTGCACGCGACAAAGGCGGTACGTGGCCGCCTGGAATCGCGGATTACTGTCTTTCGGCAGCAGAGCCGCATACAATGAAAGGAGCCGGTCGTGAACACAAGTATAACTTATGTTGGCATGGACACCCACAAAAAAGAACACACTGTTGCGGTGCATTTCCCCGGCGAGGAGGAAATTGTGCAATTGAAAGTCCGCAATACGGTCACCGAGATCGGCAGACTGTTCAAGCGCCTTCGCAAGCAGGCCCCCGGCGACATCCGCGTCTGCTACGAAGCCGGCCCCTGCGGCTTCGTGCTCAAGCGTCGCATCGAGGTCCACGACGGCTGCAAATGCAGCGTCATCGCGCCATCGCTCACCCCCGTCAAGCCCGGCGATCGCGTCAAGACGGACCGCCGCGACGCCCTCAAATTGATGACGCTCTTCAAGGCCGGCCTGCTCACTGAGATCTACGCCCCCGATTCCGAGCAGGAGGCGGCCAGAGAATTGACCCGCTGCCGAGACGCCGCCCGCGTCGATCTGCGGCGCATACAACATCAGCTTCTCAAATTCCTCGGCAGAAATGGCTATCATTTCTGGCAAGGCGATCATTGGACACAGAAGCATTTCACCTGGCTGCGCACCTTGGAGTTCGCTCACCCGTATTTGCGGGATGTATTCGACAACTATTTCACCGAGTTGCAGCATTGCATGCAGCGTCTGGCGTCGCTCGACAAACAGGTGCAGGTCCTCGCCCAGGAAGAACCTTACAAAGAGATTGTCGGTTTACTGCGGTGTTTCCACGGCGTCGACACGCTCACGGCGATTACGTTGATCACCGAACTGTTCAACCTCGGGCGATTCGCCACGGCGAGGGAGCTCATGAGTTACCTGGGCCTGACGCCTTCGGAGCACTCCACCGGGCAGAAGGAAAGAAAAGGGAGCATCACCAAAACCGGCAACAAACGCGTCCGACGACTGCTCGTCCAGACGTCGTGGAATCACCGGCATCCCTACCGAGTCAGCCGGGATCTGGAGAAGCGTCGCCAGGGCCAGCCGCAATGGGCCATCGACATCGCCGACCGCGCCGGCCAGCGGCTCAGGAAAAGGTACTGGCATCTGGTCAATCGCGGCAAGATGCCGTGCAAGGCGACCACGGCCATAGCCCGCGAACTGGCCGGCTTCATATGGGCGCTCTTCCGGGAGTATGACATCCGAAAACGGCCTGCAGCGCTCTAAAAGGCCAAAGGCTTAAATAATGCTTTTCATCACCCCTCCTCCGAAGCCCGAGGGGTAAATTCGATGGCATGATACGCTGTTTGACAATTGGAGACGTGATACGGCGGGTGCGGGCACGATTGGAGCAACATGCGTCCGCCCCTTGTGATAAGGCAGAGTGCTTCTGCTGAACTCGCGCCGGTAGAAGGCATAAAGCTCCCGACGGAGAATATCAATGTCGGCTCTGGCCCTAACGGGCTAATCTACGGATTTCAGACTGATTCATCGTCGAAGCCGCCCGCACCCGACCGCGTCACGAAGCAACATGAAAAAATAAGACAAGAAACAAAAAATTCGTTATTGACAAAGGTCGTTCCATATCAGGGGCGGCCCTTGCGGCCGCCCGGGTCCGCGCTCGTTGCTCCGGCGACTGCCTGTCAGTCCCGCAGAACCGCAAAGCCTTTGCCCGTTATCAGCAGAACCCAGTCCTTTGCGGCCGGGGCGGTCAAGGTCTGTCTGCCGCCGCCCGTGGCTTTGCGTTCGGTCCAGCCGCCGCTGCGAGGATCGAACCATCGATATTCGAAATTGCCCTCCGCCAGATTCACAGTCACTGCCGGCACGCGCTTGGCCGCATCCGCCTTCTCCGGCGTCGGACCATCCGGGTTGGCCAGGTAAACGACATAACAGTCCGTGCCGCGACGGATGCATTTGAAACGTTGCGGATCGCCGCCGACCGCCGCGTCGTCCGGCTCGAACCCAATCAGCGTCAGGCCGCTTTCGCGGAAGAACGTGTGAATGTGCACGAAGTCGTCCGCCCCTCGCTCCAGCTTGCCCGCGTCGACGGCGTCGTAGTACCCCTGCACGCCCGACACATTCCCATCGTACGGCTCATAGGTCCTCAGCCCGCCGTACGTGGCAAAGCCGCCCGACAGCAGACTTGCCCACATCAGCCGCCGGAAGAAATAACGGTCGTGCGCGGGATTGCGCCAATGCTCATACCGATCTTCGTCGTTGACGATCGGCGCCCCGCCAAGGCGGCGATACTCCAGAATAACACGCCCGTCCACCTGGTCCATGTCTTCAATAGTGATAATGTCCGACCACGGCGCATCGACAAAGCCATACCCGCTGAACCGCGCCTGGTGATTAGTGAGCAGCGTCCCCCACGGCTCGCGCCCCGCCATGTCCCGCCCGATGCGGTCGATAGTCTTCCCATACACGTCTCGATTCTTCAGCACGCCGTCCTTCACGATAATGCGATCGTTCGAGATGCACCACGTCACATTGGGCAGCGCCGAAAAACGCGCCTGTGCATACCGTGCAATCAGCTTCGCCCCCGCGTCGCCGCTGTCATACCGCCGCAGCAGGTCCGTGTCCTCGCCGTAGGGAATAAGCTGAAAGACAATCTGCGGGTGCACCTCCAACGCATATAACAGCCGCCGCTCGATCTCCTGCCAGTAAGGCAGATTCAGCCGCGTGCGATCTTCCGCCGCAAAAAGAATCTGTACGTCGGATCGCCCCTGACAAAACCACGTCCGCACCTTGGTAAAGCCCGCGCGCCCCGCCTGGTCGATATACTCGCGCCATTTCGGCTCGGTCTGCGTCACATACCGGTAACCCGTGTCGCCGATGTGCAGAAACCACTGCCCGTTGTCCCGCGCAAACTGCCGGCCGTCGTCCGGGTGAACGCGCAGCTTGCCCGGCAGATCGGAAGCCGCAACTTTGAACCGCCCGCTCTTGCCGTTTAGCCCCGCGTCCGGCGACTGCGACCGCCAGCGCCAAGTCCCCGCTGCGTCGCAGTAAGCCCGCCCCTTATACGTCCGCCCGCCGTCATAAAACCCGTCCACGCGCACCTCCGTGCCGTCGGGCCGCTGAAACGTGATCCGCAGCAGATCGTCGGCGTACGGGTCCGCCGCGTCCGCCGCCGCCTCGAGTGCCAGTTCGAAGTAACCGCGCACCGGATAGTCCCGCTCCGCCGCGCGAGCACAGTCAATGGAGAGAAACGCGCGCAAAAGAATGCAGAGCAGCAAAGGCGCCCAATCTGCGCGTACGATGATCCTTCCCATCACAAGTCTCCTTCACGCAACTTCAGCAACTGATTTCCTGCGCCGCAATCTTCACAAGCCGCCGCTGGTGCCGCTCGGCCCCGCTGAACTCCGCCCCCAGAAAAGCCAAAGTCAACTCCCACGCCAGCGCAGAACCGATCACCCGTCCGCCGAAGCAGATCAGGTTCATAGCGTCGTGCTCCACCCCCTGATGCGCCGAATAGACATCATGCACCAGGCACGCCCGAACCCCGCGCACCTTGTTCGCCGCCACGCACGCCCCCACGCCGCTCCCGCAAACCGCGATCCCCCGTTCCACCGTCCGGTCCGCCACCGCCTTCGCCAGCGGCAGCACAAAGTCCGGGTA
>JACZKQ010000147.1 GCA_014859965.1 Phycisphaerae bacterium
GTATTGCCGTGCGCTGGCCGCAGGTCTCTCCGCCCCCCTCCAAATGGGCCGATTGGGACGGCATCCGGATTGTTGAAAATGAAGTGTACAGTGGAAACGGGGCATTGCTCATTTACGACAATGATCCGAAGAAGAACGTAACAGTGATGTACAAGCCCGCCATCGCCATTCCGGAAGCAGGCTTGCAATTGAGTTTCCGGCACCGTGCCGCCGTCCCGGGACAGCGATTTCTCGTCACTCTCAATCACTATGATGCCGAGGACAAGTGGATATCAGGAAACAATAACGACATCCCCCTGCATGGCGACGGCCGCTGGCAGCACTTCAATGAGACTATCCGACACTTTCCGCCACAGGCAAAGTTCGTGCGTCTTTTCCTGCGCGCCACGCGATGGACCGACGACGGCGAAGGACTCGGCCTGGTCTGGTTTGATGATGTCTCACTGACCGATTTGGCGACGGGCAAAGAATACATCGAAGGCGGCGATTTCGAGCCGGAAACCAGGACCGAACCGGTCGCTCCCGCCGAATCCCTGAAGGCCCGGGTCGATTTCTCCGCATGGGACAAAGCCATGGCCCGCGCGATCGATCACTACAAATTCAATTCTTTTCGCGTCGATATACCCGGAATTGGCGGCGGCACCTTTCACGAGTTGTTCGAACCCCGTTTGCTCGGATTCGGCGAGAACGACCCCGAGTACCGGCTGCTGTTCGATTCCTATTGCCGCCAGCTCGAAGACCACCTCGTCCGGAAGGGATGGATCGACGAGGCCTATGTATACTGGTTCGACGAGCCGGACCCCGATCAGTACGCCTTCGTGAAGAATGGATTTGAAAAGCTCAAGCGCGCCTGCCCCCGAATCGACCGCATGCTCACCGAGCAGCCCGAAGAGGCCCTCGCCGGAGGGCCCAATGTCTACTGCGTCATTTCCGATCTCTATCGGCACGCCGAAGCCGAGGCCCGCCGCGCCGCCGGCGACAAGTTCTGGTGGTATATCTGCACCGGCCCGAAGGCCCCCTACTGCACCCTCTTCATCGATCATCCCGGAACGGAACTGCGCGTCTGGCTATGGCAGACCTGGCAGCGCAACATCGAAGGCATTCTGGTGTGGGATACCAACTACTGGACCAGTTCCGCCGCCTACCCCGACTCCACCCAGCCGCAGAACCCGTACGAAGACCCGATGGGCTGGACGAGCGGCTACAGCACGCCTGATGGTGAAAAACGGCCTTGGGGCAACGGCGACGGCCGATTCATCTATCCGCCGGAAGCGGCCGCCAACGCCAACCCGCCGCACCCCGTACTCGACGGCCCCGTCGACAGTATACGATGGGAAATGCTACGCGACGGCATTGAAGATTATGAATACCTCGCCATGCTAAAACGTCTTATCGCCGGAAACAAGGCACGCCTGAGCGCGGCCCAGGTCTCCGAATTCGAATCACTGCTGGAAGTCCCCGAGAGCATCACCCGCAGCATGACCGAATTCACGACCGATCCGGCTCCCATAGAGGCCCGGCGACGGCAGATCGCCCGCGCCATCGAGAGACTCACTCGCATGTAAGGTCGCCTACTTGCCCTTTCGCATCGGCCGAAACAATCGCGTGAGCATCCGGCTGTCAGCGCCGCTGCGCAGCGGGAAAACCCCGCTCTGCACCGAATTGACCTCCTCGATCGAATAAAACGCCTGCGGGTTGAACTGCTTGATCATCCCCACCGCACGCGACAATTCCTTCCGCGGCACGATCGTGAACACAATCTTTACCTGACCCGTCTTCCCTTCTCCATCGACGGAGGTCACCCCAAAATCGGCATTTCTGAAGCAGGCAATAAGGCTCGACGCGTCCCTCTTCGTAATCACCCGTATCATCACCAACCCCAGCGACAGCCGATCCGCAATGCAGATGCCGATATAGTTGCCCATCGCAAATCCGCCCGCATAGGCAAGGTAGCAAATCGGGTTCGTCAGGTTCCGCATCACCTGGCCCACAGCCAGCAGCCACACGAGCACCTCTACAAATCCCACCAGCGGCGCCATGTACTTCATGCCGCGCGACACGAAAATCACACGCACCGTCCCCATGCTCACGTCGACTACCCGCGACAAGAAAATCAGAAACGGCAGCACTCCCCATGCATAAATCGGTGAATCGATCAGGCCCGCAATCCCCATCGCCTCTGTTGTCCTCTCTCGGCGGCCACGCCTCAAGGCGTCGGCACGCTGAATACCAGTTCCGTAGAATTTTCCGCGTCGTGCCCATACAGCCTTGTCCCTGCGATGCGCCATTGCTTGACTGCCTGGATCGCCTGCATGAATGTTTCTTCCTGCCGCATCAGCCCCGGCGGCCCCGCCATCCGCGTCGACCCCAGCGAACCCGGCCAGCGCACCCGCCCTTTTGCCTCAATCTGCATTAACCCGAAGAACCGGTTGATGGAGCCAAATCCCGTGATGCGGCCGTCAGCGCCAAACTGCACGGTCGGCGGATCGCCCGCCAGCGGATACGGCCGCCCCTGCACCATCATGCGCTCCAGCGTCCACTGCACATCCGTAATCCAGTCCAGGTGCGCCGCCGTTACCACCAGGCCGTCCCCGTCACCGCCGGCGCCGGCGCTGCTGCCGCCTTCCGGCGTCGCGCAACCGGCCATTGACAACAGGACCCCGCTCAAAATAAGCCAACAACTCCGAACCATACCGACTCTTCCTTTCTATTTAAATGCTCACCCCCCGTCGCCCCCGCTCGAAACGTCAGTATAGACAGCCGCCCAAAAAAGATCACTGAAAAAAACAAACGCCCGCACAATGTTCCGCAATTACGGCATTACTGGCTTCCTTGATTTTGAGCCTTCGTGAGCCTATAATGTGCATGCGGCCTTTTGCGCTCTGAAATTTCGGTGTGAGGTTTGCCCATCGGCCTGCCCTGTTGTTAAGGAGAAGTCATGCAACACAAAAGCGATACCGGACTCAACCGTCGCAGCTTTCTTCATTTGGCGGGTATATCCGCGCTGGGCCTCACGGCATCCGCCGTGTGCGCTCGCGCCAACGGGAGCAAGCGCCCCAACGTCGCCATCATCCTCGCCGACGACCTCGGCTTCTCCGACATCGGCTGCTACGGCGGCGAGATCGAAACCCCCAACCTCGACCGCCTCGCCGCCGCCGGCCTGCGCTTCACCCACTTCTACAACACCGGCCGCTGCTGGCCCACCCGCGCCGCCATCATGACCGGCTACTACCCACACCAGATCCGCATGGACCCGTCCAAAGGCCGCCTGCCCAAGGCCGTCCGACTCATGCCCCACTATCTGGCCCCGGCCGGCTACCGAACGTATCACAGCGGCAAGTGGCACGTCAACGGCGCGCCCCTGCCCGTCAAGGACGGCGGCTTCGACCGCTCTTTCGTCGTCCACGATCACGACCGTTTCTTCTCGCCCCGGAACATCGTCCTTGACGACCAGAAACTCCCCCCCGTCACCGAATCCCCAGATTACTATCTCACCTCCTCCATCGCCGACTACAGCATCGACTTCCTCAAGCAGCACCACGCAGATCACCGCGAAAAACCGTTCTTTCTGTACCTCGCCTTCACCACTCCTCACTTCCCGCTCCATGCAATGCAAAAAGATATCGACCACTACCGCGACCGCTACCTCGAAGGCTGGGACCAGATCCGCCAAACGCGTTTCGAGCGCCTCCGTTCCGAAGGCATCATCGACTGCGATCTCTCTAAACCCGAGCCTGAAACCATCCCCACGTGGAACCTGCCCGAGGAAGCCCTCCACACCCGCATCGGCCCCGGCGAAGCCGGCCGCGCCGTCCCGTGGACCGACCTCACCGACGAGCAGCGTCGCTTCCAAGCCACCAAGATGGCCATCCACGCCGCCATGGTCCACAGCATGGACCGCGACATCGGCCGCGTGCTCGACCAGATCAAGGCCATGAACGCCGACGACGACACCCTCGTCTTCTTTCTCTCCGACAACGGCGCAAGCGCAGAGCAGATCATCCGCGGCGACGGCCACGACCCCGCCGCACCCGCCGGCTCCGCGGCCTCCTACCTCTGCCTCGGTCCCGGCTGGTCCACCGCCGCCAACACCCCCTTCCGCCTCCACAAGACCTGGGTCCACGAAGGCGGCATCGCCACGCCCCTCATCGTCCACTGGCCAAACGGTATCGCCGCCCGCGGCAGCCTCCGCCACGCGCCCGGCCACTGCATCGACTTCGTCCCGACCCTCCTCGACCTCCTCAAGATCGACCCGCCAAAAACGTGGAACGACCTCGAACCCCCCGCCCTGCCCGGAAAAAGCCTCCTGCCCGCCTTCGCCAAGGATCGCCCAATCGAACGCGACTTCCTTTTCTTCAGCCACATCAACAATCGCGCACTTCGCATTGGCGACTACAAACTCGTCCGCACCCACGCCGACGCCGACTGGTCGCTCTACAATCTCGCCAAGGACCGCGACGAAGGCGAAGACCTTGCCGGCAAACACCCCAAAAAAGTAAAAGAAATGGCCAACCTCTGGGAAAAACTAAACACCGAATTCCAAACCGACTCCAAAGCCCCCTGATCCATTGGCATGGAAAACTGAGACGCCGTTCAGACACGCGTGAGCAGCCGTGTCGGCGTGCGGTGGAGTGTCGGCAGCTCGCTTTCGTTTTTGGCGGCATGGGTCATGTGGCGGATGGTTTCGCGGCGGGCGAGGAGTATCTGGGCGGGGTTTTGTTTTGCGATGTTGACCAGGATGCCGGCAGCGGCGGCACAGAGGAGCATGCTTGTTCCGCCGGCGGAGATAAAGGGCAGCGGAATGCCTTTCGTCGGCAGGACGACAGTAACGACCCCGATGTTGATGGCGGCCTGGATGGCGATGGTAAGCGTGATTCCGGCAGCGAGCAGTTTGCCGAAACGGTCACGGCAGCGGATCGCCACCGTAAGGCCCAGTATCACGAGAAGGGCAAAGACGAGCACGACGAACAAAGCGCCGGCGAAGCCTAATTCCTCGGCGATGATGGAGAAGATGAAGTCCGTGGTGTCCTCGGGGAGGTGCCCGTACTTCGAGATGCCCATGCCGAGGCCCTTGCCCCATGTTCGGCCGCCGGCGATGGCGATGAGCGACTGCTGGGCCTGATAGAGATTGGCTGGGCTGGCCAGTTCCGGACTAACGAACGCCTTGATTCGGTTGATGCGGGTGGGCGAGGCCATGACGGCGGCGACAAAGACCGGTGCCGCGGCGAGCGCAGGCACAACAAAATGCCACCAGCGGGCCCCGCCGATCAGGAGCATGACGAAAGTCAGCATCGCGATAAAGGCGGCGGTGCCGAAATCCTGCGTCACGATAAGCCCGACGACCAGGCCGGCAATGAGACAGATAGGGACAAACCGTTTCCAGAACAGGTGGACGGTGTCGGCAAAATAGTCGAGAAAAGCGGCCAGGAAAAAGACCATCGACCATTTGGCGAGTTCGGAGGGCTGGAAGCTGACCGAGGCCGGACCCAGGGGGATCACCAGCCAGCGGCGGGCCATGTTCTTCTCGGTGCCGAAGAGCAGCACCACCGCCAGGAGCACGATTGACACTCCTAACATATATGCCGCCAGCGAGCGTTTGGGGCCGCTGCGGTTGAAGCTGAACCAGCGGTAATCGATGCGGGAGGCCCCGTAAAGGATGGCGACCGCCAGGGGGAAGAAAAACAACTGTTTCAGTGTTGTAAACTGGTAAAAGTGGCGGAAACTGTAGCTGCTGCTGACATTGGCCCCGGCGGAGAAGACGAAGACCGTGCCCATGGCCATGAGCAAGAGCACGGCGGCCTCGATCAGATAGGCAATTCGGCTGTCTTTCGCTGCGGTAATCAATGTAATCTCCCGGCAAGACGGCGTGTCTACGCAAGCAGTCCGGTTATTGTCGGCAAACGCAGGGCATTTGCGGTAAAAAACGGGCGGGGTCCGGCGGCTATTTCTTGGCGACGGCCTTAAAGAAGGTGTAACAGAAGACTCCGTCGGGTTCGGTGGTTCGGTGGAGGTCTCGGATGCCCTGGTCGAAGAGGTCGGGGGCGATCAGGTTGGCGGCGAGGGCGGGTTGGCGGACGCCTTCGACCATGGCGGTGAAGGTTTTTTTGGTGAAGCCGTCTACGAGGGCGGGTTTGGAGGCGTCGACATAGACCATGCGGGGGGAGACGCGGACGGCGTTGTAGCCTGCACTGTGGAGGAGGGGATACAATTCGCGGCCGATGTTGGCGTTGCCGCCAGCGCGACGCTGGAGTTCGACCTGGCAGCGGATGGCGGCGTGGGCGGCCTCACTGTGGGGGTGGAAGTAGGTCGAGCCGTGGTCGCCTTCGATGACGGTGATGGTGCCGCCGGGCTTGAGATGGGTCTTGAGGATTTCCAGAGCGTCGACCGGCCGCGGGAGATGCTCAAGGACGAAGCACACGAAGATGTGGTCGAACGATTCCGGGGCGAAGAGTAGGTTGAAGATGTCCGCCTGCTGAAACTGCACGTTCCTGAACCCGGCAGCAGCAACCTTCCGCTTGGCCTCCGCCAGTGACGACTCAGATATATCAATCGAAGTAATTAAAGCCCCCGGACTGTTCCTGGCCAGAGTAACCGTCTGGGCCCCAACCCCGCACCCGGCCTCCAGAACCCGGCTCCCCGCAGGATAGCACGTATCCCCATGCAGCAGATCAACCAAAGTAGAAGCCTGATCCTGCAAACGAACATTCTCGCGAGAATCATAACCGTGAACGTACTTCTCAGTCATGCGCGTTCTTTCTGAAAACGGTACCGGGTACCTTTGATTTGCGGTTGATGAACCAGAGCGCAGCCGTGATGAGCGTAGACCAAAGAAAGAAATCGCCGACATGAAACGCTGCACTCACGATTGCACCGTAACGTTCTACAGACTCGTCCCCCAAGGCAATGGCTGACGGGAAATGGACGGCCCACCATACCGGGACAAGACACTCAGGCCCGGCGATCAGACAGAGCAACTCGAAAAGCAAGAAGACAGCCAGGCACACAGCGAAGCTCAGCAGCAAGCGACGACGCAGAGTGGATAGAACACCCGCGATGAGACCGACGATGCCCATTCCCACATAAATGCTTTGCACGTCAATCTTCAACGTATACTCCCAACCGGCTATGAAATCACTCTGTAAAGCTCAACATAGCCGCAGGCAGAACACGCACGTGCGTTCACATTTCTCCTTGCTGCGAAAAAGCCGGGAGACTTGAAGTGGATATCCCAAGGGGCGCCACGCGGGTACAACCGCCCTTCCTCCCATTGGGTTTTACCGCACTTGGGACAACACTCCGTCTTCGGTTCCTGTTCGGTCATAGATATCCCTCCAGCCCGTCAAGACATGGCTTCTAGCGTACCTACACAGCATATGCAATTCTCTTGAACGAGTAGGGTCCGGTCAAGCAAAAACCTCCTCAATTGGGCATAATGCGCGCAGCAAGCGGGGCCTCCTTGCCTTGGGTTCGGATATGGGCTGCCGCCGATTGTTTTTGAAAGTTCAATTGAGTCTCTGCTATTTGGACAGTTACTTCGTTTGGGGTTTCGGCGATGGTGGTCTTTGGCACGGAGACGGTGTCGGCCATTGCAGCGGTTAGGATGTTTAGGAAGTAGTTGGTTTGGGCGGGTTCGGTGGGGCTTATTTCTATTCGGCATGTTGGGGCCGGGCCGGTTTTTCGGTTGGGGTAGTATGTTCTTTCGCCTACTTTGTAGAGGTTGTCGCCGGAGATGAGTTCTACTTCCGGGTTTTCGGGCAGGAGGGTTTGGACGAAGAGGCGGCCTTTGCCATTGGTTATCGTGAGGGTGTCGCCGTCTTGGGTTGGGGTTTGCATGGCTTGGAGGAGCCAGGTCTTTTTGTAGTTGGGGCGGGTGGTCTTCACGCGATCGAAGATGACGAAGGTGTCGGGGCGGAGGTAGACGATCTGGCGGGTGAAGAGTTCGAGTTTGTTGGGGGAATAGGCGCCGGTGCAGTCGGCGGCGATGTAGACATATTCGCCCTTGTCCTCGAAGGCGAGGATGTCGCCGATGTCGTAAAGCGTGCGCCCCTTCTCCCAGGCCTGTGGGTCGGTTACGGCGCCGTTGTGGTGGGGCCAGTTGTGGTGCTGGCCGCCGTCGTTGGAGGATACGCTGCCGGCGCGGATGCCGGGCCAGGTCTCGGCGGGGTCGAAGATCAGGATCGTGTTGTGGGCGATGGTGCGGAGGTGGTAGTTGACGTCGTGCTTGGAGCCGAAGGCGTCGTAGTGGCCGCCGTCGCCGGCGAGTTCGTCGTGCTTGTAGATGAGGAAGTGGCCGACGTCGAGGTGCTGGTGGGCGGTGAAGCGGTCGCCGCATTTGAAGAAGAAGTGCGTGGCGTCGTCGGACCATGAGCTGCGGGCGTAGACGTAGCCGGGCCCGGTGCTGATGTGGGAGAGCTTAAAGGCGGCAAGTTCGCCGGCGGACACGGTGGGGTCGCGCCAGAGGAAATCCTTGTAGGCATAGTCGCCGACGGCGGAGCGCGGGGTGACCTCGTTGAAGGCATGCACGGCCTGATGCCCCAGATCGTCGCGGTAATGGTTGACGAGGATGCGTCGGGCGGAGAGCGTTTTGTCACGGTCGCCGCCGAAGACCCGGCCGCCGCCGTCGCCCATGGGGATGGCGCGGCGCGAGTTGTACGTGCTGATACCGGGGTAGGCCTCGAACATGCTGGCGACGGCGCGGTGCTTGAAGAAGGGCTCGGCGTCGGCGTAGTAGTCGACGCCCTCGCAGCGGAGGGCGACTTCGCAGAAGAAGAGCCATTCGTACAGGCAGTAGTTGCCATAGTAGCCCTCGGCCCAGCCGCCGCCGGCACAGGCGAGATTGACGGCCGGGGCTGCGCGGGTGAGCCAGTCGGTGCGGAGGGTTTGGAGGATCTGCGGGGCGCGGGGGTTTTCGTGGTAAGCGGCGTAACAGGCCAGGCCGATGCCCCAGTTTTTGTAGGCGTACCAGCCGTTGTGGAAGACGTGGGTTTCGGAGTCGACGTTGGCGTCGACGGTCTTGTTGACGTAGTCGCAGAAGGCGGCGCGTTCGGCGGCGGTCCAGTGCTCGTGGCACAGGTCATAGGCGATGGCACACAAAGCGAGATCGGAGCCGAAGGTGACGTGGCCGGTGCGGATCGAGCCGGTGATGTACGTCATCGCGCGGTCGACAGCGGCGCGGCCGAGTTGGGGGTCCTGTTCGATTGCGGTGACGAGAGCCATGGAGATGATCTTGCTGTGGTCGTCGGCGTCGGAGTTACGGGCGACCTGGACGACGCGGTCATAGGCCGGTTTGCGCTCGGCGGCAAGCCGCTGAAGGTATTGGCGCGAGCCGAGGAGGCGCGGGTGGTCCCGGGGGACGGGGTGCGCGGCCAGGAGTGAGGATGGCAGTGCGATGAAGAGGAATCCGGTCAGCAGTCTTTTATCAATCATGAGTGGCTCCGATTCGTTGATGTCCAAAGTTCCTCGCGCCAGCCGGGCGACCGCAAGAGTCGCCTCTACATCAACATATGACTTGAAACCTCGGCTTTGGCCGCACGCCAGCCGGCTCTTAGTTTGGCGGAGAGCTCAGCGACGGTGGATTGCATCTCGGAGACCGCGGCCATGTTCTTATTTTCGGCCGGGTCGGCGTAATGGTCGTAGAGTTCGCGTGCCATTACTTGGCCGTTTGAACGGTCCTGCCATTCGGTGTATCGCCAGCGCTCGGTGCGCATTGTGTAGCCCATAACCTTGCCTCGGGGGTACTGGCTGAAGGCGGCGGTTTTCCAGGGGCGGTTCGGGTTGTCGATCAGCGGGACGAAGCTCGTGCCTTCGCAGTGGGCAGGAACGGGCAGGCCGGCAAGCTCGCAAAGGCTTGGGTAGATATCGACAAATTCGGTCAGCGCACGCGTGCGTGCGGTGCGCTTCTTCTGGTTCGGCACCGAGACGAGCATCGGCACGCGCGTATCCAGTTCATAATTAGTGTGCTTGGACCAGAGGGCGTGCTCGCCGAGCTTCCAGCCGTGGTCGCCCCAGAGGATGACGACGGTGTTCCTGCGGAGGTCGAGGCGGTCCATTGCGTCGAGGAGGCGGCCGAGCTGGGCGTCCATGTATGAAACACAGGCGTTATAAGCGTGAATGAGTGTGCGGGCAAGATCGTCGCTGCACGGGCCCTTTTTCGGGATGCCGTAATAGCCGCGCAGCTCGCCCCAGTCGGTCGGTGCGTAGGATGGGCTGTCAGCAGGCAGGAATGGATTGTCGGCGAGCGCAATATCCTCGCTGCGATACAGGTCCCAGTACTTCTTCGGTGCGTTGAAGGGCAGGTGCGGCTTGTAAAAACCCATTGCCATGAAGAACGGCTTGCCGCCTGCCTTGAGCCGGCGAAGCTCTTCGATGGCGTGGTCGGCGTTGGCCCCGTCGGGATAGTGGTTATCCGGCACGTCGGCGGCTTCATAGGCTGGGCCGCGGCCGTCCATGTTCGGGTTCTCGGAATTGTACTGGTTCATCTGCTCGATAGCTTCCTGGGTGATGTACCCTCGGCCTTTCCACCCGCCTTCGGGAAATGTGCCGGCGCGAAACGGCGGTATGGACCAGCCCTGTTTGTCGTCAGTGGGGTGGTGGTAGATTTTGCCGATCGACAGCGTTTCGTAGCCATTGTTCCTGAAGTGCTGCGGCAGTGACAGGACGTCCGGCAGAGCCTTTCGCAACGGCGTGTTGAGGTCGTATATCTTCGTGGAGTCGGGGCGCAGGCCGCTGAGCACACTGACCCGAGAAGGGGCGCAGACGGCCTGCTGGCAGTACGTGCGTTCAAACAGCAGGCCCTCGTGGGCGAGGCGGTCGATGTTGGGCGAAACAATCTGTTTCTTGCCGTAACAATTGAGCTGCGGGCGCAGGTCGTCGACGGCAATGAAGAGAACGTTGGGCCTGCTCTGCGCGGCGCCAGCCGATTCGGGGATCGCCGGCAAAGCCGCTGCGGCGGCCGATATGGCAAGAAAATTTCGGCGCGTAAGCGTTTTCTGTTCCATCACACTTGTCCTCCACGGTACAGTTAGCGTTTAGCGGCACCACGTACCGCACACTTGATCCCGGGCAGTCCGCCGCACGGGGGGCGCCGGGCGGTTGCTACAATTGGTCGACCTTCGCAGCAAGGATAAAGTCGTTTTCGTGCAGGCCCTTAATCTTGTGGGTGCAGAGCGTGACAACGACTTTCCCCCAGCCCACCTGTATATCTGGATGGTGCTGCTGTTCTTCGGCGATCGCGCCGACCTTGTTGGCGAACTCAAGGGCCGCCTTGAAATCCTTAAACTTGAATTTTCTCTCCAGATGGCGGCCGTCGACGATGTGCCAGTCAGGATGGAGCTGCGCCTTCAGCGGTTCAATTTCGGAGGGCTTCAGGGGTCCGATGCCGCCTTTACAGGGAATACATTGATTCTCCGCAAGCGGACATGGAGTATGGCTGTTCTGCGTCATATCTGCTTTCCGACCTTTCTTGTCTTAACCCTGCATGGGCCGACCTGCACCTTGGGTCCGATCAATTATAGATCGGCCTCGGGGCGGCGTCAAATAAGAAGCTTCTCCTCCTGATTATCGGACATATGCGTTTTCTTGAAGGCCGGGCTGGTTTGTGACGATATCAAAGCGCCCCGAAGAAATCGCTTGCACGCAATGAAACATCTGATAAAGTATGCCTGTGACATATTTTAGTGCGAGCGCAGCAGGCGGTCGCCGCGGGGATCGTATGCAGCATCAAATCATGTTTCAGATTAAGGATTCGGTCATGGCAGAGTATTCGGTAAGTCCGTCCGGTGAAAAATTCGCGATTCCCAGCCGCGAAGAATATGCACCCGAGCTTGAGCGGTTGGAGAAATTGACGGCCGCGGCCCGCAACGAGGGCAAGGAGATCGTCGTCGTGATGGGCGTCGGGTTCGTGGGAGCGGTGATGGCGGCTATCGTCGCTGACACGGTCGACAAGAAGACGGGCAAGCCCAGCAAATTCGTGATCGGCTGTCAGCGGCCGAGCCCGCGGAGCTACTGGAAGATCCCGCTGCTCAACCGGGGCCAGTCGCCGGTGAAGGCGGAGGACCCGGAGGTGGATCCAATGATTGCCCGCTGCGTGAATGAAAAGAAGACGCTGGTCGCGACTTACAACAGCGATTGCTTGAAACTGGCCGACTGCGTGGTGGTCGACGTCCAGTGCGATTACAGCAAGCAGCACCTCGGCAACCTGCGCACAGGCGAGGCGGAAATGGGCGCCTTGGAGGCGACCATCAAGACCATCGGCGAGAAGGTCGAGCCGCATTGCCTGACACTGATCGAGACGACCGTGGCGCCGGGGACGACGGAGTTCGTTGCCTGGCCCATCATGAAGAAGGCATTCAAGGCGCGCGGGATCAAGAGTGATCCGCTGCTGGCGCACAGCTTCGAGCGAGTCATGCCGGGCAAAGAATACGTCTCCAGCATTCGCGATTTCTGGCGGGTGTGTTCGGGATGCAATGCGGAAGCGCGGCAGCGCGTGGAGAAGTTCCTGCGCGAGGTGCTGAACACCGAAGAATACCCGCTTACAGTCATGGATCGTCCCATCGAGTCGGAGACCACCAAAATTGTGGAGAACTCATATCGTGCGACGATTCTGGCGTACCTTGACGAGTGGAGCCTGTTCGCCGAACGCAACGGCGTAGACCTGATGAAGGTGATCAAGGCAATCAAGATGCGTCCGACGCACAGCAATATGATCTTCCCGGGTCCGGGCATCGGCGGCTATTGCCTGCCCAAGGACGGCGGCCTGGGCTTCTGGGCGTACAAGCATATCCTGGGTTTCGAGGACGACATCTTCAAGATCACAACCACGGCGATTGACATTAACGATACCCGCGGCCTGCACGTGGCGACCCTGACGCGCGACGCTCTTCGGAACATGGGCCGCTACATTGCCGGCGCTAACGTGCTCCTGTGCGGGGCAAGTTATCGGCAGGACGTGGCGGACACGCGCTACAGCGGATCGGAGATCGTTGTACGAAAGCTCACCGAGATGGGCGCCGAGATGCGGGTGCACGATCCGTACGTGGAACACTGGTACGAGCTCGAAAGCCAGGGCGATTATCCTGCCCCCGGCCATTCGTGGAGCCGGTTCTTCCGCAACCAGGATGAACTCGTGAACATGCGTGTTCAAAATGATCTGGCCGCGGCGCTGAAGGGTGCGGAGGCCTTGATTCTTGCGGTGCCGCACGAGCCTTATATGAATCTCGATCCGGACCAGATCGTCAAGTGGGCCGGGGCGCCGCTGGCGGTGATTGACTGCTTCGGCATTCTAAGCGACGATCGGATTCGGCGGTATTTCGAACTCGGCTGCGAGGTCAAGGCACTCGGCCGGGGGCATATCCAGCGGATCAAGGAGAGCGTACGGAGCAAGGCAAAAACCTGACCTGCTTGAGACGCTAAAGACTGTTTGCAAGGCCCGGCCGCACCGGGCCTTTTTTCTTGATTCAGAGCAACGATAACGGCATTATGGATGCGGCGGCCGCAAGCATCGACTTTTCTTTGGGTTTGAAGGCGACAGATATGATGAGAATCGCGACGTTTAACGCCAACTCGATACGAAGCCGGCTCGACATCATTCTCGGATGGGTGCAAGAGAACAGCCCCGACGTACTGTGCATTCAGGAAACCAAGGTGCAGGATCATGAGTTCCCCATCGAGATTTTTGCAAAGGCGGGCTACCAGATTGTCTTCCGCGGGCAGAAGAGTTACAACGGTGTCGCCACTGTGAGCCGTCTGCCCATCGGCGACTGCGTCGTCGAGATGGGCGAGATCGATACAGAGGCCCGCTTTCTGCAGACGGTGATCGGCGGTGTCACGATTCTCAACACCTATGTGCCGCAGGGCTTCGCGCGCGACAGCGTTCGGTTCGAATACAAGCTGCAATGGCTGGCGGCGCTGGGCGATTATTTGGAACGCAACTTTACGCCCGAGATGCCGCTGGTCTGGGCAGGCGACTTCAACAGCGCTCTTGACGAACGCGACGTTTACAACCCCAAAACTCTGTGGGGCAGCGTCTGCTACTGCGCGGAGGTGCAGGAGGCGATCCAGCGGATCATGGCGTGGGGTTTCGCAGATCTCTTTCGCATGCACAACGAGGAAGCCGGGCAGTACACGTTCTGGGACTACCGGGCGCGGAGCTACCAAAAAAACAACGGCTGGCGTCTCGACTATATCATGGCCACGGCGCCTTTGGCGGCCAAATGCACGAACTGTTGGATCGACACCGCCCCGCGCGCCCTCGACAAAGCCAGCGACCACACCTTCCTTGTCGCCGAATTCGACGTGTGATTACCTGTCCCGCATATGCTTACCAGCATAGTGCGTCCGGTCTACCCCGCCAATCACCGCAAACTGCCTGTGGCACTCAGAACTGGTTAGGATCGGCGGTGACGCTTTCAACCGAGATCATGTCGGCTAAATCGGGGACATCGACGACTTGGGCGGCCGCTTCGTCCTTCTTATCCTCGAGCAGGTCGGCAAGCGGCTTTGTCAGGTCACCCGCCTTAAACAAGGCGATCTCGTAGACCCAGCCCTTGTGACGGTCACGAAACTTTTGGGCCGCGTCCCGCGCCAGGAGTTTGGCTTCCTTGGCCTTCAACTCCTCATCCGACTCCGAGCCGTCGCGCTTGACCGTCACCTCCGTCGTATCCGTAAACGCCGCATCCGCGGTGAGGAATGTCTTGTCACCCTTCTTTGCGATCTTGAAGGTATAGACCGTCGAATCCTTCAGACGCGCCACGTAAGTAGTATCAAAGGTGAGCCCCTCGGCTTTGGCTGCCGACTGTACGTCGGCAAATTGCAGGCTCGACAGCGCCCCGAAGACCTGCCGGTAATCGCTGCCCTTCCACTTCTTGCCGTCCGGCAGTCCCGACGCCAGCACGATCTCCTCGCTGTCGCCTTCCCGCTGCAGCGTATAAGCACCGTCGGGGCCGGTCACGGTCACCGTCTGCATCTTGTCTCGCTCGGTGCTGGTGAGCCGCTTGTCGATATAGTCCATGCTCGACATCCGCGGCCACGGGGCATTCTCCACAAGATAAACGTCGTCGCTCGCCAGCAGGCGGACGTATACCTTCTGCGTGTCCGGATTGGTCTCACTGATGACGATGCCGCCGAAGCCCTCGATCGGCTTGGCCTCGGCGTTAAGGAATTTCACGATGTAACGCGCCGTATCTTCGCTGACGCCCAGATCCTTGTGATTCTGCGCGCTGCTGGTCACCCGTTCGACGGTCTTGATGTCGAGGATCTCAGCCACGAGGCCGTTGATCTCATTGACCAGCGCCGGGTAGTTCTCTTTATTGGTCACCACGTAGCCGCCCTTTGCGTTCCGTGTGATCTTCGTTTCCTCGTCCTTGCTAACGAGGACCACCGTGGCGATCTTGCTCGTGTCCAGACCCTGAACCAGGTTCACATTGCGGCCTGAAAACGACGGCGTCTGTTTGCTCACCTGCGACGTCAGCACCGCGAGCACCGCCATGACCGCCGCCGCCACACCCAACATCATAAGTTTCCGATTGCTCATTCTATGACTCCCGATCTGTTACTCAAGCGTCGCTTGCATGACTGATATAGTGTCGTTTCATCATACTTCTGCGAACCCCCAGCGAGATAGCGATCAACAGAATAATCGCCGGGCCCGGCAGGGTACAAAGGTTGCGAAGGGTGATCCCCAGATTTTCAATCCGCCGCACCTTCTGCATCTTGACCTTGCGAAGCTGCGTCTGGAGTTCGCGGATCTTGGCCTCCACAGCCATCTTCTCGTTGAGAATCTGCGCCTCGATGATTTTGCCTTCTTCGCCCCTGGCGGAGGAGAGAATCTCATTGAGTTTCTGCTGGAAGCCGGCGATCTCGGCGTTGATTTTGGCTTCTTCGCCGGCGGTTTCCTCTTCGGCTTGGCGCTCGATTTCATCGACGACGGTGAACGGCCGCTTGAAATTGCCCCGCGACCGAATCGCGATGAGATTGCTCGAACCGCCCAGGTCCTCGATGGCGTTAAGCATCAGGGACGCGTTGTCGTCCACCACCGTTATACCGAAAAACGAATCGCGATAGGCGACGATATCGCTGACGAAGTCCACATCGGAGAATACGATCACCGCACAATCCGCAGCCGCTTCGGTCAGGCCGGTGACGGTTTTCATTTTCTTTTCCTGTTCATCACCTTCGGCATCTGCATCGGCTTCGGTATCCTCAATCTGGATGCCGTTGGGAAACGCCGATTTCGGCCTGCCGGTCATGAGATAACCCATGTTCACTGGGGCCGAGCCGTCCGTAAACCTGGCCAGGAGCGCCGCATGATCCGGCATGGCCAGTTCGTACGGGCTTGATATTCTCCATGCGTTCCCCCGGGAGGTCGTCGTCAACAGCGGCGTCAGCCTGACCCCGGACTCCTGGCCTTCGACGGCGGTCTTCTTCAGCACGCCGGGAAACATCATGTTGACTTTGTTGAGTTCGGCGGTAATCACGGTGTCTTCGTTAAAACAGTCCTGCGGCCTTGTCAGCGCCAGTATACCGATGATCTTTTGCGGCCGCTCATTGGGCCTGAACGACCCCGTCACCGCCAGAGCGCGATCACCGGCGAACGTGTTTGCGGGCATTTCCAGACCCCACGCCCGCAGCAGTTCCGGGAGATTCGAGTTGGATTCGGGCATGCGCCCCATCTGCATGGCCATCGGATCGGGACGGTCTGCTATGCAGTGCGGGTCCACGCAGACAATCGCCCGGCCGCCCTTGAGCACGTACTGGTCGATGGCAAACTGTGTCTTCTCGGAGAATCCTTTGGGATGGATGACCAAAAGAATATCGACGTCCCTGATTTCATCGACTTCCGTGTCGAGTTGATTAACCTCATAGCTCTGCTGCAAGTGTCTGACCAGGCCCCACGGCTGCTGTGGCTGACGGCCCTGTGCGGCCATCATCTGGGCCATGTATCCCGTGTCGCCCATCAGCGACAGAGAACTGATGATCCCCACCCGCGTCTTCTGGCGCGTCATCGCCGTGTCAATGAGATAGCTGATGTCGTACTCGACAAAATTCTGACGGTCCGGCGAGAAAAACGGAACCGTCTTTTCCACCCCGAACTGTGTCTGCAGGACCATGCCAAAAAAGAAGTTTTCTTCTTCGTTGATCGCGAAGCGCTTCAGGCCATAGCGGATCGCATCCACTTCTTCATCAGAAAACGGCCGCGGATCGATCACTTCCAGTTGGATCTTGCCTTTGGACGTCGAAACGTACTCGTCAAGGAGCGCCTTAACGAACGTGTAATAATTATTGAAGAAGCGAATCTGGTCCGGGCCCTTCATCGCAGCGGTTTTGGTGTAATACAGTTTGATCTTGACCGGCTGGTTCAACTGTTCAACGATAGCCTTTGTGCCCTCGGAAAGCGTATACAGCCGCTGCTCCGTGATATCGGCCCGAAGCGAGCCGCCTATGTTCTGGGTGATGCTGATCGCCGAAACAGCAATGACGGCGATAAACACAACCGCGATGATTGCACGCATCAGTCTGTTCATTAGCTTGCCTTCCTTTCATTCAGGATAACACTGCACGCCGCGACCCATCCCGTAATGAGGATGAGGAAATATGCGATGTTGCTGAAGGCGACCATCCCCTTGACCATCGATTCAAACTGTGTCTGGACAAACAGGCTCTCGGCCACGCCAAGCAGGCCCGCAGGCAGGGCCGCGGACAGGTAATTGAGGGTGGTCGGCAACCCGGCTAACATCAGTGCCAGGCAGGTCACACACGCCAGAATCACGCTGATCACCTGGTTCTTCGACAACGCTGAGAAAAATGACCCGATTGCGAGGAACATTCCGGCGACCAGCAGACTCCCCACGTACCCGGCGATAATCAGCCCTGCGTCCGGATCGCCCAGATACGCCACCGTTACGGGAATCGGAAACGTCAGCACCAGGGCAATCGCCAGAAACGTCCAGGCGGCTAAGAACTTGCCGATCACCGCCTGCGAAACAGTAATCGGCAGCGTAAACAATAGCTCAATCGAGCCGGTCTTTCGCTCTTCCGCCCACAGCCGCATCGCCGCCGCCGGTCCCATGAAGGCCAGAAACCAGGGCAGCGTTCTAAAGAATATTGTCATGTCCGCCTGACGAAACTCGTAAAATCCATCTCTGAACGTCCACCAGCCCGCGATAAAAAGGAAAATGACCAGGAAGACGTATGCCACCGGCGTAGCGAAGTACCCCTTCAACTCTCGTTTGTAAACCGCCCAAAAGCCATTCATAGTATTGACTCCTGCACTGTCATGAAAATGCAAAACGCTTCGGATTATGCAATCTTTTTTGTGGATGTGATCTTGCGGAATACCTCGTCGAGCGTGCAATGGTGCTTCTCTTTCAGCGCCTTGGGCGTCGAATCGACGAGTATCTGACCGCGGGCGATGATAACCGCCCGGTTGCAAACGATCTCGACCTCTTCCAGGATATGAGTGGAAATGATAATGCACTTGTCCCTGGCCATCTCGTTGATCAACTGCCGCACCTCGTGCTTTTGATTCGGATCCAGACCATCCGTCGGCTCGTCGAGGATCAGCACCTGCGGATCGTGAATCAGCGCCTGTGCCAGTCCGACGCGGCGTTTGTAGCCTTTGGAGAGTGTATCGATCGTCTGATGATATACCGAATCGATGGAACACATCGGCACAATGCGGTCCAGCGCTTTCTTCCTCGCCATGCCCTTGATCTGGCGTGCGTCGCAGACAAAGTCGAGGAACCCCCCTACCGTCATTTCAGGATACGCCGGCGCGTTCTCCGCCAGGTACCCGATGCACTTGCGGACGGCCATGCTGTCAGTCAGAATATCGTGGCCGCAGATTTGGGCCGTGCCGCTGTCAGGTGTGAGAAAACAGGCCAACATCTTCATCGCTGTGCTTTTGCCCGCCCCGTTAGGCCCAAGAAAGCCCAGGACATCACCCTTTGCCGCCTCGAACGCTATGTTGTCAACGGCCACGATCGGCCCGAACGTACGTCGCAACTGCCTGACACTGATCATGTTCGTCTCCCAAATGAGTATGGACGGAAGCAATGCGGTCAGTCCGCATGGCTTAGCGCTGCTTTACGTCCAATTCTATTGAATGGTTCGTACTTTTTAGTGTTTTTTGTACGCTTGTCAACCCTGAAACGCCCAAACTTCCGTACCCGCCCCGCCGAAAAAACAAGCTTCTTTCCAGTAACCTGTCTTTGAATCTCTCGAATCACCTGAGCAAAGCCGGCGGCACCGGCACAAACGCCGTTGTTCCAAACCAAATGGCTAAGGGGCAAACGCCCCCCTTAAGAGCCGCTCCGTTGATGGACGACTCGGCTTGCACCGCCTCCGCGGGGCGGTTGTTGTGTTCTTTGCGATACCTCTGTTCAACAGCAACTGGGGAACTAGGATTCGAACCTAGACTAAATGATCCAGAGTCATTTGTGCTGCCGTTACACTATTCCCCAAATATTTTCCATCCTCTAATACTCGGCCCCGCACGCCATGTTTCTTTACTTTCCGCGGGCAGGTCATGAGAAAAACGCAGAATATACCTGCCAGGCGGCATTCTGTCCAGCCTCTTCCCAAAAAAAGTCGTTTGCCCGACAGTTCTGCGTCATCGGCCGGGCTGCGAATCTGTTCGGATTGCTCCCTGAAAAACCGACTGAGATGTGACTGAAAGAGGGGCAGGATTGTTCAAGAAATTTTCTTGAACCGTGGGATATCTTGTGTACGATGATGCAGCCTTCTGAACATCTGGTTGTATCCATGTTAAAACGGCGTAATAATGCCGTAACGCGAACGCGGCCTGCTCCGCCTGGACAGTCCTCGCTTGTGGCCGGAACCTTCCGGTCCCGTCGAACTTCGGCCCAAAGATTATCGCGTTTCGGGCTGATTCTCTCGCACGGCCGCGGAAATCAGGCGGAGAACACCGCAGAGGAATAGCAGCTATGAACAGAAAAATAAAGACCCTCATCGTGGACGACGATAGCGCATCCACCCTGCTTCTCAAAATACACCTTGAAAGGTACGGCCCCTGCCAGACCACGGATAATGGCGATCTCGCCATTCACGCCTACCGCAGCGGCCTTGACGAGGGTGATCCGTACGACCTTGTTTGCCTGGACATCAACATGCCGCGAATCTCCGGCCATGAGGTTCTCTGTAAGTTGCGGGAGGCCGATGCTGAGTCAGGCATCGCCCCGGACCGCCGCGGCAAGGTCATCATGGTTACCGCCATGGGCGACGTACAGAACATCACAGCCGCGCACCGCTACGGATGTGACGGTTTCATTATAAAGCCCGTCACCAGAGACAATCTCGAGAAAGAACTCAGAAAGGTCGGCCTCCTGCCAGCCGCCGACTGAGAACCTTTGAGTCAAAAGCGCTGTCTTCACCTCAAATTACGCACTGTCACCCCCGCAGGGGGCATTCAAGCGCACCTCGGACGCACGAAATATTGACATACATACTTGACTTTTGGGCAATTTAGACGTAGAGTAACAATAGCGTTCAATGAATGACGTATGTGCAGCGCAACGTCGTGACCTATGAATAAACCTGAAATGTCGGAATTCGTGTCCCCTCGCCCCCTGGCCGCCGCCGCGGCGCCGGCGTTTAGAAAGGTTCTCAATCCCGATAGCCTCAACGGTTACGGCGGCATAGTCAAAGACACGCCTGTACTGGTGTTGTTGGCGGCGGGGGCAGGTACGCGTTTTGGCCTGAACCCCAAGTGTGCGCAAACCATTGATGGAAAAGCTCTTGCCCGTCATACTATCGACGCTTTCCGAAATTTCAGTCCGTCGCCGGTCATCTGTGTCGTGGGCTATCGATGGGAGGAGGTCTCGGCGGCATTGGGGCCGGACAATGTTTATGTACGTTCGGACAACCCCGCCGGCGGTACGGGATTCGCCGCATTTGAAGCGTTCAGTGTAAATGCCCTTGCCCAGTCCAATCCGCTGCTTATTGTCGCGATGGGCGATCGTATAGTGCCGGCATCGGTGTTTGCCCGCCTGTGCCGGATCCACGGCGGCCCGCAGGAAGCGGACCTGACGTTTTTGAGCGCGATTTACGAGCCGCCGAAGAACCGGGGCAAGGGACGGGTGCTGCGGGACGAAAACCGGCGGGTATTGCGGATCGTCGAGGAACGCGACATTACGGCCCAGGAAGCCGGCGGATCACGACTGGCGCTTCTGGACCTGACCGAAGGCAACTGCCCACTATACGCGATCCGCGCCCAAACGCTTGCAAAGCATTTGGGAGCCGTGACGAACGCCAATGCCCAGCGGCAGTACTATTTAACCGATATCGTCGCATCCATCAGCAGCGCCGGCGGTGTGATTCGCACGGTGACCACGACCGCCGCCGATCCGGAATACGATGTGCTTTGCTCGGACGTGACGCGGCCGGAGGATCTTGCTGTATTAAGAGGATTACTGGCGTCGGCCGGTGGGTTGCCCCAGGGCGACGCACAGAGCGTCGACGCGGCAGCAAAAACGATCATGCTCGACCGGCCGCCGGGCCAGATCGCTTCCATCGCCCGCCAGTTGGAGGAACTGCTTGAGCAAATTCGAAGCGACACCCTTCAGTTTACGCCGGATCGCCCCGTCGCCATCGGCATTTCAGGAGGGCGCCTGCGGATCGCGTTCATGCACCCGGATATGGTCCGGTTCTTTGGCCCCGCATGGCAGATGCCCATCGGCGCCGGCGACGCGTCAGGCAACGAACAGATCGTGATGCTCGCCCAAAGCACCGATGACCGCCGCATCCACCTGTTTCCCATGAATCCGGAGTATCGCCGGACGGGCAATAGCATCTGCGCCGAGAACGAAGTCATGTATCCGGGCGAAGACATTACCGACCCCCACGCGTATGAACAGTTCGGCACTGCGATGAGCGAAAGCCTGCTGGGTTCTCTGGGGTATTTCAGCGAGGATCAGCTCAGGCAGTTGCGCCGGGACCGCCACCCTCTGCCGCCCCCGGCGAGGTGGATAAGCAACAATATGCGGCACCCGTTTGCACTCATAGGCAACGCCGTCGCGTCGATGCGGACGCTGCGCGGCGATCTGGGCGAACGTGTGCGGCATCGCCTCGGACGAGATAATTTTGAAGGTTTGTCGATGGTCCTGACCGGCGACATTCCTCAAGGCGGCTTTTCCAGTTCTTCGGCTGTCACCGTGGCTGGGCTCAACGCAATGAACGCGCTGTTTAAGACTGAAATTCCGCCGGACGTGCTCGTCGAGCTTGCCTGCCAGGCCGAGTATGGCACCGGTGTACGCGCCGGCTCGCTCGATCAGGCGACCGAACAAAAAGGCAAAGCCGAACAGGGTACGCTCATCTCCTCGAATCCGAAGGACAGCTATCGCATTCTGGGCACGTACCGGGCGCCGACAGACCGGTTCCGCATTATTTTTCCATACACCGTTGATCGCGACCGCGAGGCGTGGCGCTGGTCATGGGGCGCGTATGCGCAGGACACGGCGGACGACGGCGGGCTGACGACAGGCGAAACCCGCAAGATGACAGGCAAGGCCGCTGAACTTGCGGCCGTGCTCACCCGTTTGCCGCTGGAAAGCGATTTTTTCGAGCACGTCCAGGACGATCTCGTGTCCGACGGCCTGCTGTCTCATGAGAGTCGTGTCTGGATTTGTTCCGTTCTGCGGGAACTGCCGCTGCTTGTCAGGCTGGAGGACCTTCAGGCACAGGTCAGGGCACAGCGCGATTGGTACGTCGGCCAATTGTGCAGCACGAGCGATCTTGACGCCGCCGCGGCAAGCCGCAAAGCCGATACCCTGATCGCCTCGCTTTTCAAAGGCTGGCGTGAGCCGCTGCTGCGGCGGACAGTTGGCGGCTGGGTCATGACCGAGCAAGGCGTTCCAATGCGGGCCATGGTTGCGTACCTCTTCGGCGAGGTGGCAAAAAACTTCTATCTCATCCACCACACGGACGAGTGGATCGAATACGTCACGCGATCGCAGCGCGGTGATCGCTGTGTCGAGATCGCCGCGGAGGTGCTGCCGCCGCGCGAAGCCATGGAAGGCGAACTCGAATTTGAGCGGGGACTCAAAGGCCCGGAACTTATGGATCGCTGGCTGGACCGTTATGACGCCGTGCCGTTCGACTACAACCAGGGTCTCGACGACGCCTCGCTCTCGCATGAAAGTCCACCCGATGTCGCCGCACTAACGGGATCGAATTTCTTCCGGGGATTGGCGCTGATCGATCTTGCCGAGGCGATGCTCAAAAGAGCCTTTGGAGCTGACGCCGTGGCGGTACGAATAAATGCGGCCGGACAGGGCGATTACTGGCAGGTGCACGTAGATACCCAAAAGGCCGACCCGGAAGACGTCAAGCGGTTCATACGCAGGGCATTTTACCGCCGCTTCGGACTGTCTCCCAATCCGGACTTCGTACAGCTTTATTCCGGCGGCGGCGCAGCGGGTGTTCGCCTGAACAGGTTTGATTTGCTCCCGCAACTGATTCAGCGGCTTAGGATGTGACTGAACCTAACACACGTTTGACGTTTGTCCTGCCGACAGTATATACGATCAAGCGAGTCCGCTATATGGAACCGCAGGGCATATTCCGTTAACGCGGCGTTAATATTCCGATATAAAGCAGGCTAACAGCCTTTCGCAGGTTTTTTTAGCAATTCGCCGACGGCCCGGAACGTCTGGATAAGCTTGAACGCCAAAGGTTTGTGCAGGCGGGTTACGGCTGTATAGTGGGAGTTTTGCGTGATGGTCAAGCGATTTGGCTCTGCGGCCCTTCTTTGGCTGTTAATCGGTGTCGCGACGGCTCTGGCCGCCCAGCCTTTTGACGGCAGCCCGGTGGGCGCCCCTAAAACCGAGATCGACAAGCTTGTTTTCGGCAGACTGGAACAAGCAGGCATACCGCCGGCGAACCTCTGCTCGGATGCCGTTTTTGTCCGCCGAGCCTTCCTCGATATCATCGGCACCCTGCCGACCGCCGACGAGGCACAATCCTTTATCGCTGACGAGCACGCCGACAAACGCAGCGCACTAATCGACCGACTGCTCGCGCGGGGGGAATTTGTCGACTACTGGACGATGAAATGGGGCGATGTGCTCCGCGTCAAAGCAGAATTTCCGATCAATTTGTGGCCGAATGCGGTGCAGGCGTACGATTACTGGATCCGCACGAGTATCCGTGACAACATGCCCTATGACCGCTTCGTCCGCCAGATGCTCACCTCCAGCGGGAGCAATTTCCGGGTGGGTCAGGTCAATTTCTACCGTGCCGTTCAAAGCCAGGAACCGCAGTCGCTGGCCCAGGCGGTGGCATTAACATTTATGGGCGTCCGGGCCGACAAATGGCCTAAAGAGCAGCTGGACGGTATGGCGGCCTTCTTCTCGCAGATCGACTTCAAGCCAAGCGGCGAATGGAAGGAAGAAATCGTCCGCTTTGACCCCGACAAGACGACCGGAGAGGCCCGCGCGGCCCTGCCGGCGGGGGTCTTTCCCGACGGTTCTCGCGCGAGGTTCAGCCCCAGCCGTGACCCGCGGGAGATGTTTGCCGACTGGCTCATCGATCCGGAAAACCCGTGGTTTACGCGCAATATTGTTAACCGTGTTTGGGCCTGGCTGTTGGGGCGAGGCATCATTCACGAACCTGACGACATCCGTCCGGATAACCCGCCGAGTAATCCGGAACTGCTGGCTCTGCTGGAAAAGGAACTGATCGCAGCCAAATACGATCTCAAACACCTTTACCGGCTCATCCTGAACTCGCAGACGTATCAGCTTTCTTCGATCGCGGCGAGCGACAAGCCCGAGGCGGAGGTCCTTTTCGCACATTACCCGTTGCGACGACTGGAAGCGGAGGTACTGATCGACGCCCTCAACCAGATCACCGGGACCACCGAGAAGTATTCCAGCGCAGTTCCGGAGCCGTTCACCTTCATCCCCGAAGAGCAACGCTCAATCGAGTTGGCCGACGGCAGCATCACCAGTTCGTTTCTGGAGATGTTCGGCCGCTCCTCGCGCGACACCGGCCTGGTCGGTGAGCGCAACAACAACCCGTCGGCGGCCCAGCGGCTCCATATGCTCAACTCCAGCCACATCCAACGCAAGATCGAACAGGGCCCCAGGATGCGTGCCCTGGCCCAATCAAAAAAGACTACGCGAGTAGTGATCGACGAAATCTATCTGACCATTCTCTCGCGTTTTCCCACGGATGCAGAAAGGAAAACGGTGGAAACTTATGCCCAGTCGGCCGCAAGCCGACGCGACGCGGCGGTAGATCTGGCCTGGGCCCTGATCAACAGCGCCGAGTTTCTCTACCGGCATTGATGCCGCCGTGCAAAGGACACTGACAAAGGGGAACCCTATGAATGCCACAAATGTTCTGAGCCGTCAATTGCATCGTTCAATAACGCGCCGTGACGCAATGCGCCTCGGCCTGTGCGGCACGGCGGGACTGCTGCTGGGCGACCGGCTCGCTTTTCCCGTTGCGGCTGCGCCCGCGCCGGCAAAAGCTAAGGCGGTCATCCAGATATGGATGTGGGGCGGCCCGGCGCACCTGGACACCTTCGACCCGAAACCCGAAGCAGGGAACGATTACACCGGCCCGTTGACCAACCCGATCGCCACGAACGTCGATGGCATCAGAATCGGCGAACTGCTCCCGGAACTGGCAAAACAGGCCGACAAATATTCCATCATCCGCAGCATGACCCACGGTATAAACGGCCATGAAACCGCGGCTTATATGGTGCAGACCGGCCGCAAGCCCGGCGACGGGCAGGTCTACCCGTCCGTGGGCGCTGTGGTTTCCCTGTTCAAGGGCTACGACGCCGGATACAAGGGGCTGATTCCGCCCTATATTGTATTGACAACACCGCAGGGGCGGTTTTCTGAAGCCGGTTTTCTCGGATCGCGTTACAAACCATTCGCCACAGGCGGCGACCCTGGGAGGACACCCTTTGTGGTTGAGGGTGTAGTCGCCCAGGGAATCACGGTAAAGCGGCAGAAGGCCCGCCGCGAGTTGCTCGGCCAACTTGATACCCTCGGCCGGGCGGCGCAGGCGGACCCGCAGCTTGCGGCCATGACGCAGGCTGAAAAACAGGCCTATGATCTGATTTTAGGCGACGCAGGCAAGGTTTTCGACCTGACCGAGGAAGACGCCAAATTGCGGGAACAATACGGCATGAACACGTTTGGCCAGTCCTGTTTGGCGGCCCGGCGGCTCGTCGAACGCGGCGTACCTTATGTAACGATCAATGCCAAAGGCTGGGACACGCACAAGGCCCATTTCACCGCCATGCGTCAAAAACTGCCGCAGATGGACAAGGGTATGGCGACTCTGCTGCAGGACCTGACCGACCGGGGTTTGCTGGACAGCACGATCGTATGGTGGAGCGGCGAGTTCGGCCGGACGCCCAAGGTGCAGTGGGAAGCCCCATGGAACGGCGGACGCAACCACTTCGGCAAGGTCTTTTCGGCGGTGGTCGCCGGTGGCGGTTTCAAGGGCGGACAGGTCGTCGGCGCGACGGATGCAACCGGCGAAGAGGTGAAAGATCGGCCCGTGTACCCGGTAGACCTGATCGGCAGCATGTACGAACTGTTGGGCATTGATGCAAGTGCAGCCCTGCCGCATCCGCAGGGTGTCCCTATCAGCGTCCTGCCGTCCGGCGACGGCGTCAGCGCGGGTGGGCGGCTCAAAGAGATCATGTAAAAGGAGATTGCCATGATACGACGATGGCAGATAGTAGTCTGTGCGGCGGCGGTGCTTATAGCCGGGCCGTCGGCCTCCGCCCAGCGCGTCCCGGAAATAGGCTACATCTACCCCGCGGGCGCCCGCCAGGGCAGCGCCGTTGACGTGGCGCTCGCCGGACGATATCTGGAAAAGGTCACCGGCGCAGTGGTTTCCGGCGGCGGCATTCAGGTCAGCCTCGTTGAACACGTCAAGCCCCTCAACGGCAAGGACATCACCCTTCTGCGCGACCGGCTCAAAGAGCTGCAAGCACAGGTCGCCCCCAAGAAGGGCGCGACAAAGGACTCCGGCGACGACGGAAAAGCCTTGCCGAATGCCGGCGAGGAGATTGATCCCGAGGCCGTCGACAAGGAGATGGCGGAGATCAAGAAGAAGCTGGGTAATCCGAAGAACCAGAATCGTGAGAATCCACAACTCGCAGAAGACCTCCTGTTGCGGATAGACGTGTCGCCCGATGCGGCGCCGGGACGGCGCGAGCTGCGTATCGAGACGGCGACAGGCCTGTCCAATCCGTTGGTGTTCTATGTCGGCAATCTGCCGGAGCACAACGAGAAGGAGCCCAACGAAAAAGCGGCGGACATCCAGGTCCTGCCCGCCCTTCCGCTGATCATCAACGGGCAGGTCATGCCCGGCGACGTTGATCGCTTTAAAATCCCCCTTAAAAAGGGCATGCGTCTGGTCGTCCGGGCCGCGGCGCGAGACCTGATCCCCTACCTCGCCGACGGCGTGCCCGGCTGGTTCCAGGCGACCCTCGGCCTGTACGACGCCGACGGCAAAGAAGTGGCTTACGTGGATGATTACACCTTTAATCCCGACCCCGTGCTCGTGTGCGAAGTCCCCGCCGACGGCCAGTACGTGCTGGAGATCAAGGATGCGATCTATCGGGGACGCGAAGACTTTGTTTATCGCATCACGGCGGGCGAGCTGCCGTTTGTGACGAGCATCTTCCCGCTCGGCGGGCCTGCGGGCGCAGAGACCATTGTCGAGGTCAAGGGCTGGAACCTGCCGCAGGACAAGCTCACCGTGAACGCCGCAGAAAGCGCCGGCGGGATTATTCCGGTTTCTGTCGGCAAGAGCCAGTGGGTCTCCAACACCCTGCCGTTTGCGGTGGGTACACTGCCGGAAAGACTCGAACAGGAACCCAACGATCAGCCCTCCGAGGCTCGCAAGATCACGCTGCCGATTGTCATCAACGGTCGGATTGAGAGAGCAGGCGACTGCGACGTCTTCTGCTTCGAAGGCCGCGCCGGCGATGCGATTGTCGCCGAGGTGCACGCCCGGCGGCTGGAGTCGCCGCTGGATTCGACAATTAAGCTGACCGACGCCGACGGCCGAACGTTGATCGCCAACGACGACCACGAAGACAGGGGCGCCGGCCTCATCACGCACCATGCCGACTCACTGATCAGCACCACACTGCCCGCCGACGGGACATATTATTTGCACCTTTCCGACGCCCAGCGCAAGGGCGGCCCGGACTACGGCTATCGGCTGCGCATCAGTCCGCCGCAGCCGGACTTCGAGCTGCGCATCGTGCCGTCGACCGTCACCGTGCGCGCCGGCTCGACTGTGCCCGTTACGGTCCACGCCCTGCGAAAGGACGGCTTCGCGGGCGATATCACCGTGATGCTTAAAGACGCCCCCGAGGGCTTCACGCTGAGCGGAGGTAAGATCGCCGCCGATAAGACGGAGGTCAAGATGTCGCTGAAGGCCCCGTCTGGCGGCATGAAAATACCTGCGACTCTGGCGTTCGAGGGCATCGCAGCAATTGACGGCCGCAAGATCGTGCGCCGGGCTGTACCCGCCGACAACAAGATGCAGGCGTTCTTCTACTGGCACATGGTGTGTGCGGAGGATTTTAAGGTCGCCGTTCTCGGACGGGCCGCACCCGCAAAGAAACCCGCCGCCAACACAGCAAAACCGGCCCCTAAGCCTGCGGCACAAACCGCCAGCAATGCCAAGCCAGCCGCAAGAACGGCGAAGGCCGCCGCAGGCATCGCCAAACCGCCATTAACCAGGAAAGCGAATACACAATGAGATGCAGGCAGCCCGCCTGAAATTCAGGCGGAGGCTCGCCGGGCCGGGATTCGTCCTCAGTCTTCGTGCTGCACGAAAGCCGGCGCAGCGCAATACCGCAGTCCGGTATTGCAATGTACTGCTGCACCTCAACCCGCCCGGCTGCTACCGCTTGTACTTGCCCATGAGATCGCCTTGGGCGAGGATGTGCCTTTTCATGGCCTTTTCCACCTCGCCCTTGGTCGCGCCGGGCGGGAGGTCGAGCATCGTGTCGAGCGCGTAGAGCTTGAAGTAGTAGCGATGCGTTCCGCTGGGCGGCGCCGGCCCGCCGTAGCCGAGTCTGTGGAAATCGGTCGTCCCGTGGAAGCCGCCGTTTTCCAGCGTCTCATCCGGCGGCACGCCTTCGGGAAGCGAAGTCGTTTCCGGCGGCATGTTATAGATCACCCAGTGCACCCACGTGCCCATCGGCGCATCCGGGTCGTCGCTGATGAGCACGATGCTCTCTGTGCCGTCGGGTGCGCCTTGCCACTGCAGCGGCGGCGAGATGTCCTCGCCGTCGGCGGTGTATTTGGCCGGAATCATTTGCCCTTCTTCGAACGCCGAACTCGTCACCTGAATCGTCGTCTGAACAACCATAGACTCACCTCCATCTGCGGGAATACAAAAGTACAGAATCGATAACGCGCTTATGACCCACATGGCCGGCTTGACCCGCCCGGCTTTGCCCGCGACCGTCTGCACCAGCGCATACGCAATGAAGCCGAATGCAAGCCCGGTGCTTATAGAGTAGCTCAGTGCGATCATGACGATGATCACAAAGGCCGGCAGCGCCGCTTCCAGATCGGCAAAGTCAATCCGCCTGACTTCTTTCATCATGAACAGCCCCACCATTATCAATGCCGGCGCCGTCGCGTAGGCCGGCACCACTGCGACCACCGGCACAAAAAAAGCCGCCAACAGAAACAGCACGCCCGTGACTACCGCCGTCAGCCCGGTTCGGCCGCCCTGCTCGATACCCGAGGCCGACTCGATATAGGCCGTCGTTGTTGACGTGCCGCAGACTGCTCCGAACATCGTCGCGCCGGCGTCGATAGCTAACAGCCGGTCGAGGTTTCTCACCCTGCCCTCTTCATCGACCAGACCGGCCGATGGGGCCACCGCCAGAAGCGTGCCGACGCTGTCGAACATGTCGATGAACATCAGTGTGAAAATGCTGCCCATAAGGCTCCACTTCAGTGCCCCGGCGATATCCAGTTGAAACGCCACCGCCGAAACAGGCAGCCGAAACGCCGCCCATTGCGCGGGCGGCTCGGCGTACCCGAAAATCACCGCCAGCAGCGTGGAAAAGCCGATGCCAAGCAGCAACGCGCCGCAGATACGCTTCATCTCACAGAACAGCATCACCAGCAAGCCGGCCAGCCCGATCAGGACCGTCGGCGTCAGCGGCGCCGCCTGCACCAGCGTGGCGGGACTGTCGACCACGATGCCCAGATTCTGCAGGCCCATGAAGGTGATGAACAGTCCGATACCCACGGCGATCGCACTGATGAGCGGCTGCGGAATGGCCTCGACCAGTTTGCGCCGCAGGCCGACAAAAGTCAGCACCAGAAACAGGAGCCCCGACAGAAAAACCACGCCCAGCGCAGTCTGCCAGGAAACCCGCCCTTCGCTGCCGATGACAAGGGTGTACGCAAAAAAGGCGTTGAGCCCCATGCCCGGCGCCATCGCAATCGGTGCGTTGGCGACAAGGCCCACGACCATCGTCGCCGCCGCCGTCACAATGCATGTCACTGCGATCAGGGCCCCCTTATCCATCCCGGTCTGGCTGAGAATCCCGGGATGCACAAAGATCACATACGCCATCGTCAGGAACGTAGTCGCACCTGCGACGCACTCCGTCCGCAACCGACTCCCCCGCTCCCGCAACCTGAAAGCATTTTTCACTATGCCTGCCTTTCACCCCCGCTGATGCGAACGACTGCCGGCTTGCCGCCTTCCGGAACCGCAACACAGCGTGTTCGCAATCCGCCCTTCCGACTTCACCACAGCGTTCATACTGACGCAATTTCTCCCAGAGCCAGATATCATCTACACACGGCCCCCAATCATGTCCACAAAAAAATGCCCACAATGCAAATAGGCGACCGCCGCCAACCACAACCGTCGGGATATGCATACCGGACCCTCTACAACCTGCCGTTTTATCACCCCGCTGTGGGCGCAAAACCTGCCCGCTCCACGGCCGCTGCAAAAAAAAAGCAATTTTTTTTATCAAAAAGGGGCTTGCAAGGTTCGACACTATGCGTATACTCTTGCAGAGTAATGCGGGCGTAGCTCAGTGGTAGAGCGTCACGTTGCCAACGTGAATGTCGTGAGTTCAAATCTCATCGCCCGCTGTTTTCGTGGTGTACGGGCCATTTTGGGCCTGTACAGGGCCGAAATTGAATAGTACTCGTATATAGCCCGTGCGAGGTACCGGCTAAGCAGATAGTCCGGCGCTGGTCGCACAGGTGATGGGAGCCCCGAAATGGGCCCAGGAAACAGACGATAGCAGGCTAAGGGAAAATGCTTCCCAAGGCCTTTTTTTTATTTTTGCAGCCGCTTATGGCTTCAGAAAAGGAGTTGATGACATGGCAAAAGAAGAAGAAAACCAGGACGTGCAGGCAGATGAGTCCGAAGCAGTTGCCGAAAACGAAACCGCTGAGACCGAAGATAAAAAGGAAAATCTGCACGAAAAGAACATCGTGACCGTCGAAGACAGCGGCCCATGCAAGAAAAGGGTCACCATCGAGATTCCGGAAGAGACCATCAAGGTCTCGCTGGATGAACAATATCAGGACCTTCGCAAGGAAGCGGCCATACCGGGTTTCCGAAGAGGTCGCGCCCCCCTGCGGCTTGTCGAAAAGCGATTTGGCAGCGACGTCGGCCTGCAGGTGAAGGTCAAGCTCATGGCGGATGCTTCCCAGGCGGCTATGGACGCCCAGAAAATGGACGTCATCGGCGACCCTGACATCGATCACGAAAAGGTCGAACTGCCCGAAAGCGGACCCATGCGATTCGATTTTGAGGTCGAGGTCCGGCCCCAGTTTGAGCTGCCTAAACTCGAGGGCATTGCAGTCGAAAAGCCGGTCATCGAAGTCACCGACGAGGATATCGATCAGGAAATTCTCGGCATGCGCAAACGCGCCGGCGTCTGGGTGCCCAAGGAAGGCGGCGAAGTCGAAGAAGGCGATCAGGTCGTTGCCGGCATCGTCATGGCGATTGCCGACGTCGAAGAACACGAAAAGCTCGACAACGTCGAAATATTTGTGCAGGACAGGGGATTCGTCGGCGGCGTTCCCGTCGAGGGCCTCACCACGCTTCTGGCGGGCGCAAAGGTTGGTGACCGCAAGGAAACGTCTGTCGACGTTCCCAAGACCTACTTCAACGAACAATACCGCGGCAAGAAGGTTGACATCACAATCGAGATCCGCGATATCAAGCGGCTCGAACCCGCCGTGCTCGATGAGGAATTTCTGCGGCGATACGGCGTAGACAGTGAAGACGAGTTACGCGAACGCCTGATGGAAATGCATCGCGCGCAAGCCGAGCAGCAGGCCCGCTCGTCCATGGCCGATCAGGTCTATAAGCACCTGCTCGAACAGGCGAAGTTTGATCTCCCGGAAAGCATCGTAGCCGACCAGTCCACTCGCATCCTGCAGCGGCAGTACACCAATATGCTCATGCGGGGTCTGCCGCGCGAGCAGGTGGAACAGCAGATGCAGCAGCTTCGGGCAAGCAGCGACGAGCAGGCCCAGGAGCAGTTGAAACTGTTCTTCATCATGGACAAGGTCGCCGAAAAGCTGGAGATTACCGCCTCCGAGGAGGAAATCAACGGTCATATCGCCCAGATCGCCGCCCAGCGCAACCGCCGGCCCGACAAGGTTCGCGAAGAACTCGCCAAGGACGGTTCTCTGGCTCAGTTCGCCCTTCAGGTGCGCGAGCAGAAGTGCATTGAGAAGATCCTCGAAAGTGCAAAGATCAGCGATGTGAAACCGGACCAGAAGAAGGACAAGCCCAAGAAGGCCGCCAAGGCGAAGGCGCCGGAAAAAGATTCGGCAGAACCCGCTGATGAGGCCGCCGTAGACGACACCACGGAAACCAAAGCAGCGAGGAAAACCGCGGCTTCCAAGCGAACGCGTAAAAAAGACGTTGAGTAGACCGGGCAAATAGCGAATAACACAGAAAGATTCTGACGCAAATGCCCGATATAGGGAACACACAGGCGCGGATGCGCGCGTCCCGCCGGACGCCGCATCGCGTGCCTGATAATGTGCTCGTTACCAGTACAGTTTCAAGGAAAATTTGATGCTTTACCAACATGCAAACAACCGGCCGGACCCCCAGCCCCAACTTCAGGGCGTCTCGTACCAGCGCACCCGTGAGATGACGCTGGACGATATGCTTTTGGAAAATCGTATAGTATTCATGATCGGGGAGATTTCCTACCGGATGGCGACCGAAGTTATCATGAAAATGCTCTATCTTGACAACCTGAAGCGCGGCGTCGAGATCAGCCTGTATATCAATTCGCCCGGCGGCAGTGTCGACGATACGATGGCCATTTATGACACCATGCAATTCATCGGTTCGCCGGTTGCGACATACTGTATCGGACGCGCACAGTCCGGCGCGGCCGTAATACTGGCCGCCGGCACCAAGGGCAGAAGACACGCCCTGCCGCACGCCAAGGTCATGCTGCACCAGCCGTGGGGCGGCGTCACCGGCCAGGCCGCCGATATTCAGATCCAGGCGGAGGAAATTCTCAAAGCCAAGAAAATGATCAACGAGATCCTTTCCAAGCACACCGGCGCAGATATCGAGCGTCTTCAGAAAGAAACGGAGCGCGACAAATATCTGACCGCGGACGAGGCCTTTAAGTACGGGCTCATCGACGAAGTCCTCCACGAAACCGAGGACAGCAAGAAGGGCAAAAAAGAAGCAGATAAGAAGGAACCTGACAAGAAATAGCCGCCGATTGCGGCCGGTCCCGCGTGCGCATACGACCGCCGCGACCTGTGAAACCAGAAGATTTGAGGATCAAGATGGCAGTCAATCAAAACCTTGTGCCCATCGTCATTGAGAAATCGGGCCGCGGCGAACGCGCCTACGACATCTTTTCGCGACTCCTGAAGGACCGGGTGATTTTTCTCGGCGGCATGGTCGACGACGACAGCGCCAATCTCATCATCGCCCAGATGCTCTTCCTCAGCAATGAGGACAGCAAGGCCGACATTCACTTTTACATCAATTCGCCCGGCGGAGTGATCACCTCCGGCCTGGCCATTTATGACACCATGCGTTTTCTCCGGTGCAGCGTCGCCACCTACTGTGTCGGCCAAGCCGCCAGCATGGGGGCCGTCCTTTTTGCAGGCGGCACCGCCGAAAAACGCTTCATGCTGCCTAACAGCCGCGTGCTCCTCCATCAGCCGCTGATTTCGGGCATTCTGACTGGCCCGGCGACCGATCTGGAAATCGAAGCGAAGGAAATTCTCCGCCTGCGGGCCCGATTATATAAGATTCTCGGCGAGCACTGCAGCAAAGACCCCGCCCAGGTGGAACTGGATTGTGACCGCAATCTGTGGCTGGAAGCGGACGAGGCCATCAACTACGGTCTTGCCGACCGCATCCTCCAAAAAGCTCCGGAGATTGCCTCGGGGGAATCTGAACAGTAAGGAACGTCTCATGCGCACGCGCGTGTTCGCCTTCAAAATCCTTTCGGCGCTGATCCCGGCTTTGGCGCTTGTGCCGGCGGGCGGCTGTCGGAACGGCGACACGGGCCGCCCGCAATGGGAGCAGGTCAGGGAACTCCAGACCGAACGCACCGAACTGAGGCTCCAGGTCGAAGAACTCCAGGCCCAAAACGAGCAGCTCGCCCAGCAGGTGGACGCGCTGGCTGCACTCCAACGCGAGGTGAGGCTTGAAGCGCTGGACACTGTAAAGGCGATTGAGCTTTCCCGGCGCACCGGCCTCTTCGATAAAGACAACGACGGCACGAAGGAGTCACTGATCGTCTACCTCCGGATCATCGATGAGGCCGGCGACGCCGTGAAGAACACAGGGGAGGTCGAAGTGCAGCTCTGGGACCTCAACGCCCCTGAGGCCGAAGCCCTGCTGGGAAAATGGCAAGTTACGCCTGATGAACTCACACGGCTTTGGGCGTCTACCATCATGACCAGCTACTATCGGCTGACATTCAACGTCGCCGACATCAATCCCGCCGGCCGCGGGGAGCTGACCGTCAGGGTCACGTTTACCGATTACCTCACCGGCAAGGTACTGCGGCAGCAAACCGTCATCAAACCCTAAGGCTTCAGCCATCCACCCGCGGCACGCTTCTGAAAAAACAATCTTGCAGATTCCCATGGCCTCGGTATCATACCGCCATGGAAGAATTCAAAAACAAGATTGTATGTGGCGACTGCATTGAGGTTTTAGGCACAGTCAGGGAACCCTTTGCCGACTTGATTTTCGCGGACCCTCCCTTCAATATCGGCTACGAGTACGACACGTACGACGACGTTGTAGACAGCGAAGAGTACGTGGCATGGACCGGCAAATGGATGGAGGCCTGCTGCAATGTGCTCAAGCCGACCGGTTCATTCTATGTCGCCATTGGCGATGATTTTGCGGCACACGTGCGGATTATCGGCGACAAATTGGGGCTGACGCTTCGCAACTGGATTATCTGGCATTACACCTTCGGCCAGCAGACCAAATTCAAGTTCGCCCGCGCCCACACACATGTGTTCTATTTCACCAAGGACCCCAAAAACTTCACGTTTAACGATTACGCGGTGCGCGTGCCTTCGGACCGGCAGTTGATCTATAATGACAAACGCGCCGACCCGCGCGGCAAGATGCCGGATGACGTGTGGAACCAGTACTCGCGGGTCTGCGGCACGTTCAAGGAGCGCCAGCGGTGGCATCCCTGTCAGATGCCCGAACTGCTGTTGGCCCGCATCATCGCCGTCAGCTCCAATCCTGGCGATTTCGTTTTCGATCCGTTCAGCGGTTCGGGGACTACTGCGGCGGTTGCCTGCCAGTTGGAACGCATTTACTCAGGCACTGACATTTCCGAGAGCTATGTCGCCAATACGGCCGTAAGGATTCGCAGTCTGAAACGCTCGGCGGCCGCCCAGGCCTGTGAGTCCGGACCGTTGACACCACGCGAGGATCTGGAACTCAAACGGCTCTTCGTCGACGTCGGTATTCCCGCAAAAGAGATACAGCAGAACCCGAAAATACTCGGCATTTTGACCGAACAGTTGGCCCTTCGCATGAATAATAACAAGCGCTACCAAAAAGAAACAATTGCTGTCGCCTTGGCGGATCTTACTTCTTGTTTAACACGAAATCAAAGGATATCCGGCTGAATCTTGCCGCGTTTGCAGCGTCGGCTCTGATGCTGACCGTAGTGCAGGCACCGTTTCGGGGGGGATTTCTGGCATGGATTTGCCTGGTTCCCTTTGTTCTGGTTTGCCGCCCCCAAGCCCCTGTGCGGCGGCTTGTCTGGACAGCATACCTGGTCGGCTTTCTTTACTGGCTTGCCAATCTCTATTGGGTCGGGCTTGTCACCGTCCCCGCCTACATTGTTTTCAGCATGGTGCAGGGGCTGTACTGGCCCATTCTGGCGGTGACCATTCGCTTTGTTCGCAGGAAATGGCCTGGCGGACTCACTTTCGCGGTGCCCCTGATCTTTGTGGGCGCAGAGGCCTTTCAGAGCGTCCTCTTCACGGGCTTCGCCTGGCGTCTGCTCGCCCACAGCCAGTGGAGCAACCTGCCTGTCATTCAGATCGCCGATATCTTCGGTCAGTTAGGGGTTTCGTTCGTCATCGGCCTGGTCAACGGCTTCATCGCCGACCTGGTTATCGCCGCCTCCGAACGCCGCCTCGTGCGACCCTTGGTTCTGGCCAAGGCGGGCATTGTTTCCGCAGCCGTGGCCGCCACATTGCTCTATGGATACCACCGGCTTGCGGAGACCCCTGATCATACCATTGCGGGGCCGCTGTTGGGCTCGGTCCAGCCGAACATCCCTTCGCAAGTCAAGGAACTCTCTGAATCCGGCGACTCCATCCTCGACGGCCTTCTGACGGACAGCAACGCCTGCCTCGACGCCGGCGCCTCGCTTGTCGCCTGGCCCGAAACGATCGTCCTTAGCAGCCTCAACCGCGGCTATGTTGATCTTTGCCGTGAAGACACACGGCCCAGAGTGTATGACCGAATCATCGCCAGCCATGTCAAAGAACGCGGCTATGTGCTGCTCGGAGCCCATTCTTCAACCGTCGATACGCGTGACTACACCATCACGGACCGATATAATTCAGCCTTCCTGTATACCCCCGCGGGGGAACAAACCGCCCGCTACGACAAGATTCACCTGGTGCCCTTCGGCGAATATCTTCCATTCCGGCAAAGCTTCCCTGTTTTGTACAACTTAATTCTCAAGTTAAGCCCCTATGACTACGACTATAACCTTACCAAGGGCACCGAATATACGACCTTTGAGATAAACGGACAGACCCGTGCATACCGTTTCGGCGTACTCATCTGCTACGAAGATACCGATCCCACGGTGACCCGCAGGATGGTTGTCTCGCCCGAAGGCGACAAAAAGGTCGACTGGCTTGTCAATATAAGCAACGACGGCTGGTATGTGCGATGGAAAGACAATGTGGTCTTACCCAGCATGGAATTGCCGCAAAGAACGGCGATCACGGTCTTTCGGGCTGTCGAAAACCGTGTTGGAATCATTCGCAGCGTGAACACCGGCATCAGTTGCATGATTGACTCGACCGGCCGTATACGCAACGGCTTTGAAAGCGGAACCCTCCCGCGGGAGGCCATGGACCGCCAGGGTGTCGCGGGGTGGTTCACCGACCGGATTGCTGTCGACGGCCGGACCACGGTCTTCAGCCGATACGGCCGCTGGCTTGACATCCTGTGCGGCGGTGTCCTGAGTGTGGCGATAATCGGGGCGTTCGGCAGCAGTATCGCCGAAGCTCGCAGATTGCCCGGCAAGGCGCCAAACCGCTGAGCATGAACATGAAATTGAAGCCTCAATTTTAATTGAAGGGATATTTGCAAATGAAAGTCTGGACCTTTTCAGTCCTTTCGACATTCATCCTCAGCGCCGGCTGCACCATCAACCAGACTGCTCTCAGCGGGCCCGACACACCCCCGGTCGACCTCTCTTCACTCGACAACAAGGCCGTAAGGATCGTCAGGGACGCTCTCAGCGACGAACACGGGCTCATGCGAATGCACGCGGTTGAAGTGGTCGCCACCACGGGACGCCGCGACCTTATGCCCAAGGTCCTAAGCCTGTTGAGCGATCCGCATGTCGCCGTTCGATTCGCAGCCGCCGCCGCTGTTGGCGATATGCGATACTCCGCGGGTGAATATTCCGTGAAACCCATGATTGAAGATCCCGATGTCAACGTGCGAATTGCCGCCGCTTATGCGATGGCGCGACTCGGAAAAGCCGAATATGCCGAATGGATATCCAACGCCGCTAAAAATCCCGATCCGACTGTACGCGCGAATGCCGTGCTGCTGTTGGGCAAACTCGGCGACACAAAGTATCTGCCGAAGGTGTACGAGGCGATGTACGACGTGGAATCCACGGACAAAGTCAGATTTCAGGCCGTCGAGTCTATCGCGATGCTAAAAGACCAGAAAATCTACAAAGATCGTCTTTGGGCCCTGCTCATCAGCAAGTTTGCCGACGACCGCGTCATGGGAATCCGCGGCATGGCCGCCCTTGGCACCACCGAAGCAAAGGACGCCATACTGACCATGCTCGCCGATGAGGTGCCTGAAGTACGCCTGTGCGCAGCCGAACAGTTGGGCCGCATCGGCAACCAGGCCGGAGAAGCCGAAGTCGTCGCCTATTTCGAGCAAGGCAGACCCGACCTGAACCAGACCTCCGTCGCCAACACCTTTGCCGCCATGGCGATTGGCCGGATTGGTACCGAACCTTTGAAGAAATATTTGCCCGCATTGCTCCAGAGCAATTCGAAAATCATTCAACTCAGTACCGCCCAGTCGGTACTGCTGCTGTCCCGCCAATAATGGAGCTCTGCGGCCGACAACAACAGCAAGGCGCGCCTCGTAAAACAAGAAACAAGGGTATAAAGTAGCCGCCGGCGACAGGTTCGCTAATGCCGCGGCCATTTTTTGTCGATTTACAGGTTGCGCTTTGTTCGCTATCGCCTGAACACCGGATGGCTTACGTTTTGGGTCGACCCGCAAACGGCTAACTGTATGCAGGATAATATATTAGCCCTTACCAAAAATAGCTTGACCTTATGCGTGCGGTAGCGTACAATTTTGCTTGAGATTCGCCGCAGATTTGTGCCTGCGGAGGCGGCATGTGACTGTATCAGTACTGATATGCGCCGGCCTGTCGCCACCTTGCAATTTAATCACGAGGAAAGGAGTTTAGTTTTGAGTACTCTTACCAAGATTTTGATCGTTTTGCTGTCGTTATTCTCGTTTTTTCTTTGTGGCACGGTGGTGACCTACGTAGGCAATGCAAACAATTACAAGAAGCTCTACGAGGCTGAAAAGAGCGCCAAAGATGTCGCCCTGGCCGAAAAGGCCAGCGCACTGCGGCAGTACAACGAACAAGTAGACGAGTTCAAGAAACGCACTGAGAAATTCACCGGGCAGATCCAGTTGCTCGAAGATGAAAAGAGCAAACTGGTCGCCGACCTGCGAACCGCCGAACGCGACAGTCTGAAGTATCAGGCACGCGCCGACAGTTGGCAGGGCATTCTGACCGGATTCGAGCAGACGATCGCCAACCTGGAGCAGTCGCTTAAGGTTACGCAGGAACAACTCGACACGGTGCGCAAGGCGGACATTCAGGAGAAGCAGGAATTCAACCAGTTGACCGCCCGTCTTTATGAGACGCTGGTCCAGTTGGAAACGCTGCGGGCCGACAAACGCCGCCTGCTGGAAGAGAAAACGGCAATGGAAGATCAGTTCCGCAAGGCGTCCGGCGGACAGACGGTCTCGGCGAAAGCAAACGTCGTTACGCCCAGACCTTCACTTGCTGCACCTGTCAGCGCCATGCCCGGGGCAACCGACCTCAAAGGCCTCATTACCGAAGTCGGCGAATCGCTCGTGTCCGTCTCTATCGGGGCAGCCGACGGCGTATCCAAAGGCATGATTTTCCACGTCACCCGAGGAGATGAGTTCGTGTGCGATGTCATGATTACCGACGTCGATACCAACAAAGCAGCGGGCGTGCTCGATCTCAAAATACAACAGCCCAGAATCGGCGATACCGTAAGCACAAGGCTTTAACCGTATGAGTTCAATGAGAAAACCAGTTTCAGTCAGCGATCTGTACACGGCCATATTGGCCCTGGCGACGGGGGTGGTGTTAACGACTGCGATTTTTGTTGCAGTCAAATGCCACACCGACTACGGAGAGATCTTCACGATCTTTCAGTCGGCGCGCTGATGTTCGGCGTCAGGTCGGATCAGGAAGTCCGGCCGGTTGACATCTTAATATTGCCCCCTATCCAAGTTTGAAGGGAGTCAAAGTGATACTGGACACGATCCTGGGATGGTTCAGCGTTGATATGGGCATCGACCTGGGCACCTGCAATACCCTTGTCTGTGTTCGAAATGAGGGCATCGTTCTGAATGAACCTTCCGTCGTCGCCGTCAGAAAGGGAACCAATATCGTACTGAACGGCGGCGAGGCCGTTGGCCTTGTGGCGCGCGAAATGTTAGGCAAGACCCCCGGCTCCATCACCGCCATTCGGCCTCTTAAAGACGGCGTCATCAGCGATTTCGAAATCACCGAGGCCATGCTCAGCTATTTTATCCGTAAGGTACACGGCCGCGGCGGCCTCGTGCGCCCGCGCGTCGTCATCGCCGTGCCCAGCGGCATCACCGCCGTCGAACGCCGCGCCGTCATCGACAGCGCCGAACGCGCCGGCGCCCGCAAAGTCTATCTTGTCGACGAACCCATGGCCGCAGGCATCGGCGCGGGCTTGCCCATCACCGAACCCACCGCCTCCATGATCGTCGATATCGGCGGCGGCACCACCGAAGTCGCCATCATGAGCCTGGCCGACATCAGCACCTGCGAATCCATCCGCATCGGCGGCGACGACTTTGACGAAGCCTTGATTAATCACCTCAAGCGCACCTATAACCTGCTGATCGGCGAACCGCGGGCCGAACAAGTCAAGATACAAATCGGCTCGGCCGCTCCGCTGGAACAGGAACTGACCATGGAGATTGCCGGCCGCGACACCATCAGCGGACTGCCCCGCAAGATCGTCATCACCAGCGAAGAAATCCGCGAGGCCCTCAAGGAGCCCATCGCGGGCATCATCGAAACCGTCATGCGGACCCTCGAACGCGCCGAACCCGAACTCGCAGCCGACCTGATCGAAAACGGCATGCACCTCTGCGGCGGCGGCTCGCTCCTTCGGGGCATGGACACCGTGTTGTCGAATGCGACCGGCCTGCGAGTCATTCACGTCGAAGACCCGCTGTCCTGCGTCGCCCGGGGAACCAGCGTTTATCTGGAAAACCTCGAAATGTGGAAAGATACGCTCGACCAGACCGGATACTCATGGGAATAACCGCAAGCCCCACGGCCGTGCCGACGACCGCGCCGCGGGGCCGCAGAGAGAAGTGTCAATGACATGGCGCACAGGCAACATAACATGTCTCGAGGAACTCTCTTTTTTACGCTGCTGATCGCCGCCATCATCATGCAGGTCGTGCCGCATCGACACACCAAGCGACTCAACATGTTCTTTCTCAATGTTTTCAGTCCCGTTCTCAACATCGGTCTGCCCGGGTTCTCCGGCATCTTTCGCCCGGCGTCCTCGACCGATGAACTTGTTTCACAGGCCAAATACAACGAGTTGGTGAAGGTCTACAAAAACACACAAGCCGCCCTGATCGAAATGCACAGCAGGTACGAAACTCTTGCACGCATCCGCAGCGGATTGCCCAAACCCGGCCCCGGCCTGGTGCGGACCCGAGTCACAACCGCCGCCATCAGCGATTTCAGCCAGGAAATTATCGTCAACGAAGGTTCGGATGCCGGCCTCAAAGTAGGCCAGCTTGTGCTTTGTGGAAAACAAAGCGGCGTCATCGGCTCGATCAGCGAAGTCCGCGAAGGCACCGCCACCGTGCAATTGGTCACTGATTCAGGGCATACGCTGATGGTCGCGGTCTGGCGCGAAGGCCGAGAAAACTACATTTCCGGCAAGATGGTTGGCAACGGAAAGGACGCGTGTAAGATCCCGCTGCTCTCGAGGGAATACGATATTCGCGTCGGCGACACCGTTTTTGCCGCGCCGCGGCAGGGTCTCCTCGACACCCCAATCATCATCGGTGAAGTCGCCGCCGTTGTTAACGATCAGAACCGACCGCTGCTGTGGGACATCACCGTCCGGCCTATCTTCGACCGCCAGAGCCTCAGCGAGGTGGTGGTCATCGTCATGAACCCAAGGGAAACGAACCGCCCATGAAAACCATTGTGGGTATCCGCCGTCACAACGGGACATAACATGAGAATATACTGGATTCGTTTTTTTATCTTCATTGTTGTACTGACGGTGTTCAGTGCGGGCAGCCTGTTCAACGTCATCTCCATACGGAATATTGCACCCGACCTTCTGCTGATCGCGACGGTTTTCTTCGCCATTCACTGCGTCACCCCCCATGCCGTCGCCGCCTCTTTCGCCATCGGCTTTGCCGCCGACCTGTCCGGCGCCGCCATGGGCCCCAACATGCTGGCCTTCGGGCTGCTCGGGTCGCTCATCTCTCAACTGCAGCGCGTCGTCATCATGAAACGTGTCCTTCATCAAGCGGTCGCCATCTTCATCTTCGCCCTGATTGCCGGCGCCTTGATTCAGTTGCTTTATTATTTCAAAATGGACCAGACCTCGCCGCAGGTTTTTAGGACAATTCTCGGCGGCGCCCTCTATTCCGGCGCGGCGGCGCCTTTAATGTGGCTTGTGCTGACCGCCTTCGCCATGTGGCTCGGTTATCATCCGCAGCGCTACAGGCGCATGTCCTACAGGTGAGGCGTGTACAAAAAAAGGCTTTACATTCTGGTTTCCTGCTGTGCAGCCGCCGGGGCCGTGTGTATCCTGCGGCTGGCTTTGCTGCAGCTTTTCCAAGGGGAGGATTACCGCGCACGCATGGACCGCATGCGCATTCTCGCGCCCGAGTCGCTGCCCACCGTCCGCGGAAACATTCTGGATCGAACCGGCAACGTTCTGGCCCTGGACAGGCCCGTCTTCTGGCTCCATGTGAATTACCGTCTCACGAAATCGGCCGACGCCCGATACCGCCGCGCCGCCGTTCTCATCGCCGCCGAAAAAGGCACAAACAGGCAGCAGGCCGAGCGCGCCTACGATGCGGATAATGCAGTCCAACTGGAGACGCTCAGGGAAGTCATCGAGAAATGCGCCGAGGTGATGAACTGCACCACCGATGTCGTTCTCGAACGCATTAATGAAATCAACGACAGAATATGGGAGCGCAGAGAGTTCTACGCATGGTCCGACAACTGCCCTGATTCACCCCTGAACCGCCAATACCGCTATGTTCCCCAAAGCAAGGCCCGTGAAGAATTCGCCGCGCGCTTCGATGCCGACACCCGGCTTAAACTCGCCTCCAAGAGCGACCGCCGCGAAATGTATAATTCCCAGCTCCTTTTCGAACTTGATGAAGCACAACTGGCCCGCGCACACAGCGCGTTTCTCGCCATCAAAGACGTGGATATCCTGCCCGAAGCCAAGCGGGACTACCCGTTCGGGGCCGCCGCCTGCCAGATCATCGGCTGGGTCGGCCCGGTTCAGGAGACAGAACGCGAGTTTTTTCATGATGACACCTACCTTCGCTACCTCGACAACGACATCTGCGGTGCAAGCGGCGTCGAACGGGTGTGCGAGGCTTTGCTCCGCGGCCGCCGCGGCGAAGTGACTTACGACAAGAGCCACAATGTCGTCGCCCGAAAGCCCGCCCAGTTCGGAAAGGACATTCGTCTGTCACTCGACATCCGCCTTCAGCAGCGGATCGAAAAGTTTCTGGCCGATCGCGGGTTGAACCCCAACGCCGACAAGGGCGCCGCCGTCGTTGTCATCGACGTGGCCACCGCAGATATCCTGGCCATGGTCTCAACCCCCGTTTTTGACCTTAACACCGTCCGCCTCAACTATAACGAGCTGGCCGCCGACACGGTCGCCCGCCCCCTGCTGAACAAGGCCCTTGCCGAACACTATCCGCCCGGCTCCACCATTAAACCCGTGTTGTTAGCCATCGGCCTGAAGGAAAAGAAGATCGGGCCTGGGGAGATCATCTCCTGCCCGTCTCACGCGGCTCCGGAGGGCTGGCCCAATTGCCTGCTTTTTCGCGATCACTTCGTAGGGCACGACACGAAATGGGCCAATACACCCCGCAACGCCGTTCGCGGCAGTTGCAACATCTTCTTCTCGCATCTGGCCGATCGCATCGAGCCGGACGTTCTCCAGCGGAGGCTCTTTGAATTCGGTTACGGACGCCGCATCCTCCCGGGCCCCTTCGCGCTGCCCGGCCAGGCGACTCTCGACATCCAGAGCGGCCTCAATCGATTTCTTCCCGAATCCACCGGCTACATCTCCTCGAAAATCCCCCCGGGTCCGGTGACCCGGGCTGAAAACCTGCCTGGCCTTTACAGAGCCGATCGCAAGCAGTTCGGCATCGGCCAGGGCAATCTCGCGGCCACCGTACTTCAGGTCGCCAATGCCGCCGCCGTCCTCGCCCGGGAAGGTATCTACAAGAACCCCCGGCTATTTCTCGATGACGCCGACGTTTCCAACAGCCGTCAGATAGACCTCGGACTGTCGGCAGGCACTCTTGCCGTCGTGCGTGACGGCATGCGCGCGGCTGTCGCCGAGGTCAGCGGAACGGGCTACAATGCGTTCAAAGACAGCCCCCTCAATCGTACCGACGTCAAAGTTTTTGGCAAGACCGGCTCCACCACGGGTCGCTTCAACGCATGGTTTGTGTGTTTTGCGGAGGATTCGGCCGGCCGGGCGGTATCTCTGGCTATTGTTGTCGAAGGTGGAAAAAGCGGCTCCGGCGACGCCGCACCGCTGGCGAGCACCATACTCGAGTACTGTCACGCCGCCGGGTACATCGGCAGAAAACTTTAGTGTGAGGCTTACCGCTGGTTCTTTTCGAGATAGGTCAATGTCTTCTCCATGATCTCGCGGAAGACCGGGGCCGCCACACGTCCCCCGCTGTAGCCCTTGCCAAGCGCTTTGTTGGGCTTGCGTATCGTTACCAATGTCACTACCTGAGGCACGTCCGCAGGCGCCCCGCCCACAAAAGACGCCGTATAATTGACCGTGTCGTACTTGCCGTTGGTCGCAATGTTCGCCGTACCCGTTTTACCCCATGTCTGCCATTTCTCCAGGGCCGCTTCCTTGCCCGTCCCCTCGTTGACCACGTTGGTTAACGCCTCCCGAACGACCCATTCCGCCACTTCCTGTTTGATCAGATGCCCTGCCAGATTCGCCCGCCGGCTGACTTGTGTCACCTCACCTTTATCGTCCACTACTGCCCGCACCAGATGCGGCGTAACCGGACTGCCGCCGTTTGCCAGAATCGCGAACGCGCGGATGATCTGTAACGCCGTCACGCTGATCTCGTGCCCGTATGGAATGCGCGTAATCGTATACGACGACCACTCGTTTGTGGGCCGCAGGCTGCCCGCATCCTCACCCGGCAGGTCCACGCCCGTAGGCTGCCCGAATCCGAACAACCGCACAACCTCATAAAGATTCTTTTGCCCCATCTTCTGGCCGATCTTCGCCATTCCGATATTGCTGGACTCCGTCAGAATCGCCTTTACTGTCATATTGCCGAAGCGATGCCCGGCCCATTCGCCGATGCGGTACTTCTCATAATAGCCATCCTCGCAGTAAATCCGGTCCGTTGTATGGAGAAGTCCCTTGTCCAGCGCCCCGGCCACGACGATCGGTTTGAAGATACTGCCCGGCTCGAAAGGGTCTGTCAGCGCACGATTGCGCAGCCGGCCGATGTCAGCCTTGCCGAACTCCAGCGGATCGTAATCCGGCAGTGAGACCAGCGCCAGAATGGCCCCGGTCCACGGGTTCATCACGACCGCCGCCCCTGATTCCGCCTGATATGCCTGAACCTGCTTCATCAGCGCCGACCGCGCAAACTCCTGGATGGTCGAATCGATCGTCAGCACGATCGACGAGCCGTCGCGCGCCGCAACGCTCCGTTTTGTATCCATTCCGATAGGGTACCGGCGTTTGTCCACCAAAAAAACGTGATTGCCGCGCGACCCCTTCAGAAGGGATTCGTAGGACCGCTCCGCACCGGAAAGGCCGATCTTGTCGAAATCGTTCGGATCGGTATTGCCGCCGATGAAACCCACCACATGGGACGTCAGCGCGCCCATGGGATAGTAGCGGCGATATTGCGACTGGATGCCCACCCCGCGAAGGTTCGCCGCGACAATCGCCTCCCGCTGTGCTTCGGTAATCCCCTCCTTAATCGCCACGAATCGCCGCGTCCGGCGTTCCGCGATCATATCGCAAATCTCCATCGCCCCCATTCCAAGAACATCCTGAAGCGCGCCCGCCGTTTCCATGACGTCGTCCCAGTGCCCCAGAACGCCCGGATCGATAAATACGGTCTGAATCTTATTGCTCGCCGCCAGAACCCGTCCGCCCACACCGCCGCTGTCCAGAATGCGCCCCCGCTGCGGCTCCTGTCGTGTGTACGCATGCAGCGACGAGTATGCTTCGTCCGCATAATAATCGGCCTGACAGTGTTGAAGATAAAACAGGCGCCACCCCAGGAGGCCGAACACGACCACCATCAGCACGTGAAGCACCACAATGAGAGGCTGCATCTTCATTCGCAGTTTAGCAGACTCCTCAAGGAGTAATCTTTGTATTCTTTTCCACGTGTTCGCTGATCACGCTCGGATTCAGTAATTCTTCCAGGCTCAACTGCATCTGACCTAACTGAAGGCGCAGATTGTCCTGCACCACGATGGCCTTGCGGCAGCGGAAGAACACGCGGCTGGACGACACCCGCATGTGAACGGTACCGATCAGAACAGCCGTAAGGAAAAATATGATGAATATCAGTCTGGATCGCGACATGAACCCCGGCAACGCCGGCCTTTATCGTTTGGGAAGTTTCAGGACCGTGCCCTCAACGATGTCGTCCGCATTGCGGATGTGCTCGCGGTTCAGCTTCAGAATCTCATCCACCCGCTTGACCGTCCCGAGATGTTTGCTGGATATCTGTGAAAGACTGTCACCCTTCTTGACAACGTACTGAATGGTGTCCGGGGCAGCATTGACCTTCGGCACTTCAACTTTCGGCGCCTGCACTTGCGATGCCTGGGCTTGGGATGCCTGGGCTTGGGATACCGGGACTTGAGGCGTCTCGTCGACATCCTTCTGCTTGCTGAACACGTCCTTGACTCTGTCCATCCACGTGTTCGCCTGCTCCACCGATTTGACCGGCACATCCGCCGTTATCGCCGGAGCGTCCACCGATTGCGGGTTGAGATCGGGAATCGCAAGAACTTGACCAATCTGAAGCGTATACGGCGCTTTGAGCCCGTTGGCCCTGGCAATCGCCTCAATCGCGGATTTCGTTTTGCCCGTTTCCGGTCCGTACACCAAAGAAGCAATCGTTGTCAGATATTCACCGGACTTGACCTGGTGACGGACCAGGCGGCGTTCAGGGACAACCGCCGACGGGATCGTCGCGCTTACTGCGGCGGCGTGCGCCATAGCGGTTTGCACGATTTCGGGCGGAAGATCCACCACCAACACTTCCGTGGGCGCCGGCACTTGCCGGGACGGTACACTCGCTGCCCGAGGCAGTGACACCTCGTTGACAGGGCCTTCGAGGACGATGTTCGGCCTGGGCAAGAGCGCCACCGATGTTTCGACAGCGCCCTCGGCCTCCGACCCGTGAAAGACGTTCGGCAGCCCGTTCACCAGAAAGGCAATAATTACAATGAAAACAAGCCCGAGTAACAGGCCGACTTTGGCGTCAGCAGTCATCTCTGAAACTCCTTTTTCAACTCATCCTTAAGCGTGCTATTCTCAGCTTGGCGCTTCGCGCCCTCGGGTTCTGCTTCACCTCGTCCTCCGCGGCAGTCATCGGCTTTTTCGTCAGGATTTCATAAATTCCTTTTGCCGCCTTTTCCCGAAAGTCCAACTTCACAATGCGGTCTTCCAGGCTGTGAAAACTGATCACCGCGATCAGCCCGCCGGGGTTAAGCAACCCGCTTCCCACCGAAAGCAGTGCTGTTAACGCCCCTAATTCGTCGTTGACGGCTATGCGCAGCGCCTGAAATGTACGCGTCGCCGGATGAATGCGGTATCTGTGGCCCCGCCCCCCTTGCCCCAGGGCCCTGCTGATGATCGCCGCCAGTTCACCGGTCGTTTCGATCCGGCGACCGGAGCGGCTCTGGACAATGAACCGGGCTATCCTCCGTGACGCCCGGTCCTCACCGTATTGGAAGATCAAATCGGCCAGCGACTTCTCGTCATATCCGTTGACGATATCCGCCGCTGTCTGGTCCAGCCTGTCGTCCAGCCTCATATCCAGAGGCATGTTTTCCTGAAAACTCAGACCCCGCTGCGATTCGCCGAGCTGACCCGAGCAGAATCCGAGGTCCGCAAATATTAAATCAGCCTTGCGTATCCGGCAGGCCGCGGCCGTTTCCGCGATCCGCCGAAAGTTCTCACGCACCAGAACAATCCGGCACGCAAGGCTGCTCAGTCTCGTGCGGGCCCTTTCGATACACCCCTCATCGACGTCCAGCCCGAGCAGGAGTCCGTCAGGGCCCAACGCGCCGCCGAACAGAAGGCTGTGGCCTCCGTGCCCAACTGTGGCATCGATCACCGTCCCGTCCCTGGGAACCTTGATCTGTTCGGCTAACCTGTCAACCAGCACAGGCGTATGTGAATTCGGCGAAGTCTCATCCACACCATTCACCGATTTCGTTATCTATCTTCACAGCCGCACTCATTGCGACCGTCATCCTGCCGCACTAATCACGCCGCGACCCGCCAGGCGATCTACATGCTCCGAAAACATCACTCCGGCAAACAGCGCACTGCTCCGCCTGAGTCGCTCCAGCCGCTCGTTGAGAACGTCGACTGAGGCCAAAGTCGCCTCATCCACCCGCCGGAGCCCTCGGAGGCTTTCCTGCACAACCTTCACATCATCCGTGTGTGTCGCCAACATGCTTAACCCCTTATCAAACGTCAAGTTCACGACTTTGTTTCTGCAGTACCGACTGCCTGGCCTGCATGATCTGGCTTTGGAATTGATCGAGGTTGTCCTCCAGATACCTCTCCCAGTTCTCCGTATTCCAAAGCTCAATGTGATCGCGCACCCCGACCAACGTCAGGTTACTCTCAAGCTTGGCCCGCTTTCGAAGCCGCTCGGAAAGCAGTAACCGCCCTTGCCGATCCAACTCAACCTTGTTGGCCAGTGCGAAACTGAGCCGCTCATACGAAACGGCTTCGTCCGGAGCACCCATCCCTGGCGCACCGGCGAGGGCGATCTGCTGAAAAGACTTCTCGGGATAGAGGCAAAGAACACCATTTGCCCCCAACACCAGGTAAAAACTGCTGCCGTGCTCCTCCACGTCAATCTGTCCGCGGAGCTTGTTCGAGATGAACAGTCGGTTCTTATCATCCAGCGTGTGTTCATATTCGCCTGTTAGCATCAGCATGATATATATCCCACTGGCGTCCCACCGGGCCACCAAGTTATGGGAAATCATACCACCTGATACCACTCTGTCAACACAAAATCCCATTTCGTCGAAAAAAAACCTTGTTTCAGTCCCCCCTTGATTCAGGACGCTGTAAGCCCTGTCAGATTACACCTACCACATCCTGCGTAAGATGGTCGCCCACAGGGGATATGTTGGGCCTACCCCCCTTGCAAAGCAGTAATTTGGCAGTCGTGCAGAAACCAAGAGAAATTAAGGAAGTGATGCGTCCGATAACAGAAAAATCTGCGGCGAACCCTCAAAATGACAGTGGGCGATGGGAACCGAACCTAAGTAACTAATCCTTTGCCGGTAACCTTCAAAAGTCGTATCTAAAAAAGACAGGGCCTGCACCGTTTGGTACAAGCCCCGTCTTGTTCTCTTTATTCAGGTGCTTACGGTAAAACGCTAAAACCCGAATATTTTCTGTGATGTTACCACCTGTCGCACGGAATCAGGTTGCATTCCATCCAGCCTTGCATGAAAATTGCAAAGTCAGCCAAGTCAGTCACGCAGTCACCGTTCAGGTCATACTCAGGAAATTCGGAACAAACACCCGTTGCTCCTGTGTCTGCCACATAAATCGATGAAGCCTCGACAGGTGTTAGAGCATAGTTGTAGATCTTGACATCGTCAATTAAACCAGACCACGGATTTCCACCATTTGCCTCAGAGGAACCGATGACCAGAGTCGAGTCAGGCTTTCTTGCGAACGAGAAATTGCCCGAAACAGCAGGCTCGCCATTGATGTACATAATACCCCTGGTTCCGTCAAAGGTCGCAATGATATGTGTCCACTGATCGATATGATTGGACCATCCGCCGCTTGCAAGCTGACCGGCAGTCCACGACTGGAAGTAAATAGAGTCTCCGTTGAAGGAGCATTCCAGGTGCCAGTAGTTATCGGTGTCATTCCATGCATCTCTCTTTCCAATGATACCCTGCCATGTAGCTCCTGTTCCTGTCCATTTAGCCCAGCAGGCTACTGAAAGCCTGTTGGTGACCTCTGAGGGATTCCACCTTCCGATTTCAACAAAGTCACTGCTGGTTCCGCCAAATGAGTAGGCGCCGTCCCCGATTTTACCCTGCACGATCGAGACATTACCGCGTGCCAATCCGTGATGTCCTTCGCCTGAGGAGTCCTCAACGAAATCAGGCTCACCGGCTTGACCTTTTGTATCGAACGTATAGTGAGCTACCATTCTTGCGACTTCGAGACGTGCGGCCCTGGAAGTTTTCGGACCCGATGGATTACTTGCGGTACAGGTGTACCTTCCACCCGAATCCTCAGCAACCACGATTTGGAGAGTCGCGGCCGTACCGATTATCTCGTCGCTGCCCTGTTTCTTCCATTCGTACGTGACGGGCTGAGTCTGTGAACTGACGTTGAACGTAAAGGAGACAGTCTCGCCAACTCTGCCGAATGTATCGACGGGCTGAGCGACAACATCCGGAACCAGCTTGATAGCTTCAACATACCAGACATCACCTTTTTGAGTGATGCCGCCGTAACGTACATCGACACGCCAGTAGATTTCGTCTTCGTAGTTCAGGTCCGCAGCAGCAATAACGGCCTGCATATCGCTCACCGTTACATAAGGTTCTGCATTAGGATCATTGGCAACAGCCTCGTCCTTCGTCCAGATCACATCATAAGCGACCTGGCCGCCACACGGGCCCAGAACAGCCTTTTCCCAGGTGAGCGTCAGGTCAACGTCAGGATTGATCCAGCCGTTGCCGTCCTGAGCTGGTGAGTATTGGGGATCAGTTACTTTCCAGTCCGGGCCACCGAATAACACATTATCCACGCGATGTTCGTTGGATACGCCGCCGGTGCGAGCGCCAAAGCCAAATCGGCCGACGAAGGGCGTATATCCCGTGACGGGGACTGCATCAAATAAAGTCTCGGGGAGACCGCCTTGTCGAGTCACCACCAACGTCAGTAGGTTCGAACGGAAAGATATGTCCACATGATGCCACCCGGTGCCTTCCATAGTAAATGACGGGACAGCGGATGCAACGACGACATTGTTTAGTCGAATGTCGAAATAGTTGCCGCCGACTTGTGCTTCACCGCCATTGTCGTACAGGTCGATGCCAATCGAAAGCGACGCGGCGCCGGGACCTGATTCGCCAAATATCGCCGTCGGGCCATAAACGCTGGAATTCAGAAGAGCGAAACTCAGCCCGTCGGCGCCGGTAGCATTAAGGGCCAGGAAATCAAACGAAACCTTGAAGTCCGCAACAGGATCGGTCGAGATCGGATCGAATATAACCGAACCGCTCAGGCTGCCGGCGTTCCGAGTAAGCCTCATCGAGCCGTCATGGACAGTGGCGTCGCCATTGACCGTGAAACCCGGGCCGCCGCCCTCAAAGTCGTAAAGCACGCTTTCGCCAGTGACGATTGTCAAAACGGCTGAAGCCGAAGCAGTTTCACCCCAGGCGTTGGTAACAACACAGTAATAACTGCCTTCCGCGTCTGTAACGAGGGTATCGCCGATTTCACCATTAATGGCGCCATTGTCATCATACCACTGATAACTCAGATCGCCGCCATCGTCATTGATACCGCTTGTTGCTGTGACTGAAAAAGCACCCAGACAACCACCGGGGCCAACTGACACACTAACAGGATCGCCTGTAACAATCGGAGCCATTCTCATGCTGTCGAACATAAACATTGCACCGAGAACATTGTTGGGCTCTGCAACAGTGTCGATGCGAACGAAGTACCTTGTGTCGTTAATCAGGGCGCCACCGGCAATTGCATCAAGAGAAACCGAAGTTCCGTTGACCGTGGCGACAAGATATTCGCCCTTATTGTTAGGATCACCGACTTGGGGCGAAGTCCCGAAGTACACATTGAACTGGCTGCCGCCCAGCGGATTGGTCCATGAAAGAGTTTCGCCGGCAAGAGGAACATCACCTGCATATGCCGCCGGAGAATTGACAATAAGCGGCAATGAAAGATCTCCATCAGCGATGAAAACGGCATCGTTTTCATTCGATGACATTGCGTATCTTACCTCGAGGAAATCTCCGCCGCCTTGTTCGTAGAACAGCACTTCGATAAGGTGTGGACCGGCGCTGAGAGCTATAGGAGCAACTGTCTTTCCAAATCCGGGATCGGGAGGAGCTGCACCTTCGCCGCCATGCAGGCCATCAAAATTTGCAACAAGAACGCCGTCGACAAAAATGATAATACCATCGTCGCCATCGCCCCAGAAGCTGTAGTTTCCTGCTGTCGCGATATTGAGAATGGCAATCTGCCGATACGTGTAGGTTTCGGCCCAATCATTCGACGGGCCGACTTTGAAGTTGTTCAGTTCGCCGAATGGCCCAACATTAAGCTCGCCATCGGGAGCAGGAACGGTTAACCAATCAATTGCCCGCAATGCCGGATCGGGATTGCCATCACCATTCGCGTCGACATAAAACTCTCCTTCTCCAATTGGTGCAATAACATGGCCCCACAGTTCATAATAAACTGCGGCTTTGACAGGAACAACCATCAGACCTAAACATAAAACCATAACTAACAGTAATACTCTATTCATTTCTTGGTCCTCCAGTTCTTTAATAGAATCCTATATAAACTTAAACCTCTCAGATAGTTTTACTATTGTTATGGCTTACAATCCGGAACGAGATTGCACTGCATCCACCCGGATACAAGCAACGCGAGGTCTTCGACGCCGACTCTACAGTCACCGTTGAAATCCATTGCAGGATTACCGCCGACACAGATCATTGCGTCAAGGACGATTTCGGTATAGAGCTGGGCAGCTTCGGCAGCATTCATGGCAAAATCGTAAATGCGGCAATCATCAACCCAGCCACGCCAGAGCGCGTCACCATGAGCGCGTTTGCCCAAGCGGACAATATCCTGAGTCTGGAGGTTTGTGGTCGCAGAACCACCGTAAACACCATCGACATACCACGTAACAGTGTCGTTTTCAAAAGTACCAATCAGTAAATGCCATTCGCCATCGATTGCGTGCATGCTCCACTCTGCTCCGTAGCGATGTATGCAATACTGATCCTGGCCGCCCTGCCTGTTGAAGTCAAAACTCTGCTCAGCTAATCCTTCGGTGCTGCTGAACCCGAAAATGTTGCTCCATTCGTCGATCTGAGTCCACGGAACAGAGTTCTTTGCCCAACAGGTGATTGTCCTGGGCATTTCGCCTGTGATACCGACACCACCAAACGCTACATATTGATCTTTCTCCGAATCAATGTTAACACCGATCGCCAATCCGTCCATGCCTTCAATAAACATGTCGTTGGCATCTGCCGGTGCGTTATTGATTATGCCATCAGAACCGAAGCCTGCAACAGCCTTAACATCGCCGTCGAGCTTCCACCAGCCCAACATATGCTTGATCCTCAGAGATGCTGAATCAGACTGTGTACTGCCGTTTGGATTTGTCGCGACACAGTAGTAATCCGCAGCATCGCTATCCTGCGCATCCGCAATCGTCAGGACATTGGAGATTTCACCAGGAATGGCTGCAACGCCTTTGTACCACTGATACGTTACCGCAGCGTCAGACGCAGCCTCACAAGTGAAGCTTGCTGCCTGGCCGGGCCAGATTAGTACATTAGAAGGATGAACAGTGATTTTGGGCTTTATGCCCTTTGTCGTGAAAGACCACCAGTTGCCCACCGACTTCACATTTGGATCGGTTCCGGAAAGGTCGACTCTATCTATCCTCCAGAAGTATGCCGTCTCAACCAAGAGTGGCTCAGCCGGAGTATAAGCCGGTTCGGTCACATATGCTTTGGTGACATCGTTGGAATCGCCTATTCCGTCTGTCTGAAGATTAACCTGATATACCTCGCCTGCTCCCAAAGCGATCTCGGGGGCATCCCAACTCAGTGTAACATCCTGCGGTACATCAATGGCGCCGTTTCTCGGCGATGGGTTTGTGGCGTCCTTGGGTGTACTGATTGTTACATTATCGACGCGATGTTCATTGCTTACCCCGCCGGTGCGGGCACCAAAGCCAAATCGGCCTGCAAAGGGCATAAATCCGGTTACGCGAACTGCATCAAATAACGTTTCGGCGACACCGCCTTGGGGGGTTACCACCAATGTCAGGAAGCCCGAATTGAAGGATATTCCCACATGATGCCACCCGGTGCCTTCCATAGTAAATGACGGAACAGCGGATGCAACGACCACATTGTTTACTCGAATGTCGAAATAGTTGCCGCCAACTTGTGCTTCACCGCCATTGTCGTACAGGTCGATGCCAATCGAAAGCGACGCGGCGCCCGGACCTGATTCGCCGAACAACGCCGTCGGACCATAAACGCTGGAATCCAGAAGGGCGAAACTCATACCGTCGGCGCCATCCGCATTAAGGGCCAGGAAGTCAAACGAAGCCTCGAAGCCCGTAACAGGATCGGTTGAGATCTGATCGAATATAACCGAACCGTTCAGGCTGCCCGCGTTTTGAGTCAGCCTCAACGAACCGTTATGGACAGTGGCATCGCCATTGACCGTGAAGCCCGGGCCGCCGCCCTCAAAGTTGTAAAGCACGCTTGCATTAGAGATTCCAACAATGACAATCATTGTCAGAAACCACGATAAGTTGCTTCTGTACCTCATTTTCTGTGTCCTCCATAATAAAATATAATTCGACTCACGTTTCTTTTCTGAAACACATCTCAAAGAGCCTGCTGCAACACCTGCATCTTTCGCACCCTCATATGGAAATCAGGCCTCGACAATACTGCCGCGAAATCCGGCTATTGTTAAGATACATATCCCGCAGGCGCATGGAAGTAAACGCAATTCTGTGCCACAAAGAAGGTTTAAAGAAATAAGAAGTGTAAAGAACCGCGACTTGAAGGTAGTGATCTTTCCTGCGGGCTATACGACTCGCCCGACCACCCCCAGAAGAAATGCGGCCTCTCTCCATTACCACACAGCCTCACTCCCAAAGATGAAAACACCTTCCATCTACGTCGCTACACATGACTCTATTCTCCATAATAGCCTTATCATTTCCGCAACGTCAAGGAAAAAACCTTCACATCGCACAAAAAAGGCCAATTTGCTTCTTTTTGGCACCCGAATGGTCATTCCTTGTGCTTCTACCCGATCTGGCCGGCGTCGATCTCTTCGGCCTGATCCAGAAAGAAGCGGCTCACAATTACGACAACCAAGACCTGATTGCCGAGTTTCAGGCAGTCAATTACGCCTCAGCGGCTATTGGCACATGTTTCGCAATTCCGACGACACCTTTAAACCCGACTTCTTCGCCATTTCGGTAACTCTCCTTAGATTAAGCTGTGATACGTGCAAAAAGTTGCCCGGAAAGTTACCCGACCCGAAACGGCCGCGTCAAGGGAAAATCGTAAGACGTGCAAAAGAAAGGACTTAAAAAACAGCGGGCGATGGGAATCGAACCCACATGACCAGCTTGGAAGGCTGGGGCTTTACCATTAAGCTACGCCCGCGTGCCGCCTTAGCGACAGAAATGGGAACATATTCAAAAACGTACCCCCTGTCAATACAAAACGCCTAAAAACCCCTAAAACGCCCCGCCGCCGCATTGCGGGGTTGAATGCTGCTCCATAGGCTTCCAAACGGGACTGGATATTATTCCCTTATTGATTACAATGGTCGGACCGATTAACTACAGAACTGCACATTGGGAGTTCACGTGAATGGATATTAAGCAGGCCGCCGCCCGGGCAAAGGCGGCATCAATATATCTGGCCGCCGCAAAAGGCGACCTCAAGAACCGTGCCCTGGCCGACATCGCCGGTGCGATAAAGGCCAATGCCGCCCGCATCGTCGAGGCCAACCGGAAGGACCTCGCCCAGGCCGAGAAGGACAATGTCGCTAAACCCCTTCTCAAGCGACTCAAGTTCGATGAAGAGAAAATCGCCGAGGTGTGCCGCGGCATCCAGAGTCTCATTGACATGCCAGACCCGGTGGGCGGCACGCTTTCGGCGACCGAACTCGACACGGGCCTGGAACTCTACAAGGTCAGTTGTCCTATCGGCGTTATCGGCGTCATCTTCGAATCCCGCCCCGACGCTCTGGTCCAGATTTCGTCGCTCTGCCTCAAGAGCGCCAATGCCGTACTCCTCAAGGGCGGCAGCGAAGCCGCCCACACAAACCGCATCCTCGCCGACGTGATCGCACAGGCGAGCGAAAGTGCCGGCATGCCCGAAGGCTGGCTGGGTCTGCTTGAAACCCGAGCCGACGTCGCCCAGATGCTGGACCTCGACGCATATATCGATCTAATCGTGCCCCGCGGCAGCAATGAATTCGTCCGGCACATCATGGACAACACCAACATCCCCGTGCTCGGCCATGCCGACGGAATCTGCCACGTCTACGTCGATGCCAAAGCCGACCTCGACATGGCCATCAGGATTGCCGTCGATTCCAAGTGCCAGTATGTCGCGGTCTGCAACGCCGCCGAAACACTGCTCGTGCACAACGATATCGCAGACACATTCCTTCCCGCCGTCAAGCAAGCGTTTGACGAGAAAAATGTCGCCCTTGTCGGATGTGAACGGACGGCCGAGATAATCGATGTCGCGCCCGCCGACGAGCAGGACTGGAAGACCGAATACCTCGATGCCATCCTGTCCATCAAGGTCGTCAATAATCTTGACGAGGCCATACGGCACATCAACCGCTATGGCTCGCGGCATACGGACGCCATCGTCACGCGCGATCCGGCCGCCGCCGCCGCTTTTATGGACCTCGTCGACAGCGCCGACGTCCTGGTCAACTGCAGTACCCGCTTCAGCGACGGCTTCCGCTACGGCCTTGGCGCCGAGGTGGGCATCAGCACCAACAAGATCCACGCCCGCGGGCCCGTAGGACTCGAAGGCCTACTCATCTATAAGTGGCGTCTCATCGGCAAGGGCCACATCGTCGCCGACTACTCCGGCCCCGGCGCAAAAACCTTCACCCATAAGAAACTGGATAAACCCTACGGATTGTGATGCGCGACTTCAGCAGATCAAATCGAATCGTCGTCAAGATCGGCACCGCCACCCTCAGCAAAGACGGCGGCGTCGACACACAGTACTTCCGCAGTGTCGCGGCACAATTAGCCGAACTCATTCGCCAGGGCCGCCAGGTCGTCATCGTCACCAGCGGCGCCATCGGCATGGGCGCCGGCCTCCTCAAACTCAAAGGCCCTGTCGCCGACATGAAGATGCGCCAGGCCTGCGCCGCCATCGGCCAGCCGCTCCTCATGCAGGAATACCGCAAGGCCTTCAGCGAATTCGATATCCACGTTGCCCAGGCACTGCTCACCGCCGAAGTGCTCAACCACCGCAAGACCTATCTCAACCTTCGCAATTCCGTCGAGACGCTGCTCAAGCTCGGCGTCGTGCCCGTCCTCAACGAAAACGACAGCGTCTCCACCGCCGAGATCGGATCGGCTTTCGGCGATAATGACAAACTCAGCGCCCTGGTTGCAAGCAAGATCGACGCCGACCTGCTCATCATGCTCTCGGATATCGACGCCCTCTATGACAAGGACCCCCGCAAACACCCGGACGCCCGGCCCATCGACGCCGTGTTCGAAATCTCCGACAAGATCACGCGCGGCGCCGGCAGCCGCGGCAGCACGTACTCCACAGGCGGCATGAGAACCAAAATCGAAGCCGCAAAGATCGCCGCCCAGGCGGGCTGCCGCATCGTCCTTGCCCACGGCCGGGCCCCCGATGTCATCACACGCATCATGGCCGGCGAGCAGGTCGGCACAATTTTCATGCCAAAACGCCGCCTCGGCAACCGCGCCCGATGGATCCTCAACAGCGTGCCCGCCGGAACCGTCCGCATCGACGACGGCGCTATGAACGCCCTGCGAAAAAACAAGAGCCTTCTGCCCAGCGGCGTCACCGACGTGAAAGGCGCTTTTAAGGCCGGGGATGTCGTCATGCTCAACGAGAACGCCAAGGCCGTCACCAGCCTCGGCGCAGAAGAACTCAAGACGCTCGCCGGCAAACACAGTCGACAGATCCGCCAGATCCTCGGCCCCGCCAGAAAAGACGTAGTAGCCGCCCCCGAAGACATCGTCTTCCTCGATTACTGAACCTCCTGAACCCGCACCCGCCCTGTTTAACCAGTTTATTCTATCCCCCCTGCTTCTTTAGTATCGGCAGCAGCTTGCAGCCCCGCGAGTACTCCGGTTTGGCCCGAATCAGATTGACCGTGTCCGCCTGCTCCCAGACCTGAGACGTCAACGTAATATTCTTGCCGCGAAGTCTGTTGAACACCGTCTGCACGAACGTTCTTTCGTCCAGCGCCTGCAGGTCCGGATTTACCGCGATAACCAGCCGGGGCATGCCGATCTCGTTCTGCGTCTCCCAGAATTGATAATCGTCAGGCCCGCCCCCCGCTTCTTGAACAACATCCGCCACCACCGAGTCAAGTTCCGACCCCAATAGCGTCATCCCTTCACAAGTCAGCTTGTCGTAACTGCGAACCTGCGCCACATGGACATTCATCCCCAATTGCCCGAACACGCAACTGCACGGTCGCACTTCCATATGCCCGAAATCCCCCAGTTCCGTATTAAACATCACTTTGCATGCGGTCGTCAGCATCGACGTCAGCAGATAACTGTCGACGGCATGATCGCCGATCGCACTGCGGTGCCGTCGCTGAATGATCGCATGCCGATCCAGATAGATGTGCATGTCGTCGCAATGCTCCCCGTCTTTGCAGGACGCCCCTATCAATCCCGTCTCGGTGGCAACGTATCGCGTGAAGCACTTGACCCCCGCCGACTGGATAAACGATGCACGCTGAGGAGTCAGCGGCTCCCCCCCGGTAAACACCACATTTCCTGAAATGTCTGCGCCTTTCTCGATCGCCATCCGGATAAGCCGAACCGCCGAACTTGCATAAGTTCGCACCATGCAGGACCCTTTAGCCTTGGTGGTCGCCTCCATCCATCGCAGGACCTTCTCCGCTTCATCCACGCCCACGAACTCAGGACGAGGAACAGGATACCCCAGTATTCTGCAACATAACAGCAGGTTGTTCAACGCCGCTCTGTCCCGGCGTGAAGCATTCGCGTCTCCCGTCTGCAACTGCGAGAACCACTTGTCCGGTATCTTGTGATACTTCAGGTTCATCAGCAGGTTGTGAATGCCGGACGTGCACGGCAGCGTCGGCAGCCAAAAAGCCAGCGGCACGTTCCGCAGACCCTGATCATCGTAAAACAATAATTCGTTCGCCGCCTCCTCGGCCAGAAAACCCCAGTTGTACGCCACTTGAACGCCTTTGGAACGGCTGCCGCTGGTGCGGGCCTGAATACTGATCTTGTGACGCCGCGGATTGTCAAAATCGGTCTCGCACGCTTCCACCGTCAGCCCGTTGCGGCAAATCGGAACCCTTGACTTGAACTCCTGCAGCGACACGTAAACACCTGCCTCCTTGAGTCTGTCAAGCGTCTGCTCCAACCCGTCCCGCCTGACGTTCGCCTCCAGGTCGGCATACTCGCATCCCGCCCATAACAAGAGCGCACGATAAGGACTCCCCGGATGCCCGTACACAAGCTCTCGCGCTGTTTGCAGAAAGTTCTGTTCCCGGTTCTCCATCCGCCGCCGCACCGCCTCGAAAGCCTCCTGTCGCGTTAAAGGCTGCCTGGCATATCGATGCAGTGCAACAACGTTTTGCAAGATGAATTTGAGATCGCGCGGCCGCATCGGTTGCTCCTTATTCTCCCGTAAATCTCGGACTAAAAAACTACACTCCGCCGTACACCGTTTGTATCTGCGTGTAAAAACTGCGGTCTCCTTCTCCATGCTCCGGCGGTCCGATTCCGGATTGCTTCCAGCCTCCGAAGGGAAGGGTCGCATCCACGCCCGCAGTGGACGAATTCAGCTTCAGCACGCCGGCTTGCGCTTCTTCAAGGAACCGCAGCAGCAGCCCCTCATTGTCGCTGAATAAGGAAGCCGCAAGGCCGTGGCGTACGCCGTTGCACAAATCGAGCGCCTGGTCGAAATCATCCGCTTGCTGCACCACAAGCACCGGGCCCATTGTTTCTTCCTGAACGACCGCGTGCCCAGGCTCAGCACAGCAGATAATAGCCGGCCGTACATATGCCCCCCTCTTAAACCACATCTGCTCGGCATTGGCCCCGTGCGTAAGGATCACTCTATGCGACTGGTTGCCGGAGCGCACCGCCTCGACTATCTCTTCAATCTCGGCCCGCTTGGCCGGGCTTATAACCGGACCTATGTCGACGCCCGGATTGAGCGGATCGTTGCAGACAAGCTGATTAGCCGCAGTCTCCAGCTCTCCCAGGAATCTCTCCAACATTGAAGAATGCACAATCACCCGCCGATTCGCCGTGCATCGCTGTCCGGCAAATGCAAATGCGCCCCACGCCGCTTCTCCGGCCGCATGCGCTATGTCCGCGTAATCCCAGACGATCGCTGCGTTGTTGCCGCTCAGTTCAGCTTGTATCGGCAACATGCGTCTGGAACAGATCTCCTGTATCGCGTAGCCTGCTCTGATTGAACCCGTAAGAGTTACCGCATTGATATTGGCATCGTCCGCAAGTCTTCTTGCCGTCGTGTGGTCCCCCGTCAGGAGACGAACAACGTCCTCCGGTATGCCGCTGTCCCGCAGCAGTTTGATCATCGCCTCCGCCACGCGAGTCGCCGCCGGGGCAGGTTTCCAGACCACCGTATTGCCGAAAGCCAAAGCCGGCGCAATTTTGCCCAACGGAACGGCAACCGGATTGTTCCACGCGGTAATGATTGCCACGACGCCCACGGGGCGATACCGAACCGAGCCCGCTCCGTCCCTTCTTTCAGACTCTGCCGACCCTGCCCGCCGTACCACGTCTCCGATGCTGCATATCGCCCTGCTGATTTCTTCGTGACAATGCGACAGCGGCTTTCCGATATCCATCGCCATTTGTCCGGCCAGTTCGTCTCTCATCGCCTCAAGCCCGTCCGAGACGGCCTCTAAAGCCTGCTGCCGAACCGCACCCGCCGTCCTGGACCATCGCTTAAAGGCATCCCGTGCGATCCCCGCTTCGGCGGCTGCATCGTCCGCGCCGCCTGTTGGCCGCTCGAAGAGAATTTCGTCGACACAGCGCGGGCTGCGGTGAACAAATGACGACGACGCGCCGCGATCCGGACGAGAAAGAATGGATTTCCAGGGCTCAAACACCACGCATCGGTCGCTGAGCCATCGATATGTCGACGCCGAATACGTCGGATCGTTGCTCGCAGCAGCGTCTTCGGCGATATAGACGTGATACCCCCGCTCCAAACACTCCACCGCAACTGTACGCACACAGGCGTGAAGATGTAGACCGGCAATGATAACCGTATCGCATTGCACCCGCTTCAGAGCCTTGTCCAGTTCGCCGTCCGCAAATGCGTTGAATCCCGTTTTCTCTACGACCGTCTCGCCCTCGAGCACCCGCAGTTCGCGCGGCGGCCTGTGTCCCTCCGTTCCGGCGACACAAACCCATCGATCCGATTTCTGCCAATGCGGCAGACGTTCGTCTTTGTCTCGCCTTACTGTCGTCCAGACGTGGATGACCGGAATCTGCCGCCTGCGACATTCCTCCAGCAGCGACATGATTCTCTTTACAAATACTTCAGCCGACGGTTGGAGATCGGAGGCTGCAAGGTAGTCATTCTGAATGTCGACTAAAATGAGTGACGTGCGCATGCCGCCTCTTCTGAATCCGCAATATTGAACACCTCCTGTGCGACCCGCTCCGCCATCGCCTGCGTTCCTGCTATGCAGCAGCCGGGCGCCGCCAAATCCGCCGTGCGCCAGCCTTGGCCCCATGCATTGGTCAAAGCCCCTTCAATCAGCGATGCGGCCTCGACCAGTCCGAAACTTTCGCGCAGCAGCATGGCAAGAGACAAAATCTGTCCTGCGGGATTGGCGATGTCCTTGCCTGCGATGTCGTGCGCGCTTCCATGATTTGTCTGATACACGGCTTTCCCGTCCGCTCCGAAATTGCCCGAGAACGTTGCCCCTCTCGACCCCGTCAGCACCCCGCTGACGTCGACGAGAATGTCCCCGAAAAGGTTCGGCGTTGCTATCACGTCGAATTGGCAAGGGTGCCCAACAATCTCGTAAGCCGCAAGATCGACGTTCATCATCACCGCGTCCACCCCATACTTGTCAGCCGATTGCCTGCTGATGTCCTGCCATAGTTCGCTGATTGCAGGCACGCCGTCCTGCTTGACGATCACGTGCATTTTGCCGCTGCGGCTTGCCGCCGCTCGGCAGGCGACTTCGATAAGGCGTCTTACCTGTAATTCACTATAGCTGAAAGAGTGTTCCGCAATCGCCCCTTCCTCCGTTGCAAATGTTTGCCACCGACCCTGGTAAACACCCCCTGTATTATCCCTCACAATAAGGATGTCTGCATCCATATTCTGCTTCGAAAGAATCCCGGCATCGGCTAATTGAGGCCACGGCCGAACGGGTACGAATTTGCAGAAAAGGTCGAAAACTTTGCGCTGATCGTAAACGTATCGGCGTCCTCCCGGTCCGCTGAGGATAGCTCCGTTCTGAGCGAAGACATCTTCGCAGAACATCACTACCGAATCGGGAAGCGGCCGACCACACAGAGCCTCCGCCTCTTCGCCGATAGGACCGCCGTGCCGAAGTTCGAACTTCGTCCCAAGTACCTGTTCTACCGCCCTTAATACACCAAGACTTGCCCTTACGATTTCAGGACCGATCCCCGTGCCTTCGATGACACCGATTACCGGTCGCGAACCCGGTTTTGCAGCAAAACCGTCCGCACTGTTTCCGGCTGCAAAGGCTTTCAGACTCTTTGATTCCCATCCTTCTTGTTGCTTGCAGTCCATTGTTCACGCCGATCAAGTTGCATTCCTTTGTTACAGGCGCAGTCCGACCTGTCTGGCAAAGACATTTTGGAGATCGCCATAACTGCCCTGCTCCGTATTCCATCACTGGCGGACAAGAACTCCACCACCATCGCAAAACCGTCCCCCCCGTCGCCGTCACAAACGCATCAGCGTCCGATAGCGGCACACCACGGTTTATGACGCGTATCTTACGACCCGACCCGACGAAATGCAAACCTTTCCAGGCAACTCATTGATAAAGTTTTCTGGCTTGTCTCATGGACAGATCGCCCAAACGTGGAGCCAAGCGAAAGTCACCGGGTTAACTGGTATGAGACGGCTCCTGTTTGCCATTTTGCAAATACGCGTCGCGTTTATTATATAGAATAAACAGCAAGGCAGCCGCCCAAACTCACAGTCTTTGACCCGTGTTTTCCTGTTGACAGCACACGACCTATCCGATATCGTAGCCGAACAAAGCCGGAGTGGCGGAATGGCAGACGCGCGGGATTCAAAATCCCGTCCTGGCAACAGGGTGTGGGTTCAAGTCCCACCTCCGGTACTAAACACAATCTCCACGCCGTAGGTCAATGCTGCCTGCGTCCTGAATCCAAGTCCACAAAGCCTCCTTTATGCCGCCGGCACCCAGCCGGTTGACATGACTGCCGTTTCCGGCTAAACTGATCCTGTTGATGCACGAGTTGGCTTTTGGGAGAACCGCCATGCAAGACGAGTATGTCGTTTACACAAGAACATGGTTTCGCCGGGCGGCAGCATCGTTCTCGACGGATATTCTGCGGAGTATCGCCTTCGGACTCATCATGTTCCTCAGTTTCGCCTTCCTCATATTTCTACCTCTCCTCGCAGCCGAGGCCGAGACCGAGACCGGATTATCAGGTGTGGTTGTTTTTCTGTTTGGCTGTCCTGCGGCCGTCTTCTGCTGGTGGTTGTCATTGAAAATCGCCGAGGATCCCTCTTGCCCAGAGCAGTACCCTACAATATGGGATGATCAGCCGGTACGCTGGCTCGAAAGCACCGTCCGATTTGCACACTATCTCGAATCACAAGGCAAACCCATCGATATGGGGCTGGTGCTGTCGGATGACGTCCGGAGCGAGGCCCACCGCCTCATCGAACAGACCGACGAGGCCATGGTCCGCGCATTCCTGGCAGCCTGGCTTGCCGCCTCATCGAACCGTACTATGCCAAAAGAATGTCACGTTGCCAAGGCTCCCCGCCTGCTGAGCCAATAGGACTCAGCGGCCGAGGTCCTTCAGGTAACCCCTGTACAGGTCGCCGATCGCCGCCGGCGTTGTCTCCGTCGTGATAACCAGCCGCGCCTTCGCCTGCGCTGTAGTCCCCGCCGCCACATCGCCGCCGAAAAGCGACAGGTACAATGAATAATGTGACTCGCCCGAATAAGGCGTCGAGATTGCGAAACAATCCTGCGGCGGCGCCATTACAACGACTCCAGGTCCGGCCTTTGCGCCCTTGCGAAACGCCAGCGCCTGACCGAAATGCGGCCGAACCGTCCACGCCACCGGATGCGGCTCCTTCTCCCATCGCCCATCCTGGATCATCTCAACGACGTCATTTCCGCGAGGAAATACCTGCCAGTCGCCCGCCGCCTGCCGCGCCTGCATGAAACCTGAATTGACATAAACATACGGCGACGCCAAAAACGCATCACAGTAAACCGCTACAAAGGACTCAAAATCCTCCAGCGTCTCGGCAGCCGTCACAAACGTCTCGACGTCCAGCGTCACCGCATCCCGCCACCGGTAAACCGCCGCCAGTTCGAACGGCCGCCCGTCTGCTTTTGCCCAGGTGACCCTTACCGCCCCGTCGTCCCCCAACTGGGCCTCGCTCGGCCAGTCCCACGCCGCCGTCCCGTGCCGCGTGCCCTTCGTGAACACGCGATAATGGCTCATCATCCCCATGCTGCGGTCCAGCCGCTTGCCCGACGGCACATGCACGACATCCGACAATCCCACCGACTTGCCATCGCTCCGCAGGGTCCCTTTAAGCACCCCGGTATCGAATGTAAAGCCGCCCTTGCCGTCCGGCTCAAAAGCCGGCCCGCTGTTTTCCGGCTCGATCGAACACGCCACCCGAAAGCCGACGATATCCATATTCGGAAGCCACCAGCGACTCTTCGGAATCTGCGGATCACCGCTGCGCCACCATTTCTCCTCGAATGCCCGCGCCGCGGATCGCAGTTCCTCTACTGGGCTGTCGTAGTCGCCGCCGCGTGCGACATGCACCGCCCCCGATTCCGGCCCCTTCGGATTCACCGCGTTGGCGCCGTCGTAGCTTGCCGCATAGAAATCCTGCACCCACTCCCGCACATTGCCGGCCATGTCATACAAACCCCATGCGTTGGGTTTCTTGGACGCCACCGCATGCACCTCGCCATCGCTGTTGTCGGCGTACCACGCATAGTCGTCGACGTTGTCTTTGTCAGCTCCAAAAGCAAACGCCGTCGTACCGCCCGCCCGCGCCGCATACTCCCACTCCGCTTCCGTCGGCAGGCGATATGTCCTGCCCGTCTTTTTCGAGAGCCACTGACAGAATGTCACCGCATTGTGCCATGTCCCCCCAATCGCAGGGTGGTTCGGCGAATAACCCATCGTCAACTCGCCAAACACCGGCGTTGGCCCGGTTATGGCGTCGACATCTTTGCCCTCGACCGCCTCCACGTGCACCGCCCGGGCGCGGCTGGTCTCCTCGTAATACGCGAGAAAGAACTTCAGCGTCATCTCCGTTGTGCACAGATAAAATGGCGACACCCTCACCTCGCGCTGCGGCCCCTCGTCCGGCTTGCGCCCGGCCTCATCGTCGGGGCTGCCCATCGTAAACCGCCCCCCATCGATCAGCACCATATCGAACGTCATCTTCTCGCCCAACCGATCCGAAACGGTCTCCGTGTAGCGTTTCGGCAGGGCTTCGGCTGCAATTGCGAATTGAACGAACAGGCCGCAAACTGCTGCAGCCGCCAAACCGACGAACAAACGTCCTCTACTCATACATACCCTCACAGAAAGCGGCCCAGGCAGCCGATCACGCGAAGGGCTGCTGCGCCAAGGTCCACAAGATTAAATCATTTTGGTAAAGCCCGGCTTCGGCACCGGGTAGCTGCCGTCCGGCCCCACGGCCACCGGCGGTTCCATGCCGTCATGACACTCCTCAGGCTTCGGCGGATAATAGAAGTCCGACGCCATCGCCTGCTCCCACGTGACCTCCCGGCCCGTGTAACACGAGATCTGACCCATGATCGTCGCCAGCGTGCTCCGTGTCATGTAATCGCCGTTGTTGACCGGCTTGCCCGCGCGAATCGCTGCAAACATCACGTCGTGCTCCCGCTGATACGGATCGCACCGGCCCGTCCACCGCCAGTTCACCGCGCCGGTGATCCGGCAGCCCATAATGTCCGCCCGCCCTTTGCTCCCGAGGACGCGGCTCGAGTATTCATCGTAACAGCCCGTCGTCGTGCGGCAGAACGCATAGATCGGCACGCCATTGGCAAATTCGAACTTTACGGCGTGATGATCGAACACGTCGCCGTAGATCGGCTCGGTCATGGACGACCGCCCGCCCATGCCGTGGCACTTCACCGGCACCTCATTGTGCATGACCCAGCTCGAACGGTCGATATTATGCACTAACGACTGCACCACGTCGTCGCCCGACAGCCAGCGGAAATGATACTGCGTGCTGCACTGCCACTGCAATTCCGTCAGCCCAGGCTGGCGGCCGATGACCACGTACGGGGCCCGCAGAAAATTCTCCTCGATCGCAACCACGTCGCCGATCGCACCGTCGTGAATCCGCTTAACCGTCTCCTCATACCCCTCATGATAACGGCTGTGCAGGCCGCTCACCAGACACAGCCCCTTCTCCTTCGCCAGGTCGGCCGCGGCCTGCATCACCTTGATGCCCGCAGGGTCAATACCGTGCGGCTTCTCCACGAAGACGTGCAGGCCGGCCTTGATCGCCGTTATGGCATGCAGCGGATGGAACTTCGCCGCATTGGCGATCACCACCACGTCCGAAGCTTCGATCACCCGCTTGTACCCGTCAAAGCCCGCGAAACAGTGATCGTCATCAACCGTGACCTGCTCGCCCCTCTGCTGCTTGAGTATCCCTCGCACATTTTTTACACGGTCCATGAAGATATCGCACATCGCCGTCAGGCGGGTCCCCTTGTCCGCCGTCAGCGCCAATGGCACAGATTTGAGGTTGTGATTTAAGGAGGATTTGGGCTTCGTCGTAGTGAC
>JACZKQ010000148.1 GCA_014859965.1 Phycisphaerae bacterium
CTCCTGATTTTGGCCTCTGCCCAACCGGTTTTGCTCTCCATTGTCGCCGCAGGTTGGGTTTAGGATGCGGACATCCGGAGAATGCGACAGCCCTGGTAAACACAACTGTCCGGTTGCAGGGTGTCGTCATTTCTGGTAAGGTGCGCAGAATGGGTTTTGGCAACGGCAGATGAAAGGTGGAACATGATAAACACATCGGGGTGGACGTATTGCAAGGTCGCTATGACAGTGATGGGGGCCGCGGCGTTTTTTTTGGCGGGCTGTGCGGGCAAGGACCAGCCGACGGAGGAACTGGTCGTTCTGTGCGGCAGCTCGTTCGTCAAGCCGACGGAGCATCTATGTCGCGAATTCACCCAGGCGACCGGCATCGTCGTGGCGACAACCGCCGCCGGCAGCGAGGACTTCCTGCCGCTGATCAAGGCCGCAAGCAAGGGCGACGTTCTGGTCACCCATGACCCGTTTCTCCAATATGTCAAGGACGCGGGTGAATACGCGGATCACGTGCAGGTGGGATTTGTCGCCCCGGTACTTGCCGTGCAAAAGGGAAATCCGAGGGGGCTGAAGAAGATAGAGGACCTGACGCAGAAGGATTTGAAGGTTGGATTGAGCGATCCCCAGTTTTCGACGTGCGGCGAGATGGTCTTTGCGCTGCTGGAGGAAAAGGGCATCAAGGGGGCTGTTTTGGCGAATGTGGACAATCGTCTGACCAAGGGGCACCCCGTGCTGGGCACATGGCTTAAGACCGGCGCGGTGGACGCGGTGATTATGTGGAACGGCGTGGCCCATACGTTCGCCAACGATCTCGAAGTGGTCAAGACGCCTTACGAGTATAAGGAAGAGGTTTGTGTTCACGTGATCGGGCTCGACTACACGGAACAACCCGAGGCGCTCAAGAGATTCATTGAATTCATCCGCTTGCGGGGCCCGGAGGTCTTCACGGAATATGGCTATATAAAATGATTGCCGAACCGGGGCCGCGAACCAGAGGATAATGAAACGGCACACACCAGACAGGAAAAACCGTACAAAGCCGCGCGTCGGCAGGGACCGTTTGCGTGGAGGCAGTTCCGGCGAATGCCGTCGCACACAAGATCGGCCGCCGGGGGTCGCACTGAGCAGGCGCAAACTGTGGACGTTCCGGCTGACGGGTGTTGTGCTCTTGCCGGTCCTTGTTCTGCTTGTACTCGAACTGGCGCTGCGCGTGACCGGTTACGGGTTTTCTGTGCGGGCCGTTGTGCCGCGCACGGTCAAGGGGGTCCGCTGTTTTGTCAGCAACGATTCCTTCAGCCGCCTGTTCTTTCCGCCTCGGCTTGCACGGGAATTCGATCCGTTCGTCATTCCGGTTGAAAAGCCGGACGGCCATTGCCGCGTCATTGTGCTCGGCGCCTCAGCGGTCCAAGGGGTGCCGGACGGCGCCTATTCGTTTTCGCGCATGCTGGGAGTGCTTCTGGAAGAGCGCTATCCCGGCGCTGCATTCGAGGTGTACAATGCCGGCATGACGGCGATCAATTCGCACTGCATCGTCCCGCTCATTAAGGACTTGCGGAAGTGCAGGGCGGACGTGTTTGTGGTTTACCTGGGCAACAACGAGGTGGTGGGACCCTACGGGGCGGGGACTGTGCTGTCTCGGCAGATTCGAAACATCGCATTGATTCGTGCACATATCGCTTCGCGCGCATTGCGCGTGGGGCAGCTTCTGTCGCATGTTGCGGGGCGTTTAGAGGGCGAACAAATCGAGTCGTGGGGCGGGATGGAGATGTTTGTCGAGCAGACGGTGCCGCTCGCCGATGCAAGGCTCGACATCGTATACGACCATTTCAAGAGGAACCTCGCGGATATCTGCACGGCCGCAAAGGACGCCAAGGCGGCGGTGGTGCTGTCCACGGTGGGAACCAATCTTCGGGATTGTGCGCCGCTGGCTTCGGTGCACAGGGAGGGCCTCACGCAGGAGGAGAGGACAGGATGGGAAACGCTCTATGCTGAGGGTATACAACTCGAGCAGCAGGGAAGCCTTGACGACGCAATCGACAGGTACAGAGCGTGCGCAGCCATTGACGACAGCTATGCCGATCTGCATTTTCGCCTGGCGCGACTTTATGAACAGCAGAGCGCCTGGGATGAGGCGCGTCAGCATTATGTGCTGGCTCGAGAAGCGGATGCACTCCGATTTCGGGCGGACGATCGGATCAATTCAATTATTCGCGAGGTGGTGCGGGAGGCTGATGACCCGTCGATTTTGCTTGTGGACAGCACCGAGGCGCTGGCCGAGCGCAGCGAACACCGCATGCCCGGCAAAGCGCTGTTTTATGAACACGTCCATCTGACATTCGAGGGCAACGCCGCGGTGGCCGGCGCTCTTCTGGATGGCATCGAAGGGGCATTGCCCGCCTGGGTGCGGTCGAAACGCATCGAAGGCAGTCCTTTGACCACGGAGGCATTGGCGCGGCGGCTGGCATTCACCGCCATCGATCAGTTCACGTCTTGGGCGACGATGCTGGAAGTATACCTGAGGAAGCCTCCTTTCACGAATCAGTTGTATCATGCGACGGATATTGCGGCGGCGGGGCAAATTGTCAACGGGTTGAAGGCCGGCGTTACGAAGGACGCCGTGTCGGATGCGGCGGAGATTTATCGCACGGCCGTGGAGAAGCGTCCGGCGGACTGGTGGCTGCGGTGGAAACATGCGGAGTTTCTGGCGGAGTACAAGGGCGACGCACACAGGGCCCTGGAAGAATGCCGGGCGACGCTGGCGATGGTCCCGCAGTTTCGAAAAGGGCACGTTCAGCTTGCTGCAATGCTGTCCAATGCCGGACAGATCGCCGAAGCGCAGGCACATTACCGGCAAGCCCTGCATCTGCAGCCGAATGACGCCGCTGCAATGCACGGGCTGGGCATGGTTGCGTCATCGAACGGGCGAACCGACGAGGCGATAGCGTGGTATCGAAAAGCACTGAGCGTCGATAGACGCCACGCAGGCGCCGCTTTGAATCTGGGGGAGGCCCTGGTTCGCGCGGGCAGGCAAGTTGAAGCGATCGCGGTGTATGAAGAAGCGGCGGCAGTGTTGCCTGACAATGCGAGTCTGCACTATAATCTCGGCGTCCTGTATTACAGGAACGCCCAACGAAAACAGGCCTTGGAGCACATGCGCCGGGCACTGAGCCTGGAGCCTTCAGAGGACATTCGTGAGACGCTTAAGGCAATGGAGCGGCGGTAAACATGCGATTCGGACGGGCGATGATCAAGAACCGGCAGCAAAGGATACGGCGTTTAGGCAGATGCATCCATTGTTTGGCGGTCATCCTCGTCGTCTGGTTGTGCGGGTGTGACCGGCGGCCTGATGGGCGGGCAGGCCGTGACGCTGAGCTGGTCTTGTATTGCGGGGCGGGGATTCGGCCGCCGGTGGCGGAAGTGATTGAGGCCTTCGAGGCGAAGCATGACATCCGCATCGTCACCGATTACGCGGGCAGCGAGGTGCTGCTTTCCAAGATTAAGCTCGTGCGCAGCGGGGACCTCTACTTGCCCGGCGAGAAGTATTATGTGGACCAGGCCCATGAAGCGGGTCTGATCGCAGCGTCACGGCCGGTATTCTATTGGGCGCCGGTGATCCTGGTGGCCAAGGGTAACCCGAAAGGCATCGTCGACCTGTCGGACCTGCTGCGGGAAGGCACACGGGTAGGATTGGGCGACCCGCAGGCCTGTGCGATCGGGCGGACTACGAAGCACCTTCTCGAAAAAAACGGCATCGCGTGGGCCGACCTGACGAGAAATTTGAAATTCCAGTCTCAAACGGTCAATGAGTTAGGGATGCAAATCCAGGCCGGGTCTCTTGACGCAGTAATCGTGTGGGACAGCATCGCGCGGTATTACCGTGACCACGGGGACATGATTACCATACCGGAGGAAAAGAACATTGTCTCGTCGGCGGATATCGGAATCCTGGCGTTTTCCCGCAGGCAGGTCGCCGCCCAGACGTTCGTCGACTTCCTGGCGTCGCCTGTCGGGACGGCGATTCTTAACAGACACCATTACTCCACCGGCCGGACCGGTAACCACTCGGAACCTTTTCAGAAGCCGTAGCCGCAATTGCTGCAAAACTTGGCGTCCGCATCGTTGAGCTCATTGCACGAGGGACAGAGTTTGTCGTTTTCCATGGCGGCCCCGCAGCCGCTGCAGAATTTTGCGTCCGCTGTTTCCATGAAGCTGCACTTGCGGCAGCGGACTTCTACTGTCTTCTTTGCGGTAACGAGGGCATCTCCGGCTGCGCCGATACCGGCCCCTATCCCTTCGCCGATGGCGGCCGCGACGGTCTTGACACCGTCTTTTGTGCCATCGGCAAGGTAATTGAATGTGTCTCTTGCCACGGGTGCCGTCTCGGCCTGGGTAAAGCGGGCGATTTTTCCCATGTAGCCGGCAAACGTCACTATTGTGCCGACAAACACCAGCGGCAGGCCGAAAAACGCGAGGACTAACAACACCGGCGGGCGGCCGGTCGCCATTGCGACCCCGAAACTTGCCAGTGCGACCGCCGTCAGCAATACGCCGATACCGAAAGTAACGGGGCCAATTACCCGCAGGACCGTTCGCGGCGTGCGATGACCGGGATCGATTTTTTCTTCTTCCACAGGTATTCCTCCGAAAACAACCTTGCCGCTCATTATACTTAGACGTGCGGAAGGGTCAAATATTACGCGGGCTGTCGGCCGATTTTCAGGATCGGAGAGAACTTGCGGTCGACGACCGAACGTATTATAATACCGGGTTTGGCTTAAACAAGATGAAACGAGACACCATACATGGGTACGGATCACATACGGAATTTTTCGATTGTCGCGCATATCGACCACGGCAAGAGCACGTTGGCCGATCGTTTTCTGCAGTTGACCGGCGCAGTCAGCGAACGGGACATGAAGGAACAGATGCTCGACGGCATGGATTTGGAGCGGGAGCGGGGCATTACGATCAAGGCCTCGGCGGTGACGATGAAGTACGTCCACGAGGGCAAAGAGTACATGCTCAATCTGATCGATACGCCCGGTCACGTCGATTTCCATTATGAGGTGTCGCGGGCGCTGGCCGCCTGCGAGGGGGCGCTGCTGGTTGTGGACGCCAGCCAGGGCGTGGAGGCCCAAACGGTCGCCAATGCGTATCTCGCCACGGAGGCGGGCGCCGAAATTTTGGGGGTGATCAACAAGGTGGACCTCCCGGCCGCACAGCCCGACGTGGTAGCCGAGGAGATCGAACACGTACTCGGTATCCGAAAGAACGAATGCTTCGCCATCAGCGCAAAGACGGGCCTGGGCGTTGCAGAACTGCTCGACGCGATAGTCACGCTCCTGCCGCCGCCCGCCGATAAGGCCAACGAACCGCCCGCCGCGTTAATATTCGACAGCCACTGCGACGAATATCGCGGCGTCATCTGCTACGTGCGGCTGTTCGCCGGAAGCCTGCGCGTCCGGCAGAGAATCCGTCTGATGCGAAGCGGCAGAACCTATACGATCAGCGAACTGGGCAAATTTACACCCGAGATGACGAGCGTGGACGCGTTAGGCGTCGGGGAAGTAGGCTACGTGATCGCCAATATCCGGCAACTGGCGGACGTGACCATCGGCGACACCATCACCGACGATGCCGCGCCGGCGGCGACGGCGCTGCCGGGTTATGTTCCGCCGATGCAGATGGTGTTCTCAGATTTTTATCCGGGCAACAACACCGACTACCCAAAGCTGCGCGCCGCATTCGACAAACTGACCCTCAACGATGCGAGTTTTTCGTTCGTGCCGCAGAGTTCGCCGGCGCTGGGCTTCGGCTTCCGGTGCGGTTTCCTCGGACTGCTGCACATGGAGATTATTCAGGAGCGGCTGGAGCGGGAGAACGATGTCGACGTGGTGCAGACGGCGCCGACGGTCAGCTATGAGGTGGTGACGACCTCCGGGCAGGTCAAGCGCGTCGACTCGCCCAGCGAGCTGCCGGACCCCCAGAAGATCGCCGAACTCCGCGAGCCTTTCGTGCGGCTGGAGATCATCACGACGAACGAATCGATCGGTCCGCTGATGAAGCTTGCCGAGTCGCGGCGCTGCAAGCTCGTGAAGACCGACTATTTGAGCCCGACACGCGTGATGCTGGAATATAAGGCGCCGCTGGCCGAGATCGTCTATGATTTTTACGACGTGCTCAAGGGCATCAGCCACGGTTACGCGACGATGGACTACGAATTTCTCGCCTTCGAAAAGAGCAACCTGGTCCGGATCGATATCCTCGTCAACAAGACCGCCGTGGACGCGCTGTCGATAATCGTGCACCGCGACAAGGCCGCCGAACGCGGACGCCGGATGATCATCCGGCTGCGCAAAGCGATTCCCCGGCACCAGTTCGAGATTCCCCTGCAGGTCGCCATCGGCGGAAAGATCATCGCCCGCGAGACGATCAAGGCCTATCGCAAGGATGTTACCGCCAAACTTTACGGCGGCGATGTTACTCGGAAGATGAAGGTGCTCAAACGGCAGAAGGAAGGCAAGAAGCGAATGAAGAGCATCGGCTCGGTGCAGATCCCCCAGGAGGCCTTCATGAGCGTTCTCGATACGGGCGAATAAGGCAGGGCGGGACGTGCTCCGCCCCAATCCGGACGGTGGGGCGCGTCCCGCCCCGTCTGCTCAGAGTTTCACCTTGGCGCCGCGTGAATCGGTGAATGCGCCGCTGACGATGAAGATCAAATCGATAAGCCACCAGATTCCGAAGCCGCCCAGTGTCACCAGAAACAGAAGGCCCGTGCCTACTTTGCCCACATAGAACCGGTGGATGCCCAAGCCGGGCAGGAGCAGCAGCAGGAGCAGACACACCAGCCCGCTCTTGTCGCTCTTGGTTGCCATATCTTCCATCTGGATGCCTTTCCTGTATGTGTGAATGCGTTACTGAATGCGCGACTGCAGAATGTCGCCAAAAAGCATGAAATCGACGAGGAAGTCAATTTTCCACGTACACAGGGTGTAGACTTTTTTTCGCAATTTTCTCATGTCGTACCATGTCTCACAAAACTCCTAAAATGGTCGTTTTCAAAATCCTTTTCACGATATGCTCTCCATAAGCTGCTCATAGATGTCCCTTGCCCTGGCGACCCGAAAACCCGCCGCGTTCTTCCATTTGACCTCGGCGTTTCGGTTGATGAGGTCTTCGACCTTGCGATTGGCCAGGATCACGGTGGCGTGGTTCTTGTTGCCCATGACCTTGCCGATTTCCGGAAAAGACATCTTGGTGAACTTGCGCGCCAGATGCATACTGTAGGACCGGGCGAGACTGACGGTCCGGTCCTTCCTGGACGAATGAACGTCGGCGGTGGTGATGCCGAAGTAGGTGCTCACGGCCGATTCGATGTCGGACACGTGCACGATGGGATCGGTACGGCTGATATGATCGGCGAGCACCTCGCGGGCCATAATCAGCGAGACGCGCTCCCGCGTCAGCGATGCATAGGCGATGAGCTTGATGAGCGCCCCTTCCAGTTCGCGGACATTGGTCGCCATGCGTTCGGCGACATACTCCACCACGGACATGGGCACGTCCTGGTCCATACTGGCCACCCGCTGAGCGCAGATCTTGCATCGCGTTTCGAAATCGGGCGCCTCGATCTTGACGACCATCCCGGAGACGAAACGGTTCACGAGGCTTTCGCACAGCGAACCGATCATCTTGGGATGGGCGTCAGAAGCGAGCACCACCTGCTTGCCCGCCAGATCGATTGTATTGAACGTATGCAGGAACTCCTCCTGCATGGCTTTCTTGCTGGCCAGGAAGTGTATGTCATCGATTGCCAGCAAATCCGTTTGTCGGAATCTCGCCCGGAAAGCATCCAGCTTTCGGGTCTTCAAGGCCAGCACGTACTGATTCGCAAAATCCTCCGCCGAAACGTAAAGCCATCGGGCTTTCGGGCGCGTCTTGCACACCGCATTGCAGATCCCTTGCAGCAAGTGTGTTTTGCCGACGCCGTATCCTCCGTGAAAAAACAACGGATTGAACGGACTTTGCTCTGAATCAACGACCGCTCGCGCGGCGTTATAGGCGAGTTGATTTTTCGGACCCACCACGAAATTGTCCAGACTCAGCTTCAGCGGCTCCAAACGGTGAAGGGCTTCGGCCGGCCGAATTCTGCTTCGGGTGGTCCGATTATGGGCTTTTTCGACATGCAGCGCCTGACTGTCGAGCTGCGGCCGCTTCAGTGCGCCGGAAAGCTCCGGTTCGATGTTAAACGCGATTTTCCGGTCGCCGCCGGTAACGCCGCGAACCGCCGCGGCGATCTCATCAAGAAAATGATTTTCGATCCAACCGCCGATGAAGTGATTCGGAACGCCGACTTTCAGATAGTTGTCCGCCAGTGTCAGGCGCGTGGAATTCTTGAACCAGATACGGTGTTTCTGAGGGCCGATCCGTTCGGCGATCGCCTGATCAATGGCGGTAATTTCATCCGTGAATGTTGCCTGCATCTCTCTTCTCCCACTCTTACCATCATGGTAAGTTCGGTTGCTTGTCATTCGCCTCTCGTTGACTTCTGGTGCGATGATAGAGGCGGCCTTGAGTCAAATCAATGGCCTTTCGGGGGAATTCTTTTCCACATAAGCAAGGTGTCGCAGGGACCGAAGGTTGCGCGTGAAAAAAATTTGTTGTAAACAACCTATTCACAGCGCAAATGGGTTTTGTGGAAAACCTGTGGAAGGGGTTTGCAGACGCTGAAAACCCACGTACCAATACTGGGAAGGCTCTTCTGAGGCATGTTGAGGGGCATTGCGCCCGGATCGCCTGCTAATGCTGCCGCAGCAGCACCGCGACAAAACCGCCGTCGTGATCGAATGACAAATCCTCGGCGACGAATGGAAGCGTGAGCGCGTGCCGCTCGATCAGGAACTCCGGACGCCGCTTCACCAAGGCCTCGACCACGTCCATATTCTCGGACGTTTGGATGCTGCACGTGCTGTAGCAGATGTGTCCGCCGGGCGCTACAGCGTCGGCGGCCTGTTCGAGCAGTTGCGCCTGGATTTGGGCCAGCGACCGCACCGCCTCCGGCGTCACGCGCATTCGGACCTCTGGGCGACGCGCCATGACACCCGTGTTGGAACAGGGCGCATCGACAAGCACACCATCCCACCGTGTGCTCGACGTGAGGGCTTCGGCGAGATGCGTCCAGGGAACACACTCGACCGCGGTGATACCCAGCCGCGCGCAGTTCTCGCGGACGGCGGCCAGGCGCTTGGCATCGACGTCGGTGGCGACGATGCGGCCCTGGTCGTTCATGAGCTGCGCGAGGCGCACGGTCTTGCCGCCGGGCGCCGCGCAAAGGTCCAGCAGCGTCTGGCCGGTCGTCGGCCTCAGCGCCGTAACGACGCTCGCCGCCGTCGGGTCCTGAACGGTAAAGAGCCCTTCGTCGAAACCCGGCAGCGATGCAATCGGCATGTGCGTCTTGAGTTTAAGCATGCCCGCGTCGGCGATGATCCGATATTCGATGTCGGCCTGGTCGAATTTTTCCGCAAGTCCTGCGGCCGAAGTCTTCAACGTGTTGGGTTGAAGATAGATGCCCGGCCTGCGATTCGACGCAGCCGCAACCTGCTGCGATTTGTCGAAGCCGAACTGCGTGAGCCACTCGCCGACAAGCCACTGCGGCAGCGAATACGCCTGTGCAAGATAGCCGGCGGGCTCCTGTTGGGGGCTGCAAAGCACATCCTCGGCGAATTCGCACCCGGTCTGCGTGTCGTGCGGAATGCATCGGGTAGCGGCGGCATCGCCCAGGGGTGCAGTGCGGCGGCGGATCATGCGTGTGGCGTTTCTAAGAATGGCGTTGACAAAACCGGCATCCCTTTTGCCCGCGACCGCACGGGCCAGGTTGACGGCCTCGTTGACGACGGCATGTTCGGGCGCTGCGGGCACATAAACCAGTTCGTACATGCCGATGCGCAGTACGTTGTGTATCCTTTTTCGCATGTGCCCGTCCGGCACCCCCGAGCACCGGTTGATGAGCCTGTCAATGACAACCCCGTTTCGGAGAACTCCGAAGACGATGTCGGTGGCGCCGGCTTTGACGCCGGCGGCGCCGATGGCGTCGATGCGGTCATGGAGGATCTGCCGAATATCGGTGCGTCGGCGGTCGAATTGATCGAGCACATCGAGAGCCACCGTACGGGCCGACTGCTTCTCAGGATCGCTCATCCGCCCGAGCCTTCGATGGATAGAAATACATCGCCGGGCTGCGTTGACCGGCCGTTGATGAAGTCTTTGAATGCCATGAGGTCCCCGCCGGCCGGTTTGATCGTCACGATCTCCAGCGCGCCGGCGCCGCAAATGACGTTCATATCCGCATTGAGCCGCCCGAAGGCACCGCGGTCCGGGCCGCAATAAGCAACAGCACGTGCCAGGGCTATCGTCACGCGGGTACATTTGGACGTTCGGCCGGATGCGTAGTCGGTCTGAGCGCCGGGCCACGGCCAAAGGCCGCGGGCGCGGTTGGCGATCTCTTCGGCGGGTCGCGACCAGTCGATGTTGCCGTCGCTTTTCTTGAGCTTGGGCGCAAAGGTGACGGCGGCTTCGTCCTGTGTGCGGTACACAGCGACCCCGGCAGCAATCTGATCGACCGTCTTTAACAGCAGGGGTGCGCCCAGTTCGGCCAGCCGGTCGTGCAGCGATTCGGCTGTCTCGTCGGGGGAGATTTCCGCGGCCGCCTCACCGAGGATGAAACCGGCGTCCATGCGATCGGCCAGAGTGATGATGCTGACGCCGCTTTCCGTTTCACCGTTGATGATCGCCCAGTTGACGGGCGCGGCGCCTCGATATTTCGGCAGCAGCGACGCATGCACATTGATCGCCCCCTTCGGGTGCATCTCGATCAATGCCGAGCCGATCTTCTGCCCAAAGGCGATCACTACGAGCAGATCCGCCCGGCACGCCGCGACGGCCTCACGCATCTCGGCTGCGTTGATGTCGGCGGCCTCCGCGCAGGGGACGCCATGCGTTCGGGCCCAGTCAGCCACCGCTGTGGGCCTGGGGGTCTTGTGCCGCCCCGCCGATCGCGCGGGCTGCGTAAACACGCCCACAACCTGATGCTCTGAACGGCGCAGTGTTTCCAGCGAGGGCAGACCAAATGAACTCGAACCAAAATAGACTATTCTCATGACTGGCGCCGACCACCCCTTGTCAGACTTTACGCTCCGGAAGCTTGCCTGTTTTCTTCGTACTTTTCACGCAAGTGCCTGAGCTGTTTTCTTGCGGAAATCAACTGCACCTGGCCCATACGGTCCTTAATGAGCGTCCCTTCGAGATGGTCGTACTCGTGCTGAAAGGCCCGAACTTCCAGCCCTCGTGCCTCCCGGCTAAATCGCTGGCCGTCCAGATCGGTGGCGGTAATGGTGCATTTCTTATAGCGCTTCACATTTGCATACACGCCCGGTATGGAAAGGCACCCCTCTTCGTGGGCTTCTAATTCGCCCGAGACCTTGATTTCAGGATTTATGTAGACGTTGACATTTTCACGGGCGCCGTCGACCGAAACGATAAACACGCGCAGGTTCACGCCGATCTGCGGAGCGGCCAGGCCGACTCCTTTGTACTCGATCATGACGTCCACCATCCGCTCGACGAGCCGGCGTATCTCCTCAGTAATCTCCTCCACGGGCCGCGCCGGCTCTTGAAGCACCGGAGCAGGAAAACGTGTAATCTGCCATTTGTCCGCATCCATGATCTGATCCCCTGTTTATCGCTGCGCCATACCTGTCGGCGTATCCTCGCTGACGCCGTCCTCGACTTCGGCCTCGTCGTCAAATTCGTCGCCCCTGAAAGTGCGGCCGAGATAGCTCTTTCGCACCAGTTCGTTCTGAATGATCTCCCGCGGACTGCCCGCGCCGATCACCTTGCCGTGGTCAACAATATAGGCCTTGTCGGCCACTTCCAGGGTGCGCTCCACATTGTGGTCCGTGATGAGGATGCTCACGCCCGAGGCCACCAGCCGCCGGATTTCACCCTGCAGTTCCTCGACCGCGATAGGATCAACGCCGCTGAACGGCTCGTCCAAAAGAATGAGCGACGGGTTGGTGACCATCGCGCGGGCGATTTCGAGTTTTCTCCGTTCGCCGCCCGAAAGGAACCGGGCCTGGCTCTTGACCACCTCGGTCAGGCCGAAACGTTCGACGAGCAGGTTTGCCTTGCGCTTCCGCTCGGCCGCCGAAAACGACATCGTCTCCAGGATGGCCAACAGATTGTCTCGAACGCTCAGCCGCTGAAAAACGCTGGGCTCCTGCGATAGATATCCCATGCCCAGCCTGGCCCGTTTGTACATGGGCATACGGGTCACGTTGACGCCTTCAAAGACAACTTCTCCCTCGTCCGGCACGATCATGCCGATGACCATGCGGAAGGTGGTGGTCTTGCCGGCGCCGTTTCGCCCAAGCAGCCCCACGATACTCTGCTGCCCCACCGCAATGCTGATCTCGTCGACGACCGTTCTGCCCGAATACCGCTTTATCAGGCTGCGTGTTTCCAGAAGTGTCGGTTCCACCTGAATACTCCTTATTTTAGATGAGTCCATTATAACAAATGCGATCGCATTGTAAATCGCAAATTGTCGAGTGGATATCGCGCGGCGGCACGATTTCCGCGCTGGCGTTTGTGCCTGTTTTATGATAAGGTACCGCCTCGGTGATGAAACCGCATTTTGTTGCTTTTTTAAGAGTCCCATATATGGCTTTATCGAGTCCGTTTGAAGGCGTTTATGAACGTATGGGCGCCGCTTTTGCAGACTATGACGGGTGGCGACTGCCCAAGGATTTCGGCGACCCGGCCGCCGAGCGCGCTGCGCTCGAAAACAGCAGTGCGGCCTTCGATCTGAGCAGCTTCGGCCGAATTGCCGTCAAGGGCCCGGGCATCGAAAATCTCATGGGCGCGCTTCTCTGCCAAAGCCACGAACGTGCGGCCGACGAGCAATGGTGCTGGACCGCGGCTGCCGCCGATTTGACCCTTCTGAGGATCGGCAGCGTCAAGGGCGGCTGCCTTGTTCTGACACCACCGTCCCAGCGACTGGACCTGCTCAAGAACATGCAGGCCCTCGCCGCCTCGATGCAGTTGGCCGAGGTCAGCATCGCGGACCTGACGGAAAAGACGGGCATGATGGGGATTTACGGTCCGAATGCGTTCGAGGCGGTGACCCGGATTCTGCCTTTTGATCTGTCCGGCATTAAGGCCGGCGGTGTCCGCGTGATGTCCTTTTTCATGATTAACATTACGATACTTCGGGGCGCATGGACCGGCGGCGATGGTGTGGAGCTGATATGCCCGGCCTCGGCAGCAAACCTGGCCGCCGGCGCAATTGCCAAGTACCGGCAGCGAGAGAATATCGTCCCCGCCGGCATGGATTGCCTTATGGCGGCCGTGCGAAAGACGTGACAAACCCGCGTCATTGCAGGCGCCAGCAGGCCCAGAGGCGAACCCGCTGTCGTTTTATCGGACTTCGGCGCGGCAGCAGAATTTTGCCGCCGCCGCAAAAGGCAGGCCGATTTAACAGTGGTTTTTCTGGCATTCACGGGGCGGTTATGCTATAAGAAGCAATCTCAGATGTATCCCGGTTTAACAGGTTTGGACACTATGTTTGCTATTATCAGTGATATACACTCGAACCTCGAAGCGTTAACGACGGTTCTCGACGACATTGAAAAGCGAGGCATAAAGACGATTTATTGCCTGGGTGACGTTGTCGGCTACGCAGCCAACCCCAAAGAGTGCCTCGATCTGGTCATTGCCAAGACCGAGCTGTCAGTGTTCGGAAATCATGACTACGCCGTGCTTTATGAACCGACGAACTTCAATCTCGGCGCCGAACAGGCCTCTTACTGGACTCGCAAGGTGCTGGAAGACGAAGAAGATGTCGACAAATGCAATCACCGCTGGAATTATCTCGGCAGCCAGCAGATGCGCCGTACCATCACGACAAAGCTGGGCCAGGTGGAAGCCCACATCGACTTCGTGCATGCATCGCCGCGAAAACCGATCAACGAATACCTCTTCCCGGACGATGTATACACGACGCTAGGCAAGATCAACGCCCTCTTTGATCGCACGCGACATGTTTGTTTTGTCGGGCATACGCATCTGCCCGGCGTGTTCCTGGACGACCCGGATTTTTATACCCCCGATGAGTTGGGAGGCGTTTATCCGATATTACAAAACGAGAAGGCGATTATCAATGTGGGGTCGGTGGGCCAGCCGCGCGATCGGGACAATCGGGCCAGCTATGTCTATCTCAAAGACAATGAGGTGAATTTTGTCCGCCTGGAGTACGACTATAAGATTACGGCCCAGAAGATCTATGAGGTGCCGGAGCTTGATGATTTCGAAGGCGACCGACTGGCCGACGGACGATAGATTAAAAGGATTTAAGCGATAGCTCGCGGTAAAGGTTGTCTCATGAAAACAAAAGCGATTTTGATTACATCTCTGGCGGCATTTCTTGCTCTGTGCGGAGTCATGGCGGTTGGAACCGGCGTTTTCAGCAGCGTGTCCAAGGCCGCCGAAGCCACTGCCGAACAGGGTCCAAAGATCAGCCAGGAAACGTCCGAGGGGACACCTCCGGAGAAAACCGGTACGTCCATACGCCCGTCGGAGTATGATTTTGCCGAATTCACGGCCACCCAGGCCAAAGTGGAAATCCGGTCGCTGGGTGCATTGTACCCGGAGATCGAACGGACCGACGATCCGGACCTGTATAAATTCGAGATCGATTTTACCAGCCTGGGCGCCGGCGTACGCCGCGTGACGCTCAGCGAGTTCGCCAACCGCGACGTGGAGGACCGCCAACCGCTGGTGCTCCTGTCCTCAGCCAACACCTCGCCGACTCCCCTGGCCAACGGCTATTTCGGACTGGCCGGAGCCGCCAGCCGGTTTCCGCTGCACCGGCTCAATTGGGCGATCAGCGAGGATGTTACTGACGAAAAAGGCGTTCAGCGGTTGACCTTTCAGGCCGTTCTGAAAGACGCCGGCGGCAACGACGCCGTGAGGCTCACCAAGACCTTTCGCGTCATTCCGGGCCAATATGACCTGCTGTGTGAACTTGTCACGGAAAATCTGTCAAGCGAAGCGCTGGATGCAGTGCTGGAACTCCAGGGCCCCGGCGGCATTAGTCGAGAAGATTTGCGCAGCGACGTGCGAAAGGTAATGGCGGCGTTCCTGGTCGGCGAACACATCGAATCGGTCAGCAAAGACTACGCAAAATTGCGTAAGGCCCGCCAGCGCGGCGAAACGGCGGATCTGCAGCTCAGGCATAAGAATGCCGCAGCACAATTCATGTGGGCGGCGGTCACAAACAAGTATTTTGCCGCCATTCTGCGACCGGTGCCGCGACAAGGACTGGCCCCAGAGGGTATTGCACTGGGACTTGCTCAATATACGGACCCCGACCTGGCCGCCCGATCTCCAGGCGCACAGGCCTCGGCCGGGTTCGGCCTTCAGATCACGGACCTCCAGCTTGCACCCGCGGGCCAGGAGGGTTCGAGCGTGTCCCACAATTTCGATGTGTATCTCGGCCCCAAAGACCGCGATGTGTTCGAAAGCAACCCGCTCTACAGGCAGCTCGCTTATTTCCAAACCATCGATTTCCGCGGATGCTGCTGTCCGTCATCGGTTATCGCGCCTCTGGCATTCGGCATTATCACCATCATGAAATGGATGTACAAAGCCATGGGCCCGTTCGGCAATTATGGCGTCGTCATTATGATCCTGGTTTTTGTGGTGCGACTGATTCTTCACCCCATCACCAAGAAAAGCCAGGTCTCGATGATGAAGATGCAGAAGATGGCGCCTCGCATGGAGGAGTTAAAGAGGAAATACGCCGGAAATAAAACCGAACTCAACAAACAGATGATGCTGCTGTATCGCGAACAGGGGGCCTCGCCGGTCATGGGCTTTTTGCCGATGCTGCTGCAGATGCCTATCTGGATTGCGCTCTGGACGGCCATCTACACCAGCATTGAACTTCGCGGCGCGCCGTTTCTGCCGTTCTGGATCACGGATCTGTCCGCCCCGGATGCACTCATCCGATTTCGCGAACTCACCATCCCTCTGTTAGGCTGGACGATTGATTCGTTCAATCTGCTGCCGATCCTGATGGGTGGTGTCATGTATGCCCAGCAGAAGCTCATGCCCACGTCAGCGACCCAGACCAACCCGCAGGTCGCTCAGCAGCAGAAGATGATGATGATCCTGATGCCGCTGATGTTTCCGATCATGCTGTACCAGGGGCCGTCGGGCGTCAATCTGTACATCCTGTCGAGTATCTCCGCCGGCGTTCTCGAACAAATGGTGATCCGAAAGCATATTCGTGAGAAAGAAGAAGAGGAATCTCACGGCCGCGTACCGGTGACCCGCAAAACCGGGGGCAAGGTGAAAAAGAAGAAACCCAAGCCCTTCTTCAAGACCTGAGCCGCTGCACAGGGCGGGGCGACGGCAAGTGTGTGGAAACGTCGCGGCCTTTGACGCATATGTACGAAACAGGTGATACAATTTGCGCCGTGGGCAGTGCGGCGGCGGCACAAGCGGCGGCCTGCGAATCTATCATTCGCGTCTCCGGCCCCGGTGCTTTCGCCGCCGTGGCGGACCTTTTCAGCACCGAACGGCCGATACGATGTCCCGGCGTTACAACAGGGGCGATCGCGGTCGACGGCCTGACGCTGGACGCCGCGTTGTATGCGTTTGCGGGACCGCGGTCGTATACCGGTGAGGACCTTGCCGAACTGCATTTCTTCGCGGCGGGCTGCGTCGTCGAACGCGTGATGGCGAACCTGCTGAGCCGGACGCGCCCCGCCGGACCCGGCGAATTCACACTCAGAGCGTATCTCAACGGCCGGATTGATCTTTCGCAGGCTGAGGCCGTCGCACAGGTGGTTGCCGGCAGCAATATGGTTCAGGTGGCCGCGGCGGGCAAATTGCTGGCCGGCAAACTTGCCCAAACAATCGCAGATCTCCGCCGGCGCATCCTCGACCTCTTAAGTCTTCTGGAAGCAGGCATGGATTTCAGCGGCGAAGATATCATCTTTGTCACTCCGCAGGAGGCCGTCGCCTCGGCCGGGCACATTCGCTCGGCCCTCCAACAGGTCCTGGATGGCGGCATTCGCTACGAGGCCATGATTGACCTGCCCTCGGTGGGACTTGCCGGCGCCTCTAATGCCGGCAAGAGCAGCCTGCTGAATGCCCTGCTCGGACAACACCGCAGCATTGTTTCCGACGAACGGGCGACGACGCGCGACGTACTGACCGGCATGCTCGAACTTCAACAGTGCCGGTGCATCCTCTTCGACTGCGCGGGCCTCGGCCCGCCGGAAAGCAGCGCCGGCTTGCTCGATGAACTCGGACGGCAAGCGGCGGTCGAGGCGATAAACGCCGCAGAACTGGTGCTTTTCTGTGTCGATCTCTCCAAAGACGATTACACTGAAGATGCCCGCATTCGTGAGCTGATCGCCTGCGACAACGTGGTTCTCGTCGGCACGAAGGCGGACCTGCAGGCGGCGACCGACCTGCCGCGCAAGGCCGCGACTCTTGCCGATGCGCTGGGCGACACACCGGTCATCACCAGCGCCAAAACCGCTCGTGGAATCGATGCACTCGGCGACTGCATCGAGCGCATGCTCATCGAGTTGACGACCGGTGCCGGCGAGGCCGCGGATCGAATCACTATAAACCAGCGGCATCACACGGTCGTTTGCCAGGCAACCGAGTACCTCGACCAGGCGATCGGAGAGTTGGCAGGCAAGAACGATGAAATCGCCGCCATGCTGCTTCGGTCGGCGTATGAACGGTTGGCCGGGCTGGAGAAGGAAGATATTGACGAAGCGATTCTGGAACGCATCTTTTCGAACTTCTGCATAGGAAAATGAATTTTGGCAGGACCGCAGTGGAATGGCGGACTGCTCGGAACAGAAAAACCATGGCGCAGATCACGATTATAACCGGGCCCGAACGCGGCCGCACGATCGACCTGACCCAAACGGCCGCGCCGATCACCTTGGGCAGAGAATGCTGTGACGTCGTCCTTGTCGACACGGCCGTCTCGCGAAAGCATGCCGAATTGTCGCTGCAGGGCGCGCACTGGGTCCTCGCTGATCTGGAGTCTTCCAATGGGACGTTCATAAACGAGCGCCGTGTAACGGAGGCGGTTCTCCTTGAGCCGAATGATCAGATTCGATGCGGCGCCACGGTGCTGCTTTTCGAACTCGTCGAAGACTGCTGGGAACCGCAGAACCGACGCACCGCCGAGCCGGACAGACGCGCCGAAACGATGGTTGGACTGACATTTGGAACACTCGTGCCCAAGAGTTCGGCCCGCCGCCGGGAACGGGCGGCCCAGGCGGGCCTTGCCGCGCTGAATGTCTCGCACGGCATCAAAAACCTGCTCCAGACGGTCACCAGCAGCCGGGAAGTGGTCGACTGTGCACTCCGCATCAACGATATCGAACGGGCCCGCAGGGGCTGGACGATACTCAACCAGAGTCTGGACCGGATCAACCATCTGATTCTTGATCTGCTGAAGTTCAGCCGCGAGAGCACGCCTGTGCTGAAGACATGTTCGCTCGCCCAACTCCTTGCGCAACTCGTCGAAGCCGTGCAGCCCGAGGCAGCCAAAAAAGGTGCGGAGATCGACCTGACCGTCGATAAAGGCGTTGGTCTCGTGCCCTTAGACGCCGACCTGATGGGCGAAGCCTTTATGAACCTGCTCCTCAATGCCGTCGAGGCGGTGACACCCGGAGAGGGTGTTATCAGGGTGACGGCACAGGCCGACGACGCAAACGACCGCGTGGCGATACGATTTGAGGATAACGGCTGCGGCATCGAAGACACCGAGATTATTTTCGAACCTTTTCACACGGCGGGAAAAAAAACGGGCACCGGACTGGGCCTGCCCATCGCCGCCAAAATCGTCGGCCGGCACAACGGAAACATACTCGTACAAAGCCGCCCCGGCCATGGAACAATCTTCACCGTAACGCTTCCCACGGCGCCCTTGCCGCCGCGGTCGCTTGAGGAGGACGTCCCGTGAACCCGCTTACACTGGCGCCTGTTTCCGGAAGCATCGCGTGTATGATCCTTGGAGTGGTCGGACTGTTGCGGCCAAAATTCTTCATGAGCGTGTGCGGTCTTAAACCTTCGACTCCCATGGGCACCCTTGAAATGCGGGCGGTGTTCGGCGGCTGCCTGTTCACATTAGGCGCCGTATGTCTCATCACCGCCGCACCCGCCGCCTATCTGACGGCGGGACTGCTGTGGCTGACATCAGCCGCCGTCAAGCTGATGTTGATGCGTTTTGACGATGTGCCCTTTGGTGCTTTGCTGGCAGGCCTTGCCGGCGATCTGCCGCTGGGCCTGCTGATGCTGAGCGGCTATTGGATCTACTGATTGCCAACCCGCAAAAAAGCCGCGGCCCCAATGAAGAGGCCACGGCTTCTGATGCTGGGAGTGTTTAAATAACTACTGGTCTTTCGCTTCGAACTCGGCGTCGATCACATCGTTGTTGCCTTTTCGACGCACTTCGCCTTCCTCAGGCGATTTCGCTGGGCCGCCTGCTTCGGGGCCCGCGGCGCCGCCGGCTGCCCCTCCTGCGGCCGCCTGCTTCTTGGCGGCTTCCTCGTAAAGGACCTTGCCAAGTTCCTGCGAAGCGGTTGCCAGATTTTCGCTCGCCTTCTTTATCGCGTCGCCGTCATCGCCTTTGACCGCTTCTCTAAGGTTGTTGACTGCGTTTTCAATATTGCTGCGCGTCTCGGACGAAACCTTGTCGCCATGCTGCTTAAGGGTTTTTTCCGTCGAATAGATCAACTGGTCGGCCTGGTTCTTCAGCTCGACCACCTCCCTGCGTTTCTTGTCGTCGGCGGCATGGGATTCGGCTTCCTTCGCCATTGTCTCGACCTCTTCCTTCGACAGCCCCGAGGTCGCCTGAATCACGATGGACTGTTCCTTGCCGGTGCCCAGGTCCTTCGCCGAAACATTCAAAATACCGTTGGCGTCGATGTCGAAGCTGACCTCGATCTGCGGCATTCCCCGCGGCGCCGGAGGTATATCGGACAATTGGAACCGCCCTAACGACCGGTTGTCGCGTGCAAATTCGCGTTCACCCTGCAGGACGTGGATATCCACGCTCGTCTGGCTGTCGGCGGCCGTAGAGAACACTTCTTTCTTGCTTGTCGGGATCGTCGTGTTGCGTTCGATCAGCCGGGTCATAACGCCGCCCAGGGTCTCCACACCGAGCGACAGCGGCGTCACGTCCAGCAGCAGGATGTCCTTGACACCTTCGTCGCCCGCCAGCACCGCCCCCTGGATGGCGGCGCCGATGGCGACCACCTCGTCCGGGTTGATGCTCCGGTTAGGCTCTTTGCCGAACAGTTCTTTGACGATCTGCTGCACCTTGGGAATGCGGGTCGAACCGCCCACCAGGAGCACCTCGGCGATTTCCTGTTGCGACTGCTTGGCGTCCTTCATCGCCCTGCGGCACGGCTCTTTAAGCCGTTCGAGCACCGGATCGACCAGTGCCTCGAACTTGCTGCGGGTCATGGTAATCTGCAAGTGCTTCGGCCCGGACGCGTCCGCCGTGATAAACGGCAGGTTGACCGTCGTTTCGACCTGGCTGCTCAATTCGCACTTGGCCTTCTCAGCCGCTTCCTTGAGCCGCTGGTGGGCCATCGGATCTTTGCGGAGATCGATGCCTTCGGTTTTCTTGAACTCGTCGGCCAGGAAATTGATCAGCACCTCGTCCAGATCGTCGCCGCCCAGGTGGGTATCGCCGTTGGTGCTCAACACCTCCACCACGTTTTCGCCCATGTCCAGGATGGAAATATCGAACGTGCCGCCGCCGAAATCGAAAACCGCGACCTTCTGCTCCTTTTTCTTCTCCAGCCCGTACGCCAGCGCCGCGGCCGTTGGCTCATTAATGATGCGCGCCACCTGTAGGCCGGCGATGGTTCCGGCATCCTTGGTCGCCTGCCGCTGCGAATCGTTGAAGTAGGCCGGCACCGTGATCACGGCTTGCTCGACCTTCTCGCCCAGGTAATCCTCCGCCGTCTTCTTAAGGTCCTGAAGAATCATGGCCGAAACCTCCGGCGGCGTATATTCCTTGCCGCGCACATTCACCCGCACCAGTTCGTCGGGCCCGCCCACGATTTTGTACGGCACGATCTTCTCTTCTGAGGCCACTTCGTTGTGGCGACGCCCCATGAACCGCTTGATCGAATACACCGTGTTTTGAGGGTTGGTCACCTGCTGGTGACGTGCGATCTGCCCGATAAGCCGCTCGCCCTTGTCCGTAAAACCGACCACCGACGGCGTCAGCCGCAAGCCGGACGCATTGATTAGTACCTTCGGCGTCGACCCCTCCATGACCGCGACCACCGAATTCGTAGTGCCCAGATCTATACCAATAATCTTCGCCATGACCAAAGCTCCCTTTGATAGTATTCTAAAATCTCGTCAATAGCTTTTTCTTGCCGCCTGATAAAACTGTACCGAAAAAGCATAATGCAAAGCATGTGCCAGCAGGTTGTAAATTGTATGCCCTTGCTTACACAGGACTTATGGATGTGTAATCGGAGACTGCTACATGCCATTTTGGCAGGCGTGTCATGGGAGACCGATCGTGGCGCCGAAATTTTAGTTAACGCACAGTTTAGAACGGATCATTTTGGCCCGCATGGCGTCCCTGTGATCGGCATCGAGGGCCCCACCGGAGTTCATCTGCAGGTGGGCCGGCTGAGTGAGCATGAACAATTCGTTGACCGCGTCGATGCTGATGCCGTCGACCCGCCCCAGATTGATGCCCAACCGGACGTGGCTGAGAAGAAAAAGGGCTTCCTGGGAGCTGATCAGGCGGGCACTTCTGAGCACACCCAGCGCCCGCTGGATCTTGTCGTCAACGGCGTCAGACTGCTGGTTCAGCAATACCTCACGCGCCATAGCCTCATACTGCGTGATCTTGGGAACGATCAAGTCGACGAATTCGTCCACGATCTGTTCCTCGGAAACCCCCAGGGTCACCTGATTGGATACCTGGAAGAAGTCGCCCACCGCCTCCGTTCCCTCGCCGAACAACCCTCGCACCATAAGATCGCTGTCGCGGGCGGCGTTGAAGAACTTATCGATCTGCCCGGTCATCTTCAGGGCCGGCAGATGCACCATCACCGAAACCCGAATGCCGGTCCCCACGTTCGTCGGGCATGCAGTGAGATAGCCGTAGCCCGGATCGAACGCATAATCGACCTTCTCCTCGATACAACTGTCGATGCGGTCAATCTGCTGCCAGCATTCCCTCAGTTGCAGGCCCGTCTTGAAAACCTGAATACGCAGATGGTCCTCTTCGTTGATCATGGCCGTGAAGGATTCGCTGGGGGCGATCACCGCGCCGCGCGGTCCTTTGCTGCGCGCGTGCTGCCGACTGATAAGGTGCCGTTCGACGAGCACATCCTGCTCCAGCGCCGAGGACGCGTCGACATCGATAAAGAACACCGCCTCGCCGAGTTCCAGCGACAGCAGGGCTTTTGTGAGCTTCTCCATGACCTCGGCCTGCCGCCGCGTGGTCAGGCAGGGAAGAAATTCGTATCCCGCCAGATTCCGGGCCAGGCGAATACGGGAGGAGATCACGATGTCGGCCCCCGGCCCGGACCCGTCGAACCACTTGCTGACATGATGACTCAAGTCCGACGCTCTCATTGCAGATTCTCCATCTTATCCCGCAATTTCGCCGCCTTCTCGTAATCCTCGTTCCGCACGGCCTCTTCGAGCTGCTGCCTGAGGTTCATTAACTGGATCTGGTCGCGCGCATCCACGGGCGTCTTCGACGGCACCTTGCCGCAATGCCGCAAGTGGCCGTTTTGCGCCTTTTGAATGACGCCTTGCAGCGGTTCTCCGAATGCCTCATAGTCGTGCGGGCAGCCCAACTGGCTTTTCTGAATGAACTTCTTGAGGGTCATGCCGCACGCCGGGCAACTTGTATCCGCCGCGGCTTCCGGTGCCGCCTCGCTGCTGTGCGGCTCCGACTGTGCCGCTAACAGCGTACTGAGCAACTCGTTCAGCGGGATCTGGCTCTTGATCGCAAGACCCTGTTTTTGCGCACACACCTCACACAGATGGCTTTCCATCCGCATGCCTTCACTGATCTCCGTCAGGTGGATCGTGGCTGTCCGCTCATTGCACGATTGACACAGCATACCTGGTTGGACCTTTCTAAAACGACGCTTCGCCCGCCCACTGACTATCGTCAAGCAGACGGAATCGCTCCAGCAAAATCGGCTATTCCGAGTATTTCACCCAGCACCCCTGGGCTTCCATAATCTCTACGTATTCGAGGGTAATCCGCCCACGGAGCCGCTTGGAAACCTGCTCAAAAACATGGACGGCCACGCGTTCGGCGCTGGCATTGGTTCCTTCGAAACAAGCCAGTTCCTCCAGTTCGGCCCCCTGCAGCGGCCCGGTAATATCGGCGATTATCCGGCCGATCTCTAAAAAATCCACGGCCAGCCCCGATGCGTCCAGCGTTTCAGTACTGACAGCGACCCGCACCTTCCAGGCATGGGGATGCCGCGGCTCGCGAACCCCATCAGCCATCAGCAGGGCGTGGGAAGCTGTAAATTCGCTCTCGACCGTAACCGTAAACAAACCCGCCTCCCGCACGAAACAACGTCCTCAGTACTGGCGTACCCGCACTTGCCTATTCTATGAGGATGCCCACCTTTTTGCAAGCGCCCCGACCACGGGCATTCGACTCATGTGCCCCGGCGCTCGGCGACGCGCTTTTTCACCTCTTCATAAACCGATACCGGAATCAGCTTGGAGACATCCCCTCCCAGAAGCGCCACCTCTCGCACCATCGTCGAGTTCACAAAGCCGAATTCCTCGCTGGTCATTATGAAAACGGTTTCGATCCCGGCGACCGAACGGTTGGTCATCGCCAACTGAAATTCATACTGCACGTCCGTCAGGTTGCGAAGCCCCCGCAGCATCACGTCGGCTTTGACCTGTCGGGCAAACTCGACCGTCAGGCAGTCGTAACCCTCGACGCTCACCCTCGGCATGTCCGCGACCAGGTCCCGAATCATCGCCACGCGCTGCTCTGACGTAAAGAGTTCGTCCTTAAGGGGGTTCTGCCCCACAGCGACAATAACCCGATCAAAAAGCTTCACGCCCCGCTTGATCACATCGAGGTGCCCATTCGTAATCGGGTCGAAAGAACCTGGGAAAATCGCCTTTATTGGCTTATATTGCATGCCGCTTCTCCACGAACCGTGTCTCTGTGTACCCTGCTCGCGTCTCTTAGCAGGTTGCGCCCTGGCCGGCCGCCTCCATCGATTCCAGCAAAGCGTCTTCCAGATCTTGAGCGGCGTTCTCGAGCTTGAGCTGCGTCATGAAATACTCCGTCGCCGCAAACCGCTGCACCGCAAGCTTTCGCACCGTCTCGAAACGAAAGCTCTCCTTGAGACGCGCCTGCCAGTAACGGTAATCCACCTTGCGTTTCCAGCTTTCCATCACATCCGCCACGCCCTTGCCGTGAAATACGTAGCGCCGAAAGTCGTTGTATATTCCCACCGCGCCCATATCGTCAAGGTTCCGGGCATCCGAGAGAATCTTCCCCTCCGGCATGTCCGTTTCACGATTACCCGACTCGGTAATAATGCGATTGATCTTGTCAATCTTCGCACCCGACAGGGTTGCGGCCAGCTTTTCAGAGACCACCTGCGTCGAAAAGCCTCGCAGGTCCTCCGCCTTCACGTCCGCAAGAACCAGTTTGGCGCCCATATCCTCGACTTCGGCATAATTGGCGAACCCCGAGTCGGAGAATAAGGTCGCGGCGATAAGACAGAAACGGTCGATGGGGACATCGGCCGCCACCAGCTCAGGTAGTCTGCATATGTGCTCTACATTGCGGAGTATCCGCTGGGTTCGGTCCCACAGCCAGTTGTCCGCACCGCCGACCGACGGCGACGTCAGGCACTGGCGGGCAATATCCCGAATGACGTTTATTTCTGACATATTGAAAACTCCATGTACTCACATATCGGCACTTTCGTGCACATACTGTTCTATCGTAGATTCGTCGAAATTCGTGGATTTTTTTGGGATGAATTTTTTGTTTATTCGCAGCTATTTGATTCGGCCATAAAAAATGGTATGCTTGGGACCGTAAGTTGGTTGAGTGAATCGGCTAATATGGAGAGGAACCAGCATGAAAACCAGTAAGCTCATAGCGGCAATTTTTATCGTCTTATCTGCACTTACGGCCGAAACATGCCGCGCGGCCGAGCTTGACATCACCTTTGAAAAGCTCGACAAGCCGCGCGTGATCGTCCTCACCGACATCACCAACGAACCCGATGATGAGGAATCCCTGGTGCGGTTCCTCGTCTATGCCAACGAGTTCGACGTCGAGGGCCTGATTGCGACAACGTCCGTATGGCTGCGAAACAGAACCAGTCCCGAAAACATCCGCAGCCGCGTCGCAGCCTACGGCCAGGTGCGCGACAATCTGCTGAAACACGCCCCCGGTTTCCCAACCGCCGACGCACTGCTGAAGGTCGTCAAGGTGGGCCGCCCCGAATTCGGCATGGCCGGCGTTGGCGCAGGCAAAAGCTCCGAAGGCTCCGAACACATCATCCACATGGTCGACCGAGCCGACGACCGCCCGGTATGGATCTCCGTCTGGGGCGGCGCCAACTGCCTAGCACAGGCCCTCTGGGACGTCAAGGACAGACGTACCGAAGACCAACTAAAACAGTTCGTCGCCAAACTCCGCGTCTACACCATCTCCGACCAGGACGACTCCGGCCGCTGGATGCGCCTCAATTTTCCCGGCCTGTTCTATATTGTCAGCCCCTCCAGCGTCGACCACCACGAATACCACGAAGCGACGTGGACAGGCATCGGCGGCGACCGGTTCTACAAGAACGGCCCTATGCACCAGTTCCACCTGGTAGATAATCCGTGGCTCGAAGAGAACATCATCAACAACCACGGCCCGCTCGGCGCCCTCTATCCAAAACTCGCCTACATCATGGAAGGCGACACGCCGTCATTCTTGGGACTGATAAACAACGGCCTCGGCTGGCAGGTAAGCCCCTCATACGGCGGCTGGGGCGGCCGGTATGCCTGGCACCAGAGCTACGCCGAAACACAGCCCATCTGGACCAACACCCGTGACAGCCGCGACACCGTAACCGCCGACAACGGCCAAACCTGCACCTCCGATCAGGCGACCATCTGGCGATGGCGTCAGGCATATCAGCACGACTTCGCCGCCCGCATGGACTGGTGCATCGCCGACACGTTCGCAAAGGCGAACCACAACCCCGTCATCACCCTCAACGGCAACAAAGGTAAAGCCGTCGCGTACATAACCGCCAAACCCGGCGACCAGATCCAACTCGACGCCTCCGGCACCACCGACCCGGACGGCAACCAACTCACATACAACTGGTGGCAATACCGCGAAGCCGGAACCGCAAACACCGCCGTCACCCTCAGCAATGCCGACGAGCCGACAACGCAGTTCACCGTGCCGAACACAAAGCAGGGCACAATTCACATCATCCTCGAAGTCAAAGACGACGGCAAACCCTGTCTCTACAGCTATCGCCGAGTCGTCGTTACAGTAAAACCATAACAGGAGGCAGCCATGAAAAAACTTTTGATTATTGCATGTCTTGTCGTTTTACTCGCCCAGATCGCGTCCGCCGCCGAACGCATCGAAAGATGGGGCGTCTTTGAGATCGCCCTCAAGGGCCCCGCGGCCGGCAACCCCTTCACCGACGTCCAACTCAGTGCAGAGTTCAAACTGGGCGACGCGATCTTTCGTCCCGAAGGTTTCTACGACGGCGACGGCGTCTTCAAGATTCGCTTCATGCCGAATGCCCTGGGCACGTGGTCTTATGTCACCAAGAGCAATCACGGCGCTCTCGACGGGAAAAAAGGTGATTTCGTCTGTGTTCCGCCTTCGAAAGATAACCACGGCCCGGTCCTCGTCAGCAATACCCACTACCTCGCCTATGCCGACGGCACGCCGCACTTTTCCGTCGGCACGACCTGCTACGCCTGGCCGCACCAGGGTGACCGCCTCGAAACACAGACGCTCGAAACCCTCAAAACGGCCCCCTTTAACAAGATGCGAATGTGCGTCTTCCCGAAAGATTACGTCTACAACAAGAACGAGCCGCAGTTCTATCCCTTCCAAGGCACACCCCTCAAGAATTGGGACTACACGCGGTTCAACCCCGCCTTCTGGCGGCACTTCGAAAAACGTATCATCGATCTTATGGAACTCGGCATCGAAGCAGACATTATTTTGTTCCACCCTTACGACCGCTGGGGTTATCAAAACATGAACGCACAGGCCGACGACCATTATCTGCGCTACGCCGTCGCCCGATTGGCCGCCTATCGCAACGTCTGGTGGTCCTTCGCCAACGAGTTCGATTTCATGAAGGCCAAGACGACTGCCGATTGGGACCGCTTTTTTCAGATCGTCCAAAAGCACGATCCGTACAACCGCCTCCGCGGCATCCACAACGGACGAGACTGGTACGATCACACCAAACCCTGGGTCACCCACGCCAGTATCCAGAGTTCCAACTTCACCAACGTCCTCGAACTGCGGCGCAAGTACAACAAGCCCCTGCTGTACGACGAATGCCGCTATGAAGGCGACATCCCCCAGGGCTGGGGCAACATCACCGCCAAGCAGATGGTGCGCAATTTCTGGCTCGGCACGCTCAGCGGCGCCTACGTCGGCCACGGCGAAACCTACAAGCATCCCGAAGACATCCTCTGGTGGTCCAAAGGCGGCGTCCTGCACGGCGAGAGCCCGGCTCGCATTCATTTCCTTAAGCAGATCATGGCCGACGCCCCCCAGTTCGAAACCCTCATCCCCGACGATACACTCGCAAAAGGCCACATCGTCCTGCACAAACCCGGCGAGTTCTACATGGTCTACTTCCCAACGCCCGGCAATCTGGTCCTGAACCTCCCGGGCGACAGGCCCTACAAAATCGATGGCATCGACACATGGAATATGACCGTCACACCCATCGGCACCGCCCGCCCCGGAGAGTTTCGCTTTGCCCCTCCCACGGAAGACTACCTCCTGCGCCTCTCACCTTACAAACCCGGCGAAAAGCTTCGTCCCGAAGCGCGCGCAGCGGCTGATCCCACGGAAGGCATTGCCCCCCTCAAGGTCCGGTTCAGCACGCCCGCCGGCAACCTATGCCGCTGGGATTTCGGTGACAACAACGGTTCGTCCGAACGCAATCCGGAACACGTGTACGACAAACCCGGCCTGTACACCGCAACGTTAACCATCACCGATGACGAGGGTCTCTCGGCAACAACCTCGATCACCATCGCCGCCGACCGGAACACCAACGAGCCCATCGTGCGCGTCGGCTGCCGCGACAACAACTATCCCACGACGAAGCTGAACGGTAAAATCGAGCCGACACGCCCGGGATACGAACTCGCCGACGGCGAGCCCTGGAAGTGGATTGCAGTCGGCGATGCACCCATCGAAGACCTCGAAGGCCTGCGGTCGTTCACCATCATGGGCTGGCTCAAACCGTCCAGCCTGAACACAGGCAGCGGCGGCAACCGCATCGCCTTCAACCTTAACTACAACCGGTCCGGCTTCGACCTCGTCCACCAGCAGGACGGCCGATTGCGCCTGGCCGTCAACGAGTGGCCCGATAGCGCAAAGAACGACAGTTCACCCGGCAAACTCATGATTGACAAATGGGTGTTCTTCGCCGTGACCTATGATGCGGCGAAAACGCAGGACAACGTCTGCTGGTACTTCGGTGACGAAGCAGCGCCCGCCGGCATCGACCGCAAAAACACCTACTCAAAGGGCTCCACCGGCAAAGGCAGTGGCCCGCTCACCATCGGCAACTACAACGAAACCATTCACCAGCACGGCAAAGACCGCCAGTTCAGAGGCCAGATTCGCGGCATCCGGATCTTCGGCAGCCGAATCAGTTCGCAAGGCGCACTGTCTCAGCAAGCCATTCGCCGCGAGCAGAAGACCGATTAGACGTTGTGATCGTTGTCCGCGGTGCTCAGGGGATCACCGGCAGCAGAATGTGCGACGGACGCGCCGTGTCATGGTAGACTGTCTGAGTCGCCTTGTTGAGTTGGGTGTCTGTCCCGAAAGCAAGCCCGCTGTTCGGATTGCGGTCGAATCGCGGGAAGTTGCTGCTCGAAATCTCAACGCGCACGCGATGGCCTTTCAAGAACACGTTGCTGGTCACCCACAAATCGATCTCGTAGCGGTAGCACGTGTCCGGCTCAAGAAGTGAAGGCGGCGCACCCGCATTGCGGTACCGCGCCCGCACAATCCCGTCACAAAGGTTGTACGCCTTGCCGTCCGGATGCACGTCCACCAGTTTGGCCGTCCAGTCCGTATCGCGCGCCGTCGTGGCCGCATAAAGCACAACCTTTACAGGCCCGGTCACCTCCAACGGCTTTGGCAGCTTTTCACTCGTATAGACCAGCACATCTTTTCGCAACGCCGCCATTCTCTGATCATAAGGCCCCGCCGGACAATGCATCAGATTGCACCCGCCCAACGTCGGCACGGGATGCTCCGGATCGTATACGAACGTATCCGCCGGCTCATCTCCCGGGCTTTGGGCATTCAGCGTGCCGTCGCCGCTTGCGCCATTTGCCGATGTCGCGCTGTGAAAATAATAAGGAACGTACTGAGTGCGCTCCAGCGGCCACGCCGCCTCGTCGCGCCACGTATTCTCACCCATCACAAAAACCCGAAACGCCGGCCAGTCATCCACGCCGTTGTCGGCATCCTTCAGCCAGCGATCGAACCACTCCGCCTGCAAATCACGCAGGTTGATCACCGACTGTTTGCCGAAATCAAGCTGGCCCACCTTGCCGTCCCAACTGATCCCGTGCGTCCACGGCCCCATCAGCGCATGCGCATGCTCCCGCGCAACCGCCGATTTCGCCGTCCGCCGGACGGTGTTCACATGTTCCAGCGTGCTCTTGGCGAAAATGTCATACCAGCCCCCCACCGCAAAGATCGGCGCCGCAATCTCATCGGCCCGTGTAATCGTCGTCCGCGCCTGCCAGTAGCCGTCGAACTCCGTATGCATTACCCACTGCCGAAGATACTCCACCCTGCGCCCGATCACGGTGTCCCACTGGCGCAGCGGCAGCGTCCCGTACGCCCTCTGCCAGTCCTCCTGCTTCCACCCCGCAATCGATACGGCTTCACCGGGCCCGTACGCCACCATCGTCCCCCACCCCATCAACATCGCCAGATTGAATGCCCCGTCGCAGTAGGCCACGTCCCGGTACGGATCAACCAGCGGCACCACCGGCGCCATCGCCTTGAGGTAATCCCCCGCTTCCGGCGCCGGCGCCCACTGCGTGTACCCCACATACGACCCCCCCGTCGTGCCGATCTTCCCGTTGCACCACGGCTGCTCCAGAACCCAGCGATGCGTATCGATCCCGTCGCTGGCCTCATTGAGGAAAGGCTCCCAACCGCCCGCCGACTGCCCCCGCCCGCGGCAGTCCTGGCTCACGAAGACATACCCGCGCTGCGCGTAGAAAACCCCCTCGCCCATCTTCTCATCGCCCTTGCCGTAAGGCGTCCGCATCAGAATCACCGGAAAAGCGCCCTCCGCCTTCGGCACAAACACATTCGCCGAAAGCTCCACCCCGTCCCGCATGGGCACTCTGACATTCGTGCGAACGTCAACGGCAGAAGAACCCGCCGCCCGCACCAAGGGGACACAGAAAGCGCAAACGGCCGCTAAGATGCAAACCATCTTCTTCACGCAACGCTCCTTGTTTCTGAGATACTGGAAAACGCGTTACTTCCCTGCAATGATCAAATCGATCCGCCCGGCCAGGTCCGTCAGGTACGCCTCATCCCCGCCGCCAAGCTCCGTCGTCATGTACCCGCGATAGCCGACCTCATCCAGCGCCCGCCGCACCTCTTTCCAGTTCACGTCGCCCTCGCGCAGGTTCGTCCACTGATACCCCTGCCGCTTGAAATCCTTCAGGTGAATCTTCGCAATCCGCTTATCCAGCGTGCGGATCCAATCCTGCGAATACCCGAACAGAATCACGTTGCCGATATCGAAATAAGCTTTAAGATAAGGATGCTCGAACTCATCAACGTACCGCGCAAACTCCAACGGGCTCAGCAAAAACTTGTTCCAAACGTTCTCAACCGCAATCACCACCTCCAGCTCCTTCGCCAGCGGCAGCAGCTTGGCCACATGCTCCTGCGACCGCTTGTAAGCGTCACCGTAGCTCACCGTCTCCGTCACAATCCCCGGCACTAACAGCACCGTGTCCGCCCCGCAGGCCTTAGCGCTGCGAAGCGCCGTCCGCATCCCCTCTAAGCCCGTCTCGATCACGGCCGCATCGGGCGACGAAAACGGCGCATGCCAGCCCCCGAACACCAGCCCGTGAATCGGCACGCCCGCCTCGCGACCGAGCTTGCCCAGCCGTTTGGCCGTCTCCATATCGGCGACCGTCCCCGCATCGAACTCCACCCCGTCAAACCCGCATTTCTTCGCCAGCGCAAACCGCTCACTCTCCGAAAGCGCCTTCGGCAGCATGCTCCACTGCAAAGCCTTCTGCAGTCCAGCCCCGCTCCCCTCCGCCGCTGTC
>JACZKQ010000149.1 GCA_014859965.1 Phycisphaerae bacterium
GGCGGGGACCCAGCATTAGAAAGCCGTCGCCAAAGGCGATTCCACCGCGTCCATCCCCGTCCATGAAGTCCATCTCGTCCATCCCGTCCATTTATCCTTCAAATCATCCACCCCGCGCACAACCACACGCAACAATGTCATTGCGAGCACCTGATCCGGCTGCGCCGGCAAGCATGCGAAAGAAAATGCTGACTAACATCGTCATTGCGAGCCGCCGACCTGGGTTCCCCAGGAAGCATGCGAAAGAAAATGCTGACTAACATCGTCATTGCGAGCGAAGCGAAGCAATCTCAACCTTTGCGCTACCCCGTGCGCCCCGCGCAAACCAGCCATTTTCTTAGGAGCGAAGCGAAGCAATCTCAACCCCCGCGCAACCCTGTGCGTCCCGCCCCCCATATGTCCTATCCGTCCTCTAAGTCCTATCCGTCCTCTGCCCACGGCCCACCGTCCACGTCGTCCACCGTCCAACTGTCCATTCGCGTCCATCTCGTCCATCTCGTCCATCTCGTCCATCCCGTCCATCCTGTCCATCTCGTCCATCTCGTCCATCCTGTCCATCAAACTCATCCACCCCGCGCCAACCACGCGCAACAATGTCATTGCGAGCCGCCGACCTCGGTTTCCCAGGAAGCATGCAAAAAAATGGCTGACTAACGTCGTCATTGCGAGCGAAGCGAAGCAATCTCAACCTTTGCGCTACCCCGTGCGCCCCGCGCAAACCAGCCATTTTCTTAGGAGCGCCGCGAAGCAATCTCAACCCACACAAAACCCTGTGCCTTCACTCCACACGCCCCCGCTCCCCTGAACCCCAAAGCGCGCCGGCTGCGGCGACTTTGGAGAGCAGAACCGGTTGGGCAGAGGCCAAAATCAGGAGCATCTGTTCGCCGGGGGGGGGGGATTTTGGCCTCTGGGGCCCCGACCGGTTTTGCTCGGCCCTGACGCGCTGACTGCCCAGCGAGTTGTCAGGAGAATGCGTTTGCCCTGACTCTCGTGCGACGCAGGCCGATCACGGACTCTTCAGTTCTATGGTCGCTTTTCGGAGGGAGAAGGCATCTTCTCCTGAGAAGACGAGGTGGAAGGTCCCGCCGTCGGGGGAAATCCACTTGGTTGGGATTGCGCCGGATTCGCCGGGGCCGGTGTCCCATTTTTCCGTGAAGAAGGCGGTGGTCCACGGGCCCCAGGGCTCGGGTGCATCGTAGATTGCAAAGCCGCCCTCGAACCGCGTGTCGGGCCGGCCGGCGGTGAAGTCAGGATTCGTGGGAAGGACCTGCCACCAGAGGTAGCGTTTCAGCGGGGCGTTGTAACACACCGATGATCGATAGCAGTTCCCCTTGTGCGTGAATACAGCGCCGCGCCGCCGAACATCCCGACTCCAGACAGGCTCGCCGTTGTCGCCAACGCGGACAAAGAACTCGTACGCATCGCGCTCTTTGATCCTGTCTTTGGCGACACGGGCGAGATTCATAGTGTCCGCCGGTTCGTAGGCACTGTTACTGTCGAAAGAATAGATGTATACATACGCATCGCGTGCGCCTCCGTAGTCCTTGCCGTAATTCAAAAACGTAGGGCAGCCGAAGCCGTCGGTGAATCGCCAGCCGCTCCATTGCCACGTCTTGCCGTGGTCGGCTGACCAGGCTAATTGCGAGTTCTGTGCGTTGCGGACGAACATATAGAGAACGCCGTCGACACATAGCATGCCGCTTGCTTTTTTGCCTCGTGCGCCGTCGCCGATCTGCTCGCCGGTTTCGGAGCGGATGTTGACGCCGGTGAAGGATTCCGGCCCGCCGGTTATGCGGCACAGGCCGAGGCTGAGCTTCTTGTCAACCTTCGGCTCGAAGCCCCAGCCGTCGCCGTAGGCGGTGTAGAGAGCGTCGTCGTCGGCCCACGTGATCGGCCAGTTATCGCTGCCGGGGGCTTTGCGGATGATCGTTTCCTCGGGCGCCCAGGTGATGGATTTAATCAGGGCGCTCGGCGGATATGGAGCGCCGGTTTGGTCGATTACGGCCGCGGCGATGGGCTGGAGGAACGGTTCGAGGACCGCGTAATGCGGTGCGCCTTCGGTGCGTTTCCATGACTTGCCCGCCCGTGCGACGACCATGTCGAGGCTGGGCATGACGACGATGAGGCTGTCGTAGAGGCCCCAAGACCAGTAAGTGTCTGTGGGAACGTGCTTTATGGAGCCGTCGGCGTTGTTCCACCAGAGCAGGCCGTAGTGGTTGGAGGCGATGTCCATTGTGCTCGATTCGTCGGCGGTCGGCAGGCCTGCGACGCCGGGAACGGCGGCCCCGGCCATGTCGACGAAGGCTTCGGGAATGAGCTGTTTGCCCTCCCAGCGGCCTTTTTGCAGGTAAAGTTGGCCGATTCGGGCCATGGCGTCGACATTTGCGCTGAAACCGGCGCCGAACTCGCGGCGCATGACGCCGTCGATCTGTGCCGGGCGGTATTGGTTCTTTCGCCATACCAAATCGGCGTTTTTGATGCCGAGAGGCGTGAAAATGCGATCAAACATGAGGTCGTTCAGGTCGCGTTTGTAAATCAGGGTGAGGCATTCGGCGAGCCAGTTTGGGCCGGCGTCGCTGTAGAGCCATTTTGTGCCGGGTTTAAAGAGGATTTTGCCGTATCCGCCGGGTTTTTCGAAGCCGGCCGTCTGGGTGGCGAGGTGGCGGATTGTGATCTCTTCGATCCAGCCGGTCTGGGCGTTGCTTTCCGGCGGTAAGCCCAGTGTTGGGTGGTACTTAGAGGCTTTGTCGTCGAGGGCGATTCGGCCGTCCATGAGGGCTAGGCCGAGGGCGGTTACGCCGATGGATTTGGTGGTGGATTTGAGGTCGTAACGCTGTTTTTCGTCGCCCCAGGCCATTATCAGCTTGTTTTGGCGGATTATGTAGCCCGAACCGCCGCCTGTGAGGGCGTAATCGCGACTTTGCTCGAGTTTTGCGGGGTTTAGGCCGACCTCTTGCGGAAGTGCACGATTCCAGGCGAAAGAGGCGGTTGAAATCAACAGAAACAGCGAAATTACGCATGAAAACGCGCAAAATCGCTCGAAATCGGGCGCGTTTTGACGCATTCGTGCGGATTTTGGAAGGTCCTTGCTACTGGTGTTTTTCATCCCTACGTCCTCCGTTCATGTTTTCTCAGTTAGTACAATATACCACAGATTTTGTGACTGTCAAATTTTTTGGCGGATTTTTTTCAACTTTTTTGCTGAGGCGACAGGGCTTATGTGGAGGTTTCATAATTGTTCAGTGGGGTATAAAAGTGTCAAAAAGTGGGTTCGAAACGTGGCAAAAGTCGCAAAAATATGAAAAAAGCTGCGCTGAAGCGTACCCAAACAAGGCAAAAACGTCAAAAACAGCACGAAAAAACGCGCGTTTTGAGGTGAAAACGACAGGTGGGAAATATCCGGAATAGCCGTTAACCCGAGCGGACGTGCAATAGTCGGTCACAGTCGGGGCGGCTTACATAAGCGATTACTGGACACTTCATATGTCACATTTGCTGGACATGCCTCTTGCGCGATATGGAGGGTGAAATTGTCGGAAACAGCCTTGCGGTTTTTGCGGGGGGTCGTTAGCATAGCGGATATGAATGGACGAGAGAGGACATTTCGATTTTGCAGCCTGGTTTTTCAGTCACTGTTTCCTTTTTCCAGGTGAGTGCGTGTTTGCCGATGGCGGCGGTTCGGTTGAAGTGGTTAGCAGAGAGGGGCAGGTGATCCGGATTCTGCACCATGAAGAACGTGAGGGTAATGAAGGGAAGAGTGGAGGGGGTCGGCAGGTGTTGGGAGGATTGGGCCGGTCGTTTATGTGATGGGCGGTAGACGGGCCGTCCATGCGGAAGGCTGAGTGTTGGTGGGTATGTACGTTATTGCTGATAAGGGCGTTATGTGGAAATGCGATATGCCCTTTAGTTATGCTTGACGAGGTGCGGCGGCGGCGATCTATGGGAATAGAGGCCAGGAGCCGTTAATTAACATTCGACGCGCGCGGCGACGAGCTGACGCGAAGCAGCCAAAGGAAGGCAAAAAAATGTACCGGACACCTTTAATTAAGCTCTGCGAATGAATGCAAAAACCAAAATGCTATTTCAGAAATTGCTGTTATCATACATAATAGCGTGTTATGCTTCACGCGTTCCTGCTTTTTTCATAGACTGGCAAAAAGGTACGCCTCCTGAAGGTTCTCCGCCCAGCCCACTTAATGAATTGGCTTCCTTTCTGCTTTCTCCTTTACTGACGCCACTTGCATTGTTCGCGGAGACGGTACTTGCATTTGTATGGGGAGAAATAATGTATGAACGGCTTTTGCCCCTGCTGACATTTCTGGTGATAGGCTTAGTAAGTTGGTTTGCTTTGGGCAGACGATTCACCAGCTGAACTAAAGGTACCACGTACCTTTATTTGGCTCGAATCGACGTCAAGACCAAGAGGGAGGCCGAAAACGGTACTTAGTTAACCTAAGGAGACATACACTAAAATGTCCTTCCGTGAAGGCAGCTTATTAACATTTTTTTGGGATCGCGCTTGACATAGACCGTCTTTAATTAAGCCCAAATGCAATTGAGTTTGTGAGGTTTGAAGGTGGTTGAGCAAAACACAAAGCAAGCTAAGGCTGAAATTGAAGCATTGACTCATCATATTCCAGCTTTACTGAAGAGTGGACGAGATTCGTATTGGTCAGTAGTAAGGTTTGCAGACAAGCCAATCGATGACGGTCTTCTGTGGCATCTTTATGTTCAATTTTCTCCTGACTCTGATCCGGATCAAAAACGATTTGCAGTAACGGTGAGCATTTTCTCTGATGGGCCGGAGGATATGCTATATGTAGGAAGTGAATTTGTTCTTCTTGGTGATGACGGTGAAACTATTAAAGCAAGAGGAACTATCGTTGGCTAGTCGACGCCAATAAGGGTGACAGGTACCTTTATTTCGCTCTTAGTTAACCCTACAAAATGAGTAGCGGTCCCTTTAATTAAGCTCTATTGTTTTGAAGCGATGACGATTTCATTCGGAGCTGTCAAATGAACTGGAGCAAGAAGAATAATATATTGATTATGGAAATAGGAAGAGAAGTCCATTTCGGTTTTCCAATCAAAGGCATCAATGGAAGTTCTTGCCTTACGTACATCCAAGTGGACTTGGACGTTCCTTTGGACCAAACGACGGTTGAAAACAGCTATTTCGTTTCGAAAGAGGACGGGGAGATTACGGCAAAATACGTCGTTGGCCGTTCTTCACCGCCATGTTACGCGAAGGACAAGAGCAAGGAAGTTATCGCAAAAGGTACAAAGGATTGGGGGAAAGACGGCAACACTCTGATCATTCAAGATGACACATATGTCACTTTTTGCTATCCGATCGGAACGATATTGGAGACGTGCGGTAACTTGTTGATTGTGTTGGATGTTCCTGCCAAGCAGTCAATGCCGGAGAACCTCTTTGCCGTTTCAGAAGACGGAGAGATTCTCTGGCAGATAGAGCACTCTCCGAAAACAGGATTGGACCCAGCCAATCGCTTCACTGGGGTGAGGGAAAGCAGTATTTCCGGGATCGTTGTAGCTTCGAATTGGAATTGCGTGAATTTCTATGTTGATGTGAAAACCGGAAGGGTAGTCGATACTGAGTTCACAAAATGACTTCATGAAGCAGAAGTAACTACCCACGTTACGAGGCCGAAAAAGGTACCTGGTACCTTAGTTAACCTCGGCGACGAGCTGACGCGAAGCAGCCAAAGGAAGGCTAAAAAATGTACCGGACACCTTTAATTAAGCTGAAGGTGATAGACCTGTTTAGTATTTTAGGAGATATATATGCCAAACGGAGATTTTAATTGGAAAAAGAATGAATACCCACAACTTGAAGTATTTTTTAATAAAATCAGTCAAGGAATAATAGGATTTGCAGATAGATATAATTTAAGAGTTCAAAAATATTATCATCAATTTCCTTCATGGGATTTGCTATTTAGGCATCCAAAAGGTGGGATTGGAAAAATTGAAATTCAAAAAGAGACTGATAATGAAGTAAAGTTGTGTTTATACTGGTGGGT
>JACZKQ010000017.1 GCA_014859965.1 Phycisphaerae bacterium
AACGCCGCAGGGAGGGCGCATTCTCCGGATGCGGCGACAATGGAGAGCAAAACCGGTTGGGCAGAGGCCAAAATCAGGAGCATCTGTTCGCCGGGGGGGGGATTTTGGCCTCTGGGGCCCCGACCGGTTTTGCTCGGTCCTCCCGGCGTCGCCCTGCGCAGCGGGTTGATGAGGAGAATGCGTTTTGCCGTAGGGTTGAATGCCGCCCCTGACTGTGGTACAATAAGCACAGTCTCGTACAATAATGTACCGACCGAAAGGAATTCCAAATGCGTTACGGCACAATCGCCGCAAAGTTCCTCGCCTCCGGCATCGCAGTGGCCCTGTTGCTTCTTGTCCTCAATCCGGGGTGAGGCAGTCCCATGACAACCCTTGGAGGGTTGTACGTAGCGTTCGTCGCCCCGCTGGCCGTGCTCATCGGCGGCGTGCTCGGCCTGGTCCATGACAAACAGAAACTGCTCGCCCTCATCATGACCCTCATCGGCGCAGCATGGGCAGCCTTCATCGGCTGGCAGTTCGCCGCGGACATCTTCAAATCCTGCTGACGCAAGGTCCAGGCAAAACTGATGTGTTATGAACGCTCCGTGCAAACCCGAGCGGCAGCCCTACCCCTGCTCCCCCAGCCCCTCATAAACATCCCTGTTCCCCTCCAGCCATTTCTGAAATTCTTCCCCTAACCCCAGAAACTTAACGTACCTGTTGAGCATATTAAGGCTTAATGCTCCCGATGCTGTTCTTTTCGATGTCCTTCAGGCGGTACTGCGGAACCTTCAGTTGTGAAGCAATGTCTTTGACGCTGAGTCCTTTTTCCTCTCTCCTCGCTTGGCACAATTGGGCGATACGCATGAATCGCACAAGAAAATCTATGTTCAGAGGATATTGGGTTAGCATGCCTGCGATATGAGGTCCGAGTGCTTGTTTTACCCGTTGCACGATCATGTCTGCCTGCTCAGAGTTGACGGCTGGAAACACTTCTTTGTCCATACTCATCCCCAGACCACCTTCTTCTCATCCACCTTGAAACCGCACCTGTCACAGATCGGCTTATCCATCGTGATCTTACCTTCGCCGCAGTAGGGACAGGTATCGTTGTCGAGAAGGTATTTGACCTGTTCTCCCAATTCGTATTCACACTCAGGGCACTTGGGGCTCTCGAATTTGAAATCCCATTCTCCCCAGCAGTGAGGACAGTAGTTATCGAGTATGTTGCACATTTCCCCATCGACCAAATACTTCTGCGGGGCAGTATCGGCATAATGGCGATAAGGTTCACTTCCCTTCTGACAGTTGATCCCTGTGTTGAGCAGGTATATTCCGTTCTCCCGTTTCTTATCGAACACATTCATGTGGATATCGAGGCTGATGGAAAACGTGTCAGGAAGCTGCGGAAAGGCTGCCTTTATCTTGAGAAGCACTTCATCGAATGCGCCTGCCGTGTGCAGTTCATCGAACCGGTTGTTAATGAGATCTGCAATGGGTTCGAGCAGCTTGAATTCTGAGTCTTTCATGATACCGTCCTGAAATGGTCGTCTGAAAACCACAAACCGTTTGCAGGCATTATCGCAGGAACCTCAGCGTTGGGCAAGGGGGAAGAATCGACAGGGATTGGAGGCAAAGAATTCTTCGTGGGGCGTCACCCACTACTTATACGGCTCTAAGTTCTCCTGTTTTCCGCCGAAAAGGCATTCCTTACGGAGGTCCCAAGGAGAAGCACGGAAGAATTTCGGTTGCAAAAAATACGGTTTTTGGCTATCGTATTCTGAGGTGATCGTGTCATGAGCCGTGTTTGGGCTGGGCTCTGGGAAGGTGCAACTGCCGACGATATCCACGATAAAGAGCAGGCTCTTGAGGTGTCAGAGCATGGATCAAAACGGCAGGTCAGCTTAATGCGTTGTCTTTTATTCTGTGAAAGCGCGTTTGGTATGCGATTAGCGTCGGGGTATTGAACGTCGGAATGAATATGGTAAGAGAGAATTTGCCATTATATGTTGCAATCACGTGGTTGCTTCTCTTTGCCACATCTGTTTATTTCACGGTGCAATGGCTGACGGTGCTTTTAACTGTAAGTCTCCCTGTGATGATGGGACCCCATATCTATCGGCACATCATGAGGTCTGCAACAGGCAAAGCACAATACCTTAAGAAAATCGAGAATAGGAAGTCACGCAGTGTGGCAGAGTTTGCCCAAGAATACTTTCCGACATACGAGCAATCTATCGTATTGGTCATACTAAAAACGATTGAGAATTGGGCCTCTGTGCCAGTGGATCGATTAATGCCGACAGATCACATAGTCACTGACTTGACTATTGGAGTGTGGGATGGACTGGAGCCAAATCATTTGATCGCTGATATAGGGGATGCCTGTAATATGAGATTGGATGATTGTTGGCTAGAAGAATGCTCTGGTGAACTTAACGATTTTATTGAAAGATGCTATAAGGAAATACTGCGGCAACAACAGCATGTCAATTAAAGGTTCCTGCCCCAAATCGCTTCTCCAGTTAGCCATCCACTCACCAATCACCCTTCACCCACCACGCCGAGTTCGGCGACGCTTGTGTAGGGTTCGCCGCCAAGGGCGGACAGGGCCCGAAGCTTAAAATACCTCCCCGCCGTGGGGGCAAACGCCACTTCACGTTCGGTCTTGGCGCTTCCCGTAAACCGGCCTTTGGCGACCGGTTCACCAAAGCGGTCGGCATCATCGGCGACATAAAACGCATACTCCTTGATCATACCGTTGGTGCCGCTGTCGGTGCGCGGCAGGTAACGGAATCCTTCGAGACGGTAGGACCTTCCCATATCGACGACAATCTCGTGCGGATGGGCGGGTTTGGCGTCCTGCCATTCGGTATGCCACCACGTGCTGATGTCCCCATCGATGGCGCAGGCGGCCAGTTTGCCGTTAGACAGCGATTCGCTGTCGACGCGTACGACCTTCCAGTCGTCCTTCGGAATCGCCTTGAATGTCGAAAGCGTGATCTTCTGTCGGCCGGGCATCAGCGGAAACACCTCCGACTCCGTCCGCACCGTCTCGAACATCTTCCCCATGCGAAGAACGATATCGGGGTGCTTGTCGGCCACATTGTTCTTCTCGGCAATATCCTCCGCCAGATTGTACAGTTCGATCTTCCCCATCTTGATCCGCACGGCCTTCCATTCCCCCATGCGAATCGCCTGCTGACCGTTCAGCTCCCAGTAGAGATAATCGTGCCGCTTCTGTTTGTCCTGAAGACCAAGAAGCGTCGGCAGCATGGACACGCCGTCGATGTCGCTCGGTGTCGGCAATCCCGCAAGATCGGTGCACGTCGGCAAAAAGTCCCAGCACGCGCTGACATGATCATTGGTGGTTGCCTGCTTGATCTTGCCCGGCCAGCGCGCGATATAAGGCACGCGGATGCCGCCTTCGTAGACGGACCCCTTCAACCCGCGGAGCGGCCCGGCGTTCTCGAAGAAGCCCGAGTCGGCACCGCCGGCGTTTGTCGGGCCGTTGTCGCTGGTGAAGATAACCAGCGTGTTCTCTTCGAGCCCGAGTTCCTTGAGCAACGCGGCGATCTCACCCACCGAACGATCCATGCGAGAAACCATCGCCGCATAAGCCGCCCGCGGCGTCGGATGCGCGACATAACCCCGGCCGCCGTCATAAGGCGGGTCCGGCCACAGCCCCTTGTATTCGGCCACCGAATCCTCGGGCGCCTGGAGTGCAACGTGCGGAATAGTAAACGGCACATAGCAGAAGAACGGCCGGTCCTTGTACTTGCGAATGAACTTCAGTGCCTCGGCCGCGATAAGGTCGTGCGAATACACGGCCTCGCGCCCGAATTCATTTTCGGCGATCCGTTCGATCTTACCGTCGCGCCACAGGTGATTAGGATAAAACGTATGCGCCTGCCGCTGGCAGATGTAGCCGTAAAAATGGTCGAAGCCCTGCTTCTGCGGATCGCCGGTCGAGTCGACAATGCCAAGTCCCCACTTGCCGAACGCCCCCGTGGCGTAACCGGCCTCCTGAAGAATGCGGGCCACCGTCTGCGTCCCTTCTTCCAGCGGCCACTGTCCGGTAACGGTAGCGCCGAGCACCCACCCCGCGTCGCCGCCGACCTGTACATTGTTGCGCACCTGCGCATGACCGGTGTGCAGTCCGGTCATCAGCGTGCAGCGGCAGGGAGCGCAGACGGGGCTGCCGCTGTAGTGCTGCGTGAACTTCATGCCTTCGGCGGCAAGGCGGTCGATGTGGGGCGTCTTAATCTTCGTCTGCCCGTAACAGCCCAGATCGGCATAGCCGAGGTCGTCGGCGAGGATGTATACGATGTTCGGTTTCTTTGGCGCAGCCGCATCGCCAAACCGCCCCGCAACCGTCGCGGCCGCAAGCCCTGCACCTAAGGTCTGGAGGAATTGACGCCTGTTCATGACCCTTCTCCTGCAAAAAACGTTGTCCGATTTCGGGTGAATTGAGTATAGTTGATTAAATGCACATTATCAAGTTAGCAGGTTTCGGGAGCGTTGGCGTATGAAAGTATCGATGCAAACAGTAGTCGCGGCAGCACTTATGGCCGCAATGATCACAACGGCGGGCTGTCGCAAAAACGAAAACCCGACTCCGGACGAGCAGAGCGGACCGCCCGCGGTGATCGGCGGCAAGAGTTGGCCGATCTTCCGCGGCGACCAGGCCCTGCGCGGCGTCGCAGAGGGCGAATTGCCGGACGCGCTGAAGGTCAAGTGGAAGTTCAAGACGCAAGACGCCGTCAGATCGTCGGCGGTGATCGCCGACGGGCTCGTTTTCATCGGTTCCGACGACGCCCATATCTACGCCATCGATGCCGCCACCGGCAAGAAGGTCTGGTCATATAAGACAAAGGATGCTGTCGAAGCCCCGCCGCTGGTGATCGACGGAATCGTCTACGTGGGCTCGCGAGACAGCTTTTTCTACGCTCTCGACGCCAAAACCGGCGTTCTGAAGTGGAAGTACGAGACCGGTACGGAAATTACCGGTTCGGCCAACTGGACAAAGTCGCCGGACGGAAAGACGACGTGGATTGTCGTGGGAAGCCATGATTATAGACTCTACTGCTTCGACGCGACCGACGGGAACGTCGTCTGGACTTACAAGAGCGACAACTTTATCAACGGCGCGCCGGCTGTTTATGACGGAAAAGTCTTCTTCGGCGGCTGCGATGCGCTGATTCATGAGGTTTCGCTGGCCGATGGGACTCGGCTTGGGCAGATTGAGACGGGTTCTTATATCGCCGGATCGGCGGCCGTGGATGACGGGAAGGTGTATTTGGGCAATTACGATAACATCTTGCTGTGCGGTGACTTAGCGTCGCGGGAGGTCGCGTGGGAGTATACTGGAAGCGAGGACGCTTTTTTCAGTTCGCCGGCGTTGACCGAAAAGGTCGTTATTGCCGGGGCCAGGGACGACCGTTTGCACTGTATTTCAAGAGGTGGCGAGGCGGTTTGGACTTTTTCGGCGGGCGGGGATGTGGACAGTTCGCCGGTTATTTGCGGCGAAAAGGCCGTTTTTGGGTGCGAGGATGGGCGTTTTTACATGGTTCGGCTTGCGGATGGGGGTTTGGTTTGGTCTTTGGATCTGGGGCAGCCGATTATTTCTTCGCCGGCGGTTGCGGCGGGGCTGGTGGTGGTCGGATGTGATGATGGATTCGTGTATGCCTTTGGTGCTAAATGACTTATGAACGGGACAGGATGGGTCGCGAGAAGCGGACGATTGCCGCGATGGTGGGCATCTTTTGCTCGGGAAATCACGGATCGACGGGGGTTTTGTGCGGAAATTGCCGCGAAATGCTGGATTATGCCCTTGCGCGGCTTGAAAAATGTCCTTTTGGTGCAGAAAAGGGGCCGTGCTCGAAATGTGAGATGCACTGCTATAAGCCCGCTATGCGGGACAAAGTGCGTCTGGTTATGCGGTATGCCGGGCCGCGGATGCTGAAGAAGCACCCGATTCTTGCGGTGAAACACCTGCTCTACGGCCGGGGGTGATTGGGTTTGATTGGGTTTGCTTTTTGGCTTTGTCTCTTTGCATTTCCTTTGTCTGTTTTTATAAGTCTTTTATTGACAGCGACTTAGTATTTTTGGTGGTTGCTGAGATTGGGTTTGTTTTTCCAAAATGGCGTTTCGTCACGGGGCAAGCTGGGGGCGGGGGAGAGCAGAGGTTTTCGGCCGGGGCGGATTTGGTGCGGTTTTTGTGTTTTGCTTGCTGTTTCGTGTCATTTTTGGGCTCCTCTTTCGGTTTTCTGATGTTATATTATACCACAGGTTTTGCTTTTGTCAAATTCTGGGCGGGTATTTCTTGGAAAAAAGTGGTTTTTGGGCGGGGGTGAAATTGGGTTGTTATTGGGTTATTTCCGGGTGCGCGGCGACATATAACGCGCAAAAACGCGCAAAAGCGGCTTAAAGCAGCTTGAAAAGTGATGTAAATTGCAGATTTGGGGCAGATTTGGGGCGAAAAGGGGGGTGGAAAATGACAGAAACAGCAAGAAACAGCGCGAAAAGGTACGCGTGAGAGGAAGAAGTGGAGGATCGGAGTAGTGGAGAAGTGGAGTAGGAAAAATGGGGGGGGGATGACATGGATTTGCATGATTCTGGTGAGGTGAAAAGAGGAGTAAACAATTCGGGTTAGCTGTAGAGGGTGTTAGGCGATCCGCAGATTACGCAGATTGGCGCAGATCAAGACCGGTACCAGGAATTATTCACAGGGATGCACAGGATAAACAATTCGGACGCAAGGGTGAGCAAAGCTCATAGTGCCGTCTTTTAATGACGCCCCTAAACATCTATAAATAATGAGGCCCGCCGGTTCTTTAAGTTATGCGTGCCCGGGTTACAAGCCCTCCGCCCACTGCTGTGCAAATGCCGCAAGGTCCGTCATGTCCACGTTGCCTGACATGTTCAAATCCGCGCCTTGGCAGTCCTCCGCTGCGTCGCAGTTGTCATTCAGCCACCGGGCCGTTAGATGCGCCAGGTCCTCCATGCCGACGCCGTCCGGGCACAGCCAGTCTGCGGGCGGGATCTGCCACGTGAGGCGCGGGTAGTTCGTGCCGTCGCAGATCGACCAGACCGTCGCGAAATCCCACCCGGCGTCCAGATAGGTATTGATGTCCTGCATCTGGGCTGTGGTCTTGCCCTCGCCGCCTCCGCCTGTGTCAAGGCCGCTGGTCTGAGTATCCCAGAAACTGCCGCTCACAGAACCCTGAGAAAGCTGCCCCACTAATCCGCCGACAGCACCCGTGCCGCTGACCACGCCGGTTGCATAGCAATGGATCACCGTGCTGTTCTGCCAATTCCGCCCCACCAGCCCGCCGACGTCATCGCCACTACCGACGACAGTGCCCGTTGCATAACAGTTCCTTGCCACAGCCTCCGCATTACACCCCAGCAACCCGCCAACATAAAAACCCCCGCTGACGTTACCCGTCGCGTAACAACTGCTTACCACGCCGCCGTGACTCCCTCCCGCCAATCCGCCAGACCAATCACTGCCGGTGACCTCCCCCGTTGCATGACAACCGTGCACCGTGCCATTATTTCGCCCCACCAGTCCGCCCACAGAATATCCACTGCCGCGGACGCTCCCCCTCGCATAGCAACCGTTCACCGTGTCAGAGTTCGCCCCCACCAACCCGCCGACACTACCACTGCCGATGACGCTGCCTGTCGCATGGCAACTGCTCACCCTGCCATGATTATGTCCCATCAGCCCACCGACATAATTACCACTGCCGACGACGCTGCATGACGCATAGCAACTGCTCACTGTTCCAGAAAAACTATACCCGATCAACCCTCCGACACGGTAAGCGCCGCTGACATTGCCCGTCACGTAACAACTGACCACCGTGCCATAATTCCATCCCACCAACCCGCCGACATAAGTCTTCCCCGTGATGCTGAAGGACTCCATACCAAGATGCCGGATCTGCCCCCCGGATCTGACATAACCGAACAAACCGACATAGTCGCTCTCCGGCTGATCTATGCACCCGTTGCGGAGTATATGACCGTTCCCGTCAAAGTCGCCTGAAAAACGGTGCGAGTCACAGCCCACCGGAACAAGGGACGCGCCCTGAAAATCAAGATCAGCCATAAGGATGAAGCACTTGCCCCAGTCAACCCGCGTGTCCATAAATTCCTGCCAATCGGGTACGGCACAGATTCTGTACGGGTCAGATTCCGAACCCGCCCCCCCACTGTATGAACAAAATGGCTCCCACGCCAAGCGCGGATAATCGCGGCCCCCTTTAATTTTCCAGGTATGCCCAAAATCCCAACCGGCCTCGTTATATGTGCTCCAAAGCATCATCTCTGCTGTGGCCTTGCCTGTGCCGCCGGCGCTGACGGCAACACCGCTGGTCTCAGTGTCCCAGAAGCTACTGCTTACCGTGCCGGGATTAGTCCCCACCAGCCCGCCGACGTAAGAATCGCCGCTGACGCTGCCCGTCGCATAACAACTGCTCACCGTACCACTATGGTTAGACCCTACCAGCCCGCCGACGTAAGAACCCCCGCTGACGCTGCCCGTCGCATAACAACTGCTCACCGTACCAGCACCGTTAGACCCTACCAACCCGCCGACATTATAATCGCCGATGACGCTGCCCCCTGCGTAAGAATCGCTCACAATGGCATTTTTTCCATTACGCCCTACTAACCCGCCCACACGAAAACCACTGGCGGTGGCGCTGCCCGCTGCGTAACAACTCCTCACAACGCTATTTTCGCCATTGTCCCCCACTAACCCGCCGACGGAAGACATACCACTGATATTTCCCGTCGCGTAACAACTGCTCACCGTACCACGATAATCATTGTACCCCACCAACCCGCCGACAGTAGACTCGCCGCCGACTTCCGCCGTAGCGTAACAAAGGGTCACCGTTCCTCTACGATTGTAACCCACCAGTCCGCCAACATAAAGACTGCCGCTGACATTGCCCAGTGAGTAACAACTGATCACGCTGCCGTAATAACCGTTAAACCCCGTCAAACCGCCGACAGAACTGCCGCCGATCACGCTGCCCGTCGCGTGACAATTGCTCACGACGTCATCATTCAACCCCACTAATCCCCCGACAGTATGGCTGCTGCCGGTGACATCGCCTGTCGCGTAACAATTACTCACCGCGTTATCGTTCGCCCCCGCCAAGCCGCCGACGTACTGTTTGCCACTGATATGTCCTGTCGCGTAACAACCGCTCACTGCGCCGTGATTCGACCCGGCCAAGCCGCCGGCATTATCGCCGCTGCAAACCACGCTGCCCGTCGCGTAACAATCACTCACCGTTCCATTATTCGACCCCACCAGCCCACCAACGGAAGAACTACCGCTAACGGTGCTCGTCGCGTAACAGTTCATCACATGATACGTGTTACTACCCACCAAGCCGCCGACAGAAGAACTCCCGCTCACGCTGCCCGTCATATAGCAACTGCTCATCGTGCCATAATAATTGCTTCCCACCAATCCTCCAACAGAAGAACTGCCGCTCACGTTGCCCGTCGCGTAACAAGTGGTCATGGCGCCGTAGTAATTACCCCCCACCAACCCGCCGACAGAACCCTTCCCGCTGAAATGTCCTACTGTATAACACGCGGTCACCGTTCCACGATCGTTATATCCCACCAGCCCGCCGACATAATTGCCGGTGCCCGCAATCGACGCGTTTTCCAGGCCCGTACTGGTTATCAGGGCGTTCTGGCCCACATATCCAAAAAGACCGAGACAGGCAACCCCTTCAATCGTCAAATTTTGAATGATATGGCCGTTGCCGTCAAAAGAACCCGTAAATGGATTATCTTTGTCATAACCCATCAATGCACGAGCGTACACTGTCCCGGAAAGATCGACCTCGGCGCCCAGGCGATAATGTTTGTTCCAAAAGAATGTACCCGAAAACACAAGCAGTAAGTCATCCTTGGACTCAATAATCCAGGGCTCTTCGGGCGTTCCTAGACCTGACAGGCCAATGACCGGATCGGCAATCGGCGCTCCCTCAACCCGTTCCCAGGCCAGATGCGGGTAGTCGTTCCCCGCATCCAACGTCCAGTCGTCTCCTCCCCAGCCGTTTCCGCTATAGAAAAAGGATTCTTTCATATCCGCTGATGATAGCCCCCACCCGCCTGCGCTGGATGTCCGGGCACTGGTCTCGGTATCCCAGAAACTGTTGCTCACCGTGCCACCATTAGACCCCGCCAACCCGCCGACGCCAACGGCGCCGCTGACGCTGCCCTTTGCGTAACACCTGCTCACTGTGCCGGCCTTATTAGCCCCCGCCAACCCGCCAACATCAAAAAGGCCGCTGACGCTGCCCGATGCGTAGCAACTGTTCACAGTGCCAAAATTGTACCCGGTTAAACCGCCCACATAATTCCAACTGCCGCTGACGCTGCCCATCGAGTAACTACTGCTCACCATGCCGCCATTGGCCCCCGCCAACCCGCCGACATAGGATTTCCCTGTGATGCTGAAGGCCTCAAGACCAATACGCCGGATGTACCCGCCGAACCCTACGTGACCGAACAGGCCAATGTAGTCGCTCTCCGGCTGATTTATGACCCAGTTACGGAGAACATGAGCATTTCCATCGAAGTTGCCCGTGAAACGCTGGAAGTTAGAGCCGACCGGAATGAGGGAGGCGTGCTGAAAATTGATGTCGTCCGTAAGGATGAAGTAGCTGCCCCAGTCAGCAGGGGTGTTCATCAGTTCCTGCCAGTCGGCCACCGTGCTGATTCTATATGGGTCCGCGGCCTCCAAACCGCTGCCCCCGTTATATGTGCCGCCTAATGCGATGGAAGACGTGATCGCCACCGCCAAAGACACCACGCTGATGTTGAACAACTTCATGTTTCTTCCCTCCTGTCCAATTCGTTTTGTACGGCAGGTTGCCTTAAGCGGCGGTAAGAAAAAATAGACCAGCCATGCCCTTAATCTGTACGCGCCAACATACATTATTATAGCTTCGAATAGCACTGGAATCAAGGTCCTTTGTTCTATGGATCGTAACCCGGAACAGTTTGGCGACCGATGGATGGGGTAAAACC
>JACZKQ010000150.1 GCA_014859965.1 Phycisphaerae bacterium
CCGAACAGGCGAAACAGAGAAAATCAACGGATTCGTAATATCCACAACCTGCCCCCCATGGGGGGCACACCCGGAGATACCCTTGTCATGAAAGGGAAGGAATAATTGTCGCTGATAGGGAATTATGCTTGACGCCAGACAAAGCCGATGAGTACGATCATCAGGACAGGAACCAAGAGCGACAAGGACAGGTACTCTCCAAGAGTACGAAGGGGATTGCCTCATCCGGGTGCCTGTTAGAGGATGAATCCTATGATGCCAACGACGAGGGAAATGCCAAAAACGGTCCAGCAAATCCTCCGTGGAGGAATCCACTTTCGGGTCTTTGTGGCGGAAAGTTCAGTAGTTTCCATGACAGAATTTTATGAGTGGCCAGTTGTCACAGCAAGGAAGAAAAGAAGCACAACACACGTCTGTTCTTGACCTAGCGTACCCATGATCGTCGTTATGCAACCGGAGCGAATTGGACAAGGTGCTGGCCAACGGGGATCACTCAAAGGGTAAGGGAAGACCGAGGAAGCGATGAAAAAAACCCTGTTGGAGTTAGATCAGTAGACTCTTAATAAATCGTGAAATACTGCCCGACATTTATTGGGCAGTATTATTTGAGTTCTTGGTCAATTCCTCATACAAGTCCCGCAAAGACTGTGGCATAGTATCGTCATTTAAACTCTTATCTTTCGAAACTTCATCAAGTGGTTTTTTCCATAGATCTTCAAAATCGTTATCATGCCAGTCGACAATGTTATGTTTATCATCTAAAACACCATCGAAGTGCGACTTCTTTAATTGTTCATATAAGGGTTGATAACCCATCATAACTTCTCTTCTCTGAATAATTAATCCAAATGAAGTATAAGATTGCTTTTTGTAGGGGTATGGATTGATAAACATTTCATTGTCAGTCATCACCCCGAACATTGTAGGAGTTCCTTTAAAGAATTTTACCCAATCTTCAGGCACTCCTTTTGAACGCAACTGGAGGACTGTACTTAATATCTCCTCGCGAATACCTGTATCAGACAGTTCTCTTTCATGTCCTTCAGCCTGCTGTCGCAGATAAGCAAAAGCTGGATGAGTAAAAATAAATCGTATATATAACGGTTTGTTTTTACTTTCTTCGCCAACGTTTGCCTCATTGATACGCTCAATGATTAACTTTAGCACTTCTTTATTACCTTCTTTATCCCATAGAAGGCCACGAAATGAAGTGCCTACAAAAATAAATCTCGTTTTATTTCTATCTCGGAGCCATTCAATGATTCTTGGTATAGCAGACTTGCGAGTACTAAACGCCTCATATACACCTAAATCTCTAAGTGTATTTAACGTTTTTGCTGCTTTTAGTAATTCCGAAGAATGTTTTTCGCAACATACAATTTGGTTCTTTAAACTGTCATATAATTGTTCTAAATTCGACTTATTACTCTGGATGATCTGCTGATATTTTTGTTTAAATGTTTTTGTTGCTGCTCTTTCTAAAACAGGCTCGAATCCAACTTTAAGAAATAATGATACAAGGGCAACTGGGCCACAAGCCGTTGCTAATGCTATTGTTAATGATGAAATTAACGCAGGTCCACTTAATGCTTCATTGATGACAGCAATGAAAAGCATGACGACGAAAATAAATGAAGTTGAAAGAACCAGTACATTGCTATGCCGTCGATAATCCACGTCTTTCATTGCATCATTTTTTAAGACACCTTCAGTATACTGATCATCATTTTCCATTTCAATACCTCCTAAGAGTATTATGTATTTATTTCTAATACAGAAAATGTTTTCACATTTTAGTATCTTAACCTGATACTTCAATTACCAAAAGGCACCACTCTCATTTAAATGTATGTACAATCTATCAAAATATCGTTACAGAAGCAATGATTAATTTCTCAGCCGTCGATACAGCCCACTCTTGATCTCTACTATAACAGAGTCTGTGCTGTACGACTTGGACTGGGCGTCCTCTGCGGCAATTCTGCGTCAAAGAGCTTCGGGTTCTGTATGTACCCCCAGTTGCCTGTGTGTGTACTTTGTATGTACTTCCTGTGCATAGACAAAAACTACGCACGTAAATACCTGTAAAATAAGGGGTTATGGATCCATGCGAGCCCTTACAAGCAGGAGGCCACAGGTTCAAGTCCTGTACCGCCCATTCTCAGGAATCCCCGTTTTTTATGTAGAAGCGGGGTTTCTTGTGCACCTACAAGTGCCGACAACGCGCGGCCATCATTGCCTCGTCCCCGGCAACGAACGCATCGCCAGCTCAATTCCATATGTCCCGGCGTCATGGCTTAGCAATAAAACATAAATCGTAAGATCAACAAAAACAACTACTTACAACAAAATACCTGCCATGATCGAAATCACTGCTTGACTTCACATATCTTGTGATGCATAATATGTTAATACTAGTGACCATGATGACACTTAATTTGCCAGGTCTGCTGGCGTTCGGGCAAAATGACCGGAGCACAGTATCAGAGAACTATCATGCAAAAAACACACTTACAAGGAGGCTGCCGACAATGAAATTTGAACGGGAACTGTTAAAAGGCGTCGCGCCGGTCGTTGTCCTGGAGATCCTCGCACGCGGCCGCATGTACGGCTACGAACTCAGCGACGCTGTGGAACAGCGGAGCGGCAATATCCTGTCCCTGGGGCGCGGAACGCTCTATCCGCTGCTCTACAACCTCGAAGCCAAGGGCCTGGTCGCCGCCGAGTGGGACGAAAACGAAAGCAAGCGCAAACGCCGCTACTATTCCATCACCAGCCAGGGCAAGGACGAACTGGCCCGCCAAAAAGAGCAGTGGCTCACCCTGCAGCAAGGCGTGGCCATGGTGTTCGGAATGGTGGGCCCGGGCCTGAGTCCGGCATAGGTGTCCATTCAGTTGCAAGACCTTAACTGGAAGGACCGCAAGATGGAAAAGAGAAACGAAAGCCTGCCGCAGATCCTCATTGATTATATCGACGCTCTCGTCAAACGGGCCGGCGGCGGCAGCAAGGTGCGCCTGGATATCCGGGAGGAATTATGGTGCCACTTTGTCGATGCACTGGCGGGCCTGGAGAACGAGCAGGTTCGAGAGAAATCGGCACGAGAACTGATCGAGAGTTTTGGAGATATGAACATGCTGGCGAAACTGATCAAGCGAGGTAAGAAACGTTGTCGCCCACTGTGGCAGAAGGTGCTTCTGCGCAGCCTTTTTGTGTTGTGCGCGCTCATCGTAGGTATGGTGGTGTACGCCGTCTGGTTTCTAATGGGCAGCCCTGCGCCGAGCGTGGATTACCTGGCGCGACTGAACACGATGACACAACCGGCGGCAGCTGCGGCAGAGAACGCGTGGCCGCACTATGAAAAAGCAATTGCGCTTTATGTAGAGCCCGAGGAGGTGGACAAAGCCCGCGATTTGCCCGAAGCCGCGCCCGGTAATGGACTGGACGAAGCGCCGGAACGGACGGACAATAGAAGACTGTCCACAGTTATAGGCGGGATAGCGGGAGGACACACCTATACGCCATTTGGCCGACTGAAGCCCGAAGAACAGGCGGCCGTCAGTACTTGGCTTGACCGCAACGAGGAAGCATGGAAGCATTACCTGGAGGCGAGCAGGAAGACCTATTGTTATCGTCCATATGACGTGGGAGACGCCGAGGGGCATCCGATGCTGCGTAATGTCCTGCTGCCGCACCTCGGCAGCGTCCGAAATCTGGCGCGCGTCGGGGTCTGGCGGAGCGAGCGGCAGGCGTATGAAAACAAGGCCGCCGAGGCCGTTGAAACATGCCTTACACTGCTGCGCGCAGGGCGGCACTGGCATCAGGAAAAAGGAACGTTGATCGAGCAATTGGTGGGGCAGGCGATCATGCGGCTGGGTCTGGAACAGATCATCGTTACTACGGCACAGAGTGACTTTTCGGCGGATCAATTGGCGGCCATCCAGCGCGACCTCGCCGCAATTTGCACTGACGGTTTTCCGACCACGGCAATGGATACTGAGCGACTGATGTTCGAGGACACAGTGCAGCATTCGTTTACCAAAGGCGGGCCCGGCGGCGGCCACATAGCTCCGAAGGCATTCAACGGAATGATCCAGGAGTTCATCGGGGGCGGCGACGAGTTGGCATATCTCAGCTTGGGCCTTCATGCCGGCAGGGACAGAACCCTCAAGATGGGCAGCATGCTCTACGACCGTATGGAGCAGATTGTCGCGATGAGTCCTTACCATGTGCGTGAAGGAGCGATTGAAAAGATCGACACGCTTCTCGAAGCAGACGGCAAGTGGCGATATGCACTTCTGAGGGCGATGATCCCTGGAATTAATCGGGTCGGCGAAATGCGTTACCAGAGCAAGGCGCTTTACGAGGCAACACTGACGATCCTGGCGGCCAAGCGGTGGCAGCGCGACAAAGGCACCTTGCCCGAGAACCTGGAGCAACTGAAAAATGCAGGCTATATCGCCGCCCTGCCGGCCGATCCCTACAGCGCCGATCCGCTCAAGTACAACATACGAGACGGCGATTTCGTGCTCTACAGTGTGGGCAGTGACTTCGACGATGACGGCGGAACACGGGATGTTGAACACGTATGGGGACGTGCCGAACCCGGCGCCGACCGCGTGTTCTGGCCGGTGAACTAATACTGCTGCTCAGCAGCGTGCTGAACCGCAGTCGCCGGTTTCACGGCGCTTTGGCGCAACAGAGTCAAACGCCTGTTATTGCTCTAACCGATACCCGTACATGGCATCGCCGATCTTGCGTGCGGCGGTGACAATCTCCGGGTGCGGCCTGTCACAAATGTCTATGAAGCCGATCTGGTAGTTTTCGCCGTCACCCCGGCCGGTGGTGGCCTGGTCCTTGTACTGGAACCAGTGCGTCCCGACGATATACGGATTCCGCAGAGCCCCCTGCACGTAGGCGGTATACTTGTCGGCGCGGTCCTGCTGGTTGAGCGTCTTCTTCAAACCGGTGTGGAACATCCCGCGGTCCAGCGCCCCAAAGTGAAACTCCCCGACGATAATCGGCATATCGATGCCGTCCGGCAACTTGTGATTGGCAACGCTGTAATCGTAACGGTTGTAGCAAACGATATCGCAGTACTTCGCCGCCGCACGCGCCGCACGATCGTTCACCCACGCAAAACGGCACCCCATGTACAACTGCTTCGGCGCCTGCCGCTTGATCTCATCGCGAATGACCTCAAAATACTTCTCCGCGATCCGCGTATAGAACGCCTTCAGGTCTTCACCCGCCTTCTGTTTATCCGGTGCCTCACGGCTGTCGAGCAGCACCTGCCAGGACGCGTGCGCCGTTCCCCAAGCCGCATTAAGCATGTCAACGCCCCCATACTTAACCTTCAGGTCCTCGACAAACGCCTTCTTGGCCGCCTGATCGGCCGGACTCTGCAGCGCCCCGACCGCCAGCGACACCTCGTCGCCCCAGCCCAACTCGTTATGCACAAAATACCCGATGCACCACGGATCGTTGAGCGACCTGCCCCGCTCCCGCTCCAGCGATGCCCGCAGGTTGTTCCCAAAGCCCGCGTCGAACGGATCGGGGAACTTCCCCCAATAACCTTCCGAGCCCTCAATCGATTTGGCGCTGAAGCTGATGTTGCCGGTGTAGGGCGTCTTGCGCATCAGATAAATGCCCGCATCCGACCAGTTGGCGATCGTGTTCATGCCCCAGCTCTTCAGCCGCCGGTGCGTCATCGCGGCAAACGCATCCGACCACCCCGAACCGTACTTGCGGAGCAGATTCGCCCGACTGAAACAGTAGGTGCGGTACGGCGAGTACGTGTTGTAATAGCCGTGCGGCGCCCAGCTTCCGCGCCCATAGAACGGCCCAAACTCCGAGTCGGCCGCCGGCAGATCGCGAAAGTAATGCTCGCGATCGGTGATAGGTGTATCGTTTGCCGCACGCACACAGTCGATGCCGTGCGACCAGAAGAGCCGGCCGGCCGGATCGACGAGCCACCACTTGCCCTCGTGCTTTTCAACGCGGAAGAAGCCCGTCGCCTCCAGTTGCGGGCCCGCCGCCCAGCCGCCGTACTGATTGCGCCCGTCGGGTCCCGGATGCGCGGCGACGTCCTTCAACTCCGCTTCTTGGTGGGCCTTCAGTTCGGCAAGCGAGTGCGTCTTGCCCGGCCAGTCGTCATGAACGAACTGCCCGAATTCGTCGATCATCGGAAACAGCGTGTCGGCGTCGACATGCTTGACCCGCCCCGCCGCCTTAATGTTGTCGATCTCGAACACATGCTCCGTACGCGGCTTCGTCACGAAGAACAAAAGTTGCGTCACGTTGGCCGGATCGAGCTTGTCCGACGCCTTCGGCCAGCCGCGCATCCCGATGATCTCGACCGGCCTGGAAAGCACCCACGGCGTCGGATACAGCCGAACGATCAGCGTGCCCCGGGCGCCCGCCGCCAACGTCAGAGAATCGGTAACGCAGTTGCTGCTCCCGTCGGCGCCGGGATTGTCGACCCGACAACTGACAGTCACGCTTTCCCTGCCGAGATTGCGAATGTCCACACTCAGGTACTCACATCGCGCAAGGTCCCACTTGCCCTGCGGCGCCTTCAGCGTAATGCCCGGCCAGGTATTCTCACGACCCGTCCTGACCCGAAGCGCACCGCTCGGCGAAAGGACCGCTACGGCGTCGGTCGCCTCGACCGTCTTGACGTCAAAGCCCCCGCCGAACTCGAACAGGACCAACTCGTCGGCCGCAAGCGGCACGCCTCCCCACACCAGAACCGCAACAACGACCGCAAATATACGCACCGTCTTAAACATCACACGATCCTCCAATAACGTTTCGCAATAATCAGTCGAACCACTCATCCGCCGGATCAAAGGCCGGAATCGACGTGTTTACGATTTTCATGCGGCCCACGGCCCGATGCCGGCAGCCCGGCTGGATCATCACCACGCTCAACGGCTCGACGGCGACCCGCTCGCCGTCCAGTTCGAGATACCCGCTGCCTTCGAGCACAAGATAAATCTCCGTGAGCTTCTTATGATAGTGAACCCGCGAATCCTGTGAAATCTCCACGAGGTGCACCGTGGCGGCTGCATTAGCGCCATCGGCAAACGCACGCCGCGTCAACCCGCAAGGGCAGGCGATTTGCTCGATCTCACCAAACCGGGCGATCCGGTAATTCGGCACAGCTCACTCCTCCTTCGCTTCGTCCTGGATAACGGCGTCCAGTATCTCGGCGGCGCCCCTGACAAACTGCGTGCAGACGTCGAAGGCCCCTTGTTCCCTCGCCCGCAGGCGTCCCTCCGGCGTGCTCATGTCAAACCCCAACAGTTCGCGGCAGTTGAGCGACCCGGCCTGCTTCTCGAACATCCGCATCGCGCGGGCGACCATCTCATACGTCTTCACCTTCGCGGCCTTGTCCGCGTCAGCGGCGCCGTACTTGAGACCGATCACCATAAACGCCCCGCTGATCGCCCCGCAAAGCCCCCCGGAGCAGCCCATACCCCCGCCGAATCCCGCAGCAACCTTCAGCGCCTCGCGCTCGGTCAGCCCCAGCGACGGGCCATAAGCGGCAAGGATAGCCTGCGAACAATTATAGCCGCCCTCGAACAACTCGACTGCACGTTCAATGTTTTTCATAAGACGATCCCGTCTCCGCGAAACCGCCGGAGGAACCGTTCGCCCCAGCCGCATGTCAAACAGTATAGCCGAAGCGAACGCGCCTGTAAACAGGCCCGCAAAACGCAGGGCTGTCGCATTCTCCCGACGTCCGCATCCCAAACCCAACATGCGGCGACCACGGAAAGCAGAACCGGTTACGCAGCAAGACTATTTGGAGAGCAAAACCGGTTGGGCAGAGGCCAAAATTGGAAGCGTCTTTTCGCCGGGGGGGGAATTTTGGCCTCTGGGGTCCCAAACGGTTTTGCTCGGCCCAAACGGCGCCGCAAGTTATCAGGAGAATGCGTTTGCCCTCA
>JACZKQ010000151.1 GCA_014859965.1 Phycisphaerae bacterium
GTCCCACCCCTTCGAATCAGGTATGGCGCCCGGATGACCCTTTAGCGCAGCATAAAGCACGCCTGCCTTCCTGCCGCCCAAACGATCGCCCTCAATCCCCGCAAGCAAAGCAATCTCACTCTCCGAAAGCCCCCGCGCAGAAACCGATACCCGCCCCATCTCACCCGCAAATCGATTGTTCCCATGCTGATCCACGCCGATCCGCACCGGATGATCATTCTTCCGAATCACCGCCCGCTTTGACGCCCCGTCGCCCGTAACGTAAATCCAACTCCGGTCCCAGAAATCGCCCCACCACTTCCTGTGCTCCGCTAGGCGTTTCTCGAAACGCGTCGCCTCCACCGATGCAACCAGCCCATTCATCGACGCAAGCCACTGCGCAGGCGACGACGGCTGCTCAGTCAAGACATAAACGCTCACGCGCTGCTCGGTCGCCGCCGCAAACCGCAGAGTCGTATCCTGCACGCGACGCGCACCGGCCCCCGAAATCACCGCCCCGAATGTCCGGTGCAGAATCGGGTCCTTCAACCCATACCCCTCCAGCCCCTGGACGCGCATGGTAACATCAGGCCCCACCGACTTGGCATTGTGGTGATACCACCCGATCCGCCCCGTCTGGCCTTTTAACACCGTATCCGGCTCCACAATGGTTGCCGCATGTTTCTTGTCGGCCCTGGCATTATCCCAATGGATGTCGCTCAACATAAGCGATGCCAATTCGCGAGGCGCCGTCCGCCACAGCTCCACTGAAACCTCCAGCTCCATCGGCGCTGCGCTCTCCGACGTGATGTAAATCACCGGCCGGTTCGCATCCACCCATATCTTCAACCCGACAGGCTCTCCACCCGCAGTGTACCGGACCGAAACGGCCCCCTCACGCAGCTCCAACGCTTGCCGAAACCCCGCCTTGTCCACCGCCGCCTTCAACCCCGGCCGAACGCGAACCCGCCCGACCTTCACCAAACGCGAATTGTCGTCCCAACTGTCTGTCTTACTGATATAAAACACCAGGTCGCCATTAGCCTCGGTCCACACATTGACTCCGACGTCCCCGTTGCCCAGGGGCATCGAATCCGCCGAGCCCCGCCCCGGCGAGTCCCACACTACCTCATAATTCTCCAATGAGGCCGCCGTCGCCAACGCACAAAACGCCGACACAAGCACCAACAGCCCGCAACCAACAACGCCCCTTGCCGGAAAACGTAATTTAAGCATAACCCGCGCTCCTTTCTATACACCATCATAGCCCCCACGCCCCCTCGCCGTCAACGGCTCGCCTGTCCACTGAACACTTGACTGTGTCGGCGAATATGTGGTATTCTGCCGCCAGTGGTGCATTCATCAACAAGTAATGGGGCCGGATTTGGATACCAAGAAGTATAACTTTTTACGTTTTCTGGGCTACGTGCGGCCTTATATCGGCCTGCTGGCGGCCGGTGTGGCCGGCGGCATTATCAAGTTCTCCGTTCCGCTCCTGGTCCCCCTCGTCACGCGGCACCTGCTGGACAATGTTTTTCTTAACGGCGCCCTCACCGAGGCAGACAAACTCCGGCAGCTCTTTTTGTGGACCGGCGGCATGGCCGCGATCTTCCTCTTCGTCTACGCGCCCGGCGTCTTCGTTCGGCACCAGTTCGCCGACAAGGCGAGCCATCGCGCGGTCTTCGACCTGCGCTGCGATCTGTATTACCGCATCCTCCGGATGAGCGCCTCCTTTTTCAGCCGCAACAAATCCGGCGCGATCATCACCCGGCTGATCAGCGACATCCAGTTGGCCCAGAACCTCGTGGGCACGGCCCTGACGAATATCTGGATGGATGGCGTAGCGATCGTGGCGGTGCTGTTCTTCCTGTTCCGCATCGACGCATGGACCACCCTGGCCGCACTGGCAACGTTCCCTCTGTACCTGTTCTTTTTTCGGCGGTTCAGCGCGGAAATCCGCACCGTCAGCCGCCAGGTGCAGGAAGGCCTGTCCGTCATGAGCAGCAACGCCCAGGAACGCATCAGCGGCAACGTGGTCGTCCGGGCCTTTACCCGCGAAAGAACCGAGCGCACAAGATTTAATGCCGAAAGCGAGCAGTTGTTCTCCACCAACATGCGCCGGGTGTTCGTTCAAAGCCTCAACCAGGCAGTGACGGGAACCCTGATGGGTCTGTCGCCGCTGGTGGTGATTGCGTTTGGCGGCTGGCGCGTAGTGCACGGCGATATTACCGTGGGCGACCTGATAGCGGTCACGCTGTACCTGGGGCCGCTCTACCTGCCGCTGCAGCGGTTCAGCGAGTTGAACATCGTCTTCGCCAACGGCATGGCCGCCCTGGACCGCATCTACGAGATTATGGATGAAGAGCCCGAGATCCGAAGCACCCCCGACGCCGTCGATCTCGTTGATGCGCGCGGCCGCGTGGAGTTCGACCACGTCTCTTTCGCTTACGGCGACGGCGGCCCCGTGCTGCAAGACATCAGCTTTGTCGCCGAACCCGGCCAGAAGATCGCCCTGGTGGGCGCCAGCGGCTCGGGCAAGACCACACTAATCAGTCTCATCCCGCGCTTTTATGACGCCAGCGCCGGAACTGTGCTGATTGACGGCAAGGACGTGCGCAAGCTGCGCGTGGGATCGCTGCGTCAACATGTCAGCATGGTGCTGCAGGATCCCATCCTTTTCAGCGGCACCATTCGCGAGAACATACTCTACGGGGATCCTTCGGCGGACAACCATGCGGTGGTCGCCGCCGCCGAGGCCGCCAACGCACTGGACTTCATTGCTTCGCTGCCGAACGGGTTCGACACCGAAGTAGGCGAACGCGGGGCCTTTTTATCCGGCGGGCAGCGCCAGCGCATCACCATCGCGCGGGCCTTTCTGAAGAATCCGCGCATTCTTATCTTTGACGAGGCGACCTCGTCGCTGGATTCCCAGTCCGAACGCCTTATCCAGAACGCCATGGGCCGACTCGTTGCCGGCCGAACCACCTTCATTATCGCCCATCGCTTGTCCACCGTTCTCAGCGCCGACCTCATACTCGTGCTGTCTGGGGGCCGTGTTGTGGAGACAGGGGTTCACGGTGAACTCATGGGGCGGGATGGCGCTTATCGGAACTTCTACCTGCGACAGCTCGAGTCGATGGAGGCGATGCCGGTGCCGGCGTAGCGATCAACTGAGAAGAAAAGCCGCCTGATTAACGCCCAGCATAAACAGGGCTGCCAACCGCTCTCGTCCTCAATGTCTGCTCGCAAGGGGCCCTCGCCGTGCACTAATTCCTTGAACCGAAGGGCATTATCGCATATAATCCCCCGTGTCCGGCGTGATGCCGGCCAGGCTCCATAGCCCCGACCAACAAGGCAAACAATATGACGTCAAACCCGAATAAGACGCCTTTACCAAGGTGGGATTTGTGCCTAATCGCCGCACTTTTCCTGCCCGCCTGCTTTTTGTACCTTTGGCGTACCTTTCAAACCCACCTCATCTACACCGCCTTCGGCGACCTCATTGACTTTCCCATCTTCGCCCCCGGACGCGACCTTCTTTTGCAGCGCCTCGCATCGCCCGGCGGCCTGGTAAAGTACACCGCCGACTTCCTCTCACAGGGATTTTACTACAACGCCGTCGGCGCCCTCATCCTCACCGCACTGGCTTTTGCTTTCTATCTGACAACCTTCCTCCTTCTGAAAACCGCCACAAAAGTCCGTTCTCACGTCTGCGCCGCCATCCCCGCAATCGCCGTCGTCGCCCTCTATGGCGACTACAACCACCACCTCGTCCCTCTGCTCGCACTGCTCATGTCTGTCGCCTTTTCCGCCGCTCTGGCCGCAGGCCGACCCCGCAGCGACATCGCGGCCCTCGTACTTTTCGCCGCAGCGTTCCTCTTGCTTTACTGGGCCGCCGCAGCCGCAAGTCTCCTCTTCGCCGTCCTCATCGCACTCGCCGAACTCCTCCGTCGCCGATGGCGTCTCGCGCTCGCTGACATTGTACTCGCCGCCGCCTCCGCCTACCTCACAGGCGCCTTTCTTTTCCTCCTGGAAATGCCCAGACCCTTCACAGCAGGCCTTCCCATATTTTCTGCCGCGACGCTTGGCACGCTGAGTATCGCGCACCTTTGGCTGTTCTTCCCCGCCGCCGTCATTGTGGCCGCCGCCGGCCGGTACGTCTTCCGTACCGCAAGCAGCGTCCCTGAAAAGCCCGCCGCCGTGCGCCGCCCCAGAAAAAGAGCTCGCCATTCTGAAACAACCCGACGCGCCCGCTTGCACCCCATTCCCATCTGGCTCAAGACCGGCATCGCAATCTTCATCATCGCCCCCGCCGCCGTCTTCGCGATTCGGCACACCCACGATCCCAACCGAAAGCACATGCTCCACATGCTCGACCTGCTCCGCAATCGCCAATGGCAGGCTTACGTTGACGCTGCGAAAACGTTCCACAGACGCGGCTTTTGGAACTTCCAGATCAACCATGACACCAACCGCGCCCTCTGCCACGCGGGCACACTGCTCGACGAGATGTTCTCGTTCGACCAGGAAGGCGTTGCCCTCATGCTCATCACTGCCAACCCCATGCGTTCCACGACAAAGTACCTTCGCGTCTCCGATCTCTTCTTCGAGATGGGCAATCTCAACGACGCCGAACAATGGGCCTACGAGTTACTCGAGACCGAAGGCCCAAGCCCCCTCATCCTCGAAAGACTCGTTGATATTAACATCGCCAAGAATCAGCCCGCCGCCGCCTCCGTGTTCCTTAATGTCCTGGCCGAGGACCTCGTTCACGGCCCACGCGCCAGGGAACGCCTTCATCGTTTGACATCCGACGCGGCCATGACGTCCGACACGCGGATCCGGAACGCCCGCGACATGAGCTGGCGCACACACCGAGTGCTCAACTATCAAAATCCCGAAAGGCTTCTCCTCGACCTGCTCGATCAGCACCCGGACAACCGCATGGCCTTCGAATACCTCATGGCCATCTACCTGCTCATGCATGATCAGGAGAAAATTGCAGCGAATCTCCACCGCCTCGACACCCTTGGCTACGACCGCATCCCCTGTCACATCGAGGAAGCTATCATGATCTACGCCGACAAGACAGGCCGGCCGGTCAATCTCCACGGCAGGCAGATCAGCCCCGCAACCATACAACGGCACCGCCGCTATCTGGAAGTGTTTACTAAAATGGGCAAGAACAAAGACGCCACAATTGGCGCCCTCGCCCCCGGATTCGGTAACAGTTATTTCTTCTTCAGTATGTTCGACAAATCGGGGGTGGGTCGATGAAAAAACGATTCTTAATTCTCCTCGTCGCCGCACTCGCGGTGTGGACGACAAGCGCCGCCATCGAATACATCCTGCGCCCGGGCGCCCGCGCTGCGGCCAACGCCCCGCTGCTGCCGGAACCAACTCGCATCCACCCGGACTACACCGACAACGTCATCCCGCCCAACATCGCCCCGCTGAACTTCCGGATCGAAGAACGCGCCCGCCGTTATTTCGTCCGCATCGGCTCTGACAACGGCCGCCCGATTAACATTCTTACCACCGATGCCTGCATCCATATCCCCGCCCGCAGGTGGCGACGGCTTCTCGAAGCCAACCGCGGCAATCCGCTCACCTTCGACATATACCTCAACCAGGCCGGCCGATGGAACCGCTGCCAAACAATAACCAACACCATCGCTTCGGAGCCCATCGACAGCCATCTCGCTTATCGCCTGATCAACCCCCTCTACAATTACTGGAGCAGCGTCGGCATTTACCAGCGCAACCTGACCACCTTCAAGCAATCGGAAATCCTCCACGGCCGGTCCTACGATGACGGCTGCGTCAACTGCCACACTTTCTTGAACAACGATCCTGCCGCCATGTTCCTCGGCGTCCGAAGCGGAACATACGGCAGCGCAACGCTGCACACCGCGGCCGGCAGCGTCGAAAAGATCGGGTCAAAATGGGGCTACACCGCATGGCACCCCTCCGGCCGGCTCGCCGCCTACTCCGTCAACGCCACCCACCTCTTCTTCCAGGCCGCGGGCATGGAAGTCCGCGACGTTGTCGACCTCGACAGCGTTATGACTTATTACGACCTTCGCACCCAGACCGTCAAAACCACCCCCGGCCTCGCCGACAAAGACCGCCTCGAAACCTACCCTGCATGGTCCCCCGACGGCAAGTACCTCTACTTCTGCAGCGCCCCCATCCTCTGGACCGACCGCAAGACCGTCCCCCCCGAAAACTTCGAAAAGGTGCGCTACGACCTCCGCCGCATCGCCTACGATCTCGAAACAGACACCTGGGGCGAACCCGAAACCGTCCTCTCCGCCGAGGAGACCGGCAAAAGCATCCTTCTGCCGCGCATCACCCCCGACGGCCGCTTCCTCGTCTTCTGCCTCTGCGATTACGGCTGCTTCCCCATTTACCAGCCTTCCAGCGATCTCTACGTTATGGATCTTGCCGACGGCGCCTGGCGCAAGCTCGACATTAACAGCGAATTCTCCGAATCCTGGCACAGCTTTTCGACCAACGGCCGCTGGATGGCTTTCAGCAGCCGCCGCCAGGCCGGCCTCTTCACCCGAACATATTTTTCCTACATAGACCTCGACGGAAAATTCCACAAACCCTTCGTCCTGCCCCAGCAAGACCCCGACTTCTACGACAGTTGCATTCAGACTTTCAGCGTCCCCGAACTCATCAGCGGTCCCGTCAGCGTCTCCCCGCGCAAACTCGCACAAGCCGTCCGGGACACCGCCCAGGTAGACGTTCAGCTCCCCGTAACCGGAGCCACGAAAAGACCCGATCCGGCCCAATACCCCGAACGCGAATAGCAGCTTCCACCCGCCCCATCAAGGCAGCGCCAGTTTAAGAAGCTCGGCCACATCCTCGAAATGCTTCACCCATTCAACCGCATGTTGATCCTGCGAGGCGGCACGCCTGGTCATTTCAGCATATTCCTGCCGTGCCAGACCAAAGAAGACATTTTGCGCGTCCTGCGTGTCCAGATCAGGCGTCAAGCTCTGCAACACCTCCAGCACCTGCTTGATTATTGCCAGGAGCGGCAGATCGTACGGCGATTCTTTGAGCTGGCGCATCAGATCGCCGATGCGACGTGCACTTTCGAATCGCAGCATCTTGAGATCGAGATTAAGCGAGAACCGCCCTGCCTCTTCGGCAAGGTCGCGCACGGCGCCCACCTCGATCGGATCGGCTCTAATGTGCCGCAGCAACTCCCGATCGATCACAAACTCGGCCGGACCCCTTAGGCCTTTGGGCACCGGCGTGTTCGCATTCAGCAGCATCTGCATTATTGTGTAATTGTGCTCGTAAATCCGGCGAAAATCGCTTTCGATCTCATCCCACGTATTGGCCAGCAGACGGTCCAGAATGCGCCGCAGCTCGTCCTTAAATAAGTGTGAAAGGGAGTACTGACCACCGAACGCCTGACTCATCTGGCGTATCACCGCACTTGTGTCGCCGCGGCGAAATGCCTCCTCCAGAGTGTGGCGGAGCGTTTGGAACTCCTCGTCCGACCCCCTCGGCCAAACCGAGGCAAACACGTTCGTGTCTCCCAGGTACAGCGCCGCCAATTCGACCATTCGCGTCTCCAAAGTGATTCGCGACCGGATTGTCGCCCGGCTGGTAATCAAAGCCTGAATGCCGGCGTCGGAACGATGACACTCTTCCGTCGTCGCCGAATAGGCAAAAATGTCCGTCAGTTTGTCGCCGTATTCCTCGAACACGGAACTGATCGCAAAATGCGCACCCACGCGGTTCAGATCGATACGAGCCGGCTTCGCCTGCGCCTCGTACACCTGCCGGCCGTTCGCAACGCCCGACGCACCGGCCGGGGCGCCCTCAAGGCGTCCCTCGAAATCCGATTCCAGGTCCAGACCGGTCACCTCGTAGCACAACTGCATCGCGCGAGAGGCGTATTGCAGCACCTGCACCGCCTCAATGCCGGAGAGGTCGTCGAAGAACCACCCACAGCTCGTATACATGAGCATGGCGTTACGCTGCATTTCCAGCAGCTTGAGGAACGTGGACCGCTCGCGGTCGTTTGGCTCTCTTCCCGCCCATTGCCTGATAAACCGGTCTACGTTCTCCGGCCGGCGATCGTTAATAACATCAATATACGCATCTCGCACCTCCCAGGGCGTGCCGGTGAAACCATGCATCGCCTCTTCATACGGTCCGACGAGCGTATCCCGGAGCCAGTCCAGGGCAGTCCGCAGCGGCTGCCGCCATTCCTGCTGCCCCGACTTGTCCGGATTGATGGCACACCCGCAGTTGCTGCGCCACCGCTCGACACCATGAGCGCAGCTCCACGAACTGTTCTCCTGAATCTCCACCTCAGACTCCGGCGGAAACTTTTCCAAATATTCCCCATAGTTCGTGATTCGCGCAAGGTTTTTGCTCTGAATAGCATGTATGCAATAGGCCAGCGCCATCTCTCCCCGTGCATGATGATGCCCAAAAGACTCTCCGTCCGTCGCAATATGCACCAGTTGGGTAGCGTCCCCATCCACGAATGCTTCGGCCAGCCGCGAAGCAAAACCCTCTCCACTGCGAAGCACCTCGCCGTAAGCCACGTCGAACGAAATCGGCCCATTGTAAAAGAAGAGAACGATGCGCTTGCCGGACGGCAGGTTGCAGAGGTACGGCGTCGAAGTATCAAGGGTCCCTTCGCCGACTCTTCTCCATCGTTGGCCCGGCTTGCGAACCCGCTGCACCTGTCTCGGCGACAGAATCGTAAACCGCAGCCCATGCCCGGCAAGCACCTCCAGCGTGGGTGTGTCGACGGCCGTTTCCGGCAGCCACATCCCCTCGGGCTCCCGTCCGAAATGTCTTCGGAAGTCCGCGATCGCCCACCGCACCTGAGTCTCCTTGTCCCGCGCATTGGCCAGCGGCATGATGATATGGTTGTATACCTGCGCCAACGCACCCCCGTGTCCCGAAAAACGGGCCCGCCCCGTGCGGTCAGCCTCGATCACCTTGTCGTACACATCCGGCGCATGCGATTGCAGCCAGTAAAGCAGCGTGGGACCGAAATTGAAACTGATGCTCGCATAATTGTTGACAATATCTATAATGCGACCTTCCGGCCCAAGGATGCGTGAGGCCGCGTTACACCGATAGCACTCCTGCGTGATCCGGGTATTCCAGTCATGGTAAGGATACGCCGAATCCTGCAACTCAACGTCTTCCAGCCATGCGTTTTCGCGAGGCGGCTGATAAAAGTGACAATGAATGCACACATAGCGACCTGTCATATCAGGAAACCCCCCTGGGAATTCACCATTGCTCGGCCCTCCCATCTCTATATATAAGGAACCTGCACGCGACGCCAAGCGACCGGATGCTATGCTGACTCCTTATTGTGAGCCTGGTTCCTCCTCTGCCACAGTACCTCTTATGGTCTTTCGGCCCACCTTATACCTGAACGTAACGCCAATAACAAACAAATACCGCACTTGAAACACCCCTAAGCACCGCTGCGTCCCATAACCCCAATTGGGAAACAAAAATCAGGGTGATTCGCTCAAATATATCGCTCAAGGGGCCGCGCATGCCGTTTTTCAGTCGTAATTCGACCCTGAGGCCCAAGTTTTCGGCCGCCATTTTTCGAAGATTTCTCATAAGTCGTCCGATATAGCTCTGAGTCATCGGCTCGGCCGGACTCGGTACTTGCTCTATTAAGGATGCGGCAATGCACAATATGCGACAAACAGCAGCCCAAACGGACTTCGCCGCCCGACAGGCAATAAGGCCTTGCATTTGCCAACAGGTACGCTATACTGGTGGCTCGGTTGTCCGTACCTGTCGGAGCAGGTTCATATCAGGGCAGCGACTGTCGTAATCAGATTGTACAGAGGAATCCACATGGAACAGGTCAAGGTCTCACTCAACGAAAAAGATATTCCGAAACAATGGTACAATATCGCCGCCGATCTGCCCAGTCCGCCGCTGCCTCCGCTCGGCCCCGACGGTAACCCCATCAGCCCCGACATGCTGGCGCCCGTCTTTCCGATGAACCTGATTGAGCAGGAAGTCAGCTCTCAGCGATGGATCGACATCCCCGCGGAAATCCTTGACATCCTCTACCGCTGGCGGCCTGCACCTCTGCGAAGGGCGAAATACCTCGAAAGATACCTCGGCACCCCCGCAAAGATCTACTTTAAGGACGAAAGCGTCAGCCCCGGCGGTTCCCACAAGCCCAACACGGCCGTCGCACAGGCATGGTACAATAAACAGTTCGGCATCGAACGCCTCACCACTGAAACGGGGGCCGGCCAATGGGGCTGTGCACTGGCCTTCGCGTGCAGCCTCCTCGGGCTCGAGTGCAAGGTCTTCATGGTCCGCATCAGCTTCGACCAGAAGCCCTTCCGCAAACTCATGATGCAGGTCTGGGGCGCAAACTGCGTCGCCAGCCCCAGCAATGAGACCAATGCAGGTCGGACCATCCTTGCGAAAGTGCCCGACACGCCCGGCAGCCTTGGCATCGCCATCTCAGAAGCCATCGAACAGGCCGTCTGCGACCCCGCAGGCAAAACCCGTTATGCCCTCGGAAGCGTGCTCAACCACGTCCTCCTCCACCAGACCATTATCGGCCTGGAAGCCAGGGCCCAGCTCAAGTCAGTCGGCATCGACAAGCCCGACGTCGTCATCGGCTGTGCCGGCGGCGGAAGCAACTTCGCGGGGCTGGCTTTCCCCTTCACCGCCGACAAGATCAATGGGGCCGACATCAAAATTATCCCAGTAGAGCCGACCGCCTGCCCGACACTCACCAGGGCCCCCTTCGCATACGACTTCGGCGACACCGCCTGCACCACGCCCCTCATGGCGATGCACTCCCTCGGCCACGACTTCGTTCCGCCGCCCATTCACGCAGGCGGACTCCGCTACCACGGCATGGCCCCGCTTGTTTGTCAGTGCGTTGTCGAAGGACTTCACACGCCAAGGGCGATCGATCAGGTCGAGTGCTACGAAGCTGCCCTCACATGGGCCCGGACCGAGGGCTTCATCTGTGCACCAGAAACCAGCCATGCCGTTGCGTGTGCGATCCAGGAAGCCAAGAAAGCAAAAGAAGAAGGTAAGGAAAAGGTCATCCTCTTTAATTACAGCGGGCATGGACTCATGGATCTGACGGGTTACGACGCCTTCCTCTCCGGAAAGCTCGTACCTTACGAACTGCCCGACTCCGAACTGGAAAAGGCAGAGGCCTGCCTTAAGAACCACCCCAGGGCCGAAAAGCGCAAGACGGGAAGGTGGTAAATATATCCGTAGAAACCGTAATCGTGAATTGAAACAAACTGTAAGAATGGGGGAAATTGTAAGAATGTGGAGTAAGGAAAATGGCAACGAAAAAAGTAACCTGGACGGTAATTCTGGCACTGCTGTGTATGCAGGTTCCTGCTGTCGCCGAACTCGGTGACCTGCACGGTACCCTTGACCTGACGTATGTCAGCCGCTTCATCTGGCGCGGCTATGACGCCTATGCCAACAATCACAGCGCATTCCAGCCCAGCATCGACCTGGACCTGTTCGGCACCGGCTTTGGTGCTAACGTCTGGATGTCCCGCGCAAACGGCTCAGGGTTCGAAAACAGTGAATGGCTCACGTACACCCTGTACTACCAAAACGCGCTGTTCACCGACGAAATCTTCGCCACATACTACAAGATCGGCTGGACGTACTTCAGCTTCCCTGATAATTCCAGAAAAGACTCTGCCGCCCAGGAACTGTTCGCCATGTTCCAGTGGCCCAATTTGCTGCCTTGCGGCATTGTGCCGTCATACGGCATGTTCGCCTACTGGCCGTCCAAATCCGGTGGGGCCAATAGCGGAACGGCCGGCTGGGCACACGTGTTCGGTCTGAACAAGGATATTTCCTTCCCGACCATCTGGGGTAACCAGCCCGAACAGGTCGTCAGCCTCGGCGTCCATACGGTCTACAATGCCAGCGTAGGCCCCAACCCCAACGCGGACCATGACTGGTCCCATGCGGTTTTCAGCATCTCCACCGAGTTTGACCTCGGAAAGGGCTTTACATTCGTCCCGGGCTTCAACTACCAATCCTCATGGGACGATTCAGTCAATTCCTCCGACGAATACTGGACGAGCCTCAGCCTCAGATATGCCTTCTGAGAAATCCGGCTGCCAGAGCAACACCAACAGGACCGGGCGCCCCCGCGGCCGGCCCTGTTTTTTTATGTCTTGCCCGGTTTGCCCCATAGCGCGTACGGATAGGCTCCCTGTCCTTGCCGCCCCCCTCCACCATTGTCAAAATAGGCATCTTTTTATCCACCGTCCGAAAACAAGGCGATTTTCAGGCAAGAAAACCGCTCCGCACAGCGTTATTACCGTTAGCAATTATCCCCTGCACGGTTGCAGGACTATGCCTGATATGCTATAATGAATAGCAATGCGGTTAAGGAGGGCAGGGTTCGCTATGGGCTAAGCGGAACCCGGGGTGGGTGTCTATAAAAGCCTGAAGGATGAAATTTTGGGTCAAGTGGCTATGCAGATCGAGACGCGTACCATTACCGGTAATAACCTTACCGAGCTTTTTGTTTCCGCATCGGCCGGGCCGCAGATGGAGCCGCGGTACCAAGCCCAGGAAATCTTCCGTGCCGTCCGCGACATTCTGACAAAAGCCCACGCCCAAATCCTCCAGGAACGCATTTTCGGCACCCGTGAAGCACTCGCCGAAATCGCTCCCGTCCGAAGCAAGTACTACGCCGGCCTTGACGACAACGTCGAGCCTACTTGGCTTGTCGTCCCGGAGGGCATCAATGGCCGGCTCGTCGGGGTTCAGGTCCATGCCGTCACCGGCATCGACAAAGTTGAGATTCTCCGCCTCGAAGGCAAGCCCTGCGGCCGAATCGCCAAAGCAAACGGCAGATCCTACCTCACCCTTTCCGGGATCCGTGCACCCGAAGCGGGCGACCGCGCCCAACAAGCACATAGAATGCTTGAGAAATCCGAAATGCTCCTCAAAGACGCCGGCGTCGACCTCTTCGCCGTACCCAGAACCTGGATGTGGCTGGGCGATATTCTTCAGTGGTACGACGACTTCAATGGCGTCCGCAACCGCTTCTTCACCGAGCGCGGCCTCCTCGGCCAGCGCGGCGTCAAAATGCCCGCATCAACCGGAATTGGAATCGGGCCGAACAACGGCGCCATCTGCGCGATGGACCTCACAGCCGTTATCGAACCCAGAAACGCCCTTACGTATCTCGACGCCGGAGGCAACCAGGACTCCGCCTTCCGCTACGGCTCGGCCTTTTCAAGGGCTTCACAAGCCGTTTCACCGGCTGGAAGCACGATCTTTGTCTCGGGAACCGCTTCCATCGATGCCGCCGGCAAGACCACCAACATCGGCGACGCCCGCGCCCAGATCGCCGACACCATCCAGAACGTTCGCGCCGTCCTCCAGCAGATGAACTGCACCGACGACGACGTCGTCCATTCCCTCATCTACTGCAAGACAGCCGACATCGAACAGCTTTTCTGCAGGGAATTCGAGGATCTGCCCTGGCCGAAAATCACAATGATCGCCGATGTCTGCCGCGACAACCTCCTCTTCGAAATCGAAGCCACGGCCGCACGATCCGAATAACTGAATCCAGGGCGGATGGCGCGGCAGCGTACAACCTTCACGCGTCGGTTGACGGGTTACTCGCCGCCAGGGCTCCCAACCGTCCAGCTATACTCCACGTCCCCTAATGACTGCCCCGCCATATTCCGCTCGGTGTAGGTCATCGTAATCTCTTCAAAATTCAGTGTGACCTCCTCCATGGGCCGGCTGCTCAAATCGGACCCCACAATGTTGTAGCTGCTGATCACGACGCCGCTCAACTCGTAACTCAGATAACTCACTCGGCCGGATTCAGTCATCTGCGTCACGTCAATGTACACGTTGGCAAAACGCAGGCCGGTGCACACCGCCTGTGCCAGTTTTGGACTCGCCTTGTCCACGCCCTTGACCACACTCATCTCATCAAAACCAACCGAGCCAACCTGCCGCGCCGCACCCACACCTTCGATGGACAGTTTCTGGCCCTGGTGAAACGTTACAATCTCCGACCACTTGAAATAATCCACATCCTTCGATTCGCCGTCGACGCCGTCGAACCGCACAAATGCCTGGGGCACCTGCCCGGATGCCCGTGTCACATACCGCTTCGGCTGCGAAATCCCCGCGCTGATCTCGTACAGTTCATCTAACGTGCGCATTGTCGAGCCCGGCCCGGCCGTAGGCTCCAATAACCCGCCTCCCGCAAGATACACACACGTCCCCACAGCCACAACCGCCACTGCCGTCACCAGCATCTTCCGGCTCCCCATGACAACACTCCTTTCCAACTAAATGTTTCCTATGAACCGTGTACGGGCAGGGCATGCCTTCCCTCCCCGGCGCCGCCGTGCGCACCGGCGTGCGTCCTTTTCGGCTAAGCAAATCCTTTGTTACCCCCACCGCTCGAATTACTTCAACTGCCACCCGTCCGGACAGAAGTCCAGCCAGTACCCCGCGAACCTGCTGAAATCGCCCAGATCCACATTGCGGCCGCCGTCCAGATTTGCCGGCGATGTACCCGCCGCCAGCCATTCGTTCGCAAAATTCGCCAAATCCTCCAGCGTCACCACGCACGCCCTGACAGTATAGGGCTTCCGCCCGTCAAACCGTATCCACCCGATGTTCTCACCCCACGCCCAGCCGTCGAACCGCCCGTCGCCGCCGATCCGAACGCCGTATTGCGTTGCATCCCCCGGGACACGCGGCCTGAAGTTGATCCAACCCACATTCTCACCCCATGCAAACCCGGACAGATTCCCCGCCCCGTCGTTGATCACCCCGAAATTCACCTTCTCGCAGCTCGCGGTATTCTCGCACGAAAGTGAAATCCACCCGATGTTCTCACCCCACACAAAGCCCGTCACCTTGTCGCCCGAGACCTGCACCCCAGGCCCCGCCGACGGCTCGAAGTTCAGCCACCCCACGTTCTCGCCCCAGGCATGCTGGGCACCCTCATTCTGCGGATCAATGTTTTCGCCCGCTGCAACGCAGCACATCACCGCCACACACGCTGCCACGACAACCATTCGCATGCGATTCATCGACTCATCCTTTCAA
>JACZKQ010000152.1 GCA_014859965.1 Phycisphaerae bacterium
CCCAACTCACAACACGTACGCCCTCACCATCCACGGCGACATGTTCACATGGCGCGACCCCGCCGCCTTCGATAGGACAATCTGCCCCGATTACAACCGCCCCAACCACCACCCGGACCGCGACCCAATTGTACCGCTTCATTCCTGTCGCCTTCCGCAGTAAAATACTTCGTTCCACGGTGCAAAATGCGTCATCTGACATGGTTATTTTTACCAGCCGCTGCACGCCGACCCCCTCTGGTCAACAAACCAAACCGCACCCGGCCGGCCGCTCCATGCCAAACTTAATAGAACGTTTGCCCGTCTCTCCGCTCCTATGACGAAGTCGCGTTTATTATAACTGCACCATGTACAAAAAAGCAATGAAAAAGAGCCACTTTACAGCTACCGTCCCCGGCAATCCGTTATTTGATTGACATTCGCCCTCTTTGCCGACACAATATCAGGGGCACGGGTATCCTCCCCCGGGATCGCGCCGCCGTTGGTGCGTTAATGGTCGCCCCTTTGGCACAGACCCCGTGTCGGCCGGCATGGGCATGCCCACCGGCAACGCAACAGAAACGACCGACTGAGGGGACTTGGAAAAGGAATGCAATATATGAAAACCATACTCCTGACACTCGCCCTGATAATAACGATGACATTTTTCGGCTGTGTTTCCGTGGGCCCCTGGGCCGGCCATGAAGAACAAATCGTCCCGTGGGAGCCCACGCTTATCGTCGAAGCCCCTGCACCACGGCCCGCACCCGTGCAGACGCCGACTCCGGCGCCACAAACAGCAGCAGCCGCGGTACCGACGCCGGCGGAGGCTCGGCAAATAGCGACCGCCTCGCCAAAGGCTATCATCCCGGCGCCTGCCATCCCTCTAACCGCCGCCGCCAAGCCTGCGGCGAGCGAGCCTGCTGAGATGCCCACGGTGAGTTTGCTTCCGCACCAGCCTTTGCCCATCACCACCGAACCCGTCGTTGTGCCCCAGCCCGAGAAGCCTGCCCCTGCCGATCCCGCCAAACCCGCACCTGTCGCCGAAACTGCGGGGCCGGCTGTAAGCCCTGAAAAAATGATCGATGACGCCTCGAAACTCGACTCCAACTCCACGCGACGCGGCGTCTACGTTGCAGTCGCCAAACGATTCGACCTCGGTCCCAACGCGCAAGTCCGCCTCGTAAACGACACCTACGACAACCTCATCAGTGAAACCGCCGTCGAAGAGGTATTCATCACACTTATCCAGAACCCCAATTTCGCACCTGCGGCCCAGCACGCCATTCTCAAACGGGCCGACGACTTCCTCAGCGAATCGGCCCGACAAAGAATTACGGCCGCCCTCACACCGAAATAGCCGTTCGCATTGCTGGGTTTTAGCCTACGAGCGGGCGGGGTTTGCCTGCGCCCACTGCACGCACTCGCACCCATTAATGCCCGCTTCAGGCTCGTGCTGCAAGATGTCCGCCTGCGCTGATGGGTTTGATTTCCTTAGTTCGCCCAATCGTGCATCGGCGACGTAAAACGAGGTAAGTGTTTACATATAAACACCTTGGCGACGGACACAAAGCGGCGACAATAATCAATCTGTACATGTCGCCGCCCGAATGTTAAACTGCCACTATGAATGCAACAGCACCACGCGCCCTCATCGAGATTGACGACCTCACTCGGATCTACCCCGCGGCCGTACCCATTCGCGCGCTCGACGGGGTCACACTCGCCGTCCCGGAAGGCGCCTTTCTCGGCATCTCAGGCTCCTCCGGCAGCGGCAAATCGACCCTCCTGAACATCCTCGGCGGACTTGACACCCCCACCTCCGGACACATCGCCCTTGCCGGCCGACGCATCTCCGATCTCGGCCCCGACGATCTCGCCCTCTACCGCCGCGATAAAGTCGGCATGGTCTTCCAGTCTTTCAACCTCATCTCGGCCTATACCGCACTCGAAAACGTCGCCTTTCCTCTTCTCTTCGCCGGCGTGGCGCGCGCCGAACGCGGCCGCCGCGCGGCCGAAGCCCTCGAAGCCGTCGGTCTCGCCGCCCGCCGCAGCCACCGGCCCACCGAACTGTCCGGCGGCGAACAGCAGCGCGTCGCGATCGCCCGCGCCCTCATAAATCGCCCCAAAGTGCTCCTCGCCGACGAACCCACCGGCAATCTCGACTCCACCACCGCCGCCCAGATACTCCAAACTCTCGCTGACCTCAATGCCGCGGGGCTCACCATTGTCATGATCTCTCACGAAGAGCCCCTCCTGCGCAAGTACTCACATGCCATCGTACGGCTCCGCGACGGTCGAATTATCGAACACGAACACATCAGGGCCGCCCAATGAGACTCTCCGACCACATCCACCAGTCCCTGTCCAACCTCTGGAAGAAGAAACTCCGCACATTCCTCACCACCGCCGGCGTCGTCATCGGGATCGCTGCTCTTTTTTCCATGCTCGCCTTTGGCAAGGGCATGCAAAAAAACATCACAGATCGATTCACCCGGCTCGACCTCTTCCGCTACATCACCGTATTCGGCCCATCCGAAGGCCCCCGCCGCCCGCGAGGTCCGCGCGGCCACCGATTCGGCGACAGCCGCCAGACAGCTCCATCCGTCCCGCCGCTCGACGACAGCCGCCTCGCCGAGATCGCCAAACTGCCCGGCGTCCAGGCCGTCTTTCCCGAGGTACGCTTCCCCGCAGTCGTCCGCCGCGACGATAACGAACGTTTTACCCTCGCCCAGGTCGTCTCACCCGAACTCGCTGCGTCCGGCCTAGTCACCTTCCTCGCCGGCGGCCCATACACCCATGCCGACCCTAACGCCATTATCGTCAGCGATTCCATCCTCCGCGACCTCGGGCTCACCGACCCGCAGGCCGCCGTGGGCCAGTCCATCACCATTGCGACCATCACACTCAACGGGCCCGGCTCGCCCGGATTCAACCCGCTCGATTTCATCGGCGCCTTCACCGGCGATCTGGGCGATGCCCTGCCCTTCGCCCAGAAGGAGTATGCCCTCACCATCGCCGGCGTCGCCGAGCGCATGGGCGTCGGCATGGCCTCACCCCTGCGCAGCGACGTCTTCATTGCCCCCCAAGCCGCCGACGGCATGCAGAAAATGAATCTCACAAACGTCCGCGACCTCTTCAAATCGCCCGACCAACTGCAAGCCTACTCCACCGTCAGCATTCGACTTGTCTCCGCCGAACACGTCGATACCGTCACGGCCGCCGTCGAAGCATGGGGCTATCGCACCTTCGCCATCGCCGACGAAATCGATGAAATTAAAACCGCCTTTGTGCTGATGGATATGTTCCTTGCCGCTATTGGCATGATCGCCCTCCTTGTCGCCTCTTTAGGCATCGTCAACACAATGGTCATGGCCACCCTCGAACGCTACCGCGAAATCGGCATCATGAAAGCCGTCGGCGCACGCAACAGCGACGTCCGCCGCATCTTCTTTTTCGAATCCGGCGCCATCGGCCTCCTCGGCGGCCTGCTTGGCGTCACTTCCGGCTGGCTCACCAGTCTCCTCATCAACCGCATCGTCAATTATTATCTCGCCGCCAAAGGTATCCCCTATACCGAGTACTTCAACTTCCCGGTTTGGCTCTGGCTCGCCTCCATCGCATTCGCCATCGCCATAAGCCTCGCCGCCGGCCTCTACCCCGCCATCCGCGCCGCCAAAACCGACCCCATTAAAGCCCTCCGCCACGATTGACGCGTTGTGGAGACCCGAACGACACCTTGTAATGCCGTCCGCGAATGACCTCAAACAACCTGAACTGAACAAAACACATCGCCGCCCGATACTATTAGATGTGCAGCCATCCTCTGACGGCGCGCAATTGCAGGAAAACGTAATAGACCCAAATGCCTAAGAAAAGGCCCATCACCGACAGATATGAACGCACCGACGACGGTCGGGTCGTTATTGACGCCTCCGTGCGCACCATAGAAGACCTCTACAGCAACTTCGAACGCAACGTCCCCTACCTCAAAAAGGACCTCGACGAGGAATTCGTCGACTTCGTAACCGATTCCGTCGACGAGATCCGCGGCCACGATTTCACCATCTGCATCTCACTTTCGACCCCCGCTGATCCCGCTGTAACCGATCGGGTCCGCAGCAGCATTCACACCTTCTACGCCTACCTGCGCGAACTGGAAATCGCCTCCCTGAAAATCATGCTTCGCCGCTCCGCCATCCTCTTCAGCATCGGCCTGGTCCTGCTCGCGCTGGCCATCCACGTCGCCCAACGCTTTGCCGCCACCCCCGGCGTACTGCCCGAAGTGTTCACTCAGGGCCTCACCGTCGCGGCGTGGGTTTCACTCTGGGAAGCCATCGCAAACGTATTTCTCGAATGGCGGCCCCACCGAAAAAGGATCAAACTCTTCGACCGCATACTGATAGCTCCCGTGACCTTCCGACACACACCGCCCGCCGCGTAGTTCTCCTACGCATCGCGTGCTTCTTGCTTGCGACTCGCTCGGCTTCTTAGGGTTTGTGTACCTGGAAAGATGGCTCTGGTGCGGGGGCAACCTCTGGGTTTGCGCGACAAAGGAGGGGCACAGCGACTGCCAAGGCCGGGCCCTGCGGTGCGCGAGGGCGGGATGGGCGGCAGGCGGCGGTTTGCGGGGCGTTGCGGATGGGGCGCGGATGCGGTAGAATGGCTCGGGTGTGGTGCGTTCGGTGGGGCGTGCCGGTTAAGGGTTGGGATTAGATGCGGACGGGCAAGCGCCGCGGAGGCAAGAAGCGTGAATGCGAACGTGCAACTGGATCGGGAGGCGATCGCGGCCTTCTGCGGGAAGTGGCGGATACGGGAGTTGTCGCTATTCGGCTCTGCGCTGCGGGAGGATTTTGGGCCTGAGAGCGATATGGATTTTCTGGTGAGCTTTGAGCCGGGGGCGCGGCATACGCTTTTTGATATGGTGCATATGCAGGATGAGTTGCGGGTCATGTTCGGGCGCGGGGTGGATCTGGTGAGCCGCCGGGGCATTGAGAAGAGCAGAAACTATCTGCGGCGGGAGGAGATACTGAAGTCGGCGGAGGTGGTGTATGAAGCGTGACCGCACCTACCTGTTGGGGCTGACGCGGCGGGGGTTTTTGGGCGGTGCGGCTTTGGGT
>JACZKQ010000153.1 GCA_014859965.1 Phycisphaerae bacterium
CCCCCAACCTCCCCCGCAACAAAAAGGCCGTTTTGGAAAAACAAACCCAATCTCAACATTGCACGGAAATCATAAGTGCTTGCATATAGGGTGTTTGCGTGAAGTGATCAACGAAACGCAAAGGCACCGACCCCAAAACAAAGCCAAACAAAGCCAAAATCAAGCCAAATAAGCCCCCCCTGCACCAACACATTCGCTTTCCGCGTCGTAAGACCAAATGCCGATTGACATCGCGGCCGCGAAATCGTAACATGCCGCCGGTTCGTTTGTTCTTATTCAGGAGTATTTATGACAGATATAGTGCTTCAGACCAACATAAAGGGCGTGCCGGTCCGGCACGGCAAAGTGCGCGACATTTACGACCTCGGCGACAAACTTCTCATCGTCGCCTCGGACAGAATCAGTGCATTTGACGTCATTATGAAGACCGGAATCTCGCGCAAAGGCATCGTTTTGACGAAAATTTCGCGTTTCTGGTTCGATCTGCTCGCCGGAACCGTCGAAAACCACCTGATTTCCGACGAAATAGGCGATTTCCCGTCGCCGTTCTGCGACCATCCCGAACTCGCCGGCCGCAGCATGCTCGTCCAAAAAACCCGCGTATTGCCCGTAGAATGCGTTATTCGAGGCTATCTCGCCGGTTCCGGATGGAAGGAGTACCAGAAAACCCAGACCGTCTGCGGCATAAAACTCCCCGCCAACCTGCGGCAATGCGACAAACTGCCAAAACCTATTTTTACGCCCTCCACCAAGGCCGAACAGGGCGAACACGACGAAAACATCAGTTTTGACCGCTGCGTCGACACAATTGGCGAAGAATACGCCAAATATGTACGCGACAAGAGCATTGAGATATTCTCCAAAGCCAGCGCACACGCCGAATCCAAAGGCATCATCCTCGCCGATACGAAATTCGAATGGGGCGTTGTGGACGGCAAAATCATTTTAATCGACGAGGTGCTCACGCCCGATTCGTCGCGGTTCTGGCCCGCCGATACGTACGAACCGGGCCGCGACCAGGAGAGTTACGACAAGCAGTTTGTCCGTAATTATCTGGAAGAGATCAACTTTGACAAGTCCGGCGCAGGCGTCGCGCTGCCCGCCGACATTTCCGAGAAGACCTCCGCCAAGTACATCGAGGCCTACGAGCGGCTCACGGGCAAGGCGTTCGAAGTGTAGGCGCCCGCGCATGAGCGAACCGGTGGTCCATCTTGAGAACGTGGCTTTCCGGAGAAAGACCAAGCAGATCCTCCATGACGTCTCATGGCGCATCGAAAAAGGTACGCAATGGACGCTGTTGGGGGCCAATGGTTCAGGCAAGACGACGCTGCTGAAGATCATAACCGGCTACGAATGGCCCAGTTCGGGCAGCGTGCACGTGCTGGGCCGGCATTTCGGGGAATGCTCCATATCCGAACTGCGGACGCTGATCGGCTGGGTGAGTTCGGCGATCGAAGTTCAGTTGCCGCCGCACGATACGGCGCTGGAGATTGTCGTTTCGGGACTGGCCGCGTCGATCGGGCTGTATCGGGAGTTTTCCGAGGACGAGTTGTCGGCGGCGCGAACGGCCCTTTCACAGGTGGCCGCGGATTTGGATGGCGACCGGCCGTTCGGTGTGCTTTCGCAGGGCGAGCAGCAGCGGGTGCTGATCGCGCGGGCCATCGTGTGCCGGCCGACATTGCTGATTCTGGATGAGCCGTGCCTGGGCCTGGACCCGGCGGCGCGTCAGGGTCTGCTCAACGATCTGGCGCGCCTGGCGGCGTGGCCGGATTGTCCGACGATTATTTATGTGACGCACCACATCGAGGAGATCGGCCCGTGGATTACGGGTGCGATGCTGCTCAAAGGCGGCCGGTGCGTGGGGCAGGGGCCGCCCGAGGAAATGATTACCAGCGAGCGGATGAGCGACGTGTTCTCCGCAGATTGCCGCGTCGTAAGGGCCGGCGGCGGGTTTGGCATGTATGTTGAGGGTTAAGAGACTGTGGATGCTGTGAGTACAACGGGGGGAGGTCGACACCTCGCATTACAATGGGCCCGGCTGATGGCTCTGGCGGCCGTACACTTTATGGCGGACTTTATTCCCGGCTCGATACACTCGGTGCTGCCGGCGATCCAGACCGAGTTTACGCTCAACATCATACTCGGCGGCATCTTCCTGGGGGCCTTCAACTTTGCTTCCAACTGGGTGCAGGTGTTCACAGGGCACCTGCGGGCCGAGCGCACCCGGCCGCTGTACATGTACCTGGGTCTCATGCTGGGCGCGGCGATTTGTCTGCTGGCGGTGCTGCCTCGGGCGACCTCGTCTTTTTCGCTGATGGTCGTGCTTGCGCTGATCGGCGGAAGCGGTGTGGCGATCATTCATCCGGAGGCCCTGCGGGCCGTGCATGCGCTGGATCGCATCAGTTCCAGCACCAGCACCGCCGTCTTTATGATCGGCGGCATTCTGGGCTTCGCCTTGGGCGGCAAGTATTCGACTCAGCTTGTGACCTATTTCGGCGGCGTGCGAGGTCTTTTTCCGCTGGCGGTCCTGCCGATCTTCTGCATCCTGTCCCTGATGTTTCTGAAGGTGCCGCTTGCCGTGGAGCCGCGCCGCGTACGGGGGCAAGCCGTATCGGTCGGCGCGGCCCAACTGCCGTTTTGGCCGATCATGGCGATGGCGGCGCTGGCGGGCATTTCCACTTCGACCGTTGTCTGGATCGTGCCGCTGCGGCTGAAGGAATTAGGGTTTGAACTGACCTTCGGCGGCTACACGGTGATGATGTTTTCATTAGGCGCCGGCGCGGGCGCCTTTTTCTGGGCGACGCTGGCGCGGCACATGCAGCAGATTGCCTGTGCGATGACTTCGCTGCTGCTGGGCATTCCGCTGCTGATTGCTTACGCACTGACCGCCGCGCATCGCCCGGCGGCATGGCTGCTTTTTGGCGCAAGTTTCTGTGCATTCGGCTCATTTCCATTGATGGTGTCGATTGCACGGGGGGCTTCGGGGCCGCGGCTCGGGCAGCGCATGGGTCTGATGGTGGGGGGCACATGGGGCATCGCGAGCCTGTTTCCGATGTTCCTGGCGCCGGCAGCCGATACTTTCGGCAAACATGCGATCCTGCTGTGGTCGTGGATTGGCTATGCACTGGCGGTTGCGGCCGGCGGGTACCTGCTGTTGAGCATGCGCCGCCCGGCCGACGTCAAGGAGCTGCACGCATTATGCCAATGACGTACGACATGCACATCCATACCGATTATTGCGGGCACTGCTCCGGCATGAGCGTCGAAGCGATCCTGCGGCGCGCCGACGCACTTGGGCTGGATACGATCGCGATTACCGATCACGTGTTTCGGCGGCAGGATTTGGCTATTATACAGCAAATCGCCGGCGAGGTGAAACGCTGCACGCCGCGGTGCCGGGTCATTATCGGCGCCGAGGTCGACGTCGACGGCAGGTACGCCGACGGGCGGCTCGTCACGGACAACGTGGGCGGGCTGGATTATGTCATCGCGGGTTTTCACTACGTGCCCACGGTGGGCATTTATCCGCACCGCCCGGACGACTGCGTTCTGACGCCCGACGAGTTCTTCGCGGCGTGGCGCAGCTCTCTGTTGGGGATCGTGTCGAACCCGGTCGTGAGCACGCTTGCGCATCCGGGCCGACTGCCGGCTTCGGTTCTGGATGCGAAGATTTATTTCGACAAGATGCTCGCGGTCTACGTCGAAGCGGCCCGGCGCAGCGCTGAGAATCATATCGCCTGGGAGATCAACGAGCTGACGGGCATGCGGCTCAACGACGGCTATCGTGACCGGTGGCACCGCATCTATGAGATCGCCCTGGAGGCCGGGGTCAAGCTCATCTACGGATCCGACGCACACGACCCGTTGTCCATGGGGCTGGACGCATTCACTCGCGAAACCTTGAAGAAGCTCCCCGCCGGCTGCCTGTCGACGCCGGACGATGTGATCCGAACTTCCTGATACGTTCTACAGCTTCCAGGCGCGGGCGAAGGCCTCGAAGCTTCTGTCGTAGGTCTTCTCCGCTTCGGGCGGGAAGCAGCAGCCCGGAAGCTGGCGGCTGGCGAGATGATACGCGATGCAATCGCAGCAGAGGCCGCGTTTGCCGCAACTGGTATAGGTGCACGTGCAGTTCTTCAGGTTCTTTTCTTTTTTGCATTCCACGGTCGCTTCTCCATGTTCGAGACGGTAAGATTCTGTCGTATCCGTGCATAGCTAACAGAAATGCCCCGCCGGTATCAACAAAAAAAACGGATTCGCCGGTTTGCGGGTTCCCCATGCACGGAGGTTGACCTATAATGGGCTGTACAAGAAAGGGGGCTTTGCCGATGGGCACAGCACAACATATCGAGAGAGTGACCGTGGGGAGCGGCCTTGTCGGCATGCTGGGTGTTTGTCTGCTTCTGGGAGGCTGCGACCGGCCCAAATCGCCCACAGACATCCCATCGAGGATTCCAGGCACGTCGGCCGACCATGTGTCGCCCGATGCTTCGTACGATGCGGATTGGCCGCGGCCTCGTTCGCAGGATCGGCTCGGGGAGCGGCGGCGGATGGTTGAGCAGATCGCCGATTACGGCGTCGGCGATGCGGACATTCTGGCGGCAATGGGCGAGGTGCCCCGGCACTGGTTCGTCAACGAGGGCGAGCAGCCGTTCGCATACGACGACCGGCCGCTGCCTATCGGTCATGGTCAGACGATTTCCCAGCCTTTCATCGTGGCCTATATGACGCGGCTGCTCGAACCGGACGCCGACGCGAAGGTACTGGAAATCGGCACCGGCTCGGGTTATCAAGCGGCGGTTCTGAATGAATTCACGCCGCACGTGTTCACGATAGAGATCGTCGAACCGCTCGGGCGACAGGCCCGGGAGCGCTTTGCCGAGCATGGTTACAGCAGCATACAGACGCACATCGGCGACGGCTACAAGGGCTGGCCCGAACATGCGCCGTTCGATGCGATTATCGTGACGTGCGCGCCGGACGCCATTCCGCAAGCGCTTATCGATCAGCTCAAGCCGACCGGCCGCATGGTTATTCCGGTCGGCGGCGTCTTCAGCATCCAGCAACTCGTTCTCGTCACTAAAGAACGCGACGGCTCCATCTCCCAACGTTCCATGATGCCGGTCCGGTTCGTCCCAATGGTCCCGGACAACACACCGCAGTGACGTGAGCATGGCGCACAGCGGAACCGATCTCGCATAATCTGGGTTCAGGGCGTTGTCCCCTGCCAAAGTTCAGCCGACGCGTCCGCCGTCTGGGCCGATTTTGGCCTCTGCCCAACCGGTTTTGCTCTCCATTGTCGGTGCAGGTTGGGTTTGGGATACGGACATCCGGAGAATGCGCCCGCCCTGCAGAAGAAGGGCTGGTTATGCTTTTCGGAATTTGCGGAGTTTTTCCAGCAGGGCCTGCATGTCGGGCGGCAGGGGGGCTTCGAATGTCATGAGCTGTCCTGTGGAGGGGTGTTTGACTTCCAGTTGCCAGGCGTGGAGGGCGGGTCGGTCGATGATGGGTTCGGCGACGTCGCTCGGGCGGTCTTCGATCTGCCAGTCGTAGACGATCTTTCCGCCGTACATATCGTCGGCGACGATGGGGTGCTTCAGGTGCGTCATGTGCACGCGCAACTGGTGGGTGCGTCCGGTCTTGGGCGAGAGCTTGACGAACGCGAAGCCGCGAAACGTCTCCAGCACTTCGTAGAACGTGACGGCTTCCTTGCCGTCGGCTCGGATCGCACATTTCTCCCGCTTGTGCGGATGGGTGCCCATCGGCAGATCGATGCAGTCGGCCGTCAGTTCGGGCACGCCGTGCACGACGGCGAGATACGTTTTTCGCGTGGTGCGTTCGGCGAACTGCCGCGATATCTTCCAGTGGGCGTGATCGCTCTTTGCGACGATCATGACGCCGGTGGTGTTCTTATCCAGTCGGTGCACGATGCCGGGCCGGTAATCGGCATTCACCCCCGACAGCGTGCCGGCGTGGAAAACCAGGCCGTTGACCAGTGTTCCGCTCTTGTAGCCCCGCGCGGGGTGCACGATCAGGTTGGCCTGTTTGTTGATGACGATGATGTCTTCGTCTTCGTAGAGAATGTCGAGGGGAATCTCTTCCGGCACGAGTTCGCGGACCTCGCGGGCCGGCAGGATCAGATCGATCTCGTCTCGCGGATTGAGCTTGTGGCTCGGCTTGGCTGGATGGCCGTTGACGTTGACGCCCTGTTCTTTGATGAGCTTCTGGAGGCGCGAGCGGCTGAAATGGCTGAACCGCCCGCAGAGATACTTGTCCAGACGCCGGAACTTGAGATTGTTGCCTACTCGGAAACGGAGATGCTCCCCGGCGTGCTCGTCGTCGTCGTCCGTCGGCAGGATTTCAATCTCCGTATCGTCGATCAACGGCGCATCGACTTCGAAGAGTTCCTCCGAATCGTCAAATGTCTGCGTGGAACCGGTCATGGTTTACGGATTGGTGTCCGGCGATTCAGTCTGCTGTGCGGCATCGCCGTCCGTCTCTATGTTTGAGGGATCCGTCTGGGGTGCGTCTTCGACAGGCGACTCATTTTCCTGCGTTTCGGCAGGGGCGGCGGTCGCGTCGCCGATCACGACTGGCTCGGCGGCGGCGGGATCCGGCGAGATGGATAACGGGGTCGCCGCGGCCGCTTCGGGTTTAGGGGCGGTCGCCGCAAACGTGAACTGCATCTGATTGTCCTGCATGTTGTCCAATCGCTGCCGGGCCTGTGCGGGGAACACTGTGGCCGCATAGTCCGCGTCGGCAATGATGCCGTTGTAGATCTCTTCGGCGGTGATGTACTCGCCGACCTCTTCGGCGCACAGGCCCAGTCCGAACCGGGCCATCGCCGTCAATGTCGCGTTGCCCTCGGCAAGCAGCAGGGCCTTCTCGTATGCCTGGCGTGCTTCCTTGACGCGCTGTCCTACGATGTCGGCGTCCATCTCGGCCGCGCGGTAATGGAGATCGGCACGCAGGGCTTCGCCGTGTTTGATTAAGAGCATCGCCGATATCTGCGGCGACTTTGTATTATCAACGCCCATCTCCAGTCTGTTGGCGGCGATCATGATGACGTCGCCGCTGTCGATGTCCTGCTGCTGGTTCTGGATGGCGTTCAGCTTGCTCATGTTGAATTGTTCGATCAGCGAAATCGCCTCGGCCTGCTGCTGGGCCTGCGCCTCGCCGCGTATGCTCTTGCCGTAGACATAGACAACTCCGGCGGTGACAATCAGGACGACCCCGATAATGGTCCTGAGATTTCGCCGGACGAAATCCGGAAAGTGCGCAATCCAGTCAGCCAACTCATTTTTCTTTAGTTCATGGCGATGTTCAGCGTCCATTTACTGTTCTCTCTCAAATATCTTAATCTTGTGCTTTCTTCGATTCACTGCTACACACGGGCCTTGTATTGTCCGATTAACAGTATACTACGCGCCGCCTTTAGTTGTAAAGCTTTTACCTTGCATAAGTTCGACGCGGATTGTAAAATTCCATGTTTACACCCAAGACCTACGTACAGACCGCAACCGGCCTGCGTACCGGCCGGCGAGACAGGGTTACCGCATGCACGCATACTTGCGAAACGCCGACACAGTCCTCAAACGTGTGATCTTATCGGTCGCCGTGCTCGTCGGAGTTCCTTTCCGGACGGCGGCGGCTCCGGTGGACGCGACGCGCTACATCACCCTGGAGGAAATCCATACGGACATGGACGCCTGGTGTTTGACCGTGCTCGAAGGGACGCGGGTCGAACGATTCCCTCTGAAGATACTTAGCATTATCAGAAATTATCAGCCGCAGCGGGACGCGATCCTTGTTATCGGCACCGACGAGCGATTCATCCATGCGGGGGCGATCCACGGCTGCAGCGGTTCGCCGGTCTATATCAACGGCCGCATGGCGGGAGCGCTGGCGGCAGGCTGGGATGGGTCAAAGGACCCTCTTTATCTCGTGACTCCCATCGAAGAAATGCTCGCCATCGGGGCGACGGCCGCACCTGCCGCCGCGACGACCCGCGCCTTAGGCATCGATCTGTCCGGGCCAATTGATCTGGCGGCGATCAGCGATACGCTGAGCCGTCGCACCACGGACACGCAGATGCCGCTTGCGACCTCGCTATCGGCGTCGGTTTGCAGGGAGTTGTCGCCGCGGCTTGCCGCCGTGGGCATGAAGCCCGTTCCCGCGGGCGGGGCCCGGGTTTCGGGCTATGAGGCGGGGGTTACCGGCTACACTCCGGGCAGCGTTCTGGCGGTTCCGCTGATCACGGGCGATATCGCGATGGCGGCGATCGGGACCGTGACGGAAGTCGCCGACGGCAGTGTTTATGGATTCGGTCACGATTTCATCGGCATCGGCGCGGTCGACCTGCCCATGGCGTCGGGCATCGTTCACACGGTCGTGCCGGGTTTTTTGCAGGCCATCAAGTTCGCCGCGGCGGGGCCCGTTAACGGGGCCATCCGTTTCGACGAGGCGGCCGGGATCCGCGGTCGGATCGACGCGGTCGCAAAGACCATTCCGCTGCATATCCGGGTCAACCGTTATAACGATCCGCAGGAGAGGACGTACGATTGCCGGCTGGCGGTCGAGCGACTCCGTACGCCGGTGATACTGCAGTCGGCGATTGTCGCCGCCATCGGGATGCGGGGTTCTTTGCCTGGCGAGCATACGCTGCGGTACAAGGGCGTCATTGCACCGGAGGGCTTCGAGCCGATTGTTTTCGAGAATGTCTCGTCCGGCGAAACCTACGGCGAGATCGCCGCGGAGGTTTTCAGCACGGCGGCTCTGCTGCTGAGCAATCCGTACACCGCCATCGACATTACGTCGCTGGATTTTGACATTGCGGTCGTCGACGAGAACACCCGCGCCACGATTCGCACGGTGACCGTTTCGGATACGGACCTCAAGCCCGGCGGGACGTTGACCGTTTCGGTCCTCCTGCAGGGGTACATGAGCGAACTGTCGCTGCACCATCTGACGGTCGCTATTCCGGAGGACCTGCGGCCCGGGGAATACGACGTGACCGTTGCCGGCGCTTACGAGTATGAGAAGTTTATCAGGAAGGTCGCGCCATACAAGTTCACCGCGTTCGACCTGGCGACGCTCGTCGAGACGTTGGGCGACCTGCTTACGATCCGCCGCGACCGGCTGTATGTCGCTATGGCGCTTCCGGCGGAGGGCGTTACGATCAAACGGTCCGAACTGCCCATGCTGCCGGCGAGCAGAGCGATGCTGCTCAGCGACGCCAAGCGAACCATTGCCACGCAGAAATACGGACGGTGGATCGAAAGCAGTGTGCAGACGGATACGGTCGTCTTTGGCGGCAGGAGTATCAGGATAACGGTCCATGAGTGATATGTTCAAGGGATACCGGATGAAACGTTTAATCATGCTCGCGAGCCTCCTGCTGGTGTGCCTGTGTGTGGTTGGGGCCGAAGGTCTGGCCGTGACCACCGCGACGACACGTCATGTGCGGGCCGCCGATTTTGTTAAGGGGCGGACCGAAGACGCGGTCGTCAATTCCACGGGAACGATTACTTTGGCGGCGACAACGCGCCGGGTCGATCTGGATGCACTTTTGAAACACGTCTGGACGATCAATGCACTCGTTGCCGACAAGAACGGCGCGGTCTATCTGGGGACCAGTCCCAACGGCGACATTATTCGTTATGCCGGCGGCGCCGCTGAGGTCCTTTATACGGGGGCGGCTCAAAACCGCGAAGGAACCTATGGCGGCGACGCCAGGGCGAGCGAACCTTTTGCCAACGAGCACGTGTTCGCGCTGGCGCTCGATTCGAAGGATCGTCTGCTGGCGGGCATCAGCGGCGACAACTGCCGGCTGGTCCGCCTCTGCGGCGGGGGGGTTGAGACGTTGTTTTCCGATCCGGATGTCACGTATATCTTCGCCATTGCAACGGACCGGGACGACAACGTGTATCTCGGCACCGGCCCAAACGGCCTTATCTTCAGGATAGACGCGTGCGGCGGCGGCTCCGAGCGGATATACGACGCCCGCGACAACAGCATTCTCTCGCTGGCACTTGCCGACGACGGCACGCTTTACGCGGGCAGCGATCAGCGGGGCCTGGTCTACAAAGTCGATCCCGTACAGAAGACCGCGACCGTTCTCTATGATGCCGACCAGGACGAGATTACCGCGCTGCTGCTCAATGCGGACGGCAGTCTTTATGCCGCGGCCACGTCTGCACAGGCGGTCAAGGAGCACATTCAGGCGACGAGCATTTCCGTCGAGGACGGCGGCGGGCGACCCGACACGCAGAAAGCTCCGGATACCAGGAACAAGGAAACCGCTACACTCGAAGTCGCTCACACGAGCGATGCCGCCGACGGCAAGAAGGCGGCGGCCCCTCCCGAGACGCCCAAGGGCACGCTGCCCAAGACCGCCGGGCGCGTCTACCGCATTGACCCGGAGGGCTTCGTCACGGACGTGTTTTCCGAGGTTGCCGTGTTCTATGCCCTCGCCCGCAAAGGTGACCGGCTGATGTTAGCTACCGGAAACGACGGGCGGCTCTTCACGGTGAATCCCGAGACGGAGGAGAAGACGGTCGCTTACGAAGACAAACAGTCCTCGCAGGTCACGGCGCTGGCGGTCGTCGACGGCGGCGTCTACATCGGCTGCGCCAATCCGCCGCGGCTGATCCTGATCGAGGACGGGCACGTCGCCCGCGGCACGTATGTGTCGGACCTCATCGACGCCGGTCAGCCCGCGCGTTGGGGCGCGTTGCAGATCAAGGCCGAGATCCCGCGTGACTGCACCGTCCGGATGTCGGCACGCACGGGCAACGTCGGCGAGCCCAACGATGCCACGTTTTCGCCCTGGACGAGCCCGGTCGAGCTGACCGCGGCGACGCAACTGAACGTGCCGGTCGGACGATTCTGCCAGTACCGCCTCACCCTGGAGACCGCGCGCCCCTCCGAGACGCCCGTGGTTCAGGAGGTCTCCGTCGCCCATGTTATTCCCAACGTGCCTCCGCGGGTCACTTCCGTCAAGGTCGCGCGGCTCAACGACAAAAACAAGCCCGGCGTGTTCGCCGTCGCGTTCGGCGCTGCTGACGATAATAAGGATGTGCTGGTCTTCACAATGGACTTCCGGCAGGCCGGCCGTACACGCTGGATACAACTGAAGGACGAACTGACTGTTCCCAGGTATGAATGGGACACGCGCACCGTCGCGGACGGACGCTACGAGGTGCGCGTCACGGCGGACGACCGCCGGAGCAACACCGCCACCGACGCCATGCGCGGGTCGCGCGTCAGTGACGTGTTCGTCATCGACAACACCCCGCCCGAAATCGAGGACCTTCGCGTCCAGGTCGAGCGGCGAACGGCCGCGATTACCCTGAAGGTTCGTGACGCATACACCGCCATCGGCGGCGTTCACTACACGGTCGACAGCAACGAAAACTGGATCTCGGCGCTGCCCGACGATTCGGTGTACGACACCACGTGCGAGACCATCACGCTTCGCATTGACGATCTCGAACCCGGCGAGCACGTCGTTGCGCTCAAAATCGCCGACGACCTCGAAAACACCGTTTACAAAACCATCGAGGTTACCGTAGAATAGCCCCGCTTCGAGAATGGGCGCTATTGATCGGAGCGCGGCGACGGTTCCGGGATGACATTCGGTGTAAGAACATGAGGACGATTCAATACAATCAGATCGTTGAGGTCGTTGAGCGGCTGTGCATTGAATGCGCCCACGAACTGCCGGCGGATGTCCTAACGGCTTTGGAGGCCGCGGTCCGGTCCGAGCGCAACGCCCGTGCCCGCCGAATTCTCGAACAGCTCGTCAGGAATGCCGGCATCGCCCGAGACGACCGCATCCCTCTCTGCCAGGATACCGGTCTGGCTATCGTCTTCATCGACCAGGGCGCCGGCGTGGCCGTGGCCGCTCCGGACGACCGGCCGGCCGCGACACTGTACGATGCCGTCAACGAAGGCGTCGCGTTCGGCTACGAAAAGGGTCTGCTGCGAAAAAGCGTCGTCGCCGAACCGCTCCGCGAACGGCTCAACACCCGAACCAACGCGCCGGCGATCATTCATCACCGCGTCGTGCCCGGCGACCGGCTGAGCATCTCATTGATGACCAAAGGCGGCGGCTGTGAGAACAAGAGCCAGTTTAAGATGTTTAACCCCACCGAAACGACAGACGCCGTCTGCGACTGGATAACCGAAGTGGTGCGGCAGGCCGGCGCCAGCGCCTGCCCGCCGTTCGTCGTCGGCATCGGCCTCGGGGGCGACTTCGAGCTGTCGTGCCTGCTCAGCAAGCGGGCGTTGCTTCGCGCGATGGCCGATTCGCACCCGGACGATTTCTATGCCGACACGGAACGCCGCCTTCTTGAGCAGATCAACGCCCTCAACCTCGGCCCCCAGGGTCTCGGCGGCGACACCACGGCGCTCGCCGTCAAGATAGAAACCGCCCCCTGCCACATCGCCTCGCTGCCGGTGGCGGTCAACATCGAGTGCCACTCCCACCGCCACAAGTCCGCCTTGCTGTAGCGTCGCCCGCGGCTTGGGCCTTGACTAACTGCTCGAATTGTTCAAAGACATCTTGCAGTTGGGCTGTGTTCTCTTCCGGCACGGCGGACTTCACTGTAAGCTCAACTTTGTCTATTAGCGTTTTGGTCGGTCTGCCTGCCAAGAAGGCATGAGGCACTTTTCGCAAAATGCCTTCGATGTTTTCCTTTCGCAGTCGCATATCGATCTTGACTTCGGCTACCCCAAACGCTTTGGCTCCCAGTACAACGCACCCCGCAAGTTCGTTCGACAAATGGGCGATCTTCCATATTATCCGCCCGTCGGGCTCCGGCAGGTCATATGTAGGTTCCTTGAGTCCAAAGTCGAATAGGAGAGCGTCATTAACGTTGTCGTAGGCCGCTTCAAAAGTCAAATCCAGTTCGGGAACCGCTTGCTTACCAAGCGAGACTGTCCCTTCACTGTGCTGAAGAAGGCGAATCTCCCTTTCTGCAGATGAAGTGGCCATCCATTCACATTCTGGATTGAAGCAGCGATACCTGCCAAAATAGGCATCATAATCCAGCGTCCAAGCCTTGCACAATGGACATTTCTTCATCTCTGCTCTCCATACAGTCTGAAATAAGCTCTAAACGTGACACCTTGAAAAGGTCGCTGCGTGCATTCTTCAAGTATTACTTTTGCCTCAGGATCAGGATAGGGCTCGAAATATACGATATCATTGATGCCAGCCTGAACGATTTTGTTGGCGCACATTCTACACGGATAGGTCGTCGTGTACAACGTGCATTTCTCAAGCGGAATGGACCGCCCATTCCTTGCCAAATTGACTATTGCGTTCTCCTCAGCGTGAAGCGCTCGGCAGTAATCAAGGATTTTCAACTGTTTTTGAAAAAGGGCCATGACTTCCGGAGACCTGCCGCCCGCTTCCGGAATCTTCTCGACCAATTGTGCAACAAAATCGTCACGGATTTTTGCCCTGTAACACCTTTTGTATTTGCTCTGGCACGGCTGCTCCTTTCTGGGGACCTCATTGAAACCGGAACTTATCACATTGCCTTCGGGGTCTACAATTACCGCACCGACCTTTCTTTTCATGCAACTGGAACGTTGGCTGGCGGCATACGCCATCGCCATCAGCGACTCGTCAGGATGAATTGGTCTTTGCCTTGACAGCGGTTGTGCAATGAGTCTGAAATACTTATCGAGATAACCCTCGAATGCCGCAAAATCTTCGTTGCCCTCGATATCAAAATCCTTGTTGTTGAGCACAACAATATCTGACTCGTGAAAACAATCACCTACATGCTGACCATTTGCCGGATTGTCTTCCCCCATGTCATTGCTGTCGTCTTGATCAAACGCCTTCCTGTTGTGGTCATACTTTTGAGCAACCCGGACCCAGCGTGTTTCCCGGTCAGCATAGATACCGAAAAGAAAGATTCCCGGCGAAAAGCGGTTATCTCAGCAGAATTTCTGATGCTGTCGACAACGAAACTTGCATCCCCATGCTTTCCAGCCCGGATATCCTTAATGAGCTCTTCGGCAAGGTAGGCGGAACCCTTCTCCTTGCGTATTTGGTCGCCAAAATCCTGCAACTGCCGCCTCGGCAAGTTTTTCGGTTGTGTTCCCTCCCCCGGTGCAAACAGCGATCTCAGTTTGTCGGAAAGAGACAGTCTGATATGTCCCTTCCTATTGAGAATCTTCTCGGCTACGTAGGTACAACCGCTACCAAAAGAACCCGTCAATCCAATAACTTGTGGATTCATTATTGTCGCCCTGATCGATTGTGAAGCCGCCAAATTATCCACAATATACCCTGCAGGACCAGATTTGTCAACATCCTGTAGCAGCCCCGCCGCCCCCCCTACTCCTCCACCCGCGTCGATTCCAGCCAATGCTCCGAGAGGACCGCCAGGTCGCCCATGTCCACGCGGCAATCGCCGTTTATGTCCCCCGGCTGATCCGTGGTGCAGGGGTTGATTTCGTCGTCATCCACAAGAAAGGAATCCCAATTGCTGATGGGAAGGCCGTACCCGATGCCGAAGGGTGCGGGCATTTGGCCGATACGATGAGGGGCCTCATTCGTCGGCTGGGGCGCTGCCTGCGGCGTGAAAATGTTGTCGTGTTTTACGCCGACATCAGAGACTTCCACGTAGCTGCTGTGTCCGTCGCCGAATAACACGTTCTGCCCCTCTCTCTTATGCTGCTGGGCGTTGGCCACCCGGATCCGCCACGGCTCCATGGGATCTATCGCCCAATAGGGCGCCAGATACGCCACCCGACCGGACCAGTCGTCGGACGTCGCTTCGCCTGCACGCGTAGCCGAATCGTACCACGGGTTGCGGTCTGACATCACCGCGAAGGAGGCACTGCGTGTTCCATTCGGCGCAAAGCGGCCGGAGTAGGGGTGATGATATGAATAGGTCACGCAGTTCTTCGGTCCCGTGTCCCGGTAGTCGATGGACCCGAAGTCCCACAAGTCCGAAAAATCCAGATAGTTCGGATTGGACCCGTCAAACACCCGCTGGACCGAAGCGGGGCAAACGAATGATCCGGGATTGACATCGACCTCCCGCACCAGCAGATACAGGCTCGCCCCGACCGTGACATCATCGTCACCGTTCCAGTTCTTATTCGGGTTGTCCCATCCCGGCGTATTTGCAGCCCACCGATTGAGGCCGCGCCCGCCTTGAACCGCATAGGCGTCTTCATAGTCGTTTGCGTACACTGTGTGCGCGGTGCCCAGACCTTTGAGGATCGTACCGCAGACGATTCGCCTGGACTCGTCGGTCGCCAGCAAGCTTACAGCTCTCCCGGCCATTGCCAAGGTCAGAACGCTTACCAGCACGGCAACCGCGTCGCAACGCGTCAGCCCCCTGCTCATGGGTTCTCCTTTCACTCCAAACCTTCGGAAATCGTCTCGACGTGCCTGCCGTCAGTCCGCCCGCGTGCTCTCCAGCCAATGCCTTGAAAGAACGGCTACGTCTGCCATGTCCACCCGGCAATCGGCATTGAGATCGCCCGGCTGATCCGCAGCGCACGGGTTGTTCTCGTCATCGTTAACCAGGAAAGAATCTCCATACGACACGGCCTCGCCGTAACCGATTCCATACGGATCGGGCATTTGACCTACGCGATAATAGTCCGGGCTTTCCGGCTGGGCGCCTCCGTGCGGCGTATATATATTGTCGTTCCGTTTGCCGACGTCCGCGCGAAGCACAAACGATACGTGCCCGTCGGCAAACATAATATTCTGTCCGTTTCGCCAGTGCGCCTTGGAATTGCCCACCTGCAACTGCCAGTCGCGGTCGCCGCGTGCGTCGTCGTCGTAGACAATGTAGCCGACGCGGTCCTTCCACGCGGCGTCCGACGGGGCGCCCTTTCGGATCGCCGAGTCGTACCAGGGGCTCCTGTCGGCCATTACCGCAATTTGCCATGAAGACATGCCACCGGCCTGGGGCGCATAGCGACTGTACGGCATCTGGTACGCATAGCTGACACAATTTCGAGGGCCGGTGTTCTTGTAGTCGATGGAGCCGAAATCCCACAATTCCCGGAGGTCTGCCGCGTTGGGATTGGCGCCGTCAAAAGCCCGCTGCCCGGAAGCCGGGCAAACAAACGATGCCGGGTTTGCGTCGGCTTGGCGGACCAGCAGGTACAGGCTCGCCCCCACCGTGAGTTCGGAACCCTGCCACGGCCAGACCTTCAGCGGATCGTCCCAGCCGGGAGTTGTCCGGGTCCAGTGGCTCGGCTGCCGGCCTGATTGCCGGGCAAAGTCGTCATGGTTGTCGTTCGCATAGATGCACTGGGCCATCGCCAGCGCTCTGAGATTGCTCGCACAGGCAATCCGCCGCTCACATTCCTGGAGCAAATCGTCGGCCGCCAATGTAACCACGGCCGCCATCAGCACGCAACCCGCAATGACAATCGCGTCCGCACGACTGAGTCTACCTGCGGTACTCATTTCGCCCTCCTTACCAAAATTTCCACAACGTCAGCACAACTTTGCCGCCGACGGCGAGTGGCCGCCGCGAGGACGTATAGTATCAGTGCAAACGTATTCTCCTCATAACTCGCTGGGCAGCCGGCGCCGCCAGGACCGAGCAAAACCGGTCGGGGCCCCAGATGCCAAAATCCCCCCCCGGCGAACAAATGCTCCTGATTTTGGCCTCTGCCCAACCGGTTTTGCTCTCCATTGTCGCCGCATGTTGGGTTTAAGATGCGGACATCCGGAGAATGCGTTTGCCTGCGTATAGTAAACCTTGTGTCTACGAAAATCCAGTACATTGCCGAACTTTTTTGATTGAACTCAGAAGTGGACAGTCTCACTGCGGCGGCGGGGTGATCATTTCGTGGCACAGGTTGGCTATGGAGATGTAGACCTCGGCACTCAGTTCCTCCGGCCGGCGGTGCGGCTCGGCGCATGCCCGGTCGAAGATGTCCGCCCAGTGGTGCACGTCCGCCAGCCGCCCTTCCGCGAACTTCACGCACGCCTTGAGCATCTTCCGCCGGTGGCCCATGAACAGCGACACCACCTCCTTGAGCAGCGCCATGTCCTTGATCTCGTCGGCCTTCTCCGGCAGCCTCTGATAGCCCACCATCGCCGAGTCCACCTCCGGGCGCGGCCAGAACACGCTCGGCTTGAGCTTGCGGAGCATCTGCGCCTTGCCCGTCGCGGCCATCAGCACGCTCAGCATGCCGTAATCCGAACCGCCGGGATCGGCCACCATCCGGTCGGCGACCTCCTTCTGGACGGTTACGTACATCGCATCGCACACGACCTGCCCCGCCCCTCCGGCGATCAAGTCCACCATCACCGGCGCAGCGACGCTGTACGGCAGGTTCGCCACCAGCAGCAGCTTGCCTCCCAGTTCCGCCGTCGCCTCCTGCATCGCCGCCACGACCTCGCGGTTGAGCTGGTTTTTGCTCTCCAATACGTCCCCCTGGATCAGCGTCACATTGTACGCCTCCTCCAGTTGGGCCCGGGCAATCCGCGCAAGCACCGTGTCGTATTCCACGGTGATGACGCGTCCGGCCGCTTCGCTGAGGGCCTCGGTGAAGGAGCCGGTTCCGCAGCCCACCTCCAGCACCACGTCGTTGGCGTGAATGTGCGCTGCGTCGACGAGCAGCCGCATCAGATTGAGGTCGATCAGGAAGTGCTGGCCCAGCCGCTTATTCGGCGCCACCCCCGCCGATGCGAGCAACCGTTCTATCTGCTGTTTCGTCTGCATAGTGTATCCCAAAACGCAACCATAAGCCCGTGTTGCGGCTGGTACAGCATACCCTCCGCAGGGCGATTATCAACCACAAAGACGAAATTTCGCATGGCTTCGAAAAGGCCGTATGGGCCGGAAAAACGTTGACCGTCGCGAAATTTGTGTAATACTTTGCCTTGGCGGACGTCTCCAAGATGAGTGCGGCAGGCGGTGCACGCGTTGTGCCGCTGACGAGTATGGCATTAATGCAAAGAGGCTGACGATGACCTGGGATATATGGCAAATCCTGTACTTCGCCGCATGGCTCTGCCTTGGGGTCCATTGTTTGCGGCGCAAGCGCTTCTTCCCCATCCTCGGTCCCGGCCTGTCCACAAAGCTGTTCTGGCTGGCGACCTTCTTATTCTTCAACCCCTTCCTGACGGTTCTCTACCTGGTCTTCGGCGTCATGCTGCCTGGCCTTGCGCCGGACAGGAAGCATCCTGTCGCCCGCCTCGTCTCCGTTCTGGCAGTCGTCATGGTCGCCGCAACGCTGGTCTTTTTTGAACTGCCCGCCCTCGGCAAACCGCGCGGGCCCGTCACTCTCGCACGCGGCGAAGAAAACACCGGCGATACGTCCGGCCTTGGCCTCAAAGCCAGTGCGGGCAAACTCGAGTCGAAAAACAACTACAGCACCACCACGTCCTCAATGCACTCGCAGAACGCCCGGCTTAACGTGACTTCCATTCTCATCCTGTGCCAGGACGACCATCCGCTGCTCGACCTGGCGGCACGCGCCCTGCAGGAGCAGCTCGCCGCGCTGCCCTATGTGCAGCGCGTCACTTATTATCCGCCCTCCGAAGCGGTCGAGATGCAGCAGGTCCTGCCGGACGCCTTCATTATGCTCGCCATGCCTCGCATTGACGAAGGCAAATCACTCGTCGGCCGCAAACTCAACGCTACGATCACCTGCAGCGCCGGCCGAACGATCTATCCAGGCCATTCGTACACAAGCTATATGAACGCACCGCCGGTGATCAACTTCGGCATTAAGAGCGTGTTGCAGCACGAGAGCAATTTTACCGGCATCGAAAGCCGCCAGTCGCGATATACACAGCAGGCCGAGAGCATCGCCGCCCAGATCGCAAAGGGCCTCACGGAACAGTTCGACAAATGGAAAGACGAGCACGGCCTCATGCCCGAACTGCCGGACTTCCTTTACGGTGTGTGTCGCGCCGGCGCCTGGGGACCGCAGGCGCCTTTTCTGCAGGGCGAGTTCGCACGCATGCTCGCGTCGGGGGCGGGCCTCCTGCTGAACAATCACACCACCTGGATGTTCACCGATGACCGGCCCACTCTCGACGTCCTCAAGGACTGCCGCGATCAGCTTGCGGAACTCGGTTATCGCGGCGGCACGGACCTCGACCGCGCGTCCGAACACCCCATCGAAAGCGTGACCCTGTCCAAGGGCGACGAACACATCACGATATTCCGACGGCGTCGCGGTGATCACGACGCCGGCTCTGCGGCTTCCGGGCCGGCAGACGCCATGCCCATGGTCGCTAATTACCAGTCGCTGTTCACCGAAGAACAGATGCACGCAGCCATGGACCGCCTCCTCGATTCCGACGTCGACCTCGAAACCGTAATGATCTTCGAACGGTCGATCCGCAGCGACGAACAGAAGCAGAAACTCCTGTCGCGGATCGAACAAAGTCCGGTGCAATCCATGCGCGGATGGCTCACGCTGGCGGGTTTCTATGCCGATGCAAAGCAGGCTGACAAAGCCGCCGCCGCCTTCATGCGGGCCCGGGCGATGTCTTATGCGGAAAAGCAGCACAATCCCGAGCCGGGCCGCTTCAAGGAGATTGCAAAGAAACTGGGCGATGAATCTCTCGCCAAAGCCGATGTCGACATGAAGTGCTTCACCGAGGCCGGCTTTATCAACATGACAGACACGGCCGAGCCGGTTGTCATTGAAAAGGGGCTCAATGAACCGGCCGCCTTTTGCGTCGTCGACGACAACGGCGGCATCAGCACCGCTGTGATCAGAATACGGCCGGCCGCGACGCCTGCAAAGGCCCCCGACCAGTCGCCGCAATATGAAATCATGCAGGTCGTTAAGACCAGGGATTCCACGGCCGTCGGCACATCCGGCTATTATATCGGCAGCACAGCGCTCCACATCCAGGAGTTCGGTGCCCTCAACGTGAAAATAGAAACGCTCGCCGACCGGCGGTTCCGCTTCGAGGTTCAGGCCGCGCGAGGCAACCCAACGCGATAAACCAGAAGCGTAAAAGGAGAAAACCATGCAAGGCGACATCGTAAAAGCGGCCAAGTGGTTCGGCCTCAGCATCGTTGTGTCCACGCTCATCTTCGTCATCGGCCTGGGCGTCATCGTCAACAAGAACACCCGCCAGCTCGGAAGCGACCTGCGAACTGCCGGATCCAATGCCAAACCCTGGAATATCTCCATTCCGAACAACCTTACACTTCGGCACAGCACCTCCGGCCCCATTCAGCTCGACCTGGCGCCCAATAACAAAGCCATCCAACTGGCCCCCCTCAAAATCGAACTCGAAACCCCCGAACCAACGCTCCAAGAAAAGCGGCCGTAGCCGCAGGGCGGCGTTTACCCCACCGCACGTTTCACTTTTGCCGCCGCCGGCAAGCAGAAAGGGCGAGGTTCTGCCCCACCGCCGCCCCGGCCGAAGCAACCCGTGCAATCAAAAGCCTAATCAGTTGCCGGCCACACAATCCGGCAGTTCCAAAACACCCTGCCCCAACGCCGCCCGAAAATCCATCTCGAACGAAAGTGCCGGCCCCTCCTGCCCGCTGCGATGACCCCTCAGTCGATAGTCGAACCCCGGCACAATCGGTACGCCTCCGTAATACCCCTGAGCATCGCTTCGCGCCGGCGGCCCCGTGATCAGATTGCCGTTGACCACATAATCGAAATTGAAGTGTACCTTCCCCACGCCGGTGCCCTGCATATCCACAATCCGCCCCTGCGGCACACAGCCCTGCGTCATATGCAGCACCAGTTCCTCCCCCGCATGCGCCCGTGCCTGCATCGCCGCAACGCGATCCTTCCCGCCGCGATTCGTCCAGATGCACAGAAAATGATCGATTTGAGGGTCCGTGCCGAACTCGCGAAGCCATGGCACGTCCGCACGACCGTTTTCATCCGTTCGCGAAGTGCCCGTACGATGCCACTTTTCACGGAAGTAGTAATGATATACGTACTGGTCGGGCGCCGGCCGCCCCTGCTCGTCCAGAACGGTCACCATGACGTAACTCGGCTCCTGCTTTAATTCGAACGCCTGCCGGTATTGACTGTCCCCGAAGTACAGGTTCAGCTTGCGCCCGAGTTTATTGTCCGCGTAGCCTTCTGCGCCGATCGAATCCACCACCACGTCTTTCGAATTGTACCCGACGCCGAAATACGCCTTGCCGGCCGCGTTTGTCTTGCCCTTAAACCGCCCTTTACCCTCGTTGAAGCTCAACCGGATATCCGCATCGGCCACCGGTTTTCCGGTCTCCCGGTCCGTCACCCCGATCTCTAACATTCTGTAACGGTCCTTCGCCACCTCTCCCGTCTGCGGAATCCAGCGCCCGTCGTCCGTCAGGACCTCCGGCCAGTAAGGCAGGCCCTGCCCCCGATGCGCCAGCAGTTTCTGTGAAGGCTTCAGGGCCGCCGACACGCGGTGCACGTTGTTTAGTTCCGTCTGGAAGTTCCCCTTGTACTGCTGATAGTAGTCGTCCTTGTCCCATATCCGCAGCGCATACTCGCCTGCCTCCAAAAACATCCACAGCTTGCCTTCCGCGTCAGGCGGGTGCACAATAAAAGATGGCCCGTCCTTCGACTCGACCCGGACTTCCAGGTTCCGCGAAGTCACCGCCTCCTCCGTTCCCGCCTCGACGATGCGAAGCTCAACGGCTGCGCTCGGCGCCGGTTTGGACCCCAGATGCTCCGGAGCGATCTCCTTGTCGAAAAGAATCATCCGAACATTCTCCGCCGGCGCCGCCGTGCGTCTTGTGCAGGTTTTGTTGTACTTGGCCCATAACTCCACCGGACCGCTGCTGAGATCGCAGAACTCGAAGCGCCCGTCCTCACCCGTCCTCACGTAAACCTCGTCAATGCCCTGCGCCGGAGCATGCAGACGCACCTGGGCCTTCTGCACCGGCCGACCCAGATAATCCGTCACGATCCCCGCCACCCGGTGAACAGGCGAACTCACCACAAAATCCCCGGCGTCCACCGCTTCCTTGCCGCGATAACTCACTTCCTCGATGGCATCGACGCCCGGACCCACGTGAGCGGTCAGATGCTTCATAAAAACCCCGCCGTCGGAATTCAGCGCGGCGATGACGTATTTCTCGCCATCACAAAGCCGCACGCTGAACCGGCCTTGGGCATCGGTCGTGCATTCCTCGCACACATAGAGCGGATTGGAAACGCGATCATCCAACAGGTCGACCCGCACCGAGGCGTGCGCGATCGGCTGCCGGTCTTCATTTAAAACCCGCCCCGTCACTACGCAGGCGGGCTTCAGCACAAGTTCCGCCTCGCCCGATGGTGCGTTCATAAGAAAATGATGCGTGAACCTGCGAATCGCCTTCAGTTTTCTGTCCGCCGTCTCCGCCACGAGAACCGCCGGTATCGGCAGCCATGCGCCGTCGGTGCTGCGCTGCGCCTCGAGCCGATCCATCACCGCCGCACTCAACGGTATCGGCGGCATCCAGTCCGCGCCCTGCTGCTGCCTTCTATCCAGCACCGGCTGCACGTTCTTGCGGCACCTCTCCAGCGATGCTGCAATCTCGTACCGCCCTGTTGCATCCGTGACGGCCTCGCTCTCCGGATCCGACAAAAGCCGCACCCGCGCATCCTTCAACGGCTCGCCGGCTGCATTCACACACCGCCCCCGCAGAATGCCCGCGCCCTGCGGCGCCTTGATTTCCGCCGCGGCGGCGGCCGCCAGACGCACTACCGGATACGACGCCGAAGGGACCGTCAGAACCGTCTTCGGCTGGGCCAGTTGATACTCTTTGCCGCAACCAACCTCATACGACCCCGGCGGAACGTTGAAATGAAACCGCCCGTCCGAATCCCCTGTGCTTTGTGCGTTCAGGAAAAAGAGGAAACCCTCTTCTCCCTCTTTGTACTGCCGCTTCAATGTCACAACGGCCCCGGCCGCCGGCGCCTTGCCTTCTCCGAGCATGCCCTTCAGTTCTAACGCTTCACCCGCAAAGACCGGCACCTCGACAGTACGCGTCTGGCCCTCCGGCAAATCGATTTTCATCTTTTTGCTGAACAAACCCCGCTCTGCGCATTCCAAATTGTGATGAAACAGGGTGTACTGCCCCGGTACAAGGTGCTCGAATGCAAACTTGCCCTCTGCATCCGTCAGCGACGACCGGTTATCCCGTGCCCCCAAAGTCGGCGGCACGGTGACCGACTTGTCAGCGTAGCTGACTGTGTACAACCGGGTCTTCTCACCCTGATTTCGTATAATTGAGACCATTTCTCCTGGCAGGGGCACCCCCGTATCCGATCGTCGGAGAACCCCCTCCAGAGAGGCTTCCTTGTACAGTACCAGCCTGATGTCTTCGCGCCCCGGCCGGAGCGAACGCTCAAGAGGCTTGTCCGTCCGAAACGTATACGTCCATGCGTAACCTTCTTTGATCGCGCACAATTCCGCCTTGAGGCTCAGCGGCAAGTCCCCGATGCGGAATGTCCCCTCGGCGTCCGTGACACAACAAAGTTCAGGTGGCCCCCCGGCCGTAGTAGACCTGCCCTGGCGACGGTCGTATTCTATGATCGCATAGACCGTCGCGCCCTCTACCGGCCGATCGCCCGCATCGACCACTCTGCCCGCAAGTGCCGCAGAGCCCTTCTCCAAGACCAACACCGGAAGCTCTGTGGTAGTCGTCCGAAACGATGTCCACCCGATGGAATAACCCTCCAGCACTGCAATTGCCACATGGCTTACCATGCCGCGCAGCTTCTCGCGGCGACGTGAAAATGCAAATGCTCCGTTCTCGTCGGTCTCCAGGCTGCCGACGAACACCGTGGCGTAAGGAAGCGCCGTCACGGTCGGAACGTCGTAGATGTCCACCCGAGCACCCTGCAAGCGCACCCCCGCCGTATCCATCACCCGTCCGTAATACCCGACCTCATCCGGGCCCACCTCCTGGCTGTAACCTGCGGCTGCGAATGTAAGAACCATTGCAATGAAAAGCCGTTTCATACGCGTTGACCTCCAACCATGCCGTCTTTCTCCAACCTCGTGTCCCCAAACAACGAACCGTAGTCCGCGGCACACTCATCGCCTTTCAGGGTCCGACCGCAAGCGTCATAGACCACGGTCGGATTACGATAAGCACACCGCGCATCTCCCGCAAACAAAACCGGCGACCCGAAAACCGACAGGTTGCCGCGGGAATTCTCACGTGCGACAGTTTGTTGCAGATATTGTACCAGAACGGCGGAAGGTTTTCAAATGCGCCGGCGCGGCGGCAGGCGGTCGTCTCAGCGCCGTCCGGTGGGGGTGTGCTGGCGTTTGGTCTTTGCCATGTGGATGGCGAGTTTTATGGCTTCTTTCATGCTGGTGGGGTTGGCGATGCCTTTGCCGGCGATGTCGAATGCCGTGCCGTGGCTGGGTGACGTGCGGATGATCGGAATGCCGATGGTGACGTTGACCGCTTCGTTGAAGGCCAGCAGTTTCACCGGGATCAGCCCCTGGTCGTGGTACATCGCCACCACGCCGTCAAACTCGCCCTGCACCGCCCGCAGGAACAGCGTGTCCGCCGGAAACGGCCCGCGGCAGTCGACGCCGTTTTCCTGGGCCAGCATGATCGCCGGCTCGATGATCCGCTTTTCCTCGTCGCCGAACTGCCCGTCCTCGCCGGCGTGCGGATTAAGACCGGCCACGCCGATCCGCGGTCGCAGAATCCCGAAGTATTCCTTCAGCGCCGCATCCAGCAGGTCGATCGGCTCGAACACCCGCCCGATCGTGAACAGGTTCCGGATGTCGAGCAGCGCCGTGTGAATCGTCGCCAGCGCCAGCTTCAGCGGCCCGGCCACAAACATCATCACCTTCCGCGGGCTCTTGCACTGATCGGCGATCATCTCAGTATGCCCCGGCCACGGGCTGCCCGCCTTTTCCCAGCTCTGCTTGCTCACGGGCGCCGTCACCAGCGCATCGATGATCCCGGACCGCGCCGCCTCGATGGCGTCCAGGCAGAACCGCAGCGACGCCTCGCCGCTGATCTTGCTCGGCGTATGAATATACGACGGCACCGAATAATCGTCGTAATCGGCCACAACCACGTTCCGCGGATAGTTGCGGCTGATCTTCTCGTGCTGATGCCGCAGCCAGAACGGCTCCATTTCGATCATGTCGGCGGCGTACGTCAGGTGCTCGTTCATGCCGAAAATAATAAACTTCGCCGCGCGCCGAATCTGCGGATCGGCCAGGGCCTTGACAATAATCTCCGGACCGACTCCCCCCGGATCGCCCATCGTAATGCCGATCACCAGCTCATTGCCCAACAAATTGTCGCTGTTTTTTTTCAAACCGTAATGTCTTTCATGCGACAGGCCACTGCACTATACAAGAGATTGTGTCTCTCTCAATCCGCGGGGCCAGCCTCAAAACCCGTGTTCCCGCAGTTTCTCGACGGTCAGGCCTCCGCCGCCGGCCAGTTTGCTTATGTATTTCCGCACCGCCTTGATCAGGATATCCGTCTCGATATTCACTACGTCGCCGATCCTTGCCCGGCTCAAGGTGGTCTCCTTGAGCGTCGTGGGAATCAGGGCCACGGAGAAACCTCGCTCGTCGATCTCCGAAATGGTCAGGCTGATGCCGTCGATCGCCACCGAACCCTTCATCACCATCTCATCCAGCAGCTCGGCGCCGACGGCAAATCGCATCTCCGTAAACGAACCCCGCTTCTCCATCGCCGCAAGACGCCCGGTCCCGTCGACGTGTCCCAGCACGATATGCCCCCCAAACCGCCCGTCGGCCGGGAGCGCCCGCTCCAGGTTCACCTGCATTCCCGCTTTGACCGCCGCTAACGTCGACCTGGCGAGCGTCTCGCCGCTGACGTCAAAATCCGCCGCCGTGCCCGCCAGGCGGCTCACCGTCAGGCAGACCCCGCTGACAGCGATACTGTCGCCCGGCCGGACCCCGCCGGCGGCCTGCCCTAATTCAACGGCGATCACCTGGCCCCCGCCGCCCGAGCGAACCGCACGGACCGTGCCGACCGTTTCAATAATGCCCGTAAACATCCAAATCCTCTAAACCGAACTCACTATCGCAAAACACCTTAAAACCATCCTATGCCGCGCCCCCACAAAAGTCAATCGGCTTTCCCCCACCCCCGGCATACCTGTTGCTTGATAATAGCTCCACCATGCCCGTTTTGTCACAAATTTGCCGAAGGTTTGGCAAAATCGCTTGCTTTTAACACCGATAATGCTATGCTATAACGGTGGTGAAAACAGAACGCAATTACCCCTGAAAAGCGAGGGCCCCTGCAAATGTCCAGGCAAGTACACACAAAATCGTCGATTTTCCGGCTTACCGTAGGTTTCGTCGCGGTTCTTGCGGCCGCACCGCCGCTCATGGCCCAGTTCGGCATGGGCCGCGACGTCATCGCGCCCACCCGAATTCTCCAGGGCGAAAATGACCGCTCCCGACCCGCGGACACCCGGGCCGGCAACCGCGCCGTCGACCGCCAGCAGCAGGTCCAGGCCAACATGCAGCAGACCGCAGCCCAGCTCGATGAGACGCTCGTCGAAATCCTCGAAATGGTCAACAACCGCGAAAAACTCACCCCCGAGCAGATCGCAAACTGCCGCGCCACCTACGACGCCGCGAGAAAATACGCCCCCCAGTTCGACAATGCACTCAAGTGTGAAACGTTTATGCTGCGGGCCTGGACCGAATACTTCGCCAAGGACCTGGAACAGGCCTTCATCGCCGCAAAAACGGCCTGCGAGACCGACCGCACCAACCAGGACGCCGCCGCAACCCAGATCGCCATGTCCATCTTCCTGGGCAGGGTGCCTTTGAAAATCGAACCACGCAGGGCACGAACCGTACCGGGACGCGCGGACACCGTCGCCGCAAGACAAAACGAGCGGGCCGCCCAGATTAACGTCCGGGCTTCCTCCGGTAACATACTGGATCTGGACACCGACGCAATAGATCTGAGTCTTCTCGGAAAGCCCGTTGGTCCGATGAAACTCACCTGCCTCAACGCCACCACGCTCGACTACAACCCCGCCCGATCCAGTCTCTGCGTCCTTTTCTGGCAGTTGGGCGCCCCCGAAGCTTCGGGCGAACCCAATAATATGTCCAATATGGCCGGCCGCATGCCCTTGCAGCGCGGCATGGCCCAGAACATGTCCGGTTCACGAGCCGCCGACGCTGGAAATCGTGGTCGGGCCGACACTCGTCGGGGCAATGTCTATGACGAGCCCGCTTACGACAATTACCGTCAGCCCGCCGCGTACGATGGATACGGCTACGGCGATGCCCGCCAACAGGGTAGCGCCCAGGGCGACCCGCTCGCCGTCGAAACCGCCGCCTATGGCCGGCTCTTCAGTTCTTATCTCCTGAATCCTCAGGTCACCTTCCTGGGCGTCAACATGGATCCGCTCACCAGCGCGCCGGCCGTTGCGCAAAAGCTTCTGGAAAGCCCCTGGCCCTGGGCCAACACCATGGCCGCCGTCCCGACAGGCGGCGCTGCACAATTCGCGGGCCTGAAGCCGACGCGTCCCACGCTGGCCATAGCCAGCGCCGGCAAGATCATCTACGCCGGCCCTGCCGACGGCTTTCTGGCCCCCATGGTGCTCGAACACCTCGCGGGGGAGCCTGTTACGTTAAACGCGCTTGCGGCGCAGGTCGGCACAGCGGCCCCCGCCAGCACCACGCTCAACCCCTTGAGGAATATCCTTGGCGGCGCTTCCGGCAGCCAACCGGCCGCCCCGCCGGCAGTCCTGTCAGGTACGCAGGCGCCCCAGCAGCCCCAGACCGGCGGTGAAGAAGAGTACACGTTCGAAGATGCTCAGGCTGAAAAGCTGCTTGGTGCCGCACGAGACCTATTTATCCCTGCCGGCCGAAAAACACTATTGACCTCAAGACAAGGCGTGAACCTCTGCCGGCAGATCATTCGAGAGTACCCGAACACAAAATACGCACAGGAAGCACGACTGCTGCTTCGTCAGGTGCCCGAAAACGAACGCCGGCGCTACAACGTCACCGATGAGGAAATGGGCCTTTAGCCCCGAGCGGCCAACCGCCCGCGGCGTTACGATGGCAGCAAGGACAGCAGTTGATACTATCACGGAGGATTGCCCATGAGCGTTTCTAAAGTATCGGCCGGCATTCCGGTCATCTCTGTCACCGCTGATTCCCTGCCCGAAGCGTGGGAAAAGACCGTTATCGCCGTCTGGGACAACGGCACCGACATCCGCACCCAGTACGACAAGCCCGACGATCCGCCCAGTCGCGACGCTACCGCCATCGTCACCGTCGCCGATCCCTTCGCCGAGCCGCGCATCCACAAAAACTTTCCCGGCGGCCCGGAAGAGCTCGAATCCTACCGCCAGGAGGTCGTCTCCGGCATCCACGACCACTGGATCGACCCCGCCGCGGGTAAGTGGACGTATACTTACCACGAACGCCTCTTTGCCTACACCCCCGTGGGCGACCTGCGCGTCCCCGATGCCCCGCGGCCCTTTGACCCCGTCGATCAGATCAGGTACATCGTCGAAAATCTTGCCGAGTGCCACCACAGCCGCCGCGCCCAGGCCGTCACCTGGATGCCCAGCGCCGACCCGCGGACCGACGACCCCCCATGTCTCCAGCGCATCTGGTGCCGACTCACCGACAGCCCCGATGGCCCAATGCACCTCGACATGAACACTCACTGGCGAAGCCGCGACCTTTACAAGGCCTGGTTCATGAACGTCTACGCCCTCACCGACCTTCAGCGCATCATCGCCGACGAAATCGCCGCCCGCATCGACAAGCCCGTCCGCGTCGGCCGGTACGTCGATATCAGCGATTCACTGCACATCTATGGCGCCTATTTTCACGACGCAAAAGTCGAGGTCGAAAAAATGAAGGCCTCTTCCTTTACCGCCCGTGCCTGGGAATCCACGCACCCGGCCTTCGAAATGATGACCAACGAAGCCCGGCAAAGGCTCGCAAAAGACCCTGATTTCTATGCAAAACCCGCTTCCTGACGCAAAATCGGCCAGAGTCATGCATTGCGGCATATCGCACCCGTATTGGGCGAAACAGGGCTTCGGTGTGCCGCCAGACACCACCCGAACATCCGCTCGGGCGGGATCGTAAATTTTCTGAAAATAGTTTGACACAAACCGCCGAGTTGCTATACTGTCGCGTTTTCCAGTGCTAAGTAATCGGAGTCGCATTACAATGAAATCCACGTTAGCAAAACAGGGTTTGGTGGACCGCAAGTGGTATCTTGTGGACGCCGACGATAAAATTCTCGGGCGCCTCGCCGTCACGATCGCGGAGATGCTCATGGGCAAGCTGAAGCCCATTTACACGCCCAACGTCGACACGGGTGATTTTGTCGTCGTCGTGAACGCCGAGAAGATCAAGGTGACGGGCAAGAAGGCCGAGACCAAAGAATACCAGAGCTATACGGGCTACCCGAGCGGGCAGAAGACCGTCTCCTATGAGGTCATGCTGGCCAAAAAGCCCGAAAGAGTGATTGAAATGGCCGTAAAGCGTATGCTGCCCAAGAACAAAATGGGTCACCATATGATAAAGAAACTCAAGGTTTTCCGCGGGCCCGAACATGATCACGCAGCCCAGCAGCCGGTAAAAATCGAAATCTGACTTTAAAGGCGATTGCAGCACATGGCAGAGAAGCAAAAAGAAGGCGAGCTCAGTAATCCGGATATGGTAATGGAAGAGGCCAAACCGGCCAAAGCACATGCCAAGCCCAAGGAAGAAGAATCCGCCGAAAAAACCGAACGAGCGGTTGTCTTGACCGGCCAATCCGACAAGGGCGGCTTCATCTGGGGCACGGGCCGACGCAAGAGTGCTGTCGCCCGCGTACGCATCAAGCCCGGGGACGGCAAGCTTGTGATCAACGACCACAAGGTCGAAGAATACTTCACCCAGGAATACGACCGCAACGCGGTTGTTGCACCGCTCAAGGCGCTCAACCTGACAAAAGCGTTTGACGTTTATGTCAACGTCCAGGGCGGCGGCTCCACCGGCCAGGCCGGCGCCGTCAGGCTCGGAATCGCACGGGCGCTTCGCAACTACGACGAGAATCTCATTAAAGAGCTCCGCGACGGCGGCTATCTGACACGCGACGGACGCATGGTCGAACGAAAGAAATACGGCCAGTCGGGCGCCCGAAAGAGGTTCCAGTTCTCGAAACGTTAAACGGACAGATCGAAATTTACAAAGCCGTCCGGAGTGTTCCGGGCGGCTTTTTTTATGGCTTGGTCACTGCAATGGCGCAGGAACATCGCAAGGTCAGAGGGACTCTGTTACTGATCGCTTCGTGCGTCGCCTTTGCCGGCGCCGGCAGCCTCGTCCGCCTTGCGGCCGATCTGGGCGCCTCGCGGATCGCCCTGTTCCGGTTTGTCGTGGGCCTGGGACTCCTCGCCGCCGCTGCGGTCACCGGCAAGGTGACGCTGCGGTTTCACAACGGGCGGCTGCTGCTTCTTCGCGGCCTCACGGGCGGGGGCGCCGTGGCGATCGCCTTCTTTGCCATCGCCCACCTCGGTTTGGGCAAGGGCACCCTGATCATGAGCTCGTACCCCATTTTTGCGTGTATCTTCAGCGCGATCTTCCTTAAGGAACGTTTTGGCCTCATTAACGCCGTTGCGCTTCCGGCCGCCTTCGCCGGCATTTACCTGTTGAGCATCAGCGGTTCCGGCGACGCCTTATGGGTGCTCGGCCGTTATGAGCTGATTACCATCGGGGGCGCCGTCTTGAGCGGCATCGCCGTGACCGTCATACGCAAACTGCACGAGACCGACACCTCCGCGGCGATCTATTTTTCGCAGTGCGCCATCGGCATGTGGCTCGTGCTGCTGCCGGGCCTCGGCGATCCTGCTCCCCTGGGCCTCCCGCAGGCGGTGCTGCTGGTGGCTATCGGCGTTACCGCCACCATCGGCCAGTTGCTCATGACCGAAGGGTACAGGTACCTGCCCGTCCGCACGGGATCACTCATCTGCATGCTCGAACCCGTCTTGGCGTTTGCCGCGGGCATTATGATCTTCAGCGAGCCCTTTACCGCCCGTTCGGGCGCGGGCGCCGTGCTCGTCGTCGGGGCGTGTGCGATGGTCCTTACGGGGCGCACCCCGCCCGACCGGGCCGCCCCGGTTATAGAACCGGCCGCGTGAAAAAAAGAGTGACTTATTGTGATTTAGTAGTAAGATGAACTATAGAGGGGGCCATCCCGTCCCCAAAGGCCAACGAAAGGAACAAAACATGATACGCGTTGCGATTATTGGAGCCAGCGGCTATACCGGTCTTGAGTCCATTGAAATACTGCTGCGGCATCCGGAGGCAAGGGTCACTTACCTGACCGCGCTGCCCGAGGAGTGCGGACACGTCGCCGACATGTTCGGGTCGCTGCGGGGCCGGCTCGAAATGCAGGTGGAACCGCTGGATATGGGCAAACTGGCCGACAGCGCAGATGTGGCTCTGTGCTGCCTGCCGCACAAGGTCTCGATGGGTTTCGTCCCGCGACTCCTCGATACCGGCCTGAAGGTCATCGACTTCAGCGCCGATTACCGCCTCAAGGACGTGGTCGTTTACGAGAAATATTACCAGCCCCACACCGACCGTGAAAACCTCGCCCACGCCGTGTTCGGTCTGCCCGAACTCTTCCGCGAAGACATCCGCAGCGCCCGGCTCGTCGCCAATCCCGGCTGCTATCCCACGGGCGCGCTGCTGGCGATCGCGCCGCTGCTCAAGAACGGATTGATCGAAACCAAAGGCATCATCGTCAACTCCGTCACCGGCGTCACCGGAGGCGGCAAGAACCCCTCGGTGCTGTTCCATTACCCGAACATGAACGAGAACCTGCTGGCCTACGGCATCGGCTCGCACCGTCACATGCCCGAGATGGAGCAGATCGCCTCGGTCGTCGCCGGCACGCCCGTCGAAATGCTGTTCCAGCCGCACGTCGGACCCTTCGACCGCGGCATCCTCTCCACCGTATACTGCGATCCGAAACGGTCGCTGACCAAAGAAGAGCTGCACGAGATGTACCGCACGTTCTACCAGAGCGAGCAGTTTGTCCGCGTCCTCAACGGCCCGCCGGCCCTCAAGCATGTCGCCCGGAGCAACTACTGTCACGTCTTTCCGGCAATCGCCAAGGGCAAGATCATCTGCTTCTCGGCGATCGACAATCTCATTAAGGGCGCGTCCGGACAGGCTATTCAGAATATGAATATCATCTTCGATCTCGAAGAAACCCTCGGATTGAAATAGGAGCACTCGACATAACATGGAAACGGTATCCGCAGACGGCGCGGCAATGCGTCATCTGCGGATCATGTGAGGGCAAGTTCATGACGGACGGCATACTGAAGATTGCGACCTGCCAGTTCGGCGTCGGACCCGACGCGGCGGCCAACGGCGCCCACATACGGGATTGCATTCGACACGCCGCCGATGGGGGCGCCGACGTCGTGCACTTCTCCGAATGTGCGATGAGCGGCTATGCCGGAACCGATTTTGCATCCTTCGAAGCGTTCGACTGGGACCGCCTCCGCGCCGAAACGCAAGCGGTCATGCAGGCTGCCCGCGAGGCCGCTATATGGGTCGTGCTGGGCAGTTCCCACCGTCTCACGCCGCCCTACAATCCCCACAACTGTCTCTATCTCATCGCTCCCGACGGCACGCTCGCCGACCGCTACGACAAACGCTTCTCCACGAACGTCGATCTCAAGCACTACACGCCAGGCGACCGGTTCGTGAATTTCCAGGTGAACGGCGTCACCTGCTCGCTGCTGATCTGCTTCGACCTGCGGTTTCCGGAGATCTACCGGGCCCTCTACAGGCAGGGCGTCCAGTGCATCCTCCAGTCGTTCTACAACGCCCGGCAGAACGGCCCGAGCGTCCACACGCATATTATGCGTCAGACGATGCAGTGCCGCGCTGCGACCAACCACATGTGGGTCAGCATGAGCAATTCGTGCGCGTGGTTTTCGCCTTACCCGTCCTGTTTCATCCGGCCCGACGGCAAGATCGTCAAGCAGCTTCAGATGCACCGTGAAGGCGTGATGATCAACACGGTCGACGTGCACAAAGAATTCTACGATCCGATGGCCGACTTCCGTGATATGGCCCTGGACGGCCGCCTCACGAACGGCCCCGGCCCCATCGAGGACCCGCGCTCGACCGACACGAAAAATCTGTAAACTTGAATATGTCATGCCGATATCATGATGACCGGATTGGCTGCCCGACTTTGAGGAGTGTTGCCATGACAATGCAGAAGAACTTTAAAATCGTCACCTGGTTTATTTCCATCGGCCTGGCCGTTGGCGTCGGCTCGCTGTCTGCGCTGCTGGTGATGGCATTCATCCCCAGCCCCGGCACATCCCTGGATGCTGTCCTCCTGCTCATGGTCTCAGGCGGCTTTGCCTGCGCCGCGTTCGGCGTCGTGTGGCTGCTGTATTACGTCTTCAAACACATGGACATGCAGTCCAAAACGTCGCCTGCCGTTCCGGCCTCCGCCCGCGGGGCCTGACGCGCCGACGTGCGTTACTTCCGGATTATAGGTCCTCTCTGAAAAACCTGCAAAAACGCATTATCCGTCTTGCTATGACGGCAACTCTGCGCCTCGCTGACTCTGCCCAACCGACGGGTCGGCCCCAGTGTCCGATAAACTCTTGCCCAGCGCAACACCAGTGTCATTGCCGGCCGTCTGATCACGGGCGTCGGCGCTTCGACAACCTGCGCCACCCCTGCCGTCTGTACCGACTGTGATTTCTATGCAGACCCGAAACCCATTAAGTACCTCAATTATGAGGTCGATAAACGAGCAAGTTATTCCAATGAAATGTCCGCGATATCACGCATATCGAAAGAAGAGAGGCATAATCAGAAGTACGAGCCAAGCAATGTTTCTAAAAGGAGAACCAGAGATGGCAGGAAAGAAGAGTCACACCAGCGCACGGAGCACCAAGGCGAAGACGCCGCGTGCCCGCAGCAGCGCAAAGCCGCGCCCGGCCGTAGAGAGCACCTCGCCCAAGGCAGGCGCTAAGGCCAAGCCCGTAACCCGCAAGCAGACGACCACGACGGCAAAAGCCGCCCCGAAGGTCACCGCTCGCAAACGTCAGACGACCAAAGCGAAAAGCACGCCGAAGGTAACGGCCCGCAAGCACACCGCGCCCAAGGCGGCCGGCAAAGATTTTGACTTCAATTCGTGGCTGCTGCCGACACTCGAACTCGAGCACTACGAACCCAGCATCGAAGAAGAAGCCGGCGTCCAGGACCACATCAAGGGTTCGACCCGCTTCGCATGGCTCGGCGCCGGCCAGTGCGGCGGCCGCCTCGTCAAGTCGTTCTACGACCTCGGCTACCGCAAGGCACTCGCCGTCAACACCACGCACCACGACCTCGATCTGCTCGAAATCCCCGCCTCCCAGAAGTTCCTCATGGACATCGGCGAACACGGTGCAGGCAAGGATATGGAACGCGGCAAAGCGGCCGTCGAGCAGCACAGCCAGGAAATCCTCCACAGTGCACGCAAGACCTTCGGCACCCAGGTCGACCGCATCATGGTCTGCTTCGGCGCCGGCGGCGGCACCGGCAGCGGCAGCGTCAAAGGCCTCATCGAAGTCGCCAAACGCTACGCCCGCTACATCGGCATCAAAGACCCCAACAAGAAGGTCGGCTGCATCATGACACTGCCCACGACCGGCGAGTCCAGCTCCCCGATGGTCGCCCAGAACGCATGGCAGGTCGCCACCGATCTCAGCAAGATGGCCTCCAAAGGCGAGATCAGCCCGCTCATCATCGTCGACAACGACAAAGTCGGCAAGATGTACCCCGGCATGACCGTCCGCAACTTCTGGCCCAGCATCAACAACACCGTCGCGGCCCTGTTCGACATCTTCAATCGCCTCAGCGCGATGTCCAGCCGGTACACCTCCTTTGATCCGGTCGATTACCACAGCATCATCGAATCCGGCGGCTGCGCCATCATGGGCCTCACCAAGGTCGCACAGGTCGGCGACAAGTTCGCACTCAGCCAGGCCGTCAAGAAGAACCTCGAAAAGACGCTCCTGGCCGGCGGCTTCAATCTCAGAAGCGCCAAACTCGCCGGCTGCATCGCCGTCGGCGGCAAGAAGCTCATGACCAACGTCAAGGGCCTTCAGGACAACATCGACTACGCTTTCGATGTCCTCTCCGAGGTGACAGGCAACGCAACGATCCATCGCGGCATCTACGAAGATAACCGCGACTCGCTGCGGGTCTACACCATCATCGGCGGGATGGACGCCTGCACCGCACGGCTCGAAGAACTCAAGAGCCGCAGCGCCGTCACCGTCGGTTAAGAACGAATCCTCGAACACGTGATTCGTGCGTTTCGCCGGGCTTGTCGTATCGGTCAGGGATCGGTCGGCAGGCCCGGCGTTCTTTTTGCGCCGGCCCCGCCGCCCGCCGCCGCACGTCAGAACGCATTTTACTTGCCGCCAACCCTCTCCGTCAGTTCGGCAATCTGAAGGCTGAGCCGCTTGACGTCCCGCAGGAGGAGGTTTCGCCCCATGAACTGCCAATACCACAGCTTGCACACGCTGACGAACATCATCGCCGTAATGAACACCGTGGCGTACAGGATCATCGCCCGGGTCTCCTCGACCTGGAAAAACCGCCACGCCGAAAATATAGCCACGGCCAGAAAGCCCCATATATAAATCCACAGTACGACCACCAGCCATCGCAGCCGCGTCCGGAAGGAATCCATGATCATTCCGCGCACCGTTTCCTCACGACCCGCGCTGTACTCGCCCGGAAGATCCGGCGCATCGATAATCTTTTTGAGTTCTTCTTCGTTCATGGCATATCTCCTGAAATCATCATTTACTCACTTCGATTGTCATTGACCCGATACGATTCCTTCAGCCGCGCCCGTGCCTTAAAGAGCCGCGACTTCACCGTCCCCTCCGGAATCTGCAATACCCCCGCAATCTCCGCCACCGAAAACCCCTCCAGGTAATGCAGCGTCAGCACCTGCCGATCCCGCACGCCGAGCCGATCCACAATCCGCCGCGTTGCGTCATCCGCCTCATTGCCCCCGGCCGCACCCTGCACTGCGTCCGCCGCCTTTTCCGCCGCCGCCTCACGCAGCCTTCTATCCCGCACCTTCCGGCCGATCGCATCGGCCGCCTTGTGCGTCACGATCCGAAACGCCCACGTCCGAAAGCACGCCGCATCCTCCAGCCGCCGCAGCCCCCGGATGATCGCCACCCACGCCTCCTGCACCACGTCCCACGCCGCCTCCGCGTCGTCCGTCAGCCGATACGCATGCGTCCACAGCGGCCGCTGCCACCGCTCTACCAAAGCCTTCATCGCCGCCGCATCGCCCCCCTGGCTCCGCAGCACCAACAGCTCGTCGACAAGTTGTTCCCGATCTGCCCTCATAACGCCATAATAGTCCCTCCCCCCGGCCGCAGGGTTCACTTTTTCCCCGGAAATGCGCTGTCAACTGCCGCCCACCCCCCGTGTCCACCCTGTATTGCCTCAGAGAACATCCCACGGCAGCGCGTAGTCGTTCTTCGATATCTTCGCAAACGCCCCGGTCGGGGATATCACCAGCCCCGGCGCAATCCGCGATTGCTGATAGGCATCACGAAATGCACACAGCCCCCTGGCATCCGCCCCCGAAGGCTGTGAAGCCAGCTTCACCTCAATCGGGTACAGCACGCCGTCCCTTTCAAGTACGATATCCACCTCGGCCCCGCCGTGACTCCGCCAGTGATAGAACGTCGGCGGCGTCCCCAAAACCCGGCCCAGCTTGCGAATCTCCCCCGCCACGGCCGTCTCGAATAATGCCCCTGTAAGCGGATGACCGCTCAAAGACCTCGCCGACGACAGCATCTGCAGCGCGCACACAAGACCCGTATCAGCAAAGTAGCCCTTCGGCTTCGAGCTCGTTCGTTTGACCGTGCTGCCGCTGTAGGCCGGCGCCTCGAACCATTGGAATGTCGCCGACAGCGTGCTCAGCCACCGCCGGGCTGTCTGCGGCGTCAATCCCAACTCACGCCCCAATTGAGAGTAATTGATCTCCTGGCCCGTAAGCGCCGCCGCCAGTCGAACGAACCGGCCGAACTGCTGCCAGTCCGCCGTATCCGAGATCATCCGCACGTCGCGCTCGATGTACGTCTGCACGTACGCATTGTAATAATCCGGTATCAGCTCAAGCGAAATCCTGTCCGCCTCCGGCAGCCAGCCCCGCCACAACTGCTCGTACAGCGTCCGACCCGTCGTCGGCCGCTTCGGCGGCGCCGCGATCACCTCGTCCGGATCGTCCAGCCACCGCTCCAGCCAGCTTCTCTCCACCCGCTGCTCGTATATCTCGCTAAGGCAGAAACCTTCCAGGTTCAGAAACACCGCCCGCCCCGCAAGGCTCTCTGCGATGGATTTCATCACCGACCACTGCTGCGACCCTGTTATGATGTACTGTCCGCTCGACCGGTCACGGTCTATCCGCCGCTTCACCGCCGCGACCAGTTCAGGGGCATATTGTATCTCGTCGAGGATTATCGGGCTCGGGTGATTGTCGAGAAACAGGTCCGGATCGTGACGGGCATTGCCGACGTCCACCACCGGGTCGAAAACAACACAATCCGCACCGCTGAATACGTGACGCACAAGCGTACTCTTGCCCACCTGCCGTGCCCCGGATAACACCACGCACGGAAACGCCGCCGACAGCTTTCTGAGTCGCTCGCTTATGATCCTGTGCTTGTACATAGTGGCTGTACCTCGATAATTGATGATGCCATCATCAATTATCGAGGCAAATCGCCCGGCAGTCAACCAAAATAGTTGATTTCAACCACATTCTTGCCCCACCACCTGCCGCCGATCACCCTTTCCTACTCCACCAGCTTCGTCGTCTTACTCGAACAAAGCCACTTCTGCTCGCCGAAGTCGAAGTTGTAGTGCTGGCGCACCTTGAACACCGCCACCGACTCCGGCAGCGTCGCGAAGTACTCGTCCATATCGTCGAAAAGCACCGATATCCCCTCCGCCATGATATACGCCGCCTTGTCCCGCGTGATATGAATCACATGATACGTAATCCCATGCTGCGCCAGCAGTTCCGCCACAAAGGCCTCCGTCCCCGGCACGCGATTGGTAATCACATGAATCTCATGCCCCGCCGCCGCCATCGCCGCCGTAAACGCACTGAAAAACGCAGGATACGCCGTAATCGTCGCATCCACATCCACCCCGATCTTCATGTCGCCCCCGTCTGACGCAACACTCGCGGTTGCCGGAACTACCCGTGTTCCTTCTTGCATCGACATTTCAATGCATGACCTTGGGCGCAACGATGAGACCTATTCAACGCTCAATGCCAATCCGTGCTGGACAAATCCGCGTCATCTCCCTCGCCCCCCGGCGCTCCATCCGCCCCATAACTCATAATGATAAACGGAATCCTCTCCTCGGGCTTAAGAATAAAGACAAACTCCCTGCCCCAGCTATCGCGCGGAATTTCTGCTGTATCCAGGTACCCTCCATCGTTCCACCCGGTCACACCAGCCGGTTCCTCGATAAGAACCCTGAGTCCTTCTTCACCGGTCGGGTAGCGCCCCGTGTCCATCTTGAACTGAATAACAGCATGGTGAAGAGAAAATAATGTTCCTCGAGTCGTCATTTGCCTGGCTGGCGCGCTTGTCGCATGAGGCCAGAAACAAAGACACGCAACCAGCCCAAGGAGGACGGCGATCAGCATGATCAATGTGACAATGCGCACAGAGTTCTCCATCTTTGCCCATTCAGTCTGCTTTGAAGAAATTTGTGTTTCTACCGTCGCCTGCTCTTTATATCTGCGTTACTGCCTTTACCGCCGGCGCCGTAACTCAGTATCTCAAATGGGCCGGTGCAAACAGCATCGGGCGTCGCAAGCAAGTGCCTGCAATTTTTGACAATTCTGAGCCTGTAAGGTTCTGGGTTCTATCGCGAGGAACAATATAGACTGAACAGTGACAACTGCTATAATTCCAGGTATGCACCCAAACTGTTCTCCGAACAATGGGAGGAAAACATGAACTGCCCTGAATGCCAAAGACAGACGCCGGACGCAAGCGCCACCTGCGAAAGCTGCGGCCATCGTTTTACCGCCGCCCCGCCCCGAACGAGCCGGGCCGCTATAGCGGCTTTTGTGCTGGGCCTGCTGCCGCTCAGCCCGCTGGTCGCCATAGGCGTCCTGATCGTCGGGTTGATCGCATTGCGAAACATTCGCAGAAGCCGCGGCGCGCTCAAGGGCAGGGGATGGGCCATCGCAGGAATGACCTTCTGCTGCATCTCCGTTGTGCTTGTGGGTGCATTTTGGGCATGGTCATTGGATGCCGAGCCCATCACCGACGACTACACCATAGCCGACCTGAAGTACCCCGGCCCCGAATACGATCAAACATGGGACCTCCTGAAGCAGCTTGCACAGGCCCGCGACGCCTCCGGCGGAGAAGACTGGGTGCAGGATGCCCAGGAATCGATTTCCGCCTTTTTCAAAGACTTCAATGATCCCAATCAAACCATCGCAGCGACTCTCAGCTCTCACGCCGCAACGGGTGAGCGGCTCTGGCAGGATTCTATGCCCGCTCGCGAGATTATTCGGCAATTAAGCGGGTTCGAGCATATCAGTGACCTCAGCGACCCCGTGTTCTGCGCCGGCAGCGATCACCAGAAGGATATCAGATATCTTGGCGGCCTCTATGCAATGCAGGCGATCCTGGAAGCCGCGCGAGGCAATGACGTGTCCGCATCCCAAACGCTGATCGAAATGAGCACGGTCAACCGCAAACTCTCCACGACGTCGCGCCCGCTGCTGACGAAATTGATCTGCTTCAGTAATCTCGGCATGGACTTCCAGGCCGCCGTCTTCATCCTCAACGCGCCGTCAACCAGCCCGGCAGCGCTCGACTTGCTGAGAAAACATTACGCACCGCTGGCAGAGGACCAGTTATGCTTCACTAACTGTCTGATCTTCGAATATCTGGCAGAGAAGCGCGCATGGCTGGATATGCTCGCTCAGCAGTCATCGGCTCTCGCCCTTATCGCAAAACCCAACTCGACGTTGCGCGTGCTCAGGAACTGTTACGATGCGCAGATTGCGCGTCACCGAAACAGGCAATTCGAGGCATTGCCCGTCTACCCGCATGGCTACCCTTATCAGCCGTACGCACCGGACGATCCGCTTCTGGAAAGAGGCGGGTTTTACCAGGTTTATAATCCTTTTGGATGGCTGTTTCTGTGTTTTACGGCGCCGACGACAGACCACGTTCTCAGGCAATCCGAAAGGTTTGCCGTCACAGACGACCTGTTCCAGATCATACTGGCGATGCGCCTGGGCGAGGACTACAGCCTGGAATCGCGTATCCCCGGCCAGGAGTACGTAATTGACATGGATCGCAAAATCATCTACAGCCCCGGCCCCGACGGCGAGCCCTTCACGTGGGACGACATCAAACTGCCCATCAACCCCGAAGTGCTGCAGCAGACCGCTGGCCGTTAAAGCACCAGCCGCATGACCAGTTCCGGCAGCGCGAGGCCCACGCCTGCCGCGTAGAAGAGGTCCGCCCAGACGATGGAAAGGATGTTTCCGACGTACACCAGCGCGACGATAGGGAACACCAGCAGCGCCAGGTAATTGGCGGCCTTGATCTTCTCTCTTGCAAGGGCCCAAAGATTCTTCGCATCCTGGTTGGAGGGAAAGGCGTGCATCCCGATCGAAAGCCCGAGCCAGCCGATGACGTAGTATGACCAGTGCTCGACATTGAAAAACCGGATCGGCAGAAACACCGAAAAGCAGATGGCAAAGCACAGCACCGAGTTGATCAAAAACGGCCCGCAGGCGACGAAAAACGCCGGCCAGAACCGATCCGTGCCCTGGTGTACGACATACCCCGCCGGCCCTGTCGTGGCGAAGCGAAAAAAGCGCACGTCAAGAACATACAAACCGAACAGTCGGCAGAACAGAAGATGCGCCGCCTCGTGTACGATAACGCCCGGAAAGGTCAGCCACGCGATGATAAAGCCCGGAATAATCATGGATTCTTCTCCGTTTGTGCGATGCCGTGCAGTTTCCGGTACGCCTCGGCGGTAATAATCTGCCGCGTCTCGATGCGATGGATAATCCGCTCCCTGTATTCGTCAAAAGTCGGATCGGGGTCCTGTCTGTTGATCTCCTCGGCCCGCGCAAGAAAGTCGAGGGCCTTCTGCCTGTCCTCCGGCCGCCCCTCCGCGGCATACATGCACGCATGCGCCGAACCGGCCTGTGCAATCGCCGTCGGATTGCCGGGCAGTTGTGCCAGCAAATCGAGGCTCAAACGCAGAAACTCGCCGTAATCTTTATTGTCGAAAGCCACAGCAATCTGCGCACGCGACATCATCATGTCCAGTTGGAACTGCGGCGGCAGATCGCGACATTGTTCAAAACAGCGAACCGCATCGCCCCACTTTTCCTGCTGCATCGCAACAACACCCGAAAGAAAGCTGGAAAGCGTCGCCAGTTCCTGCGATTCGGGAACAAGATTCGCCGCAGTATACATCTGCTCGGCCGCCAGCGGGATTTCGCCCTGCTGAAAAGCCAGCTTCAGCGAACGATCCATAAGGATGCGCGCCTTGAAAAACCGCGCATTGGCCGCCAGCGTCCACACGACAACAATCACAAGCCCAACGCAAGCCGCTTTTATCCACAAAGGGAACGGATAATGGCGAATCTGCTCGCTGCACCTGTCGCATAAAGGCATCTCCAGAGTGCTTTCAAACGGCACATCGCCGTTGTCGGCCGTGCAGCGGGCACAAATGGTGGGATCGGTGAGGCGGAAGACGGTTTTGTCGGTTATTGTCGCAGAATCGACGTTTTCGAGGCGGCCGTCAGCGCATTTGCCGCACAAAGTTTCGTTAAAGGCGGAAAGCAGTTCATTTAGGCCGAACGAATGTCCGCAAAGATCACACGTTTGTTTTCGCATGGCTGCCCTCATTTTTCAGCATTTTTGGCCATATTAGGAGCGTTTGCGGCAGAAATCAAAGCATTTATCGGGTTTTTATGTGAAAAGACGTTGTTTTTCCAGCGAGTTTGATTGAATTTCTGTCCGGCGTTTGAAAAATGCCCGTACTGCGACGGCGAAAGCGTGTCGCGTGCGGAGGCGAATAGTCGCAAGTTCTTCAAAACACTGGTGTTATGTTCGCGGCAGCGGACGGGTCAGGACCAGGTTGTCTCGATAAAGCGTCGCTTTAGCGGGTCTTCGTATTGCTTGGCGAGGTCGATTTCGAGCTGATGGAGGTATTCGCTGGAGACTTCGAAGGGATGATTGGAATTCCGCCATGACTGGAGAGCAATACGAGCGTATTTGCTGATCCACTGCTGCTTCTTGTTCTGCATATATCTTATTGTCCCAGGGGGAGTTGCGTTTTGTCACTTTCCTTTCCGGTGATTATTTTTCTTCGGCTGTTTGGCGTTGCGGCGTTAATATCCATGTGATTATCCGCCGTTTTTGAGGGCCTCGAAGACCGGCTGAGGGGGGCGAAATGGAGACCAAGAGGGGATTGCGGAATTTCTTATTTCAGTACAAAAAGCGCAAAAAAGGTACGCGGGAGACCCAAAAAATGCGCGTTTCACTACTGAAAACGACACAAAAATCGCAAAAAGGCGCAAAAAGCCGCAGAAAAGAGCGCAAAAAGTACGCGTGAGGAGGGTGTTTTGCGCGGGTCGACAATGTCGAGAACACGATCGCCAGGGTGCTGCAATGTTTTTTGCGGACACATTGCAGCCCCTGGCGATCCAGTTGTCATGAGTCATGGGTTCGGCGGAGCCGGACCCTGAATTGCCGTTACCTTCAGGACCTGTCGCTTCGCTGGCAGACCCTGCTTTCCAGCTCCACCGCCTTTCCGAAGAGAATGTTGTTCTCGAGATGGATGTGCTGGTGCAGATCGTCCTCCATAGCCTTCAATCCGTCGTAGAGCGCCTTGAAAGTCTCGCACGCGTCGTCCGGCAGGAGGTATCCCGAAGTGATCGTCCGCATCTCAGCGAGAACGCCGCCGGCCGTGTCGTGCTCCGACTCCATTTGTCGTATCGGGTTCTGCACGGTGCCGCAATGCATCTCCGGCATGGGCGCCTGCCCGTTGGCGAACGCCTCCATCTCCTTGATCATTGGAAAGAGCACCTGCTCTTCTTTGGCGAGGTGCATTTCGATATCCATTCGGAGCCGTTCGTACAACCACTGCAATTGGCGGATCGTCTCGCCGTGGCGGGCGTGGTGGGCTTTGTAAACTTTGTCCAGCAGACTCGTCAGCCGCGGGAGCTGCTCCTTCATGAAGGAATGGTGCGTCGCGACGATATGGTCGACGAGTTCGCCGGCGGAGGCCTGGAGCCACTGGGGCATGCCGTAGGTCTCCGGGCGCGGAAGCTCAATCAACTGCTCGAGTTGCGCCTTGATTTCATTATATGACCGCCCGGCGTTTTCGCAGGCGTTTTTGAGAGGCTGCCTGCCCCCGCAACAATAATCGATGCCTGATTCTTCGAGGAACTGCCTGGTCTGCGGGTAACGCGAAACGACATCCGCAACCGACATACTGCCTGTTATATGCCTGTCCATGAAAGGGACTCCTAATCCAAACATTATTAGATAAGTTACACATGGTTATACCCCTGCGGGGCGGGGTTGTTCCAAATGCCTTACCGGCAATCCGGCGGCGCCCGGCCGTGTCGCACTCCTTGTGTGCCGTAAGCTGTTGTTTCGGCTGTATTTATCGGGCTTAGGCCCTGTGCGTTACGAGGGTGTTTTTGCTTTATTTCTTCGTGTTTTTCTGGTACAATTATTGCGGTTGAGTAAGGGGTCACCATGACTGTGCGAGACAAGACAAAACGAGTCTTATGGATGGCGGTCGGGGCCGCTGTTCTTGCGTTGTCCGGCTGTGCGGAGACGCCGCCTCAGCGGGAACTGCCGCAGGCGATTCGTTCGACCCGCATCGCCAGCCGTGACGGGCTGCGTGCTGCATTGAACGTTTTAGAGGATGTTCTGGTGACCACGATTCGGGACGCGGCGGATCGTGTGGAACAGGAGTATGCCGACCCGCGTTACAAGCAGCTCAACGTGCACCTTAATACGCGGCTGATCCAGGCTGTTCGGACGCTGATGGACAACCGGGACCCGCTGGTGTGCCTGATCGAGAACTGGGAGTTGTGCGCGCGGCTGTCTTATTATTTCGCGCAGGGGGACGGGGCGGCGCTTTACGGTCCGGCGGCGGCCCAGATGATGGCGGCGGCGCAGAGAAACGAGGCGGAGGCGGAACGGGTCGCGGCGGCTTATCTTCCGGAGGCGACGTACGAGGAGGCGCACAAGCTGGTCCATAATTTTGCGAAGACCCATCCCATCCAAGGGACGTTCGGCAATCTTATTCTGTATGTGACCGAGTCCCATCCCGGGCGGCCGAATCCGTTTCAGCAGGTTCTGACGGCGCCGCTGGCTCCGTTCCGGGCGATGGAAGGGATGGACAACACGGGCTATGCAATCCATCGTTTTACGGATACGGCCAACCGTTTCAACGAGATACTGAGCGACACGCCGGAATCGATGCGATGGCAGATGCTGCTTTTCCTGTATGAGCTGCAGAACAGCGAATTGAGCACATCGGTGCTGAAACATATGGAGGATTTTGCCGAGCAGAGCCGTCGTTTTGTCGAGCAGGTGGAGACGCTTCCGGGGGATGTGCGCAAGGAATTGACCCTGCTGCTGGAGCAAATGGAGGACAAGCAGGAGGCGGCGCTGGAGACACTGAAGGCGCTGGAGGCGGCGTCGGATTCGCTGCGGGCTACGGGGGCGGCGCTTGACCTGACGGCGCAGAGCTGGGGCTCGGCGGCGGGGGCGACGACGCAGACCATCGAGGCGTGGCGTGATTATGCGGATTCGCGGCCGGCGGACGACGTTCCGATCCGGCCGGAAGAGGTTCAGGCGGCGGCGCTGGAGGTTCAGAATGCGGCGCGGGAGATTCGTCAGGCCATGGCGGACCTGGACAATCTGACGCAGTCGGAGGCGGTCGCTCGCGTGCAGAAGAATTTCGAGGAGGCGATCGAGGCGAGCCGGACGGCGGCGCAGGCGGTGGTGGATCGTCTGGCGTGGAAGCTGGCGCAGGTGCTCGGCGGGGCGATCGTACTTTCGGGGGTCGTCGCGGCGGTGATGAAGCGCAAGCGTAACTGAGCGACCAAGGGTAAACATCCAGGGCGCTGGGCAGCCGGCGCCGCCAGGGCCGAGCAAAACCGGTCGGGGCCCCAGTCAATCATGTCCCCCGCGGGGACACCCGGAAGAATGAAAAGGGCTTCGAGTTTGGATATACTGGTCTTCGGAGGGCCCGCGATGGACCGAGGCCGTACCTCTGTGGTGCCGC
>JACZKQ010000154.1 GCA_014859965.1 Phycisphaerae bacterium
GTGCTGAAGGGGGTGGAGGCGGGCTTTCAAAGGGCGCGGCTGCGGGCGTATTGCAGCAATCGCAGCGCGGCGGCGAATTCGTTTTGCGACTTTTCCAGGCAGGTGTTTACTTCGTCGAGGTAGCCGTCGGCGGAGGCCGACCAGACGCGATTGAGAAACCGCTCGCCGGCGGCGAAATGGCTCATGACGTTGGCATAGACTTTCAGTCCGAGCACCGTCGTGATGCTGTGACGCATGTCGGCAAAACGCTCGATGTCCGGGACGAGCAGCGAATCGATACGGTGCCTCATGTCATACGTATTGACGGTGGTTTTCTCGGTGTTGAGCTGCTGCATGCCTGCTACGATGCGCTCGAGCAAATCCGCAAGGGCCTGCACATTGGCCGCGAGCCCTTCCTGTCCGCCGGCCGTCTGCTTATGGCCGATGCGGACCAGGGCGACGCCCGCAAAACCGACGGCGAGCGCAACGGCGAAGCGGTTCCACACGACGTGTTCGGGCTCAACAACGGCGATCAGCGCCCCAGCCAGAAACCCCGCGGTGATCAATGCGTAGCCGACGGTCTTCATGATGCGATACCCCTGAAAACGTAGAACAACGCGAAGCCGACGCCGACGAGGGCTTCTCCGACGATCAGCCCGGCGGCCACGGGAATGCCCACTTCTTCGCTGAATCGCACGCCTTTTCTCCAGTCGACGACCACGCGGAGTACGGTGCCGATGGTGTACGTCAGTACGATATTGAAGGGCAGATAGAAACCCAGCCCCACGAGGATGCCGAGTCCGCCTATGCCGCTGGCGCTGAGGAGTGCGCCCAGGCCGGCGCCGGCTGCGTATTTTTCGACGGGCACCTCGCCGCCGAGAATGCCTTTGATCATGCCGGCCAGGACATTGCCCTGGGGGGCCGGCAGCGCCCGCGGGCCGGCGCCCTCTTCGCCGGCAAAACCGTAGGCCTTATGCAGTACGAAGATAAGCGATACGACGACGATCGGTCCGAGCCAGGTGGCGAGGAACTGGCCGATCTGCTGCTTCTTTGGCGATGCGCCGACGAGGTAGCCCGTCTTGAGGTCCTGCATGAGGTCGGTCGCCTGGCTCATTGCTACGCATGCGGCGGCCCCGACCATGATGGATGCGACGATCGCCGCGGCGTCGCCGGCCTGGCGGGCCACGAGGATGAGGATCGTGACCGCGATCAGCGTCATGCCGCTCAGGGGCGACCAGTTCGTCCGGCCGATGCACTCGGAGAGGATGACGCCGGCGACCCAGATCCAGACTGTTCCCAGGAGCGCCATGACGGCGGCACGTATGATGCCGATCTCCGGGACGCTTACAATTGCGGTGACAAACAGCAACACAGCGGCGCCGGCGATGCCTGCGTAGAGCAGATGGATCGGCATTTCATCTTTGGAGTGCTCGGTCCGCAGTTTCGCCGCCGATTGCATGCTCCGCACGGCGCTGACGATCAGGGGCAGAGCCAGCAGGATGCCGGTAACGGCGCCGCCGATGAGCATGCCGATGCCGAGGGGTCGAAAGAGCACCGTTCTAAGGTATTCGGGGATGTCGGCGCGCGGGTTGGCAAAGGTTTGCGCGGCGGGGATCAGGTCCATCTGATTGAGAATCGGCGCCAGGAACCAGTAGCAGACGTACCCGCCGACGATGAAACTGGCGCCGCCGCGACCGGCGATAAAGCCCACGCCCACGGTCATCAGCGAGAGATACCACACGCTGTTCATGTAGGCCGGCAGGTGCAGCCATGCGCCCATGTCCCAGTCGTGCAGGCCTTTGTATTGCGTGATGAGATGTACGACCGCACTGAGCACGATGCCCAACAGCAGCATTTGGGCCTTGTGAATTCCGGCGCCCGGCGATTTGAGGATCGTGGCGACGGCGGTGCCGCCCGGATAGGTCAGCCGCTCGAAATCGATCATCTGTTTTCTCAGCGGGATGATGAAAGCGATGCCGAGTATGCCGCCGGCGATGGAGGCGAAGACCATCATGACGGGGTTGAAATCTCCGTGGCCGAGGATGAAGATCGCAGGCACCGTAAACATCAGCCCGCTTGAGGCCCCGTTGACGGCGCTGGCGATGGTCTGGTTGATGTTGTTTTCCACGATGCTGGTTCGGCCGAGCAGGCCTCGGAGAATGCCGAACCCGAGGATGGCGGCCAGCTCGGAGCCTTCGATTGAAAAACCGAGACGGAGGCTTGCGTATCCGATGCTGACGGCGATCAGGATGCCCAGGCCGTAACCGACGAAGACCGCGGTGAGCGTGAGTTCCGGATACGGGCCGGTGCGGAGTATGCGGGAATCGTGCTGTTCTGCCACGGTATTCCTTTTTTTAGTTCTCGATGCTGAAAAACGCCGCCTTTGGACGCCCCGGCAGGGCAGTCTTGCCGACGACGGCCGAGCGAAGCATATTGGCCGCTGAGGCATTTGTCAACTACGTTACTGAGCCTTACTCGCTGCGCAGGAGCGGCCGAAAGGACGGAGCAAAACCGGATGGGGGCCCAGAGGCCAAATTCCCTCCGGCGAAAAGACGCCCCTGCCCAAACGGTTTTGCTCTCCAGTCGCCGGAGGCGACAGCCCTGCTGACAGGCTTATCGGAGATTTTGTGTCCTTGGTGGAAGTTGTCACGCCGTATTTGGCGGCGCCTTCACCTCGCAAGGGCGGCAGCGTTGAACAATAAGGTTCCAAGGTCCGGTATTTGGAACCGGAACAGGCCGCCGGAACGAATAAAACCCCTGCAATAGCTTCGCTGCAAGTCAAATCGGGTTTTCCCATTGAGCAGGCGTCATCCTTAGACTACAATGGCTCCAATGACTTTGGCTCCACATGAACTCGGACACGAAGGGAGATGCTTATGAGATCGCGTTTGTCCCCAACCCGATTGAACGTGGCCGTAACATTCACGGTCATAGCAGCCGCCTGCCTCACCGGTTATGCTTCGCCTGCCGACACATTGCAGATTACGGCCGACGACGCCATGATAACCGTCCATGAAGCCGACCGCCGCATCGCCTGCTATCGCTACGACGGCACTTCGTTCAAGCCGTACATCAAGGAACTCTATACCCCTGCGGGCATCAATGTCCTCCTCGATTCACCCGCCGATCACGTCCACCACCACGCCCTCATGTTCGCCCTCGAAATCAACGGCACAGATTTCTGGGGCGAAACCCAGACCCCGGCATGCGGCACGCAGCGGCACGTCGCTCTGACGAAAACCCGGATTGGCCGCGGCAAAGATTCACGGTTCGCCCGGTTTGCCCAGACTCTCGGCTGGCTCGCCCCTGATGATGCCGGCCCGCTGATCACGGAGGAACGCATCATCTGCCTCGACCGGCTCGAAGGAGAAGAAGTAACCCTCCTGACATGGTCCACAAAGCTCCGCCCCGCACCCGGCCGCACGACTCTCAAAGTGGACGGCCGCCACTACTTCGGCCTCGGCATGCGATTCGTCAGGCCGATGGACCGCACCGGAACCTTCTCCAACGCGGACAACCTCCCGGGCGAGGTCTTTCGCGGCGACGAACGGCTCGTGCGTTCGCGATGGTGTGCGTATTCCGCCGAAATCGACGGAAAACCCGTCACCGTCGCCATGTTCGACGCCCCCGCCAACCCGCGCCCCGCCGTCTTCTTCACGATGAAAGACCCCTTTGCCTATCTCGCCGCGACCCTCAACCTCCACGAAAAGTCCCTGACCCTGAACAGAGGCGACTCACTCGATCTGGCATACGGTGTGGCCGTCTGGGACGGCAAAGTCGAAGCCGTCCGCATTGAAACTATTTACAGGAAATGGCTCGCCCTCCTGGCTGGCCATGCAGCTAACGCAAAATAAAACGCCAGAAACTTAGCGAAAATGATCAAGAAAATGCAAGGAAGACCGGGCAAAAACAAACCCAAACAAACCCAGGGCCTGCTGCACGCCGTCGCCGGCGGCGCATAATGGATCGGTTTGAAACGGCGGCATTTGAATCAGGCACAAAAAAGCGAGCGAAAACGACAGGAGATTGACATGGCGAACGTTTTTATTGGTGTAAATAACGAATTTGTGCGGCATAACGACAAAAACTGCGAATTTGCATGCCAAAAAGCCGCGGAATTGGGCTATGAGTACGTCGAGCCCATGGTCCACTGGGGCCGCGAACTCCTCAGCGAGGCCGGATACTTCCACAGCGTCTCCATGCTGGACGATCCCCTGCGCCTCAAGGACGCCTGCGAGGCCTCGGGGGTAAAAATGTCGGCTCTTTCGGCCCACTGCCCGCTTACCAAGCCCGAAATCGGCGTGGAATACCTAAAGCAGGCGATCCGCTTTGCCGCCGAATGCGGCGCGCCGGTCGTCAATACCGACGAAGGCCCAAAGCAGCCGTGGACCAGTGAAGAAGAAGATTTTGTCCTCATGAAGTACACCCTCGCCGAGGCCGCCAAAGTCGCCGAGCGTCGAGGCATCCTGATCGGCATCGAACCGCATCAGCAATACAGCAAGACCCTCGAAGGCCTCGACCGCATCTATAATCTGGTCGATTCGCCCGCCATCGGCATCAATTTTGACACCGGAAACGCGTATTTGGGCGGTTCGGACCCAATCGAGTGGCTCGAACACGTAGCCGGCCGGCTCGTCCACCTGCACGCAAAAGACATCTCCATGCAGCAGTCCGCCGACGAACGCGGCAAAGTCACCGGCACGCCCGTCGGCTGCGCCTGCGGCGAAGGCGTCATCGACTGGAAGGCAGTCATCGCCGTCTGCAAAAAAGCCCCAAGAGACATCGTCATGAGCGTAGAATGTGGAACCATCGAACAGGCCGAAAAGAGCATCAAACACCTCAAATCGCTGCTATAGGATGGGGGCAGTGGTCGTTCGAATCGACGCAGATTGGAAAGAGGTCGAAAGTTGTTTGAAATCAGAGCACGAGTGACACACTTAAGGAGGTGTTTATGGGTTGGGCCAGGACGTTGTTTTTGGGCGACATAGGCAATCGGCTGGATATTGAGGATTGCGAGGGCGAGATTCGTCGGCTGCGCGAGAGTCTGGCTTTTCAGGGCGGCATCGACCGGTCGCAGGATGGCGAGATCGGGCGGCTAAAGAGCGAAAACGATGAACTGAAGTTGTACCTTGCGGCGCTGATCCGGCTGCTGGTCGCAAAGAACGTGATCGCCGGCGATGAGATTGCAAAGGTGGTGCAGGCGATCGATATGGAAGATGGTTCAGCCGACGGTCGGATGGCGGGGCCGGTTATGTGAAAATCGACGCAGCGGCGAGGGCAAGGCGCGCCTTGCCCTCGTCCTGCGTGATACGCTATTTCTTCTGGGCTGCTTTTGCCTCTTTGGCTTCTTTAGCGGCCTGTTTCTTCTGTTCTTCCAGCATTTTCTTCATTTCTGTGTTCGAGGGAACCGGGGCCATGCCTTCCATGTTGCATTCTTTATCGGCATAGATCGCCAGCAGGTAATTGTGCCTGTTCCTCAGTGCGTCGAATTCGACTTTGTCGGCGCCTTTGAGATCCATGAAGAACCACGGTACGATGAGGAAGACGCCGGCGGCGCCCAGAAGTGCATTTGATCCGGTCTTGTTCGTCTTGGGCAGAATGCGCTCCATTTCGGTGTGCATCTGCGCCATTTCCACCTTCAAAGACTCGCAGCCGCGAGCGTCGTCGCCGGGCACGTGAAGCGGAATCGGGTTTGCGTTACGGCCTGCGCAACCGCTCATCAGGAGACCCGTAATCACCAACAATGCTACACATTTTCTCATCCCATGTACCTTTCCAATGAAGTGTTGAAGTAGACAAAAAAAGCCGGCAACAGAGACGCCTCTACCACCAGCTTTAACAAAGTACCTTTATCTTTTCTCCTGCCGGCCAAGACAAATACTTCGGGCGACGTGTTTCTATTTTCGCGGCGGGGCGGGCGATTGTCAAGCTTTTGTAGTGGAAGACGTTTAAATTAGGTATTTTCCCGGATAGGCTGGATGCAGCGTGTTGGGCGAAGCAGCGTGTTCTTTTGGCCGCATGGCAAGGTACCTGCTGCAGAAAGTTTATAATTGGTTTGCTTTGGCCGGGCAGCGAGGGTGACGTCCGACCGGTGGACGCGGGTGATTTGCGGCCCGGGTGGGGGTGCGGCGACATGCGTGTGCATGTATTGGACGCGGCTATTGCTTTTCACAAATTTTCTGAGTGTGACGCATTAACCGAGCTGAGGGCTTGCGACGGTATTAGGGGCGCTGCAAGGGGCTGATACGGCGATGTTCGTCGAAAGCGGCAACAGGGGCGGCGGCGTGTTCTAATAAAATGCGTGTAACGGCAATGAAAGAGAGCCGCCGGAGTTGCCGATTGCGACTATGAGTTTGAGTGAATCGATGGGGGTAGTTGTTTGGGTCAGACCGAATAAATTTTTATTATTTCAGGAGTGGAGCTATGAAAACTCAAAGACAGCGGCTTATCAAAACATGTGTACTGGCGAGTCTGTTGCTCTGCATGGGCTTGCCTGCCCCAGGAGAGATTATCATCGACAATGGGGACCCGGCTACGTCTTCGACGGGGAACTGGCTGGATTCGACAGCGGCGGGGGCGTACGGGGTCAGCTCGGTGTACAGCGCCAACATGCGGACGTATACCTGGAAGTTCAGTTGTCCCGAGACGGCCGAGCACGAGTTGTCGATGTGGTGGACGGAGTCGCCGTCGAGAACGACCCGGGCCAAGGTGCTGATCGCCTGCGACTCGGGGACCCGGACGGTTTATGTCAATCAGCGGGAAAACGGGGGCACATGGAACAAACTCGGCAGATATCCTTATACCGCGGGCAAGACGTACGACGTGACTATTGTGGCTGCGCCGGGCAAGGATGCGACATGTGCGGACGCGGTGAAGTTCGTTAAGTACGATCCGCCGTCGGCGGAGTTTTCGGCGGACCGTCATCGCGGGCCGGCGCCGCTTACGGTGCGGTTTTACAATCACACGGGCGGCGAGGCGGACACGTGGCACTGGGATTTCGGCGACGGCCAGACCAGCGATGCGGAGAGTCCGTCACATAACTACACCAAGCCGGGCGTTTATACGGTCGTGCTGACGGCGACGGGGCGCGACGGGACCGACACGAAGATGCGGTACTCCTGCATCGACGTGAAGGCGAAGAATACGGAGAACATCTATGTCTTCGACGGGTTCTCGGGAAATGATTATCTCGTGGGGGACCTCAGGAGCAAGATGTGGCAGGCAAACGCGGTCGAGACCGGTGACAAACAATGGGTGTGCAAGCCGAAGGGCTCGAACATGACGTACAATATTTACGTGCGGCGCACCCATGACGCCCTGAGGGAAGCACTCTATGAGGAAGGCGCCCACGTGGTCATCTGCGGGCACGCCAATTACGGGTACGGTCTGGTTTTTGCGAATTCGCGCGAGATTCTCGAACAGCGGGTCGAGGACTACGATTGCGTGGACAGCAGCCGGCTGTTCTGCACGGCGACGGATTGGGTGGCGGCCAGGGTCGACGGCATGAAATATGGGCAGGCGTATCCGAACTGGAAGACTGTATTCAAGAACGGCACGGATGCGGTTGCGCCTTATGACTTCGGCGACGCCAGGGGCACTCCGCCTTACAATTACCACCTGACTTACCAGCTTCCGGGCGATCCGATCCACTACCGGGTGGAGACCGACGGCAAGTACATCGAACGCTTTGGCGATTCGGGGGCTCGGGCGTGGTATTCACCCGAAGGGCATAAGCCCGATCCGTCGGTGGATCGCGCATGCTTTATAAGGTATACGGGCGAGCATTACAACCGTTTTGAATCGCAGGGCGAATGGGTGAAGCGGAAGTACCAGCAGGATACGGTCACTCGAGAAGAGACGCCGATGAACTATGACTACCAGTCACAATGGCCGGGGGGCGGCGCCAAGACCGCGAAATGGAGCATGGTTGTGAAGCGGCCGGGCCAGTACCGGGTTCTCGCGACGTGGCCGGCACTCCCTGAGAATGCGTCGAATGCACGGTACAAGATTCGTCATGCGACGGGTGTGAGCACGGTTTATGCGGACCAGAGGCAGCCGTCGGCCAGCGTGTCGCTGGGTGTGTACAACTTCCGGGCCGGCCTTGCGACCGTCCAATTGGACGACAAGGCGGACGGTTATCTCGTGGCCGACAGCATCAGCCTGCGGCCGATGACGGACGCCGAAAAGATTCTCTGCGCCGAATTCAGCGCCAACAAACAGTCGACGGGATCGTCGTCCATGACGGTGGAATTCGCCGACCGCTCGCATCATTACACCTACAACGACTCGGCCGAAATCGCGAAGTGGGAATGGGATTTCGGGGACGGCAAGGGCAGCAGCGAGGCGAACCCGATGCATACGTACACAAAGGCGGGGGCGTACACGGTGCGCCTGCGCGTGACGACTACGGACGGCCGCAAAGACGTCGAAGAGAAGAAGAACTTTATCGTGGTCGGCGGCAGCGCCAAGCCGCAGGCCCAGTTCAGGGCGTCGAAGATGCAGGTCACCGAAGGCATGACGGTCAAGTTCCATGATCAGAGCACCGGGGATATCAGTAAGTGGATGTGGGACTTTGGGGACGGCAAGAGCAGCGAGGACAGGCATCCCACGCATACGTACACGGCGCCGGGGAAATACAGCATTCGGCTGCGGGTCTATGGGCCCACGGGCAACGGCGTGGAGATCGAACGGAATTACATCCATTGCTTCCAGGGCGAGAGCTATACGGACAACACGTTCAGGGACCGGCCGCACTATACCAGCGGGGCTACGACCGTCGGCAAGGTTGTCTGTTACGCAGGGCCCACATCGTTCGACAAGAGTAAACTGAAATACGCCAGAATGTTCCACAGCTCGTGCAATTCAATGCCGTATTTCGGGGAGGTGTTCGACCGCGGCGTGATGTACGGCAAGATGGGCGACGTGATTCGCGAGAGGGATACTGCGGCGGACTATCTGGTGTATTATCTCAAGGGCGAGACGGACGAAGAGATCGTCAAGCATATGAACGATCTGGAGGATAACCACGTGTTCTACAACTTCTCCGAGAAGCCGGTTTCGGTCATGTGGGAGGATATTGAGTCCAGTCAGTACTAATCTGACAGTTCGGCATGAATGCGAGGCGGCGACGGCATCCGCGAACAGCGGGACGTCGCCGCTTCCTTTTTGCGGGGCGGTGCACGTCGGGGCGCGGGTGAGGACGGTCACGGCAAGGGTGTGACGTTTTCGAAGCGGATGTTCCATTGGCCGTTTTTCGGGAAGCCCGGAGCCGGGGTTTCGGGAGCGTTTTCCCATCCTGCGGCCATCATGGCGACGGCTGTCAGCAGGCCGCCGTTGCCGGGGAGGTAGAGGGGCAGGCGGGCGGACTGGTAGTTGTGGCCGTTCGCGAGGTAGCGGTTCTTGGGGGAGTCGATGAAGAGGGCGTCAACGGCCTTTTCGGGCCGGCCGAGGCGGGCGGCCGTCATGGCGAGCATCGGGTAGTCCCAGCCCCACGTGCTTTGCCAGTTCCAGGTTTGCAGGACGTGGTCGTACGTGCGCTGCATTGTCGCCGGGTCGATGAGCGGTGTGGGGGGGACCAGGCCGTATGCGGCGACCATGGAGGGGTGGTCGCGATAGATCGTGTATGGTTCGGTTTCGATGGCGGTGTAGACGCCGTCGCAGATCGTGGGTTTCGGCAGGTGCTTTAGAATGCGGGCATACTCGGGGTCGGGCTCAAGGTCGAGTCGGCGGCGCCATGTCTGGGCGGTTTGGAGCGCCCAGTGCCAGTAGGCCAGTTCGAAGGTGGGGTTGAGATTACGATCGCGGGTCGGGCCGTAGCTTTCCTGGGCGGGGATGAGGGCCGGGCCGAGGACGTAACGATTGTTGGCTTCATCCCAGGTTGGATAAGAGGCCATGAAGTCGGCAGTTTCGAAGACGAGATTGCGGTAGCGGTCGAGCGTTTGGCGGTCGGGTCGGGTGCGGTAGCAGAGTTCGGCATAGTAGATGGGGTGGGGCTGCTGCCAGATGAGGAATACGCCGACGCGGGAGGGACTTTCTCGGCCGTCGGGGGCGGTCATTTTGGGCCAGCGGGCGCCTCGGTAACCTTGCATTTGGGCGGTGGCGCGGGCGGCGGGGAGGATGGATTCGTACCACGGCAGGCTGCGTTCGAGGAGGCCGATGCGGTTCCACAGGGCGAAGTGGACGGCGTGCCACCAGTGCATTTCGAGGTGGAATTTTCCATGCCAGCTATTGCAGACGAGGCCGGTTTCCTGGGGCGGGCGGGAGCCGGCGCACTGGATGGCGGTGAGGTATTGGGAGAGGATGACGCGGCGTTCGAGTTCGGCGGCGCGGGGGTCGGTGCATTCGGAGAAGTCGACTGCGCCGCCGGCGGTCCAGAAATGCCGCCAGTGGTCTGCGGCGGCGGTTTTGACGGCGGCGAATTCGGGCAGGGGTTCGATTATACGGTCGGGCGAGAAGGCGAAGACGGCTTCGATTGTTTCGGCGGGGCTTGAGAGTGCGTAGCAGTGCGGTGCGGCAGTGCGCACATCAACGGCGGTGGCGGAGGAGGCGATGGCGACGTGATAGCGATCATTGTCGAGGGTTCTCAAAAGGTCCAGGGTGTTGCGGCCGGACTGTGGGGCGGTGGTGTGACGTTCGGGATGTTTCCAGTCGGCGGCGTTTCGCCACTCATCGGCAGCATAGGGAAAGGTCAGGGACACAGCGAGGCGGTTTTGCGCGAGCAGCGGGGAGGTGACGCAGACAGCGAGGAGGTCGCGTTCGGGATGGCAGACGGTCTGGACGGTGACGGGGACGCCGTCGATTTCGAAGCGGCTGGTGAGCAGGCCGGTCCAGAGGTCGAGGCTTTGGGCAGGGGCGGTGAGGTCTTCGATTGCGGCGGGGCGGCCGTCGGCTTTCTTGAGGGCCAGGCCGATTTGCCCGAGGTGGAGGCGGTGGGGGTTGGCGCGGAGCCAGGCGCCGGCGGGCGAGTAGCTGCCGGTTCGGCCGTCGGCGGCGTAGGGGACTTCTCGGCCGCCGACGGTGCAGTGGTCGAGTATGTCGGCGAGCTTGGGATTGTCGGGGTTGGGGAGGGTGTGCCAGCCCCACTGAGATTGCGTGCCGAGGGGCATGCCGGCTTCGTGGTAATCGGGGAAGGTCTGCAGGCCGGTGATGTCGGCGGTGAAGGCGAATTCGCCGTTGCCGACGGACAGCGGCGTGAGGGGGTCCGGGCGCGTAAGCGTTACGTTGTGGCGGGTGACGAG
>JACZKQ010000155.1 GCA_014859965.1 Phycisphaerae bacterium
CCCAACAGGGTTTGAGTACATCGCCCTCCCCGGCCGAGGCTTCTCCCGCCACCCCGTCAGAGCCGCAAAATGCACCCTCGACATCCTGAAAGCCTACGACCTCGCCCGCAAAAAGATGAACGCTATCCTTAAAGCCCACACCCATGCTCCGGACAAAAAGTGTCGTGCAATTCTCGTCGGAATCGGCGGTTTTGCCTCCGTCCCGGCGGTTTTTGCCGCCGGCCGACTCGCCCTCCCGCTCGCCATGATCAACGTCGACATCGTCCCAGGCAAGGCAAACCGCCTTTTGGCCCCATTTATGCAGCGAATTTTCACCCAATTCCCCGAAACAGCCCCCCATTTCGCCCGCCACAGCCCAAAAACGCAGGTTTTTGGCTGCCCGCTCCGCCAAAACTTCCACGATTTGGACCCCCGAAAGGCCATTCGCGACCTGAAATTGCACGCAACCCGCAAAATTCTGCTCATAACCGGCGCCTCAAGCGGCTCTCTCAGTATCAATAACGCGGTTTCCGCCCTCCTCCCCCGCCTGACCCACTTCGCCGACACCTGGCAGATCGTCCACCTCACCGGCAGCGCCGCCAACACCCGGGAACTCGAAACCCGCTGCGCCGAGGCGAGAATAGAATGCCGTTTTTTGGACTATTACGACGATATGGCAGCCCTTTTGGCGGCCGCGGACCTCGTCGTCGGCCGGGCCGGGGCCGTCAGCATCGCCGAATTCGCCGCCACCGGCACCCCGGCCGTCTGCCTGCCCTATCCTTATCATAAGGACCGCCACCAATACTTGAACGCCGAAACGCTCGTCGGCGCCGGGGCGGCGGTCATCGTCGACGACCTGCCTGAGGATCCGCAAGTCACGGCGGATAAGCTGTTTACGGCACTGGAAACGCTGATGGCCGACGACGCGCAGCGGGCGCGCATGGCCGAGGCGGCAAGAAAAGCCGCTCGCCCGGACGCCGCCGAAGCAATCGCCAGAGAACTGGCCCAGATCGCCAGGTAGATCGGCCAGGTTATCAAACATCGCACATAAGTCGAGTCAATCAAGCACGTTAAGGCGAACATGCGACGAAATCGCCAAGGTGGATTAGCTTTTGTTATCACACATCGCACATAAGCATAGGTCCCCACAGAGGTTAAATGCGCAGAGGCGGCGGTAATCGGTGCGTAAGATCAGGTCAGACTCGCAGCGTGGGGTCGGGCGGTGTTCGGTGCGTGGGGTCAGGCAGCGGTCGCGACTTGTTTGGCGATGATTTGCCGGGGGTTGTTGTTTCAGGTGCTTAATGGGGCAGGAGCGGCGGTTTTGGCCCATTTCTGTCGCCGGGCATGGTAAAAACACCTATGCGAAAAAGCAGTATACCAAGCATTCCCGGATTTCACCGTAGTTATTTTTCCGCATGTGCTCATTGACTCTGAGCTTTTGTGAGGCAAGATATTAGTGGAGTCACCGGAGGCAACCGAAGCCTCCATGTCGTTGCTGACACCCTCGCAGGCTAAGTATGCGTTGACGCTTGCGGAACCGCTGCGCGCCTGGGCATGGACAGGGGCGGATCGCGGAGTTGTGCATTTGCATTGTGTGATGTTGCTTTTTGTGGAGAACGAAGATGGGAACTGTAAAGAGAACTGCAGGAACGCTGGCCTGTGCCGCCGTCCTGTGCAGTATTTTCGGCATGGGGGCCCGGGCTGACGTGATCGTGGATAACGGCGGCGCGGGCACATCGTACACGGGGACGTGGGAGGTTTCAGGCGGGACAAAGCCCTATGGGAAAGACAGTGTTTGGGCCCGGGACGGGGCCAAGTACAAGTGGGCGTTCAGCTCTCAGCCGGCGGGTACGTATGAGGTGCTGATGTGGTGGTCGGGATGGTCTTCGCGGGCCAGTCAGGTGCCTGTTTCGATTGCCCATTCCGGCGGGTCGGCGGCGGTGGTCATCAATCAACAGGGCGGAGCGGGCCAGTGGAACAGTCTGGGTGTGTACTCTTTCGACGGGTCGGGGAGCGTGACGGTGACGGCGGCTTACGGATCGACCGTCAGCACGTGCGCCGATGCGGTGTGGTTCAGGCAGCATACGGGGAATTCAAAGCCGGTGGCATACATCCAGTGGATCAGCCCGGAGACGGTGGCCCTGGGACAGACGGTGTATTTTTCGGGCTACGGGGAGGACCCCGACGGAGAGATTACGGCGTACTACTGGGTGTCGAGCATTGACGGACAGTTGAGCACCGCAAAGAGTTTTTCAACCAATGCGCTGTCGGCGGGGACGCATGTGATCACGTTTGGGGTGATGGACAATTCCGGGCAGTATGCGACGGCGTCACGGTCGGTTACGGTGAGCGCGTCGGGGCCATCGACTGTGACTATCGACAACGGCGATTCAGCGACATCGTCGACGGGCACCTGGCTGCCTTCGGGCGCCTCGGGGTATTATGGCAGCAATTCTTTGTACAGCCGGGACGGTACGACGTACACCTGGACGTTCACCCCACCGGCGACGAGCGTTTACACGCTGTCGATGTGGTGGACGGAATGGCCGTCGCGAACGAACAGTGCGAAGGTTTCGATTGCGCACGCCGACGGCACGGCGACGACATACATCAATCAGCAGGCGAACGGAGAACGGTGGAACAAGATCGGCGAGTACTCGTACACGGCGGGCAAGCAGTACAAAGTGACGATCACAAGCAGTTCGGGCGATGCGAGCACCTGTGCGGACGCGGTGCGCTTTACTCAGGGGTCGCAGGCCAACGCGCCCAAGGCGCAGTTTTATGCGGAAAGGTTGCGGGGCGGTGCGCCGTTCAGCGTTCAGTTCCGCGATCAGTCCAGCTCGGAGGCGACGCAGTGGCGGTGGGACTTCGGTAACGGGCAGACCAGCACCCAGCGCAATCCGTCGCACACGTATACCCAGGCCGGGCTGTACACAGTCAAGCTGACGGTTACGGGTTCGGGCGGCTCCAATACGAGGACGCGGTACGATTACATCGATATCAAGCCGAAGACGACCGAGACCATTTACCTGGTGGACGGGCATGCCGGCAACGACTACTTTATACCTGATGTCAGAGAGGTGATGCGCAAATTAGGCGCAACTGAAATCACCAACGGCTGGAGGTATCAGCCGTCGAATTCCAACATGACCTACACGCTGCGCAGGATTAATGATCCCGTCGCGGCGGAGAATGCGCTGAAGGAACAGGATGCGCACGTTGTCCTTGTGGGCCATGCCAATTTCGGATTCGGCATGACGTTCGTCAATAACTCGGAATACATAAACCAGACGATCGACGCGATCAAATACG
>JACZKQ010000156.1 GCA_014859965.1 Phycisphaerae bacterium
ACGGCACAGGTTCAGATTGATGGCCTGGGCGCCGATATTGGCCAGTTCGACAAACTCCGGCTCAGGCGAAAGGACATTCGGATCGGTCCAGGGATGGTACATTAACTCAGTGATGCGCAGGCTCTGCGGGACGGGTCCGACACTGAACACCGCCTCATTGAGGGCGCTCCACAGGCCGCCGCTGCGCGAGCGGGCAATCACGCGTTTTCCGGCGGTCAGCCTGACAGGGCTGGTGTATCGGATTGCTGCACTCGACACGCCTCCTGTCGAAGTGCTCGGATCGCTCCCGTCGAGTGTGTAATAAATGGTTCTGCCGGGAGCGGTGATTGTCAGGTCAAAGGGATTGGCGACCTGTCCGCCCTGCCGGTTGAAGGTCGGCGGGGCCGGGGCGTATTGCGAGGCGATCTGGGCATCCATCCATGTCAGGCGATTTGTCAGCCAGTTTTTCATCCAATCAATCTCTGCCTGCCAGGTGGGCGCGATGTACCAGTTGGGCCAGACATAGACGCCGAGGACGGGCCAGCGGGTGAAGTTGCGTTTCTGGGCTTCGTCAAGGAGGCGCGCGGCAGCGTCCACATCGTGCATCAGGCGGTCAGTTGCGAATTGATTGCGGCGCAGGGCGTACCAACGGTCGGCGTAGCGGAGTTTGAAGGCGGAATCTTCGAAGAGGCGGGGATACCAGGGATAATCTGCGCTCCCGATGAGGGGGTAGTACCAGCCCTGCGGGGACCAGCCTTCGAGATAGTTCGCGTTGCCCAACGAAAGATTGTAGTCCCAGATGGGGCCCATGTTCAGCTTGCCGCCGCGGTCCTTGTACATGAAGTTGCTGAGGCGGTAGCCGTCGATGTTCTTGGTGAGTTCGACCATGATGTGGACGTCGATCCAGGAGCCGACGTCGATGTATTCGGCATAGCCATTGACGGGATCCTTAAAGTTGGCGCCATAGAGGGTGTTTTCGAACGTGTTGAAGTATTGCGTAAGCCAGGTCCTCTGCGGCTGGGTGATCTCGCGTTCCTTGGGTTCGACAAATGCGAGGCGCTGCCCGCGACTGGTCAGAAATCCGGAATCGCCGGGGTCAAGGCGGTCCTTCTTAACAATATAACCGCCGCTGACCTCGGGCTCGAAATTGTCTGACGGCTGTATGGAAGCAATGTTCACACGATCGCCGTCACGTTTGATCTTTTCCATAAAGATATAGACACCCACATAGTCAGTCATGGTGACCTTGTCGCCGTTGGTGTTGAGGAACACTTCGACGAATCGCGTGCGCACGGCGTAGCGGCCCATGTCGTTTGACCACTTGTAGGAGAGATAATTGCGCATGAGCGACTTGTCCGAATATGGGGCATGGATGATCCAGTCGGATTCTGAGGGCATGGAGAGGATCGAGACGTTTGCATCCTCCTTCACGGCGTCCCATGTTTCGAATGCGTACTGCTTCTTGGGAAATTGCAGGGAACTGCTGCCGCGGAGTTTAATGCCTCCCCATCCCGCAAAGTCGACGGGGCCGGTCACGGCGGCACGGCCGTCGGCTGCGGTGTCAATCACGACAGCGTGGGCGGGCTGTGCGGCGCTTTCGTAGACATACAGACCCTTCGTGTCGACGATAAAAATCGGAAGATTGGACGTGAAGGCGGCCACGGCGGCGTCTGTGTAGATGTAAGGATGGATTTCAGTCCGCGAAGGGCTATATCCCGGGCGGAAACAGGCCACCATGAGATTTGTGAATTTCTGAATGCGAATGGGCGACTGGTATGTCGAGCCGTTGGACAGCGTCGGGGCCGTGCCGTTGGTCGTATAGCGTATGATCGTGTCCTGCATCGGGCAGGTAATGGCGACATCAATGGGACCCGTATAGCAGCCGCCGCGGTGCGACAGTTGGGGCTGGGGGACAAAACCGTTGAAGGCATTGCGGTTGGGGCCGCCCGGGGTCGGCTGAGCAAAGTAGCGATGGACCCCGGCTTCCAGTCCGTAGGAAACGTCGGCCTTCTGGGGCGGGTAGCCGAAGTCGCCCGGGGCCAGTTCGAAATCGGCGTAGGCGTGCACGATGGTATCGGCGTCTGGCCCCACCAGAGCGAGGTACTCGCCTCCGTCGGAAAGCCGGAAGTTGGTGTGCAGAAAACCGAGGTCGTCTACGAAGGGATAGTTGTTCAAATTGTCGGCCAGGGTTTTGCCGGATGCAAACACGACGAGGTAGCGGCCGCTTTGGATTGTGGTGCCGGCGGGAAAACGCCATTGGTCGAGCTGGTCTGATTTGTCCGTAAGGCACCATCCGCTGAGGTCTACCGTATGGGGCGAATTGTTGTAGAGTTCTAACCAGTCCGGGTATTCCGTCGCGCCGTGGACCTTCGTGGAAAGGACTTTGTCGTTGTCAGCGAGCAATTCGTTAATGACGACTAATGGTCTTTGGTCGTTCCAGTAATCGGCAAGGGCGGCGAAATCGCTCATGCCGATCTCTTCATCGCCGTCCAGGTCGAGGCATGAGTAACGCGTGGCGGTCGTTCGGGCCAGCAGCCAGACTTCCTGGTCGGTCAGTTCGCGATCGTAGATGCGAATGTCGTCGAGATTGCCGCCGAAATACCGGACCCGGCCCGGAAAGGCGCCGATTTGTACGTCATTGGCGGCGGAGGTGTTGATCGACTGCGAAAGGAACGCGGTGAAAGTATCGCGCCGGCCGTCGACGTAGAGGCGGATCGCGTCGGTGGTTGTTCCGTCGGAGACGACCGCCACGTGATGCCACTGGTTGTCGGCCAGAAAGGTCGAACCGATGACAAAGCCGCCCCCCACTTCGACTCGCAGAAGGCCTGCGGGCTCCACGACAACGTTCCATCGGCCGCCCGTCACGTCCAGGCCCCACGAGAGGATCTCGCCATTGACTTCGGGCGTGCGTATCCAGGCCGTGCAGGTGCGCGGGTTCGAGCCGGTGATGCCCTTCCAGCCGGTAATGACGACGTGATCGTCGACGCCGTCAAGGTGCAGGGCGCCGTCAATCCGGCCGCCGAAGGGGTTCCAGGAGGGCTGGCCGACCAGGTCGCCATGCCGGTTAAGACCGGAGGCGTCGGCGGCAGTGGTTTCGATGGTTTCGTCGAGTTTCCAGCGGGCGGCGAGGTTTTGTTCAGTGCAGGCGGCGGGTGAAAACCAGTTGTCGGCCAGGACGAGGAGGTCCTGAAAGTCCACTCGGCAGTCGCCGGTGAAATCACCCACCATGAAGCATGCATGGACGGGTGCAGCGAGGGCGAAGACGGCGAGACAGAGGCATATGCAATGCAGTTTTGGGGCCACTTTTCATCTTCTCCATACCAGAATGTTCGGTTCGTGTGGATCCGGACCACCAAGCATGCGAGTATAGCAGAAAACGTGCTATTTTGCACCAATAAAAGCTGCGGGCGAATTACGGATTTGCCGTTCGGCGGCTAACGGGCCGCGCGGAAGCCCATAATGCTGCTTTCCTTGATCGGCAACTGGGTGGCGCCCGTAACGGCGTCGCAGGCGATGGGGAGGGCCATCCAGGAGCCGCCGCGGACCATGCGGAAGCCGTCGAGGCCTGCGTGGTGGGAGGTGGCGTACCAGTCGGCGGTCCACTCGGCGACGTTGCCGGCGAGGTCGCAGAGGCCGTACGGGCTGTTGAAGCGGGCGAAACTGCCCACAGGGGCGGTGTATTCGAAGCCGTCGTCGGGGCCGTCGAAATTGCAGCGGTATACGCCGCCGGCGTCGGGGGCATCGTCGCCCCAGGGGTATTTGCGGCCGGGCAGCGGATTGGGGACCTTGCGGGACAGGTCACCGTCAAGGAAGAGGCCGCCGCGAACGGCTTTTTCCCACTCTGCTTCGGTGGGGAGCCTGAGGCCGCACCAGTCCATGAAGGCGATGGCGTCGTACCACGAAACGCCGGTGACGGGGTAGTTGCCGCGGCCGGGGACGGCGGCGTAGGTAAAGGCGCCCGGTTCGCCGCTGCGGATGATGCCGCATCGCTGGGGGTTCGCCATTCGCTCGGTCCAGCCGCCGCCGGCACGGGCGGTCTCGTTGAGGTAGTCGACATACATCGCTACGGTTGTCTCGCAGCGGGCGACGTGAAACAGCGGTAAATCGGAAACGGCGCGACGGGTCGTTGTTTCGTCATGGCCGCCGCCGGGGATGCTCTTCATTTCGAAGCGGCCTGCGGGGATGGCGGCCATCGGGATGCCGCGAACCTTGACACGAAGGTCTGCGACGTCAGCAGGCAGCATCTTCTGCGTGCCCCACCATACGCACGACTTGCGGCCCGGCTTCTCGACGAGGTCGACGTCGCCCCGCAGGAACTGAGGATTGAGGCGCCGCCATGTTTGGCCGCCGTCGGTGGTGCAGCGGACGAACACATAGACCGGATGCGCTGCGGATACGGCGGCGGCGTTCAGGTCGTATTCAATGGCGACTCGCAGGCCGGCCAGTTCGGTGGGGTCGCTAAGGATCTCGACGTTGGAGATGTCGGCCCATTGGGCAAAGGCGTGGCTGCAGCAAGCCAGTAAAACGATCCATTGGAGGGCACGCACCATCGGTATTTCCTTACGACATTATAATGAATTGGAACGCATTAGACTTCCTCGGCTACGATCCAGGGGCTGCGGTATTGGCGTTTGAGGTGCTTGTTGGCATCGGGGTCGCCTGCGAAGGATTCGGTGTCGGCATCCCAGGTCAATTTTCGGTTGTTCACACGGCAGGAGATGTTGGCCATGTGACAGAGCATTGCGGAGTAGTGGCCCTGCTCGGCGCCGGCGTTGGCGGGTTTGCGGGTGCGGACGCAGTCGATGAAGTTGTCCTGGTGCTCTTTGTCGGCCTGGCGTCCGTACTCGGAACGGGCGAGTTCGCCGTTGGAATCGTAGGCCTGCCAGCCGCCGCCGTGGCGGCCGACGTAGACAAAGCCCTTCGTGCCGCAGACTTCGATCTTTGTACTGCTGAAGGGCCAGTCGGGGAACTTGTCCGAATCGCGGACGATGCCGGGCGTTTTCTTCATCCAGGGCGTCCAGAGGGCGGCTTCCATCATGAGGGTGAGCGGTCCGTATTCGAAGGTGGCGATCTGGGTGTCGGGGCAGTCGCGGCCATCGGTGAGGGCGTTGACGCCGCCGGCGCAGGAGACGCTTTTCGGGTATGCCGGGTCGCCCAGCAGGAAGCGGGCAAGGTCCATCTGGTGGACGGCGTCGCCGGCAATGGGGCCGGCGCTGTACTCGTAGTAATTGAGCCAGCGGCGGCTCGGGTTATAGGGCAGTTTGGCGGCCGGGCCGCACCAGAGGTCGTAGTCGAGGCCTTCGGGCGACTGCTGGTCGGGGGCAGCCCCCACCTTGGCGTGCTGCATCATGTTGAAGACGCGGACGAGATAGACGTCGCCGATGGCGCCGGAGCGGATGTAGTCGGCGACCTGGGCCATGTAGGGTGCGCTTCGGGACTGCGTGTCGACCTGGATGATGCGCTGGTACTTGCGGGCGGCGGCGATCATCTGACGGCCCTCATATGGGTTGTGCGACATGGGCTTTTCGACGAAAACGTCTTTGCCCGCCTGGCAGGCCATGATCGTGCCGAGTCCATGCCAGTGGTCGGGCGTGGCGTTGATAAGGACGTCGACGGATTTGTCGTCGAGCACCTTGCGGAAATCCTGCACCATTTTCGGCTGGCGGTCCTGGAGGTCGCCGACCGATTCGCGAACCCTTGCGAACCGCCGCGAGTCTACGTCGCACAGCCAAGCGATCTCGGCATCGCTGCGGCGGGCGAAGGCTTCGGCGAGGTAGGTGCCGCGGCCGCCGAGACCCATGACGCCGATGACGATGCGGTCGTTGGCGCCGCGGACGCGGGCGCTGGGCAGGACGGACCAGGCGGCGGCCGTGCCAAGGGAGGTCCGGAGGAAATCCCTGCGATTCACATTATTGGTCATGGCGTGCTCCTTATTTCGGATTGAAGTGTTTGTTCCGGTAGTCGGTGGCGCGGTCGAAGTAGTCGTCCAGCAATTCGATGTCGAATTCTCGCGCCAGGGCTTTGGCGGTAAGGCCGTCGGTGTTCGAGGAGATCAAGACCGAGCCGAGGTGGCCCGGGTCGGTGATCGTCACGCGGGGGCCGTATTTTTCCTTGAGGCTGCGGAGGCGGCCCCAGTTGTAATCGAGGTGGGCCAGGCAGGTGTCCAGGTTGACCGTGGCGACGGTGTAGTCGAAGTAGTTGGTGCTTGAGGCAATACGCTCGCCGAGGGGGTTGTAGATTTCGCTGGGGAGGCCTGAGACCGCGCCGACGAAATGGCAGCGGCAGGAGTAGGCCCAGTAGGCCTGCATGAGTCCGCCGTGATAGACGGAGCTGAAGATCATGAGGTCGGGTTTGGCTTTGGCGTAGCGGAGGCGGAGCTCGTCGAAGTTCAGATCAAAGCAGATGGCAAAGCCCACGCGGCCGAAGTCACAGTCGGCGACGCAGATTTCCGGACCGGGCAGAATGGCGCCGTCAATCTCGCCGATTGTGGGGTAGTTCTTGTCGTAGGTGGCGGCGACGGCGCCGTTTCGGTCGAGCAGGACGCTGGAGTTTCGCCAGGTACCGTCGGCGGCCGCGCGTTTGGCGGAGTAGACAATGTAGCAGCGGTTGTCTTTGGCGACGGATGCGAAGAAGTCCCGCACTTGGTCCTTTCGGACGCCGTAGTATTCCAGCACCTTGTCCTGCGAAAGGCCGCTGGGCCGGTCGCATACCTCAGGCAGCACAATCAGATCCGGCTTGTCGGGGAGGACCTGGGCGAGGCGGCCTTTCCAGTGGCCGATCATGCGGTTGACGATTGCCTGAGGCGCGGTATCGGCCGGGACCGCAAGAGGCCGCGAACCGAGGGCAGCTATGGTGACGTGCCGGCCGGGTTTGACTGCGACAGTTGCGGGTTCTTTCCGTATGGCCGCGGTCTGTTCTTCAGCCGCAGCCGATCTGGCCTGGACGGACAGAAGCAGAATACCGCAGAGCAACACCACAGAACGCAAACGCCCCGTGAAAGCTGGTACGATGGAAAATTTCATATTTGCCTCCGACTGACTGACGACCTGCCTCTTAGGATAATCCGGGCTACCGCAAATACCACTTCTTCACGCCCTATCATATCCGAAGGCAAATGATTTGTCAAAACCTGGGGCGGGATGTATAATAGTCGAGATGAGCATCCGCTTTGCGAGCAGTGTTTGCGCGATTGTGATTGCCGTCTGGCCGGGGCGATGCCAGGCGTCCGCCGCCCCCGTTGCCGGCGGGGATGGGCCCATTTATTTCGATCTGAACGATGCGGGGGATACGATGGACCCTGGAACCCTGGTTGTGCCGTGGAAGACCGTCCATCTCGACAAAGATTACGGCGGGCGGTGGGTGGTTGCGGGCGATATCGACGGGGATGGGCAGGTGGAAATCGTCAGCGCCGAGAACTTCAACGCCGGCGACGTTCACCATACCAGCGCGGTGGCCGCTCAGCGGCTGGACGGGACGGTCCTGTGGACCTGGGGCGATGCGGCGATTGGGCGCAAGGAGTGGCACCACGACGTAGCTTGTCAGATTTACGATCTGGACCAGGACGGCAGGAATGAAGTCATTGTCGCCACAAAGGGCTTTCTGGTGCGGCTGGACGGTCGTACCGGCAATGAGATCCGCCGGATACCCATTGAGGATGAGGCCACGGATTGTATCGTGATCTGCAACCTGCGCGGGACCGCCCGGCCGCAGGACATTCTCGTCAAGGACCGCTACCGCCGCATCTGGGCGTACAATCACTGGGGCAACCTGCTTTGGACGGTACAGGACCCCGGCGGCTTTCGAACAGCGCATCAGCCGGTGCCGGTTGACATCGACGGCGATGGACGCGACGAGATCATGGCGGGCTATGCGATGCTCAACCACGACGGGTCGGTGCGGTGGGTATACAAGTCAGAGACGGTCGACCAGGGCCGCGGGCATCTGGATTGCGTGCGGGTGTTGCGCCAAGGGGAACGACCGCGGGATTGGCGGCTGGTGCTGACCTGCTGCGGGGCGAACAATATCGCCGTAGTCGACGGCGAGGGACGTATCCTGTGGGAAAAGGCGGGGTATCACTTCGAATCGATCGACGTGGGGCGCATTTTCGCGGATGAGGCCGGGCCGCAGATTCTCGTCGATATCGATCATCAGCCGTTCGGCAAGTGCCCTATGTGGGTCATGAACGAACAGGGCGTGCTTCTGGCTCGCATCACAACCGATTACAGCCGCCACCATGTGCTTGTGGACTGGACGGGTGACGGGCTGGATGAGGTCGTCGTGGCCTATAACGGAGCGGTGTATAATAATGCCGGCCGTCGCATTGCGACATTGGCCGTGCCCGACAACGAAGTCAGCGCAAAAGATCCTGTCGAACAGCGCAGCATCTTGACAGGTGACATGGACGGCGACGGCGTGCGGGATGTCCTCATGACGACCAATACAGCCGTTTACATCTATCGAAATGTCCAAGGCGCAAAACCGAACGAAAAGGCCCCGCTCGGCACGGGCCTCAATGTAACGCTCTATTGAACCGAGGTGCAGTATGAAAAAGCAGACCCGCAGACGTTTTATGCAACAATCCCTGCTGGCCGGGGCGGCCGCTTGCCTGCCCTTATCGCGGGTGCGCGGGGCCAACGACGATATCCGCGTTGCGGTGATCGGCCTGCGCAGCCAGGGCGCCAACCACGTCAACTGGTTCCGGAACATCCCAGGCGTTCGGGTTGTGGCTCTGTGCGACCCGGACCAGAGTGTCCTTGATCGGGAGTTGGCGAAGTTCGCCGAGCGAAACGAGACCGCCCAGTGCCACCGGGACCTGAGGCGTGTGTTCGACGACAAGGACATTGACGCGGTCATCATCGCGGCGCCCAACCACTGGCATGCGCTGGCCACGGTTTGGGCATGCCAGGCTGGCAAGGACGTTTACGTCGAGAAACCCGTGAGCCACACGATCTGGGAAGGACAGCAGATGGTCGCCGCGGCCCGCAAGTACGGGCGCGTTGTGCAGTCCGGCATGCAGCGGCGGAGCGATTCGGGCCTGCAGGAGGCGATTGCGTACGTACGCGAGGGGAACATCGGTAAGATCACATTAGCCCGCGGGTTGTGCTATGTGCGGCGCGGCAGCATCGGCAAGGTGGACGGGCCGCAGGCGGTTCCGGCTTCGGTGGATTATGATCTGTGGTGCGGGCCTGCGCCGATGGCGCCGCTGATGCGAAAGAGCCTGCATTACGACTGGCACTGGGTCTGGCCGACCGGCGACGGCGACTTGGGCAACAACGGCATTCATTTTATGGACGTCTGCCGCTGGGCGATCGGGGCCGACACACTGGCGCCGCGGGCGCTGAGCATCGGCGGGCGGTTCGGCTACGTCGACGACGGCGAGACGCCGAACACGCAGATCGTTTATCTTGACTATGCGCCCGCGCCGATCATCTATGAGGTGCGCGGACTGCCCAGGGCGGCCGTGACGCCCGAGAACAGGGGCGCCGAGGTCATGGACGATTATCGCGGGATTCGCATCGACGTGGTGATCCACTGCGAAGGCGGGTATCTGGCCGGCGGCTGGGTTTACGATAATGACGGCAAGAAGATCAAACAGTTTGCGCGCGACGGAGGCGGCGGGCACCATGCCAACTTCATCAAAGCCATCCGCAGCCGCAAGAAGACGGACCTCAACGCCGACGTGCTCGACGGGCATTTGTCCAGCGGGCTGTGCCACATGGGCAACATTTCTCACCGGCTGGGCACAACTCTGCCGGCGGATGAGATTTCGGAATCGGTTCGGCAGAACCCGACAATGCTGGAGGCGTTTGCGCGGATGGAGGAGCACCTGGCGGCGAACAACGTCGATTTCGGCAAGACCCCGCGGACGCTGGGCGTGCCGCTGGAGTTCGAGGCGAACACAGAGCGCTTCACCGGCGCGCATGCGGACGCGGCCAACCGCCTGGCGACCAGGACCTATCGAAGGCCGTTTGTAGTGCCGGCGAACGTTTGATCAAGCTTTGACTGCCAAGACGCGGACGGCGTGACGCGCAAGTTCGATTTCATCCTCGGCGGCGAGTTCTTCGGCTGTTGCTGTCTGCGGATCGAGCAGAGTGCGTTTGCCCTTGGTCGAGACATCGAGGCGGAAGCGGATGTCGCTTTCGCCTTCGTTGAAGAGGACATACCAGTCCAGCCGCTCCTTAGCGACGTGCCGCACGCGGAGGTCGGGCGAGGCCGGCGAGACGCGCACGTCCGGCGCGGCCACTTGATCGAGTTGTCGGATGAACGCCGCGGCATTAGAATCGGCCTGCCAGCGCAGGATGCGCCCCGCCTTTTCGAGCGTTTCGACCGCCTTCATTGCGCCCTGGGGCACATCCCCTTCGACGACCAGGGCGCGGTAATGCATGTCGGCGATGCGGATGCCTTCGGCGTCGACTTCGGCATCCTCCCACAGGTGACGGGCCTCCAGATAATTAAAATCCCGCTGATTCTGGAAACAGACTTTGGCCGCTCGCCACGGCAGAGAATCGTTTAGCCCCAGGATCGCTGTGTCGCACACATGGCGGCTGTCGGTGTTTAGCCAGCAGAGCCGTGAACATCGATCCGCGAACGGCAAGAACTGCGGCCACCACACGTTGTTCGGCCCTACGTCCGGCGGGCGCTCGTCGATGCGCGGCCCGCGCACGGAATAGTAAAACGCATGCGGGTAGAGCAGGTTGCAGCCGCGCACCGTCAGCCAGTTCGCCAGCCATTGCATTTCCTCAAATGTGAAATTGTGCCCGTAGGCCCCGCAGAATTCGTTGGCGTTGCGGCGACGCTTCAGGTGAATCATCGCCGACGAAGCGCACTTGGCCTGGGTTGACTGGCCCCCTTCCAGCGCCGAGGGTTTGCCCGGCTCAACGTAGCGCCATACGATGTCCTGGCCCGGGATGTGGAAGTGGCGCAGATGGCCGATGTCGTCGGGTGCGGCCGGGTGTCCCGTCAGCTCAATACGATGAGCGTCGCACCAGCGGCGAATCGGCGCGTAGTACGTCTCTTCCAGCCGCATCTGCAGCGCTCGGTTGTACTCGGCGCGCCAGTGCCGTGCATCCGGCTCATCGCCGTGCCACAGCGCGGGCAGATGCGGTGTGAAATCGTAACCCAACAGCCGATTGACGTGATCGAGAATGCCGGTCGTGCCGGCGACAACGCCCCGCTCGCGGAGGCGCCCCGTCATGCTCGGCTCGTCAGTGAAGACCGCCTTGACCGTTTTGCCGAAGTGGGCGCCGAATGCGTCGTAGTACCGCTGATAGACAAGTCGAATGAAACACGCCACCGCCTCTGGGTTTAGGATATCGCCCGCGGGCGGCGTGTCTTCGGCCACTTCCTTCCGGTCCGGTCGGCGGGCGGGATCCTCGTCTTTGAAATGCAGCCCACGAATGACAGAGTTGACAGGCCGGTCAATGACGGCGAGCCGATGGCCGTTGAGTTTTCGCTGCACGACGGCGACTAATGTCTGATCCGCGGACAAGGACGGCTCGCCATTGGCGCCGATCACCACGTCTGCAGCTTTCTGGCCCGGCTTCACCTCGTCCAGGTTCACGCAGACCAGTCCCCGGCACTGAAAGGCGGGGTTCTCCGCGACGACCTGGCCGCACGATGAGCCGCTGGGATACATTCCCTCATCGTATAGCACCACCCACATGCCGGTGCGGCGGGCCTCTTCGACGGCGAAACGCATGAAATGCAGCATGCGCTCGCTCATCCAGCCGATGTCGCGCGGCAGGCCAACGCGGGGATGGATCACGAAGGCGTGGACGCCATGCTCGCGGAAATCGGCCATCTGACGGGCGATTTCATCTTCGGTGAGGCGGTCGTTCCAGAACCAGAACGGCGCCATCGAAAACTCCGCCCCCGGCCGCCGCCATCCGGCCGGCAAAACGGTCATCGCGGCCGAGGCGGCCTTTGAAGCGGCGGCCGCCATCAGCCGCCCCGATGCCGACGCCACCACACCCAGACCCGCAACCCCGAGAAAATCACGTCTGTCCATACGTCACCTTCCAGTAATAAAAAACGGCTCCCCGCTGACCGGAAAGCCGTTGTTATAGCACATCGGGCGTCGCCCGTCAAAAAGATCGTCGGTTAATAGCCCGGACTCGGGGTCGCCGCCAGCCAATTAGCGACATCGTTTCCGTAATCGGACGCCACTTTGCGGACCAGGGCCTTGCCAAGCCCGTCGGCCTCCGTCGGCCAGGGATCGTTGCCGACCGGGTGCGAGCCGTCGCTGTAGACCACGCGATCTACACGAATGTAATGACGCAGGCCCGCGTCATCGACGTCGCCCGGCATAGATAACTGAATCTGCTCACCGGCGTTGTTGAGCGAACCATCGCCCCACTGCAGCGTTTGCACGGGCGGCGAGCCAAACACCGATTGGTAAGCCGTCAGGTTCTTGACCAGCAGAAGCCGTCCGCCAGGCGACAGCGTCACCGCGGGGCTGACAGGCATATAGAGTTCGATGCCGCCCTCGTCCGTGAACCGCCAGGGTTCGTTTGTGGCGAAATCATACAGCGTTACGTTTGCCGAAGTGATGTTCAGCAGTTCCACATATTCCGCATCGCTGTTGCCGGGCGGGTTATACATGATCTCGCTGATCACCACCGGTCCAACCTTCGGATACGCATTGGCCGCACCGGGCGTCTGCTCGCTCATGGCCACGAAGTTGAACGTGCCCGTGCTCTTTTGGTAGCGTCCCAGCGAGACGCCCGTTTCTGACGCGCCGAACGACTCTTCGGCGCTGTAGCCGGTCAGTTCGCCGTTTTCGCCGGAGTGCAGGTACAGTGTTTCTCCATTTTCGCTGAGGGCAAACGGCGAATGGCAGCCCGGCGCCTGCGCATTGCCGAAGTGAAGGTGCTCATAGAACACCACGTACCCGCCCGGCGCCAGCACGGTCCCCGCCGGTATCTCGTATTTCCGAAGGTCATTGCTGCTGTCGCTCAGGAACCATCCTCCTATTGGGATCGCCGCGTCGGTAGTATTGTAAAGCTCGATCCAGTCCGGCGCCTCCGCATGAGAGTGCGCCAGCAGCTCGTTGATCACCACCGAACCAAGGGACGGTATGTCCCCCGAATCATCATAACCAGGCGAACCGCCCACCACTGCACTCGGCCGCCAGCCGGCCTTGCGGTCCCAATATGTCAGGTCAGGTTCCGCTGCGTCGCGCACCGTCAGCGAAAAGCCGCCGCCATCGGTCACATCATACCAACTGTCACTGTATCTGAAATTGTGAATGACCGTCCCCATCGCATCCACTAATCCCATGCGCTCGCCGCTGTTGCTCAGGTTACCCGTATACTCGCCGGCGATCACTCCGCCGAAGTCCGTATACCGGGACCGGAATGCCGCCTCATTCTTGACAACCAGCACGAACTCTCCAGGCCCAACCTCCAGCGGCCCAAAAACAAACCCCACGCCGTTGTTAAACTCTACGTTTGCAAGATTAATCGCCTCGTCGCCAATGTTCTGCAGCTCGATATACTCGTACTCGTCCTTGTCCAGCGGCACGTCTGCCGGCGGTTTCGGCGGATTGTACATCAACTCCGTAATCCGCAGATTCTCCTTCACCGGCCCAACGGCAAACGCCGCCGCGTTCAATGCGCTCCACTGACCCGCGTTTAAGGTCCGCGCCTTCACCGGTGTGCTCATCGGCAGCACGACAGGCCCTTCATAGGCCAGAGCCGTCGGCGACACACCGCCGGCGCTCTTGTTGTGCCCCGTGATCAGTTCGACCGAGATCAGCATGTCACCGTCATAATATCGACGATTGAGCCCGTGAATGGCGAGGATGTTCTGGCCTGCCTGCAATTTGTTGAGGTGCCCGTAGACATTGAAATCCTCGAAGAGCATGGCCAGATCATTGGAACGCGTGTCCGACGCCCGCGCCTGCCACGTCAGGGTGGTCGTCATGTTCGCTCTTGCGATTTCATGGCCATTGAGAAACGCCACAAAACCGTCATCGTAGCGCATTCGCAGTCTCATGAAATTGAGGCTGTTCATGTCGGCCGTGTTCACGTTAAAAGGAATACGAATGTAGCACGTCGCATTCACATTGTACATCCGGCTGCGGACATCATAGCTGAGATAGGGTGAAAAGTCTGATGCATTGTCAAAGCCAACGCCGCCCGTTCGGCCCGCCGTGATCGGCGTGCCATGGGTCCAAGCGGAATCGGCAAACGGCTCGTTGCCGCCGCGCCATGATGCCCCGATGTCCTGTGTGGGCACCAGGACGCGCTTGGGAGCGTTTTCGGCAATCAGCGTGATCTGCGTCTGGGGCAGCGGATCCACAGATGTCCGCGGGTCGCTGCCGTCAAGCGTGTAGTAGATCATGCCCGCCGGCGCCGACATCGTCAGTTCAAATCCGTTGGGGACGTATCCGCCGTGCTGATTGAAAACCGGGGCCGCTGTATTCGGGTAGAGGCCCCGGTTCTTAAGCTGATTGAGAACAACGTCCGTTCGATTCGGGAAATACCCGCCCAGCAGCCAGTCGCGCTCGGCGACCCATTCCACGTCCCGCGTATAAGGCACGGCCCTGCGATTGTCGCCCCAACGGGCCGATTCGCCGACAACCGCCCGATCAATCTGATCCAGCAGGTTCTGGTATGCTGCCGCCCCGCCCTCCGGCGTAAGCTGACCGTCATTGAAAAAGTGCTTGTGAACATGATCCGCGAACATCATCCGATACTCGGGATCCCCCGCCGCAAGCTTCTGATGCAGCCCCGTAGGCGAATAAGAATTGTTCAGTCCGGTGATGTTCGTTGTAAGACTCTCCAGACAATGCTCCGCGTCCCAGCTATGGTACCGCCACCGCCCCGCCTGATCGCGCCGGTTACGTGTCGCGTACCAGTTCTTGCCGCCCCAATCCGTATTGCCGACATATAAATTCATGATGACATAGTCTATGAAATTCGGCACATCCAGATACCGCTCAATCTGCGCCACCGTCGATCCACCCGAGTTGAACATCTCAATGTAGTTTGCGTTGGAGCCGTTGAGCACCAGACTGGTGTTGTGCTTGAGCACATCATAATCGTAAGCGTCACCACCCAGGTACAGCTCGGCAAAGTGCTCGTCCGGCCGCTCGTGTATCCAGTACAGACCCCAGTACAGCCCGCTCAAATACAAGTGCACCGGCCGACCGTGCGCGGTATAACCGCCCAAGGCGTTCTGCAAATCCGACGGATACTGGTCGTGCGTATTCTGACCCCGAACCTGCTGGTCAACACTCGCATGGTGCCACACGTTATTGAGCTGCGCCTCCAACACCAGCGTATTAAAACTTTCGGCCCCGGCATCCCCGTACAGCGGAAAATCCAGACTGCCCGCACCATATCCGCCCCGGAACACTAATCGCATCGAACACTTGTAAGATTTCCACCGGTCCAGACTCGTTCCGCCCCCGCTGACGCCACCCTGCATCCGCACCCCGCAGTCGACCTGGAACTCGTCGCCCCCGGCCGGATCGATTAGCTCCGCCGAACACCAACGCTCCGTCCCGTCCAGCGACTCATGCACGTAAATTCCCTGATCACCAAACCAGTCCGCACGGGGCATCACCAGCGACAGCGTCGGTATGCTCCTAAGATCGTCCTTGATCGTGTTCGCATAAAGCCCGCCGAAAAGGTCCCTGCCGTTCTGACCGACAACGTCCGGGTCAACCTGATAATCTCCCGTCAGACCGTCCGCGTAAAGTGTTCCATAAGTCGGATCGCCCGGCCCGGGGGCCCACTCCTCAGGACAGCCCTCCGGAGTAATCTGCGCGCCCGTATCAGCATTCGTCGCCTGGTTAATCACATCGTTCAAAAAGATATACGTCTGTGTATCGACATTGCTCGGCAGCCACCCCGCCCTAAACGCCGCCGCCCGTAGCAGCGTTGTCCGAGAAATCCGCACCGGCTTGCTGTAAACCGTCCCGTACGTGGCCGTCGGCCGGCTCCCGTCCGTCGTATAGCGAATAATCACTCCAGGCGTATCGCACGATATCCCGACATCAAAAGGAAGCTCGTAAAACCCGCGCCGGTCACTGAAACGCGTGTCCCCTACTGCCCCCGCATACCGCTCGCTGTTCGCATCCCCGCTCCACTGGTTATTCACTCGCGTTCCGGGCGTCGGCTCCAGCAGATACCCCTCCTTGCCGTCCGCCGCAATCCCGTAACTCACCAGCGGCTTCTGCTTCGGAAACTCGTCATATTCGTGCGCAATCCGACCGTCCGGCTCTATCAGTGCAAGATACTCGCCGCTCGAACTCAACTTAAAATTCGTATGCAGCGCACCATAGTAATCCACAAACGGGTAATTCTCCGGATAGCTCTCCGCGTCCTTTCCCGACGCGAATACAATAAGATACCCACCCGGCGGAATTATCGTCCCCGCCGGAAAAGTCCACATTTCCGGCTCGTTCTTGTCGTCCGTAAGGCGCCATCTCCCGAGGTCCACCGCCTCGTCGTCGCTGTTGTAAAGCTCGATCCAGTCCGGCCGAGTCTGCATATTCACCGGGTTATTCCCGTCGATGCGAGTGAATATGTCTATGTTGCTCACCAGCGGCGTATATGAATTCGTAGCCATGAACTCATTGATCCGAACGCGGCTCAGCTTCTGACCAAGGTTTTCCAGAAGCAGGCCGTAATCACCCAGATCGACTTGGCCGCTGCCATCGAGGTCGGCGGTATTGTCGCCGCCGCCGAGCCACCGGGCCGCCAAAAGCGCCATGTCCGCCAGATCCACAACCCCGTTGCCGTCGACATCGCCCACGAGCGCGGCCTCGTTAACGCGGACCTTCAAAGTTCCGCTGCCGGCCTGCATGAGTTCATCCCACGCCTCGAGCTTTAATTCGTAGACGCCCGGAGCATCGAACCGCGCTGCCGTTTCCAACAAGTTGTCCGCGGGCACAAATGTGACGTTACCCGGGCCGCTCGCCCTGCTCCACCGCAACGTCAACAGGCCCAGTTCGTCCGGATCATCATCGACAACGACACCTGCAAGATGAACGGCCCTTTCGCCCGGCCAGGTGATCGACTGATCCGGCCCGGCATTCACCCAAGGCGGCGCGTTGCTGTAACCTTCGCGGGTAATGTCCACGAAACAGATCTTGGCGTTGTACGCCGCCGGCGCCGCCTTGATGGTCAGCCGGCCGTCGGTGACCGTCACTGTTGTATTGAATTCGTCAAAATTGTTGAACCCTGTATCGGTTAGGATTGTCCCTTCAATATTGATGGTATTCAGTTGGCTCGTCGTCGCCGCGTCGCCGCACACCAGGTGGACGTCATACGTCCCGTTCTCCAGTGCGATCTCCCATGTGGCGTTCGGATTGGACGGCCGCTGAAGCTGGTTGAACGTGTTGTAGCGCGGATCGCTGAGGTCCCGCTCTCTTGTCTCATAGGTGGCGATGTTCCACCCGTACGAATAGCCGTTGCCGCGATCGGCGAACGCCTCACCCGTATCCGCCAGATACCCGACAGGGACGGTGGACGTGGGGGGCTGGAAATTGATCTTGACGATCTGGGCGCCGGCGGACGGAAGGCAGCACGCAATGCCCCACAGAAGAAAGGCTGCTTTGCACATCCAGCGTTGGGCGCCGTGTTGCGCCTTCATCCCGCGAGAACCTTTAAGGCTGCACATTCTTTCCATAACCTCCCACGGTTAGCAAAACATCCCCAGACCGTATGGCGCCCATTCAACACGCATTATACCGAAATGGAGGCAAAAAGTCAATACCGGTCAAGTTCAAGACACCGTGCCCATCACTACGCAATAGCGAAAAAGCCGGACGCATGGTATCCCAAACGTCCGGCTTCATGTTTTCCTTACCTTCTGAACGTTGGTTCCGCTCAGAAGGGCCAATCGCAACCGACAACAGCCGGGTCGTTGCACTGTGCCCAGTTGGCCAACAGGATCGCCAGATCCGACAGACCCACGTAGCAGTCGCCGTCGAGGTCCGTGACCAGCAGGAGCCCGTCGGTGATCACGTTGTTACATGTCGGGGCATTGACGGTCACCTGCACCGTATCATCCACCCATAGGCCTTCATCGCGAACGGCCAGTTTCAAGGTGTACACGCCGCTTCGCGGGAAGCCAACCAGGGTGTCCAGACTTCCGGGGTCGTCAAATGCCGCCTCGGCATCGTCGGGACCCTGCTCTGTCGACCATACAATAGTCGTTTCAGACGGCCGGCCCAAATCGGTGATCTGGCCGTTGAGCTGCGTCTTGAGCGTAGGTTTCCAGTTGAAGTTAATGTTTGCGCCGGCATCCACTTTCGCCAGAAGCGGGCCCATGGCCGTCAGGGACAGGATGCTGTCGTACTGCGGCTCATCTTCCAGTGCAAGGGCGTGATTATAAACACGAACGTCATCCACCAGACCGTTGAGGTGCTTGTACACGGCGGCGGGACCATTTGCGAAATTGACGCCAACGCCAATGTAGCTGTTGGTCTGCGAGGCGCCGCTGAGGTCGTAATTGGCCGGCAGATTCGTCGACCCCTGAAGCACGCCGTCGACATAGACACGGATGACACTGCCGTCTCTTACGCCCGCGGCGAAATGCCAGTTGCCGTCGTTATTGGTAATCGACGTGCTCGTCGCCTGCACCTTGGTAATGTCGTCGTCGGTCGTAACCGACATGGCGCCTAATGCGGCCTCATTGATGCCAAGCGTGTAACGTATACCGCCGGTGTTATCGCCGCCGTTACTGAAGATGTTGCCCTTGAACTCGTCGCTGGTGCCCGCCTGCTCGGTCTTGAACCAGCCGGTGACTGTCCAATTGCCTGTGCCGAAGTTCAGCTCGGTCGCCGGTCCCAGGTCGATGTAGTTGGTGTTCGGGTCCTCGGCATCAACCCTGATCAGATTCATCGCCCTGGTGCCTACCGCGGCATCGGCGTCATACGTCCCGCCGCCGTTCAATGAAACGATCGTACCGTGATTGCTGTTCATCGACTGGTCCTGGACGTTGTCGTCGAAGTTCCAGTAGCCCACGAGAAGCTCGTCTGCACGGTCCTTCACCACAATCGTCATCACGTCATTGGCGTCCTTGTCGCCGTCGGTCGCCTGCAGCATCAGCTCATACGTGCCTTTGGCGGTGAACGTCACCGTTGTATCGAGTGCCGTGCTGTTGCTGAAATTCGCCGTACCCGGTCCGCTGACCTTATACCAATAGTGGGAAAGTACGCCCGGATCGCCTTCCTGCGGACCTTCGTCGGTCGCCGTACCATTCAACTGGGCCGACTCGGTGACGTAGATCGACTGATCCGGCCCGGCGTTGACCACCGGCGCCGGGTTGAACGTCAGATCCACTTTGAAGATGTCGATGAAGCAGATCTTGGCATTGGTCCCTGCGGCCTTGATCGTCAGACGCCCGTCTTCAACCATCACGCCTTGGAGGGTGTACTCATCAAAATTATCCTGACCGTCCGGATCTGGAACCGCAATCCCTTCGACGTTCAGCGTATTTACCTGGTCGGTATTCGAGGGGTCTCCGCAGACGATAAACAGGTTGTACTGACCGTTGGGAACTGCGATCTCCCAAAACCGGGGGCCGTTGGGTGCGGCCAGTTGCATATGGTTAAGCGTATCGTAGCGCTTGTCCTTTGACGCCGCGTTGTTTCGTTCGCGGGTGCCTCCGGTGGCGCTCAAATCCCATCCATAGGTGAACCCGTTGCCGCGGTCGGCAAAAACTGCGCCGGAGTCTTTCAGGTATCCTGTCGGAAGAGCCGCTGTGTCAAGCTGAAAGTTGACCTTGGCGTACTCAATTTGACCGCTCGCCGAACCGGCCGCTGCGGCGAATGCCAATACCGCTATTGATAAAACAATCTTCACTTTCATTTGTATGTCCTCCGTTCTAAAGCACTTCTGTTAATCGTTGGTTTCAATAGGGATATTCACATTCGACCGCGCCCGGATCGTTGCACCGCATCCAGTCCTCGGCCATACGCACGAAATCATACAGGTCGATGCGGCAGTCGGGCGTCCCATCCGGGCCGCTCAGGTCGCCGGCCATCAGCTTGCCTTCGGCGATCACGTCCGCACAGGTCGGGCTGCTCACGTTGATCGTAACGGTGTCGGTCAAGGTTGCGTAGCTGTTCTGTGCCGTAAGCGACAGAACATAGGGGCCAAACCCCTGGAACGAAACCTGGGTCGCGGGCGACGACGCATCATCAAAGACGGCGACCCCACCCTCAGGGGCGCTCTGGACCGCCCATGTAGTTGTCAGCGGGCCGGGGCCGTTGTTGGCGGCCATACCGCCAAGGCTGATCTTTTCGCCCGGACGGTACTGGAGCGCCTGATCGGGCCCGGCGTTGACCACCGGAGGCACCTGCCCCATGCCCGTCAATGCCAGCACTTCCGCCTGGCTCAAGCCGTAGTTATAGACCCGCACGTCGTCGATCAAGCCCTTCCAGCGACGCGACGGATTCGTCTGCGAGTTGCCGCCGATCCAAATATCATATGTGCTCTGAGTCAGCAGTCCACTGGCCGGCTGTGTCACATCCAGCACGCCGTCCACGTAGAATCTAATCGCCTTGCCGTTGTATGTCCCGGCAACGTGATGCCAATAGCCGTCATTAACGCCGATCTTGCCGGAAGGCCCGTTTGCCGGGGTTGTCGTCACGCCGCTGACGTGGAACGCCATCGAATTGCCGCTGTCGCCTGTACGGCTGCTGCGTGCGATGCGCCAGGAATTGTCACCTCGCGACACCACATTCTGCCAGTTCTCGTCGAACGCATCCACCTTGACCCATGCCGATACACTGGCGCCGGTTCGCGGTGCGTTGTTGAAGTTCGGAACGCTGTTGGCGTCGATCGAAACGAGTACGTGCGAAGTGCCCGGAAAACTTAACGCCCCCGAGCCGATCCAGCCGGGCACGTACGCCGGAGGAACACTGTTGCTGTCAGCCAGGACGAAATCGCCATGGTTTTTGTTAAGGGAATCCATGACGTCGCGCGGCCCGTTCGTCACGTCGAACGGCCAGTGCGCAATCATTTTGTCGTCCGCATGGTCCAGAACGATGACGGTCACAATGTCGTTGGCGTCTTTGTCGCCGTCGGTCGCAGTAAGGACCAGTTCATAAGTGCCCTTGGCGCTGAAAGTAACGGTCGGGTCCAGGATGGTCGTATTGCTGAACGTCGCCGTGCCCGGCCCGCTGCCCTTGGACCAGAGCCACGAAAGCACGCCCGGATCACCTTCCTGCGGTCCTTGATCGGTCACCGTAGCGTTCAGTTGCAGCGTATCTTCCTTATAAATCGCCACCGTGTGGTCCGGTTTGGCGTCCACGAACGGCGCCGGATTAAACGTCGGATCGCCCGCAATCGCCCCGATAGTGTAGAAGTTGTTGCCTTGCTGGGGCCCGAACACGTACGTCCCAGGGCCAAGCTCAGCGGCGTATATGCTCATCGGACGGTCACTGTCGCCGGCGACAAAAACCTTCAGGCCTGTGGGCTTAAACGTTCCCGCCGAGGCGAAAAGGCTTGTCACGCTGTCCACCTGGGCTTGCCGATCGGCATCGCCCCACCGGTCATCCATCGAAATCCAGACCGTCGCCTGCATCGAAATCGTAACCGCATACCTGACATTCACGCCGCCGGCGTCCTTGTCATTATTAAAGGTGCGGACGTATTCCGAGCCAATCAGAGGCTTGTTCAAGAGGCCGAGTGTCCCGGTCGGCGTGTTCACGAATCTGTGAGCATTGCGATCCGAGCGAATAAGATTACCATCCTTGACACCGCCCTCCTCCATCGGCAATGGATCGGTATTCCCGTCGTACGCGCCGAGTTGCCCGCTGGCGTTCGTTGCACCGTTTGTGCGGTCCACAGAGGTAATGACCTGTTGGCCTTGGGCCTCGGTCACCGCCAACAAGCCCAATGCCAGCACCAGCATTGATAAAACAATCTTCACTTTCATTTTGCAGTCCTCCACTAAGTAGTTAAATACCAGAGTAAGCTACCGAATCATCTATTTCGAACGCCGTCCGGCCGCACCCCGGGCGCAGGCCGTACACAGTACATGAATGGGAATATAGACAGAGACCTGACCGCGCCGCGAAGCGCACTGATAAATTGCAGACACCACTTCATCACACCGCCACCACACCACTAAATCGCTAACCTCCGCAGCCCCCCCGCTTTGAAGGACGAGAAACCACTAAAACACCCTCGCTCAAGCCCCTTCGCTACTCACCCAGTCCTATGATTGTAAGCATTTACCGGTCCCTCGTCAACAAAAAATCTGGGGAAAACCCCGGGTATTCGCCATTAAAGGCCTACGTGAGGCTAAATTTTTATTGCATGGCCCAGCCGTGCAGGCTAAAATGGCGTGCTCTGGGCCGCTTCGGGCCAAGGGGAATTCTATTGTTATGGGTCGTTTTCGGAATGCCAAAACCGATCACACTGCCGGCACTCGGCGACAATTACATCTATGTGCTGCCTTACCATAAGGATAAGGCCCTCGTGGTCGATCCGGGTCAAATCGCTCCCGTTCTGGAGGCGCTCGACAGACACCGTTTGATCCCAACCGATATTTTCGTGACGCACCACCACTGCGACCACACGGCCGCGGTTGCGGAATTGAAGCGGCACGCCCCCTGCCGCGTTATCGCCCCCGACGGCCGAATACCCGGTGTCGATCTGATCGTCCATGAAATGCCCGTCGTGCAGCTGCACAACCGCCAGGTCCATGTCATCCTCACCCCCGGACACACTGGCACCAGCGTCTGCTTCTATCTACCGCCCGTATCGGAAGCCGGGGCGGGGATACTGTTTACCGGAGACACGCTGTTTGTGGGCGGCTGCGGCCGGGTGCTGGAAACAGATATGGCGACAATGTATAAGTCGATTCGCAAACTTGCCGCCCTGCCGCCGGAAACACTGGTTTATCCCGGCCACGACTATACAGAGGAGAACTATCGCTTTGCTTTAACCATTCTGCCGGACGATGCCGACTTTCGGAGGCGGCTCGCCGAGACGCAGGAGGCCCAGGCGGCGGGCCGGCCCACAGTGCCCTCCACCATCGCCGAAGAACAGAAATCCAACATCTTTCTCCGCGTGCGCCAGGCGGCCGTCAAAAGGGCCCTCAACATGCCGGACGCCGCCGCGCCCGAAGAAGTCTTCGGCGAACTCCGCCGCCGCAAAGACACCTTCTAATCGACACGCTGCGGTCGCAGGTCACTTGACCGGGTACGGCGGCAGCGGCGGAATGGTCTTTTCCTTTGTCTTGAGTTCCTTGAGGATGACCTTGACGGCACGGTCGAGCTGCTGGTCAATGCCGGCGTATTCTTTGGCCGGATCGTTGTCGACTTCGATGTCCGGTTCGACACCCACACCTTCGATGATGTACTCTTTGCCGTCGACGTCATAACGCGAGAACTCCGGCTTGTTCAGGTAGCCGCCGTCGAGCAGGGGCAGCGAGCCGCGGATGCCCACGACGCCGCCCCACGTTCGTTTACCGACGACCTTGCCGAGTTTGTACTTCTTGAATCGGTAGGTGAACAGGTCGCCGTCGGAGGCGCTGAACTCATCGGCCAGGCAGACCATCGGCCCGTAGATCAGCTCGGACGGGTTCGGCCGCGGGGCGGTGTCGCGCGAGAACGTGATCATGGCAATCTCGCGGCGCAACCGCTCGATCAGCATCGGGGAGACATTGCCGCCACCGTTGCCGCGGACGTCGATGATGAGGGCCTTCTTGCGGATCTGCGGATAGAAGTGCTTGACAAACTCGTTGAGGCCCGCCGGGCCCATGTCGGGGACATGGATATAGCCCACCTTGCCGCCGGTGGCCTTGTCGACTTTGGCGATGTTGGTTTGGACCCAGTCGAAATAGTACAGCCCCGACTCGTCTCCGGTCGGCAGGACGATAACGTCGCGTGCACCTTCTTCAGTCGGCGCGGCATTGAGGCGGAGGGCGACCTGTCTGCCCGCCTTGTTGAAGAGCAATTCGTAGATATTCTTCACGTCGGCCGTGGAGACGCCGTCGACGGCAAGGATGTAATCGCCCTGCCGGGCATCGACGCCGATCTCGGTCAGCGGGGACCGCAGCGACTTGTCCCAGTTCTGGCCGGGGAGAATCCGGTCGATTCTGAACCAGCCGGTATCCTTATCCTTCGAGACCTGGGCGCCGAGGAGGCCCATGCCGATTCGCCGGGGTTTGGGCATGTCGCCGCCGCCGACGTAGGTGTGGCCGACGTTCAACTCACTGATCATCTCGCCGATGACGTAGGTCAGGTCGGCCCGGTGGGTCACGTGGTTGACCAGCGGGGCGTAGCGATTTCGCATCCCCTCCCAGTCCACGCCGTGCATGTTGGGCACGTACAGGAAATCGCGCATCTGCCGCCAGCACTCGTTGAATATCTGCGTCCATTCAGCTTGGCGGTCGAGCGTAACCTCCATGCCCGAGAGGTTCAGCGTTTCCTTCATCTCGAATTTCGTCTTGGGCAGGTCGATGATCGCGTATTTGCCCTGTGCCGAAACAAGCATCTTCTTGCCGTCGGCGGAGATTTCGTAGCCGTGAGCCTTGCCTAATTCGGTTTCCTTCTTTTCCTTGAGGTCGTAGCATCGCAGCGTCGTGCCGTCGTCGGCGCTGCCGCTGCGGAGATAATATACCATGTCGCCCACGGCCTGAACGCGCCGGTAATCCGAGACGGCAATCGGCAGGACGGCGATGCGGCCGCCGATGCCGTCGAGGTCGATTTTCACCGGTGCTGAAGATTCAGTCTTCTCGTCGGCTTTGCCCTTGTCGGCATCCTTATCGTCCTTCGCCTTCTTCTCGTTTGTGTCGTCGGGCTTGCGGACCGCAACCTCGTCGCTTTCGTAGGCGAACGGCGAACGCGTTTCCTTCGCAAGGGTCAACAGGTAAATGCGCTCCATGTCCTGGTAAGCGTGGTTCCACTCCGTGCGGCTGTAGATCGGGTGGAAATCGCGATTGGAGACAAACAGCACAAAGCGGCCGTCGGAACTGAACGAGGGATCGGCGACATCGTACCAGCCGTCGGTCAGCGGCCAGGACTGCTTCTGATCGAGCGAATACAGGCAGATACGGCTCATGCCCTCCGTTTCGGCGCGAACGTAGACGACCCATTTGCTGTCCGGCGACCAGGCGTATTCGTGAAACTCCCACTGGGCGGAGGTATCCACCTCGATGATTTCGCCGGTGTCGATCTTTGCGTAGTGCAGGCGCAGTCGCTTGTCGCCCCAGAGGATCTTCGTGCTGTCCGGCGACCAGCGGATTTCGTATTTGTACGTGTCGCCCCCCTGCGTCACCTGGCGCGGCGGGCCGCTGCCGTCGCCGGGCGTGACGTAAATCTCATCCTCGCCGGTCGCATCGGAGATGTATGCGACCCACTTGCCGTCCGGCGACCACGTGCTGTTGCGTTCGTGCACGCCCGGGGTGGCCGTGAGGTTGCGCACCTCGCCGTGTTTGGCGGGCACGGTGAACACGTCGCCCCGCGCACCGAAGAGGGCCCGCTTGCCGTCCGGCGCGATCTCGTAATTCGTGACGGCACCGCTGACCGGCATGATGCCTCCGCGGCCGCCGACGCGATCTTCCTGGATGCGGATCGTCACCTTCTCACAGCGGCCCTTGTCCAGGTTGTAGCGATAAATATTTCCGCCGTTTTCGAAGACGATGGCCTTGTCGCCAAGCGAGGGCCATTTGATGTCATAATCGGCGAAGTCGGTCAACTGCTTTGTTTCCTTGGTCGCCAGATCGTACGCGAAGAGGTTCATCCTCTTGTTGGCGTCGCGATCGGACAGAAAATAGATCGTGTCGCCCTTCCACATGGGGATAATGTCCTGGGCAGGGTTGTCCGTGATGTTGGTGACCTTCTTCGTTTCGAAGTCGTAGATCCACACGTCGTCGGCCATTCCTCCGCGATAGCGCTTCCACGTGCGGAACTCCCGGAAGATTCGGTTGTAGGCCATCTTCGCACCATCGGCAGAAAACGAACAAAATCCGCCGCGCGGCAGGGGCAGTTCTTCGGGCATGCCGCCTTCGGGTGAAACAGCGTAGAGCCGGCCGTTAAAACTGTTGAACGAGCGCATGCGCGAGCGGAAGACGATGCGGCCGTCGTTTGTCCAGGCCATCACGATATTGTTGGGGCCCATACGGTCGCTGACGTCGTCCCGCTCCAGGGTCGCTGTCCATGTGACCCGCTTCGGCACGCCGCCGGCGGCGGGCATCACGTAGACTTCGGTGTTGCCGTCGTACTGGGCCGTGAAGGCGAGTTGTTTGCCGTCCGGCGAGAACCGGGCGAACATTTCGAAGCCCACGTCACCGGTCAACTTCCTGGCGACGCCGCCTTTGGCCGCAACCGTGTAAAGGTCACCGGCATAGGTGAACACGATCTGGCTGCCGTGGATCGCCGGAAAACGAAGGAGCCGCGCCTCATCGGCCGCTCGCACGGCAGAAGACAGCAATGTAAGTACAAAGACGCACAGGATTAATCGTTTCATCGCAATACCCTATAGAAAAAGGCCCATCACACCGGAACACGTGAGATTGATTATAGCAGCCCCGCATCGATAACGCAAGGTACCAGGCGGCCAAGGACCGTCCTTTTGCCCTTGCCCAACCGGCATGGATATGCTTTAATCCTTAACAAAGCGGCACAAGACGGTTCTTAGAAAGGATAATCATGAGAGCCATTCAGATTGTCAGGCCAAGGCAGCTTGCCATGTTAGACGATGCCCCCACTCCCGTTCCCGCCGAAGGAGAGGTCCTGGTCAAGTGCTCCCATGTCGCCCTGTGCGGCTCCAACATGGGCCAGTACACGGGCGAGGGCCTCTTTGGCGACATTGCGTTCCCTAATCCGGTCGGCTGGGCCGGGCATGAGAACATCGGCACCATCGTTGAAAGCCGCGCCGAGGGCTGGGAGCCGGGCACGCTGGTCCTTGCTCAGCCGCAGGGCTACTACGGATTCGCCGAGTACATCGTTTCGCGGCCGCCGGCCATTGCCCGCCTGCCCAAGGACGCTCCGGACATCGCTTCCCTCGTTGTCGCCCAGCCGTTGGCGACTGTGCTTCGCGCCCTGACCCGGACCGAAAACGTGATCGCAAAACGCTGCGCCGTGCTCGGCCAGGGCCCGATGGGCCTGATCTTCACGCACATTCTCCGACTCATGGGTGCAAGCGAGGTCATCGCCATCGACCCCCTCGACTGGCGGCTCGACTGGGCTGAACGCTACAAGGCCGATCACGTCATCAACCCGGCCAAACAGGATGTCGCCGCGGCCGTTCGTGAGATCACCGGGGGGCAGATGGTGGACCTGGCCGTGGAGGCCTCCGGCAAGGCTGAGGCGCTGGCGACCGCCGCCCTTCTGCCGCGACCACATGGCCGGCTCTTCGTTTTCGGGATGCCTCATTATGAGAAGCAGGAGTTCCCCTGGTACCACGTCTTTCGCAACAACATCCAGATCAACACCTGTGTCGGGCCCGAATGCGGCGCCTTCTTTCAAACGGCCGCCGACATGGTCGTTGACGAACGGTGCGCCTGCCTCGGCGACATGGTCACCCCGCGCATGCCCTGGGATAAGGCTTCGGAGGCCTTTGAAATGTACGCCGAGTGCGCGAAAGACTCGATGAAACTCACCCTCGAATTAGATTGACGACGTGCCCGTGCCGGACCATAGATCGATGATCGAATACAGTGTGACGGACAAACTCTGCATCCTTCGCCTGAACGCCCCGCCGTTCAACGTGCTGACATCCGAGTTGTTCGAAGCACTAACCGCCGCCGTCGGCCGGGCCAACGCGGACCAGGACACCGCTGCAATCTTGATCATGGGCAACGAAACCCATTTTTCGGCCGGGGCCGACGTGAACATCTTCCGGACCCTCACCACCCCTGAAGGCGCGGCGGAAATCAGCCGCATCTTCCAGGGCGCGTTGGCTGTCGTGGAGCAATCTTCCAAACCTGTCCTTGCCGCACTCGCCGGCGCGGTCATGGGCTGTGCCCTCGAACTGGCGGCCGCGTGCCGGTTGCGAGTCTGCACCCCGGGGACGACGTTCACAATGCCGGAGGTCAAGTTGGGACTCAACCCCGGGGCCGGCGGCACCCAGCGGCTGCCGCGACTCATCGACGCCGAAGCGGCGCTGCGGATGCTGCTGACCGCAGAAAGCATCGACTCGCAGCAGGCGCTGGAACTGGGTCTCGTAGACGCCATCACCGATAATAACGACCTTATCACGGCTGCCCGCCAACTGTTGGCCGCTCGACCCGACCCGCCAAGGACCTGCGACCGCACAGACAGGATATCCGAGGCGACCGCCAACCGGGCCGCCTTCGATTGGGCCGAACAGGTGATCGCCGCGACCCGCCCGGAAGACGTCGCCCCACGAAAGATTCTCCACGCCGTCCGGACGGGCATCGAGCAGTCGTTCGAGGCAGGTCTCAAGGCCGAACAGGACGTTGTCATCGATTGCATGAACTCCCCCGCCACTCGCAACAGGATTTATCTTTTCTTCGCAACCCGAAAAACCGCCAAGGTCGACGATGTTGGCGACGCAAGGCCCAGCGAGGTAAAAACCGCCGCTGTCGTCGGCATGGGCTCCATGGGGGCGGGAATCGCGCACGCTTTGCTGATGGCGGGCGTGCCCGTCACCGTCGTCGACAAAGATCCCACCATGCTCGAAAAAGGAAAGGGCCACATCGCCAAATCGCTCGAAAAACGCGTCGCAGGCGGAAAGATGACCACGGCCCGCGCCGAGCATATGCTTGCGATGCTTTCCACGTCAACCGAATTGGGCGACATCGCCGCCGCCGACATTGTGATTGAAGCCGTCTTCGAAGACGCCGCACTCAAACAATCCGTCTTTGCCGCGATCGAAGACGTCTGTTCCCCGCATACGATCATCGCATCCAACACCTCCACCCTTTCGCTGGACCTGCTTGCCGAGAAGATGACGCAGCCCGACCGGTTCATCGGCCTGCACTTCTTCAACCCGGCGCATGCCATGCCGCTCGTGGAGGTCATACACCGGCTCAGCACACCCGTGGGCACGATCGCCGCCGCCCTGAGCTTCGCCAAGCGCCTTCGCAAGACCCCTGTCCTCGTCCGCAACCGCACGGGCTTTCTCGTCAACCGCATCTTCATCCCATATCTTAAAGAAGCCTTTTACCTGCTTGAAGAGGGCGCGACGCCCCGCGCCATCGACGCGGCCATGACGGACTTCGGGATGCCGATGGGCCCGTTAGCCCTCATCGACATGGCGGGTCTGGACGTTCTCGTCCTGACCGACGCCGTTATGCGGAAAGCCTTTCCACAGCATGGCCCTTTGTCTGAAATCGTTACGACGCTCGTCGAACAGGGCCATCTCGGCCAGAAAACCGGCGCAGGGCTTTACACCTACAACAAGGGCGACTATACTGCTCATGACCGGGCCGAAACCGCGGCGATAATCGACGCCGTGCAGAAGAAAAAGGGCCTGAGTCCTCGCAAGATCGACAAAACCGAGGCTGCCGACCGGCTCGCCCTGCGGATGGTCAACGAAGCCTTTTGGGCCATGGACGAACGAATCGCCCGCCAGCCATCCGACGTGGACGTGGCAACCGTATTAGGCATCGGTTTTCCAGATTTTCGCGGGGGTGTGTTGAAATATGCCGAGGACCTCGGCGCCGAAACCGCACGAACGCGGCTCGAAGCGCTGGCCGACCGATTCGGCCCGCGGTTCCGCCCGCCGCGCGATTGACGTCATGAAAGGAATACACATGTCCGCCGAACGCAGAGACATCGAAGCTACGAAGAAAATGAAAGGCCTCATGGGCCGCTACTTCACCGAACTCATGAGCGGACCCGAATCGGGCAGGAAGACCGCATGGTGCACCAGCGTGGGTCCGGGCGAACTTCTGCACGCGCTGGGCTTCAACGTTTATTACCCCGAAAACCATGGCGCGATGTTAGGGGCGACCCGCATGGCCACCGATCTCATTCCTGTGGCCAACGCCCGCGGCTTTTCGCCGGACATCTGCTCGTATCTGACCAGCGATATCGGCTCGTACCTCAAGGGCGAGAGCCCCTTCAACAAGATGAACCTGCCGGGGCCGCCGAAGGCCGACGTGCTGGTGTTCAACACCAACCAGTGCCGCGACGTGAAGGACTGGTTCCAGTTCTATGCTCGGGAATGGAACGTGCCCTGCATCGGCGTCCATTCACCGCGGGCCGTCGGCGACGTCGACAAAATCATTATCGAAGCGGTCGCAAAGCAGATCAAGGCGCTGGTGCCCACGCTGGAAATGGTCGCCGGTTGCAAACTCGACATGGATAAGCTCAAAGAGGTCATCGCGCTGTCGAAACGGTGCACCGAACTCTGGAAGGGTGTGCTCAAGACCGCCGTCGCCGTGCCCGCGCCTCTGACCTTCTTCGACGAGACCATCCAGATGGGCCCGGCCGTCGTGCTTCGGGGCACGCAGGAGGCCATCGATTATTATGAGGTGCTGCTTGCCGAACTCGAACAGCGCGTCGCCGACGGCGTGGCTGCCGTCGAGGGCGAAACCTGCCGTATCTACTGGGAAGGCATGCCGATCTGGGGCAAACTCAGCGCACTGGCGGGCCAGTTCGCGCAGCTCAAGACCGCCGTCGTCGCCAGCACCTACTGTAACAGTTGGGTCTTCGATGACCTCGACCCGGATGACCCCTTCGAAAGCATGGCGCGCGCCTACACGGAACTGTTCATCTGCCGCAGCGACGACCGCAAGGAACGCTACATGCAGGAGATGATCGCTACGTTCAGCATCGACGGCGTGCTGTACCACGACGCCAAGACCTGCCCCAACAACTCCAACAACCGCTACGATCTGCCGCGCCGCGTGCAGGAGCGGACCGGCAAGCCGTACGTGGTCGTCAATGGCGACCTCAACGACCTGCGGCTGTACTCCGAGGAACAGACCCGAACCAACATTGAGGCCTTTGTCGAACAACTGGCTGAGGGCGTGAACTAACGGGATTTGCCATGAAGGTCTACTGCGGCATCGACATCGGGGCATCGGCCGCCAAGCTGGTCGTTATCGACGGCGCGGGCAGAGTTTGCGCCCAGGGTGTGCAGCGTTCCGGCATCGATTATACCCGCACGGCCGACACACTGCTCGACGCGGCGCTGGCGAACGCCGGGCTCGACCGTTCACAGGTTGCCGGCGCCGTATCCACCGGCTACGGCCGCGACAACGTGCCTTGGGCCGCCGGAAAAATGACCGAGATCGCCTGCCACGGCAAGGGCGCCTGGTTCCACTTCCCCCAGCCCATCACCGTCATCGACATCGGCGCCCAGGACAGCAAGGTCATTCATCTGGACGAGACCGGCAAACGCCAGAGTTTTAAGATGAACCGCAAGTGCGCCGCCGGGACCGGCGCCTTCATCGAAGAGATCGCCCACCGCCTCGCGGTGGACGTGGCCCAACTCAACGGGCTGGCGGCCAAATCGGCCGTCGACGTTCCGTTAGGCAGCTTCTGCACCGTGTTCGCCGCGACCGAGGTGCTGGAAAAGATCCGTAAAGGCGTCGCTGTGGAAGATATCGTCAAGGGGGCCTTCTCCTCGGTTGTCAAACGCATCGTCGAGATGGACACGCTGACGGGCGCACTGGTCGCCACCGGCGGCGTCGTGGCCCACAATCCCGTACTGGCCCACATGTTAGGCAAGGCCTTCAGTACCGAGGCTCTGCTGCCGCCCGAGCCGCAGTTCACCGGCGCATTCGGCGCCGCCCTGTTCGCCATCGAAAAGAATAACGCGCAACCCGCATAGCCGATATGAGGAAACGATCATGTTGATAAAAGACCCTCCCATTCAGATTAACGATTCGCTGCTCATGTTGGGCACGAATGAGTATCCGCTGTACCTGGCCAAGGGGCCGAACGAAGGGGCCATCTTCGAAGGCGGCGTCGGCGCGATGGGCCCCGTCTTGCAGGCCCAGCTCGAACGCCTGCACGTCACCGGCGACTTCGTCAGGCAGGTGATCGTCACGCATGCACACCCGGACCACGTCATGGCCGTGCCGCTGTTCCGTGAAATCTTTCCTTACTTGACCGTCTGCGCCTCCGAGCAGGCCGCCACCGCCCTGTCCGCCGAGAAGGCCGTCACATTCTTCGCCAAGGTTGATCAGGCCTTCACCGCCTCCCTCATCGAACGCGGCGCCATCGATAACGGCCTTCACCCCGAACCGTTCACGGGCGAAAAGATCGCCGTCGACCGCATCATCAATGAAGGCGACACGATCAACGTCGACCATCTTGCTTTCCAGGTCCTGCGCACACCCGGCCACAGCGATTGCAGCCTCAGCTTCTACGAGCCCGCCATCGACTGCCTCCTCATCTCCGACGCCACCGGCTACTACATCCCCCAGCACAACTACTGGTGGCCCAATTACTTCACCGGCTACGCGCCCTACCTGGCCAGTATCCGACGGCTCGCGACGCTCCGCTCAGAGTTTCTGTGCCTCAGCCACAACGCCGTGATCAAGGGCGAAAACTCGGTCAAGGCTTATTTCGACGGGGCGCTGGCGGCCACCGAGAACTATCACAAACGCATCATCAGCGAGTACAAGGCGGGCAAAGCGCCCCGCCAGATCGCCGAACAGCTCGGCGCCGAGGCGTTTGAGAAGGTCCGCCTCCTCGACTGGGCATTCTTTCAGAAGAACTGTGCGCTGCTGGTGAAGCTGTCGCTCAAACATGAGGGCATCAAACCCGACAAGTAAATCCATCGGAGTCCACCCATGGCGGCATCGAAAATACTGGGCACCGGCCACTTCCTGCCGGAAAAGGTTGTCACTAATTTCGATATCATGAAGCGGATGGAGACCAGCGACGAATTCATCGTCAGCCGCACCGGCGTTCACACGCGTCGCCATGCCGAGGCCGATGTCAGCGCGACGGATCTTGCCGAAAAGGCCTGCCGCGCCGCCGTTGCCGACGCCTGCCTGACCATGGATGACATCGACCTGCTCGTCATGAACACGATCACGCCCGACCACGCGGACCCCGGCTCGGGCTTTTTTCTTCAGGCGAAACTGGGCATGACCAACACGCCTGTTTACGACATTAAAGAACAGTGTGCAGGGCTTATTTACGGCATAGCACTGGGCGACAGCTTTATTACCACCGGCAAATACCGCCACGTCCTCATCGTCTGCGCCGAGGTCCTCTCCAAGCGCATCGACGGCTCCAATGACGGCCGCAACATCGCCATCCTGCTGGGCGACGGGGCCGGCGCGGTCGTGCTGGGCCCCTCGGACTACGCTGACAAGGGCATCCTCTATACCAAATTAGGCGCCGACGGCCGCGACGCAAAGGCCCTCTACACCGCCGCCCCCGGCACCGGCCTCAACCGGGCCGACTGCATCAATACCGACGATGTCGCCGCCGGGCGGGTACACTTCCGCATGGACGGAAAGGCCGTCTTCGAAAACGGCGTTGCGAAGATGTCGCAGGCGGTTGTGGAGGCCTTGCAGGACAACGGTATCGGCTTCGGCGAACTCGACCTTCTTATTCCCCATCAAGCCAACCTCCGTATGCTCGAAGCGATCATCCAGACCACAAAAGCGCCGGCCGAAAAGGTCTTTGCCAATGTCGACAAACTCGGCAATATGGCCTCCGCCTGCCTGCCGGTAGCGCTCGATCAGGCCATCCAGGGCGGCCGAATCAAGCAAGACAGCCTCGTCCTCCTCGTCGCCTTCGGATCAGGTTTCGTCTGGGCCGCGGCCCTCATCCGGTTCTGACGCCCCGACCCGTGACTTTCGCCTGCAAAAGCGACCTTCTACGGGCCTGAAACACCAGGCCATTCACATAGGACCGATATTATCGAAAAATCAGGCCGTCGCTTGACGTAAATTTTTTCCTTCATGTAGGTGCCGTAATGACAGGAACTTAATCCTGTTGAGACGGTTTTTTCCGGAAATCTATAGAATTTCTGTTTGCCCTCCACTAAGGATGCCAATATCATTTACCCGTCGACACAACTACATGTCGAACAGTTCCTTGTAAAAATACTATATGTTGTTGTAGCATTGGTTTTTCTATGCACGGAGGCGTAGCCGTATGAAGGACGAGAAAATGGGAATTCCGAACGAAAAATCGACTGGGCCGAGATTTCAACCGTGGGCAAGTCCGATGCCCGCAAAGGGTGCCGGTCTGAAGGTGGGACGACATTTTTCTCAGGCCGATAAGCATCCCTTCGATGAAATAGAGTGGGAAACGCGGCAGGCCAGCATTACTGATGACACCGGGCAAGTTATCTTCGAGCAAAACAACGTAGAGGTTCCCGCGTTCTGGAGTCAGCTTGCCACCAAGGTAGTTGTCAGCAAGTACTTTTACGGCGATGCCGACCTGGGAGAACGGGAATACTCCGTCAAACAGCTCGTCCACCGCGTCTGCCGCACCATCGCCGACTGCGGCCGCAAGGACGGCTACTTCGGCACCGCCGAAGACACTGACAACTTTTACAACGAACTGACGTGGCTCTGTGTCAACCAGTTCGGCTCATTCAACTCGCCTGTGTGGTTCAATGTGGGGCTGTACCATGTTCACGGCGTCACGGGCAGCAACCACAATTGGCGCTGGGACGAGACCAAACAGCAGGCCGTCCCCTGCACCAATAGTTATGAATACCCTCAGGCCTCGGCCTGCTTCATCCAGTCTGTCGCCGACACCATGGATGACATAATGCGTCTGGCCCGAAGCGAAGCCATGCTCTTTAAGCACGGCTCCGGCACCGGGACCGACATGTCCACCCTTCGCAGCAGCCGTGAGAAGCTCTCGGGGGGCGGCAGACCTTCCGGTCCGCTCAGTTTCATGCGCGTTTTCGACCAGATCGCCGCCGTCGTCAAATCGGGCGGAAAGACCCGACGAGCCGCCAAGATGCAGTCGCTTAAGGTCGACCACCCCGACATTCGCGAGTTCATCACCTGCAAGGCCGACGAAGAAAGGAAGGCCTGGGCACTTATCGAGCAGGGCTACGGCGGCGACCTCAACAACGAAGCCTACAGCAGCATCATGTTCCAGAACAGCAATCTATCCGTCCGCGCCAGCGACGCCTTTATGGAAGCCGCTGAAAAGGACGCACCATGGTTTACAAAATCCGTCACGACCGGCGAAACCATCGGCGAATATTCCGCCCGCGAACTGATGCGCCTCATTGCCGAGGGCACGCGGATTTGCGGCGATCCGGGAATGCAGTTCCACACGACCATCAATAAGTGGCACACGTGCCCCAATTCCGGTCCCATCAACGCCTCAAACCCTTGCAGCGAGTTCATGTTCATCGACGATTCCGCCTGCAATCTGGCGTCACTGAATCTGATGAAGTTCCGCAAGGAAGACGGCACCTTCGACGTTGAGAATTTCACCCGGGCCGTTCGGCTTTTCATCATTGCCCAGGAAATCCTCGTCGACAACGGCAGCTATCCGGAGCCGAACATCACCGTCAACAGCCATCGCTTCCGCCCATTGGGTCTCGGCTATGCCAATCTCGGCTCGCTGGCGATGAGTCTGGCCCTGCCTTACGACTCCGACGCCGCACGCACGTGGGCATCGGCGATCACGGCCCTCATGACGGGCACCGCATACGCCGTCAGCGCTGAAATCGCCGCTATTAAGAGTCCCTTCGAAGGCTACGAACAAAACAAGGAAGCCATGCTCAACGTGATCGGCATGCACCGCGAGCACGCGTACAATATCCCTGAAGTGCACTGTGCAGCTTACCTGCTGAATGCGGCCAAGAACGCGTGGGACGAGGCCTTTGACGCCGGCGCCCAGAAGGGTTTTCGCAATTCACAGGTCACCGTGCTCGCCCCCACCGGCACCATCGGCTTCATGATGGACTGTGACACCACGGGCATCGAGCCGGACATCGCGCTGGTCAAATACAAACTGCTCGCAGGTGGCGGCATGCTCAAGATCGTCAATCGCACCGTGCCCATGGCCCTGGATCGTCTCGGCTACAGCGCCGACGAAATACGCGCTATTTGCGACACGATCGATGTCGATGAAACCATCGAAACCGCAGTCGTTTTGCGCGAAGAGCATCTGCCTGTCTTTGATTGTGCATTTAAGCCCCGGCAGGGTAAACGACATATCCATTATCAGGCCCATCTCAAGATGATGGCCGCCGTCCAGCCTTTCCTTTCGGGCGCGATCAGCAAGACCATTAATATGCCCAAGGAAAGCACCACCGAGGAAATTGCGGGCGCTTACATGGAAGGCTGGAAGCTCGGCATCAAGGCGATCGCCATTTATCGCGACGGCTCCAAGCGCATTCAGCCGGTCAATACCAACAAGGATGGCAACGCAAAGAAAACCGAGGCGGCCGCGCCGCGACCCTTCCGGCGCCGCCTTGCTGAAACACGCAACAGTATTACACATAAATTTTCCGTAGCGGGACACGAAGGATATTTGACGGTGGGGCTGTACGAGGATGGACAGCCTGGTGAGTTGTTTATCACCATGGCCAAGGAGGGCAGCACCGTCGGGGGGCTTATGGACGTCATCGGTACCTGTGTGTCCATGGCCCTGCAGTACGGGGTGCCGCTGATCACGTTAGTCGACAAGTTCCGCCACGCCCGCTTCGAGCCGGCCGGGATGACCTCCAACAAAAACATCCCGTTTGCAAAGAGCCTCATTGATTACATTTTTTGCTGGATGGGCTGCCAGTTTATTCCCGGTTACGCCGAGAAGAACACACCTAACCGCGCAAAGGCCGGCGACGTCAACAATAAGAACACCACCACCGCAAGGGAAGTGGTTGAGAAGACCAAAGATCTCGCCAAGAAAATCGACGAAGCCAAGGCCATCCAGAGTAAGGCTGCCAAGAGTAAGCCCGAGGATACCGCAAAGCCCTCTGCCGCCGCCGGCGCCCGCTCCGACCGCTTCTCTGACGAAACCGCCGACAGGATCGTTTCGCTGGTCCACTCCGTCGTCGGCGGAAACGGCGGCGTACAGCCAAAAGCTGCCGTCATGCAGCAGTTCAACGATCAATTTCAGCATTTCCAGGATGACGCGCCCGCCTGCGACGTCTGCGGATCCATCTGCGTCAGAAACGGAACCTGTTACCGGTGCTATAACTGCGGAAACTCCATGGGATGCTCATGATTACTCTTGTGGGCGCGTGGACGGTGCACGATTGAATTATAAATTGGGCTGCCTTGCTGGGGCGGTAATAGACAGCACAGCAATGTATAGACGTCTAACTGAGTACTGCTCAAATGGACCGCCATAATATCTGCTCTTCGTAAACTTTGAAACGGCAAATGGTTGTATGGACTTATCACGAAAATCACCTATGCACCGAAGAAATTTGCATGTTTTTGCTTGCATCCGAACGAGAGTTGGATATGATACGTTCAACGACGTCGGGGGGAATACTTAGGAGGACGGCGACGACAAACAGCTCGGTTTGTTTGTACCCTTGAAGATTATAAAGGGCTCATTCTCTATAAATTTTGGGTCGCTAAGCATGGATGCTTGCGGCCCTTTTTTTGCGCTTTGACACACATTCTCGTTAGGCCGGTGCCCGCAAGCAGTCGACCTTTGTTCCGTTGAACTCGACAATCACGTTCCGCCGCTGCCATTCCAGAACACGCCTGATCAATCGCCAAAGACTTACATTCCTGTATACAAGCTGGCATTTTGCAACAAAAATGTAAAGCTTTGCCAAATAACCTGCCGCGACACAAAACACTTAAGCTCTTTATGTAACGTGACTTACAACGATGTTCCGCAAATGGCACGCCGATTGCTTATGTCAGAGCATCATTACAGCATCGTGCCGGCCGGTCACAATCAAACGGTTAGGAACAGGAAGACAAGTACCAATATTTAAAGGAGCAAGTAAGTGACAACAAGAACAGGCCTCTTAGTGACGACTCTGTTTTTAACAACCTTAACACACGCCGTCATCGCCGAGCAGGCGATCGGTCTGGAACTCACAGCAGACTTTTACAGCAAGTACATCTGGCGAGGGCAGAACCTCAACGACGATTACGCCTTTCAGCCTGGCGCAGCGATCACCTATGGCGGCCTCACCGCCGCGATCTGGGGAAGCCTCGACATGACCAACATCAACGGCAACGCCGGTGAGTTCACCGAACACGACTTTACGGTAGACTACTCAGGCGACGTACCCGGTATCGACGGGCTCGGCTACTCCGTCGGCGTCATCCATTACCGCTTCCCCAGCATCGGGCACACGACCGAATTGTACTGGGGATTCGCCCTCGATGCCCCGCTCAACCCGTCCGTGACGGTCTACCATGACATCGACGAAATCAATGGCACGTACATCTCACTCGGCCTGAGCCACTCCATTGACAAGATCGTCGAGTTGACCCCCGGCCTGCCGGTCGGACTGGAGATCGGCGCAAGCCTCGGCATCGGCAGTTCTGACTACAATAAGGGGTATTGGGGCGTGAACGACACAAGACCCAACGACCTGGCGTTCTCTATCGCTTTTCCCATGGAGGTCGCCGGATGGACCTTCGCCCCGAGCATCAATTACGTCACGCTCATCAGCAACGACATGCGACGCAGTGACGCGTACGCCAGAAGCAGCGACTACTTCTTCACCGGTCTGAGCCTGTCCAAGAGCTTTTGAGAAGAGAAAGGAAATGAGAGGCGACGCCATAGGATAGTACGCCTCCTCACCTAAGGGCCTCGCTTGCTGAGCACGCGAGGCCTTTTCTTGCGCCTCACTGCCTCGCTCGAAGCACCGCGCCCTCATCCTCAAAAGGTCCACGCCCATCAATCGCAAAAATCGAGCGGCATTACGGATTTGACAAATTCGTGGCGTTCAGGTATGTGTAGGGGTTCGCCCGCAGACAATGGTGAACTACCGGCCCGCAAAACAGTAGTATGGCTGAGCGTATGGACGGGTTTTGGTGGTGTACTCCGATCATTGAATGGCACATTTTAAAGACTACAATCTACGACTGATGGAGCCGAGCTTCGAGCCGTACCGGCCGGCGCACCCTCCTGACCGCCGCGCGGCAGTCCTCATGAGCGGCGGCGTCGACAGTTCTGTCACGGCTCATCTTCTTAAAGAAGCCGGATGGGACATCGTGGGCGTCACCATGAAGATCCCGACCGCCTGCGATACACAGAAACGCGGCTGTTGCGGGGCCGATGCAGCATTTGTTTGTCACGAATTGCATATACCCCACTATTTCGTCGACGTCGTCGAAGCTTTCGAGAGTTTGATTATCCAGCGTTTCCGCAACGCCTATGCCGCCGGACAAACGCCGAATCCCTGCGTCGACTGCAACACATTCCTTAAGTTCTCATTGGTGTGGGATCTGATTGAAGAGACTTTTGGAATACATCACGTCGCAACCGGCCATTACGCCCACGTCGTCGCGACGCAAAACGGTCCGGTGCTGCGCCGCGGCGCCGACAGCGCGAAGGACCAGAGTTACTTCATCTACGGCATTGCCCGTGAACGTCTCGGCCGGCTCCTGCTGCCCCTCGGCGAACGCACGAAAGGCGACGTGCGTGGGATGGCCGGGCAGTCAAACCTCAGTATCGCCGAAAAACCCGAAAGCATGGAACTGTGCTTCGCGGGCGAGGCGGATTACAGAAACGCCCTCGGCCCTGACGAAGCCGACCGCCCCGGCCCGCTGACCGATATGACAGGCCACGTCATCGGCACACACAAGGGTATCTCAAATTATACCCTCGGGCAGCGGCGGGGCCTCGGATTTGCCGGCGGAGAGCCCCTATACGTCGGGAGAATTGACCCGCAGGACAATACCGTCGCCATCGGCACGCGTCCGGAAGTCAGCCGCCGCGACGTCCGAGCCACCGAATTCAACGTGCTCCTGCCGGCTATGCTCAAGCCTCGCGGCCGATTGTCGGGCAAGATACGCTCCTACGGTCAGCCGCACGCCTGCACCGTGACCGACGTAACACCTGAGGGTGTCGCGGTAGAGTTCGATGAGCCGCAGTTCGCTCCCGCCCCGGGCCAAAGGCTCGTCCTCTACTATGCCGACGAGTATGTCGCCGGCGGCGGGACAATCGTATAACATATAAACGGCTTGCTTGTTTTGCACCGGGCGGATATGATTTGAATCTTATGAAGATACCAATAACAAAATATGGCCTTCCACAGGCGGCTGTCTTTCCGGCAATCGTCGCGGCCCTGATGTTGGGCGTCTGGCTGCTCGGCGGCAGAAGGCTGACTGCCTGGCAGATCACCGCGGTTGAGCTGGTTTTGCTGACCGTTTTGATCTGGGTGCTGGCGTTTTTCCGTGATCCGGAGCGGCACATCACCGCTGACGCCAATGTGCTGTTATCGCCCGCTGATGGCGTCATCGCCGATATCCAAACGGTTGCCAACCCCTTTGGCAGCGGCGAGGCCGTTCAGATCGGCATCTTCCTGAACATCTTCAACGTCCACATAAACCGGGTCCCTTGTGCCGTCCGCATCGAAGAGATCAGCTATAAAGAAGGCCGTTTTATCAACGCCATGCACGCCGACGCCGGCCGGGTCAATGAATCCAACGATGTCACCATGACCCGCCTGGCCGCCCCGCACGACCGCCTCCGCGTCCGCCAGATCTCCGGCGCCATCGCCCGGCGGATCGTTTGCGACGCCAAGCCGAATCAGGATTTTGCGGCAGGAGAAAGATTCGGAATGATCAAGTTCGGGTCAAGAACCGAACTTCTTTTGCCGATGCGGGATGAAGCCACGTGTCTTGTAACCGTAGGCGACAAGGTCAAGGCCGGGCTCACCGTCCTCGTGAGGTACGAATGATGTCCCTGCGGAGTGAACGAGCACGAAAACGCAAACTGCTTCATCGCGTGCGCCACCAGCGGTTGAAGTACGTCACCATTCTGCCGTCGCTGATCACCCTCATAAACGGCATTTGCGGCTTTGCCGCCATCGTCTTCGCCAGCAAGGGCGTCGAGCACATGTCCGTTCGGCAGATCAACCTGTCCTACTTCACCTGGTCCGCCTGGATGATCTTCTTCGCCATGGTGGCCGACATGCTCGACGGACGTGTGGCCCGCATCAGCAAAACCACTTCCAGCTTCGGCGGCCAGCTCGACAGCCTCTGCGACGCCATCAGCTTCGGCGTCGCCCCTGCGTTCCTCATGCTCAAACTGCTCGACCACAAGCTCCACGAAATGGTCGGCCCCGAATTTATCCTCGAAGGCTTTGTCTACCGGTTCGTCTGGCTCGCAGCCGCCGCCTACATGGCCTGCGCCACCATTCGGCTGGCCCGCTTCAACGTCGAAAACGAAGAAGACGAGACCGCCCACATGAGCTTTGTAGGCCTGCCCACCCCCGCCGCCGCGGGCGTCCTGGCCAGCCTGATCCTGTTCTACCAGGACATGCTCGTCGACCTGGGCGACGCGCCGCTTGTGAAGTTCAGCGAATCGGCGGTGATCGGCTCGCTGCCCTTCGTCGCCATCGGCCTGGCGATTCTGATGATCGGCCGCATACGCTACCCCCACCTTGTCAACCTCTACCTCCGCGGCCGAAAGCCCATGACGCATCTCTTCTGGGCCGTCGTCATCGGCGGCGTGATCGTTCTCTTCACGCTCCAGACGGCCCTGGTGATCGCGTTCTGCGGCTTCGCCCTGACCGGCGTCGCCCGCTGGGCCGCCTACCGCATCCGCGTCCTCCGCCGAGGCGGCCTCGAACCCGAACCACCCATCCTCAGTGTATCCACCCCCGACACCGACGACCTCCCCCAATAGAACGCCTGCACGAGCGCGCCAGGGTCCGGGGTATGCACCCGGAGTGATTGAAAAAAGGCCCGCGCGGTTTTTGCCGCACGGGCCCCTGTCGGTCCGTGACATTTTACTCCCGCATCGATCCCGACGCGAGACTATTTCTTCTCGCCCATCAGCTCGGCGATTTTGGGCTCCATCGCCTCTGCCCAGATCTGATAGCCCTTCGTGTTCGGATGCAGAAAATCAGGCATGATCTCCTTCGGCAGCGCGCCGTCGGCGTCGAGGAACTTCGCATTGATATCCAGGTAGTGGATCATCTTGCCGTCGGCGATCTTCGACGCCAGTTCGCTGGCTTTGGCGTTCTTCTCCCGCTGCGGGCACGGCTGCGGCGCCCGCGGGAAGATCGCAAGAACGAGAATCTTCATCTGGGGCAGTTCGGCCCGGAGTTTGGCGCAGATGGCCTTGATCCCATCGGCAATTTCCTCGGCGGTGTTGTCCTCGCCGTTGGAGTTGTTCGTTCCGATCATGATCACCGCCAGCTTCGGGCTGATACCGTCGATCTCACCGTGGTCCAGCCGCCACAGGACGTGCTGGGTCCGGTCGCCGCTGAAGCCCATGTTTACTGCCTTGCGCGGGGCGTAATACTTTTCCCAAAACTCCTTGCCGCCGCCGTCCCACCCGTGCGTAATGCTGTCGCCGATCATCAGGAGATCCACGTCACCCTGCTGCACGCGGTCCTTCACCCCCTCGTGCCGCGCCGACCACCAGTCCATGCGATGCGCAGGAGTTACCGCCGAATGCTGGGCGGCCGCCATCGCCGCACCGGATACAACAAAAATAAGGATAAACAAACACTTGTGAATCATGGAACAGCCTCCTTTGACAGTCAACAGAACATCACTTTGCAGCCAAACCGTTCGGAGAATTATACCCGAGCCTGACGCCGGCGTAAAGGCCGCGGCGATATTTTCTTGACGCAATCGGACGACGCCGGTATCTTTTTAGTTTGTATTGTGTTCGAAGCTGTTGCGGAGGGTTTTCAGGAGGCCCATCATGAAAATTAGCTCGGTAGTCCTGTTTACAGTGGTTCTGGTGGTCAGTGTGGCGCCCGCGGCATCGGCCGGCGAGAAAATCGACCGCGGTCTTGTCGCCCTGGAACGCCCCGACGGCAGCATCTTCCTGAGTTGGCGGCTCCTGGCCGACGACCCCGCGGACATCGCCTTCGAGGTGCGCCGGAACGACACCCGGCTGTTCATCACTCTGCCGACCTGTTGCGTGGATGGCTCCGCCGAACGCGGTAAGACATATACCTACCAATTATTCCGTATGGGCGAATTAGAACCGCTTGCCGCCGTCACCATTCAACTTACCGGCGCCCCCAAACCCTATATCCGTATCCCGCTTGCCGGCGACTATGATTTCCAGAAAGTAGGCATCGCCGACCTCGACGGCGACGGCGTGTACGAATACCTCATCAAGCAGCCCAACTTCAACACCGACCCCTATCAGCAGCCCGGCTACTGGAAGCGCAGCACCACCACCTACAAAATCGAAGCCTATAAAGCCGACGGCACCATGCTCTGGCAGTATGACATGGGCTGGTCCATCGAGGCGGGCATCTGGTACTCGCCCTGGATCGTCTATGACCTTGACGGCGACGGCCGGGCGGAGGTCTACTGCAAGGCGGGCGAAGGCGACCCTCGCGACGACAACGGCCTGGTCACCTCCGGCCCGGAATACCTCGTCAAACTTGACGGCCTCACCGGCAAGGTTCTCGCCAAATGCGACTGGCTCACGCGCGACGGTTACGAGGACTACAACCGTTCCCAGCGCAACTTCCTCAGCATCGCCTATCTCGACGGCAAGACCCCCTCTCTCATCGTACAGCGCGGCACTTACAGCTTGATCAAGGTGCTCGCCCTCGACAAGGACCTGCAAAAGATATGGTACTGGGAATCCACGCAGGAACAAAAGAAGTACAGCGGCCAAAGCTCGCACAATCCGCTCACGGCCGACGTTGACGGCGACGGCAAGGATGAACTCGTCATCGGCGGCGCCGTCATCGACGACGACGGCAAGGGCCTCTGGACGCTCGAAATGGGCCACCCCGATTATGTCTACGTCGCCGACATCGACGCCGACAACCCCGGCCTGGAAATCTACTACGGCTTCGAAACCCGCCAGAAAGCCGGCGGCCTCTGCGTCGTCGACGCTGCTACCGGCCGAAAGCTCTGGACCCACAAAGAGCCGACTGTTCATATCCACGGCCAGGGCATGGCCGCCGACATCCTCGCCGAGCACCCCGGCATCGAATGCTGGGGCGGCGAACGCGACCTCAAACAGCGATGGCTGTACAGCGCCAAGGGCGAACTCCTTGAATTTCACGAAACCGGGCCTCTGGCGCCGCGTGCGCTCTGGTGGGATGATGACCCCCAGAAAGAAGTCGTCCTTTCCGGCGCGATCCGCAAGTGGGGCAAGGACCCCATCCAGAAATTGGAAGGGAATCTCATCGCCGTTGTCGACTGTATCGGCGACTGGCGCGAAGAAGCCATTGTCAGCGTTAAGGGGGAGATTCGAATTTATACGACGACGATCCCCACTCAGGAACGCCGCGTCTGCCTCATGCAGAACCACCAGTACCGTATGGGCGTAGCAAGCCAGACAATGGGTTATTACTGTCCTCCGCAATTGGGCAAATGACAGCACCGCGACGCCAAAGGGTGAAAGCCGCCGCGGTCGGCAGGATGCTGGTGGAAAGCCGCCGCACAGCAGTGATAAAATCAGGATGGGCTCGCCCGACCACAGCGAAACGAAGCAAAGACGATCTTTACAGGTGACCGATGAAAAACGGTGTATCGTTATACGTACATGTCCCTTTCTGTGAACATAAGTGCGCCTACTGCGGGTTCTACTCCGAACCTGTCGACGCCCACAACGTCGAATTACTCGTTGACGCCCTGCTCACCGAACTTCATCGCTACGAACTCCAGGACCCGATCCGCACCGTGTACCTTGGCGGAGGCAGCCCCACGTGTCTCGGCCGCCAGTATCTCATGCAGCTCGTTGAGGCCCTCGCCGCCCAGGCCCCTGAGGCTGAGGAATTCACCGTTGAGGCCAACCCCGGCCAGGTCGACGCCGACCTCCTGACTGCCCTCCGCCGCGCAGGCGTCAACCGCCTTTCCATTGGCGCTCAATCCTTTATAGAGAGCGAGGTCCGCTTCCTCGGCCGGGGCCACAATGTCCATGACACCAAGCAGGCCGTCCATCACGCCCGCGCCGCCGGATTTGAGAACATCAGCCTCGATCTCATCTTCGCCATTCCCAATTCCACTATGTCCTCGTGGAAAAAAAGCCTGGCCGCGGCGCTTTCCCACGATGTCCAACACATCTCCGCCTACGCGCTCACCCTCGAAGGCGGCACCGCCCTGCAGTCGGCTATCGCCGTCGGTGAAATCGTGTCCATCGACGAAGAAACCGATCGTCAGATGTACGACATCGGTATCGAAACCCTGGCTCAGGCCGGTTACGGGCAATACGAAATATCGAACTTCGCCAAACCAGGTTTTGAATGCCGGCACAATCTGCGCTACTGGGCCAACGAGCCCTTCATCGGCATAGGCCCCAGCGCCGCCTCCTTTTACCGGGGCCGGCGCACCACAAACATCGCCGACGTCCGCGCCTACGTCGACGGCATAAATGCCGGCACCCCCATGCTCGTTGACGCGCAGGTTCCCGGCGAAATTCAGGTCGCCTGCGAAACCGCCGTCTTGAATCTTCGGCGCATGGAGGGCATTGATCTCGAACATTTCAGGGAGCAGACCGGCTATGATGCTGCAGAACTCTTTGCCGGTGAAATCGAAGAGCATCGCAAGGCCGGCCTGCTCAAAGTGGCCGACGGGCACATCCGCCTCACCCGCCAGGCCTTCGCCATAGCCGACCGCGTATTGAGCGATTTCTCGACGGTGTAGACGAAGGGCCGCACCATGGCGACAGACCCTCCAGACAGCTCGGCGACAACCAACACCGCATCAAAGGTCCGCGACATCTTTGGCCGCATCGCCCCCCGTTACGACCTCGCCAATCATGTCCTCAGTCTCGGTATCGACTTCCACTGGCGAAAGAAAGCGGTGCGGCTCATGCAGCCGCTCGCCGGTCGCCGCGTGCTGGACATGTGCTGCGGGACCGGCGACCTGACGTTGGCATTCACCCGCGCCGGCGCCAATGTTGTCGGCTGCGACTTCAGTCCGGATATGGTTGAACTGGCCGCCCTCAAAGAAACGCGCCTTCGCGCAAGAGGCAAATTGCCCGACACACCCATCACGTGGCGTATTGACGACTGCACCGCCACCGGGTTTGACGCGCAATCGTTCGACATCGTCAGTTGCGCCTTCGGCGTCCGCAACATGGCCGATCACAGCGCCGGCGTCGCTGAAATGCACCGCCTCCTGCGCCCCGGCGGCACTGTCTGCATCCTCGAATTCTCCCTGCCGACCAATCCGATCGTCCGCGCCGCCTACCTGACATATTTTCGCTGGATCATGCCCCTCGTCGGCGGCCTCATCACCGGCCGAACCGCGGCCTACCGTTACCTCCGCGACTCCGTCCGCAAATGGCACGAAAACGTCGACCTCGCCGCCGAGCTGCGATCTGCCGGTTTTGAGAACATCCAGGCAGCCCCGCTCACACTCGGCATAACCACGTTATACCGCGCCACCCGCCCGATATAGCCGCAGTTTTCGCATTTAAGGGTGAAACCCGCGATGCCTTCCGCTATAATGCGATCTTCGGACAGTCGAGATTTGCGCGTTACCGATTTCCATGGAGACACACGCATGTTAGGGCAGGCTTCAAACTCGTGGTGGATGTTTGTGATCCTTGGTTTTTTGGCCGGCATCGCCAGCGGCGGGCTGGGCCTGGGCGGAGGCATCGTCCTCGTCCCGGCGCTTGTCATACTCGCGGGCTTCTCCCAGAAATCCGCCCAGGGCATGGCCCTCGCCGTCATGGTGCCCCTGGCCATGTTGGGCGCCTACCGTTACTGGCGGAACGAAACCATCGATTTCAACCTCGCTGTCGTCGGCCTGATCGTCGCCGGCTCGCTGCTCGGCACTCTCCTTGGCACGGAACTGGCCATCCGGCTGCCCGGCCACTTCCTTCGAAAACTGTTCGCTGTCTGCCTTATTCTCGTAGCCGTCCGCATGTTCATCGGGGCCGACAAAACATCCGGACGGAACGTGACAGGCACGTCCAACAGCAGCGTGCCAGATCAGAAGACCGTTAGCGACTAAGAGAACAGATTCCAGTTAAGGAGAGGCAAGTGGTTTTTTTGGAAAACGTATACGAGCTGGGACTCCTGTTTCATTTGGACCTCACGCCCCCAGCCATCAAGGGCTTTGGCCTCGCCGCAAGCGTCATCACCTCGTCTGCACGGGCTGCATTCTTTTCTGCGAATTCCGCAAATGGGGCGTGTTTTGACAGTTGAACTGCGGCAGATGTGTGAGCGCCCACCGAAGACATGCGGCCCCAAAGACCTGGCCAACACGCCCCGTCGCGCACCGGGCGACCGCCTTTTCCTTGCCTTATGTGCCGCCGCCGTCGTGCTCTTCGTCATGTTTATCGTTACACTCATTGTCGCCGATGCGCTCTACGTGGACGCCCGCGCAGTCGGCGAGGTCCTTCGATCTCGCCCTATCCGCCACGCTCTCTGGATGAGTGTATGGACAAGCTGCACAACCACCGTTATCGCCCTGCTCTTCGCCGTGCCCATGGGCTACGTGCTCAGCCGTTACCGCGTCTTCGGCCGCACCTTTATCGACGCCGTCATCGATCTGCCCATCGTTTTTCCTCCGCTCGTGGCGGGGCTTACCCTGCTGGTCTTCTTTTCGCAAACGGCGATGGGCCGATGGATACAGCAGGACGTGGGGCTCGAATTCGTTTTTCAGCCGAAAGGCATCGTCCTGTGTCAGTTCCTTGTCGCCGCAAGTTATGCAATCCGCTCGGCCCGGACGGCTTTCGACGACGTCGACCGCCGCTTCGAGCAGGTGGCGCTGACCCTCGGCTGCACACAGTGGCAGAGTTTTCACCGCATTACCCTTCCGCTGGCGGCCAACGGCATCGTTGCGGGCGGCATCCTCACCTGGGCCCGCGCGTTCGGCTTGTTCGGACCGCTCATGATCTTCGTGGGCTCGTTTCGCGGCCGCACCGAAGTGCTCAGCACCACCGTCTTTCTCGAACAATCCGTCGGCAATCTCGAAGTCGCCCTGGCAGTCGCTCTGCTAATGATTTTCATCGCCCTGGCCGCCATACTTGCCATTCGCCTCATCGGCGGGAGGGGACAGTTCCGCCTATGATCCGCACTGAAAAACTTACGTTCTCCATCGGGCAATTTCGCCTTGATGAGGTCAGCATCGAAATGGCCCGCAACGAATACTTCGTGCTCCTCGGGCCGCCCGGTTCGGGCAAGAGCATCTTGCTCGAATGCCTCTGCGGTCTTCGGCGTCCTGCCGCCGGCCGGATATTTGTCGACGGCCGCGATATCACCCGCGAAGAGCCCCGCAAACGCGGCATCGGTTACGTCCCGCAGGACTACGCACTCTTTCCACACCTCAGTGTCGAGGACAACATCGCCTTCGGTCTGCGCTCAACACAGATCACCCGCACCGCCGCCCGCGGAAAAGCCCGCCAAACAGCCGACATGCTCGGCATCGCCCATCTGCTCGGTCGCAATGTCGCAGGACTCAGCGGCGGCGAAAAACAACGGGCCGCGCTGGCACGCGCACTCGTAAAAAAGCCCAAGGTCCTCCTGCTCGACGAGCCGGTGTGCGCTTTGGACGAAGCCACCCGCCAGAGCGTCTGCGCAATGCTTCGCGTACTCCGGCAGGAATTGGATATCGCCGTCATGCACGTCAGCCACAATCTGGAAGAAGCCTTTTCCGTCGCCGATCACGCCGCCATTCTCAATGCCGGCCGAATCGAACAGGCCGGACCGCTTGACTCCCTGCTTCGCAAGCCCGCCAACGAATTCGTCGCACGTTTTATGCGGTCTGAAAACATACTCGACGCCCAGGCCATCGGCCACATACCGGACGAGCACATTACCTGCGTCCGGATCGGCCCTGTCCAATTTCAAATCCCCGGCCGACATGAAGGCGCCGTCAAGGTCGTCATACGCCCGGAAGATGTCATAATCGAAAAAGCCGACGCACCGCCTTTGCCCAACACCTTCGCCGTCCAACTCCTCGCATCACGCGATTTCGGCAGTTTTATCCGGGCGCAGTTCACCGGGCCGCCCGACCTCGTCGCCCACCTGCCGCGCACCACATTGGCCGCAGTCGCCGCAGGCCCCATAAGGGCCCGTCTTCTTGTCGAAAACCTCTGCATTCTCGAATAGCCGGTTGCACGTCCACACTTGCCGTAGGGCCGACACGTCATCACAACCGCGCGTTTGGGTGCCCAAGCCGCGGCCCCGCCTCGCTTGCGACTTGCACTTAAGTTCTGCTACCCCTCAACCGACCTATATTGACGTAGAAAATCGGGGGTTGATATGCCGGAAATTCAGTCGGCGCAAACAAGGCGAGTCGGCCGATAGAGCGGCCGAGACGCAAGGGGGGTAGAAATGCCGTCTCGAACCGAGGACGCAAAAACCGCCGGGCAGGAGAATCTGCTTCTGTACAGCCGCGCGCTCGCCGCCGTGGACGATGCCGTTATGATTACGGACAAGGATGCGGCTATCGTCTGGGTCAATGCCGCCTTCTGTCGGCTGACCGGCTACACACTTGACGAGATCAAAGGGAAAAATCCACGTATTCTCAACAGCGGCCGACACTCCAGAGAGTTCTTCCAGTGCATGCTCGAGACCATCTATGGCGGGCAGGTCTTCAGAAGCGAAATGGTCGACAAGCGAAAAGACGGTACGTGCTTCACCCTGGAAACCGCCATCAGCCCGATTACAGATGAAAACGGCCACATCACGCACTTCGTCTCGACCAAACACGACGTCACCGAACGCAAAGAGTCCGAAGAGGCCTCTAAGGAATCGCTGCAGGATCGGCTGCGCTTTATCTCCATGGCGTCGCACGAGGTCCGGACTCCGCTCACCGCAATCAAAGAGGCCCTTCGCCTGGTCCTGGGCGAATACACCGGCGGACTCAACGACGACCAGAAGGAACTCCTCGTCATCGCACAGCGAAACGTCGACCGCCTGGCCCGACTCATCAATGACCTGCTGGACTTCCAGAAGCTCAAGAGCGCTCGCATGGAACTGGAAATGCGGCTGCACGACATCAACGCCCTCGTCACGGAGATCGCCGAAACCATGACTCCTGTGACCCGCGAAAAAGGCCTCGAACTGATCACCGACAGCGACCGGACCATACCCAAGATCATCTTCGACAAAGACCGCATCACCCAGGTGCTCACCAACCTGGTGAACAACGCCATCAAATTCACGGACGCCGGCCGCATCATCGTGCGCACGAGCTGGTGCGGCAATCTCGTGTGCGTCTCCGTCAGCGACACCGGCCCGGGCATTTCCCAAAAGGACCTGCCCCGGCTCTTCCAGGAATTTGAACAGCTCGCCAGCGCAAAGACCGGCGGCTCGGGACTCGGCCTGGCCATCTGCAGGCAGATAATCAAACGCCACCAGGGTAAGATCTGGGCCGAAAGTAAACTCGGTAAAGGCACCACTATCCATTTCGCGCTGCCTGTTGTCGAGCGGAGAAGGAAACCACGTGATCAATAGAGGCGCCCATGGATCAGACCAGCCACAACGCAATAATTGAGGCCCCTTGGGAAACCGGCGAGTTCCTGAACCTCGTTATGCAGGCCGCCGCAAACGGTCTGGCCGTGGTCGACGCCGACGGACGCATTCCCTACGTCAACCGGACCATGGCGGAAATGTTCGGCTACCCGGCTGAAGAAATGACGGACCTGCCCGTCGAGCACATTATTCCCGAGCGCTTCCGCAGCCAGCATGTCGAGTACCGTCGCGGATTCATGGCCGACCCCGTCCGCCGCGCGATGGGCGCCGGGCGGGATCTCTTCGGCCTTCGAAAAAACGGATCTGAATTCCCCGTCGAAATCGGCCTCAGTCCGCTGCACGTCCGCGACTGCCTCTACGTCCTGGCATCCGTTATTGACATCACAGAGCGCAAGCACGCCGAAAAAATCGCGGCAATTCACACCCGCCGCATGGAAGCCCTCAATGAACAACTGGCGTCCTACACCAGCGCCATCTCCCACGATCTCCGCGCCCCTTTCCGGGCCATCCGCAATTACGTCGACTTCCTCATCGAGGATCTCGGCGGGGAGGTTGACCCTCAGTCCCGACAGTACCTCGACGCCCTGCACACCGCGGTCAGGGAAGCCGATCACATGATCCTCGACCTGCTCAAACTCGGCCGCATCGGTACCGGCGAAACGCCCGCCGCCGCCGTGGACTTCGATGAACTCTTCACCGAAATCCGGCGACAGCTCGCCCTCGGCGAAGACGTCGAACTGGTAACGCCCTCTGATTGGCCCGATATCGAAGCGCCCCGCGTTCTGCTCGTTCATATCTTTCAAAACCTCGTAGCCAACGCCGTGAAGTTCAATGTATCCAGTCCCAAACGGGTCGAAATCGCCTGGCGGCGAAACACCGACGGCGACATCGTCTTTTATGTCAAAGACAACGGCATCGGCATCGACCCGCGTTATCACGGCCGCATATTCGATCCGTTCGAGCGGCTGCACGCCGTCGAAGAGTACGAGGGCACGGGCATGGGGCTGTCCCTGGTCAAAAAGGCCCTCGCCGTACTCGGCGGCTCAATCCGCGTGGAATCCGAATTAGGCCGCGGCAGCACCTTCTTTGTTACGCTCCCCGAAAAAGGAATTGCAAATGAGTAACCATTGCCAACCCGTTCGGCCGTCCGCACGGCCCAATCACAGGAATCCCTCAAATGGATAAACAAACATATCACGCGCCGCTTCGGATCATGCTCGTCGACGACAGTCCGCACGATCACGCCGCCTTCCAGCGCGCTTTCGACAAATCCGACGTTCCCGCGCACATTACCCATGAGACCAATGCCGCCGCCGCCCTCCAGCGACTCGTCCAGGAAAGCCAGTCCTTCGACCTGCTCGTCACCGATTACCGTCTCGGCGGAATGAACGGCCTGGAACTCTGCCGCGAGGTGCTGCGCCTGGACATCCCCATCGCGCTGGTCATACTCACCGGCTCCGGCACCGAAGATCTCGCCGTCGACGCCCTCAAGATCGGCGTCGACGATTACCTCATCAAAGACCCGGAACAAGGCTATTTTACACTGCTGCCCGTGGTCCTGCCCGAAGCCGTCAGACGCCGCAACGACCGCATGATCCACAAATTCGCCGAAGAGGCCCTGGCCGCCGGCGAGGAACGCCTCCATGCTATTCTCGATGCCGTCAGCGACGGGGCATGGGACTGGAACACGCAGACCGGGCGGCTCTATGTGAGCCCCCGCTTCTTTGAGACGCTCGATTACGAGCCAGACGGAATGGCTGGCTCGTACTGGACCTGGGTCGACCTCCTCCACCCCGACGACCGCGACGATGTCGTCGCCCGCGTCAACCGCCACGTCGACAATGGCGACGACACCTTCAGCGAAGAGTTTCGCATCCAGAGCCCCGACGGCCAGTGGCGATGGGTGCTCACCAATGCGAAGGTCATCGAGCGAACCTCCGCGGGCCGACCGCAGCGCATCGTCGGCATCATCCTCGACATCACCGAAAAGAAGCTTGCCGAGCACAGCCGGGCGCGGCTCGTCCGAAAACTCGAAAACAAGAACAAGGAAATTGAACGCTTCAGTCAACTTATCCGCCGCCAGTTCGGCCCGCCCCTTCTTTCCATCGAAAGCTTTGCCGGTGAGATGGCAGGCCTCATCGACGAGGTCCAGGAACTCCTCGAAGTTGTGGCTATCGATCCCATTGAAAAAAATCGCCTTCAGACCCTGCTTAAAACCGGCGCCGGCTCCGACGTCAGCCACATCGAAGCCTCCGTGCGAGAGATGCATCGGCTGCTGGACGGCCTCGGCGAACTTATTGCCGCCGAACAGCGTCCGCTGCGGATTGAGCCCGTCGACATGGACGCGCTCCTCGGCGAAGTCTGCTCCGCCATGCAATACGCCGTCGATCGCAGCGGCGCCGCCATACGCATCCACAGCCTGCCCCCCTGCCGCACGGACTACGACCAGGCGAAGCAGATATTCGCCCACCTGCTCGCCAATGCCATCGCCGCTCTTGACCCCGACAGGCCGGGACAAATCGTTGTCACCGGCGCCGTCGAAAACGAGGACGCCGTCTATTGCGTCGAAGACAACGGCATCGGAATCGACACCGAACGCCAGCCGAATCTCTTCGATGTTTTGCCTCGCGCCCCCGAAATCGCTCCCCAGGCTCGCGGACTCGGACTGGCAATCATTTCAAGGATCCTCGACCGCCTCGACGGCCGGCTCAGCTTCGAATCCGAACCCGGCCGCGGAACCCGCTTCTATGTTTCCCTGCCCGCCGCCGAGACTGCAGCCGCCCAGGCGCATCATGAAAGGCAGCAATATCCTGAATCCGGCGCGTAAATTGCGTCGAAAAATTCTAAAAAAAGACGTGCTTTCCTATCAGGGCCCCGTATAATTACAAGTGCGTCCGTGTCGGGTAAGGGGAATCTATGGTAGCAAAAAAAAAGAAAACAAAACCGGGCGAGAAACAATTGGGCGAGCCAAAACGCTCAAAACACACCTCGCCCACTAACGCAACGCAAGGCGAAAAGCCGCGGGCCATTGCGTCCAAAGCCCCACAAGCCAAAGAGACCGGCAAGCATGAACGCGCCCTCCCCGTCGTCGGCATCGGCGCCTCCGCCGGCGGCCTCGAAGCAATACAGGGCCTCGTCTCCAACCTGCCCGCCGACCCCGGCATCGCCTTCGTCATCATCCAGCACCTGCCGCCCGAACACAAGAGCGTTATGGGCTCCATTCTGGAGAGGCACTGCAAAATCGAAATACGCGACATAGACGACGGCGAAAAAATCAAACCCAACTGCATCTATCTCAACCGCCCGAAATACAACATCGACATCCTCAATGGCGCCTTTCAACTCACCAAAGCGCCCAGGACCGCCGCAACAAATCTCCCCATCGATCACTTCTTCCGATCCCTCGCCGACGACCGCGCCGAAAAGAGCATCGGCATCATTCTCTCCGGCACGGCAAGCGACGGAACCCTCGGCCTCAAGGCCATCAAAGCCGCCGGCGGCATGATCATGGTCCAGGACCCCGAGCAGGCCAAGTACGCCGGAATGCCCCAAAGCGCCATCGAAACCGGCCTCGTGGACTTCGTCATCCCCGTCGAAAAAATGGCCGAAACTCTCCTCAAATATACCCGGCACCCCTACATCCGCGCCGAAGAGCAGCGCCTCCCCGCCGAAAAACTCGAAGCCTGGTTCCAGAAAATTTTCATCCTGATCCGCCGCACAGCCGGCCACGACTTCTCGCACTACAAACGAAGCACCATCCGCCGGCGAATCGAACGCCGCATGGCCGTCCACCAGATCGAAAACATCGCCGACTATCACCGGTACCTCCAGGAAAACGCCGCCGAAGCCGAAACCCTTTTTAAGGACCTCCTCATTACCGTCACCAGTTTCTTCCGAGACCCCGAGGCCTACGAGGCCCTACAGGAAAAGGCCCTCATCCCCCTCATCCAAGGCAAGCGCCACGACGAAGCCGTCCGCGTCTGGGTCCCCGGCTGCGCCACCGGCGAAGAGGCCTACTCCCTGGCCATTCTCCTCCTCGAAACAATGGACAAGCTCGACAAGCATGCCGCCATCCAGATCTTCGCCACCGATATCGACCCCGACACCATCGATACCGCTCGCAAAGGCGACTACCCCGAAACCATCGCCGCCGACGTCTCCCCGCAGCGCCTCGAACGTTACTTCACAAAGAATGACGGCCGATACACCATAAAAAAACGAATCCGCGAGATGATCGTCTTCGCCGCCCAGAATCTCATCAAGGATTCTCCCTTCTCCAGGCTCGACCTCGTCAGTTGCCGAAACCTCCTGATCTACATGGACGCCGACCTCCAGAAAAAGATCATCCCGCTCTTTCATTACACACTCAATCCCGACGGCTTCCTCTTCCTCGGAACCGCCGAAAGCATCGGCGAGCACAGCGATTATTTCACCGCCCTCGACAACAAGTGGAGGATATTCAAGCGACGACCCACCCCCTCCGACCGGCAGCACGTCTATCCCCCCGCCGCCTTCCAGGAACTCGACATCGAGCGCGTCCGGCCCGGTCCCGAACCCGCAAGACAACAGCCCCAAAGCGACGTCCGCCACGTCGCCGAACGCACCATCCTCGATGACTACGGCTGGCCCTGCGTCTTCGTCAACAGCAGGTTCGACATCGTCTACTTCCACGGCAACACCGAAGCGTTTCTCCGCCTGCCCGCCGGCGAGCCCAACCTCAACGTCCTCAAACTCGCCCGCTCCGACTTGAAAGTCAAGCTCAATACCGCCCTCCATCGCGCCAAGAAAGAAAACGCCCCCGTCACAACCGAGCACGTTAAGGTCTGCCATAACGACGATACCGTCGTCTTCGATCTCGTCGTGCGCCCCGTCCCCGCCCAAGACGCCGCCGAGGGCCTCTTGATGGTCATTTTCCGGACCCCTGCGACGCCCCGGCCCGCCGAAGCCCTCGATAAGGAACGCCCCGCCGACGCCGACACTGAGAACCCCTATGTTGTCACCCTCGAACACGAACTCCAGTCCACCCGCGAATACCTCGAGACCACCGTCGAGGAACTCGAAACCTCCAACGAAGAACTCCGCTCCTCCAACGAAGAGCTTCAGTCCACCAACGAAGAACTCCAGTCCACAAACGAAGAACTCGAAACCTCCCGCGAGGAACTCCAATCCACCAACGAGGAACTCGAAACCGTCAATGCCGAACTCCGCAACAAGGTCAACCAGCTCGCCGACACCAACAACGACCTCAGCAACCTCCTCGCCAGCACAAGCATCGCCACCATCTTCCTCGACAACGACCTCCGCGTCAAACGCTTCACCCCCGCCATCAGGGACATGTTCAACCTCATCACCGCCGACGTCGGCCGCCCCATCACCGACATCGCCCACAGATTCCGATACGAAGGCTTTTACGACGACGCCCAGCACGTCCTCAAGCACCTCGGCACAATTGAAAAAGAAATCCGGACCAAAGACGGCCGCTGGTACCAGATGCGAATCATGCCCTATCGCACCCTCGAAAACAACATCGACGGCGTCTGCGTCACCTTCTCCGACGTCGAAACGCAGAAAAACGCCGAGCGCCTGGCCAATGAAGCCCAGCGCTTCGCCGAGGCCGTCGTCGAAAGCGTCAGCGGCCCGCTCCTGATACTCGACAGGGACCTCCGCATTCAGTCCGCCAACAGGGCCTTCTACAAGCAATTCGCACTCGCCCCCGACGACATCCGCTCCAAGAAACTCGAAGAACTCCAAGGCTGGCCCATCCCCCCCAAACCCCTCGTCAGCCGCCTCAAAGAGTTCATCGCAAAAGACGCCCCCGTCGAGAACCTCAGCCTGCCCGAAAGACCCGAACCCGGCGACCAACAAATGCAAATCACCGCCCGACAAATCCGTCAGGCCGACCAAAAAACAGGAGCCATACTGCTGATGATAGAACTCCGAGAGCCGAAACAATGAACAATGCTGCCCCGGACAACGCATCAGACAAGGTGACATCATGACCGACAAAGCAAGCATTCGAGACAGGGCCGTCGCGATCTACAACAACAAGCCCGTCAATATCGACGAACTCACCCGCGACGACGTAGCCAACCTCGTCCACGAACTCGGCGTCCACCAGATCGAACTGGAAATCCAGAACGAAGAACTCAACCGCACCCAGGCCGAACTCGCCGATTCCCGCGACATGTACCGGCAGCTCTACGACTTCGCACCCGTCGGATATCTGACCCTCGATCCGCAAGGCGTCATCGAACGTGCCAACCTGACCGCCTGCGCCATGCTGGGCGTCGCGCGGTCCGACCTTTGCAACCGCCCCCTGAGCAGATTCACCATCCCCGAATACCAGGACCAATGGCAGAAGTGCCTTGCACATCTGCGACAAAGCAAAGGCAAAAGACCCTACAGCGCCTGCCAGATCAGGATGCAAAAGTCCGACAGCAGCCTCTTCTGGGCCCATGTCGTCGCCGTCCGCATCCACGCACCCTCCGATGATAAGCAGGACCAAATCCGCGTCACCCTGACCAATATCACCGACGTCAAGAACGCCCAGCAGGTCCAGAAAGAACTCACCGAGGTCGTCCAACGCCAGAACCGCCAACTCCAGGACATCCTCCACGCCACCTCCCACGACCTTCGCTCCCCGCTGATCACTATCATCGGCTTCGCCGACGAACTCCTCAAGGGTTGCCGCCGCATCGAAGGCTTCTTCGCAGACCGCCCCATTTCCGACGACCTCCGCCAGTCGATGCAGGCCGTCCTCAACGAAGACCTCACCGAATCCGCCAAATTCGTCAAGGCCGCCGCCGCCAAAATGGACACCCTTCTCAAGGGCCTCCTCGACGTCTCCCGTCTGGGCGCCGAATCCGTCGACATCACCACCCTCGACGTGAACGCCATCATCAACGAGATCATCAATGCCTGCCAGTTCGACATCCGCCAAAAAAACTTCAGCGTCACCCGCGACGACCTGCCCCCCTGCCTCGGCGAAGCAAAGCACACGCACCGCGTCTTCGCCAACCTAATCCACAACGCCCTCAAATTCCGCGACCCCAGCCGCCCCGGCGCCATCCACATCTCCGCACAGGCCCTCCCGGGCAAATGCATCTACCGCGTCGCCGACAACGGCATCGGCATCCGCCCCGAAGACCAGGATCGCATCTTCGACATGTTCTACCGAACCACCGGCAACGACGCCCCCGAAGGCGATGGCCTCGGCCTCACAATCGTCACAAGAATCCTCGAGCGCCAAAACGGGAAAATATGGGTCCAGTCAACGCCCGGAAAAGGCAGCACCTTCTCAGTCCTCCTCCCAACCCCCTGACCAACACCCAGGGCAAACGCATTCTCCTCATAACTCGCTGGGCAGCCGGCGCCGCCAGGACCGAGCAAAACCGGTCGGGGCCCCAGTCAATCATGTCCATAACTGGACACCCGGAATAATGAAAAGTGCGTACCGCATGCTATTTTCAGAGCAGAGGCCAAAATCCCCCCCCCGGCGAACAGATGCTCCTGATTTTGGCCTCTGCCCAACCGGTTTTGCTCTCCATTGTCGCCGCAGGTTGGATTTGGGATGCGGACATCCGGAGAATGCGCCCGCCTTGGACCCGCACCCCCGTCGCGCAGGCATCCTGCGCGTGAGATATCAACCCCGGCTTTTCAGCCCGAGCACCCGCCGCCTTCACCACCGATTCCGCGAGTAGAGTACGCAAAAAAATAGATAACTGTAACCCCGAAATTGCCGAACAACACCACGATGCGTGCAATAGGAACTCTGGTCCATGCGCAAAACGGGAGAACTCATGAACACAGAATTGAAAACCGCTAAAATCCTGCTCGCCGATGATGAGCCTGATATGGTTTCTATTGTAAGCAGAAGCCTGCGGATCAGCGGCTACGATGTCATCGTGGCGGGCGACGGGCTGGAATGCTGCGATCTCGCCGAGGCGGAACGGCCTGACGTCATTCTGCTGGATAACGTCATGCCCAACATGGACGGCCCCGCCGCCATGGAAAGGCTGCGGGCGACGGAAAGCACCTGCGACATTCCCATCATCATCGTCACCGCGCAGGCGGACTCAGGCAGCCTTGCAGCCGCACTCAGGGCGGGCGCGGACGCCTATATCATAAAACCCTTTGAGTATGGGACCCTTCTCGAAAAAATAGCCGCCGTACTCGAATCCCCGCAGCCTTCGGCAAAGGCGTGATCAGTCACTCGCAAAACGCCGCATCCCAATCCTTCCAAACCGCTTGGCGCCCGGCGGCACGGATCACCGCCGCCACCTCCTCCGGCGACCGCTGATCATCCACCGCGAACTGCTCCCCCGAACTGGCATCCCCGCCGTACCCC
>JACZKQ010000157.1 GCA_014859965.1 Phycisphaerae bacterium
TGTGGGTGGGGCGGCACGTGGGGAACCCGCCGCACTTCCGTGTTTAACCCGCCGCACTTCCGTGCGGGGGCTAAGAAAAAAGGTGCGCTGGGCTGGGCCCGGCGCACCTTTTGGTTTTTGCTGCAACTTTGCTGCTTATTACAGGGTTGCGTCTTTTACGTTTTTCATTGTTGCCTGTGCTGCGGCGAGTCTTGCTATGGGGACCCGGAAGGGCGAGCATGAGACGTAGTTCATGCCGACCTTGTAACAGAAGGCGATGCTGGCGGGGTCGCCGCCGTGTTCGCCGCAGATGCCGATCTTGAGGTCGTGTCGTACGCTGCGGCCGAGTTCGATGCCCATCTTGACGAGTTTGCCGACGCCGACCTGGTCGAGGGACTGGAAGGGGTCTTTCTCGTAGAGGCCGTGGAGGACGTAATCGCCGAGGAACTTGCCGGCGTCGTCGCGGGAGAAGCCCATGGTCATCTGCGTGAGGTCGTTGGTGCCGAAGCTGAAGAACTCGGCTTCGCCGGCGATCTCATCGGCGGTGAGGGCGGCCCTGGGGACCTCGATCATCGTGCCGACCATGAAATCGATCTCGGTCTTCTTCTCTTTGAAGACCTGCTGGATTTCGTCGAGGATGGCCTGTTTGACGAACTGCAGTTCCTTGACTTCGCCGACGAGCGGGATCATGATCTCGGGCTTGACGACCTTGCGCAGCTTCTTGACGGCGATGGCGGCCTCGATGATGGCGCGGGTCTGCATGCGGTAGATGGCCGGGTAGGTGACGGCCAGACGGCAGCCGCGGTGGCCGAGCATGGGATTGAACTCGTGGAGGTTTTCCACTTCCTTCTTGACGCGGGCCGGGGTGACCTGAAGGCGCTTGGCCATTTCGGCCTGGCTCTTTGCGTCCTGCGGCAGGAACTCATGCAGCGGCGGGTCGAGCAGGCGAATGGTAACGGGGAGGCCGGCCATGGCTTTGAAGATGCCGACGAAGTCCTTGCGCTGGTAGGGCAGGAGCTTCTTGAGGGCGCCTTCGAACTGCTTTTTGGCGGGTGCATATTCTTTTGAGATTTCCGTCTGTTCCTTCTTGTCCTGCGCGACGGCGAGCTTTTCGATCATGGCGGAGTAATCTTCGGCGGCGAGGATCATCTCGCGGACGGCCCAGATGCGGTCGCCTTCGAAGAACATGTGCTCGGTGCGGCAGAGGCCGATGCCTTCGGCGCCGAAATCGCGGGCGCGGGTGGCGTCGGCGGGGGTGTCCGCGTTGGTGCGAATGCCGATGGTGCGGACGTCGTCACAGAACTTCATGAACTTGCCGAAGTCGCCGCTGAGCTTGGGCTCGACGGTCGGGACCTGGCCGAGGATGACCTGGCCGGCGGTTCCGTCGAGGCTGATCCAGTCGCCTTCCTTAACGGTGATCTTGCCGGCGGTGAATTTTTTGGTCTTGTAGTCGATGTGGATGTCGCCGACGCCTGCGACGCAGCACTTGCCCATGCCGCGTGCGACGACTGCGGCGTGGGAGGTCATGCCGCCGCGGGCGGTGAGGATGCCCTGTGCAGCGTCCATGCCGCCGATGTCTTCGGGGCTTGTCTCGACGCGGCAGAGGATGACTTTTTTGTGTTTGTCGCGCCATGCCTCGGCGGTTTCGGCGTTGAAGACCACCTGTCCGACGGCGGCGCCGGGGGAGGCGGGCAGGCCGGAGGCGATGACTTTGCGCGTGGCCTTGGCGTCGAAGTGCGGGTGCAGCAGGCGGTCGACCTGGGCCGGTGTGACGCGTGTGATGGCCTCGGCCTCGGTGATGAGGCCTTCCTTAACCATGTCGACGGCGACCTTGACGGCGGCCTCGGCGGTGCGCTTGCCGTTGCGCGTCTGGAGGATATAGAGTTTGCTTTCCTGAATGGTGAACTCCATGTCCTGCATGTCGCGATAGTGCGTATCGAGACGGGTCATGATGTCGGTGAGTTCCTGGTAGGCGGGGGGCATGATCTTCTTGAGGCCCGTGAGTTCAAGCGGCGTGCGGATGCCCGCGACGACGTCTTCGCCCTGCGCGTTCATGAGGAACTCGCCGTAGAATTCTTTCTTGCCGGTGCTGGGATTGCGTGTAAAGCAGACGCCGGTGCCGCAGTCGTCGCCCATGTTGCCGAAGACCATGGCCTGGACATTAACGGCGGTGCCGAGCAGGCCGGCGATTTCGTTGAGCTGGCGATACTTGACGGCGCGAGCGCTGTTCCACGAGCCGAAGACGGCGTCGATGGCGTGGGTGAGCTGTTCGCGGCCGCTCTGAGGGAACATTTCGCCGACGTGCTTCTTGTAGACGGCTTTGTATCTGTCGACCACCTTGGCGAGCTGGTCTGCCGACAATTCGTTGTCGAGCTTGACGCCGGCGGCTTTTTTGGCGCTGTCGAGGACGTGTTCGAAGTGCTCGTGATCGCAACCCATGACCACGTCGCCGAACATGTCGATGAAGCGGCGGTAGATGTCCCATGCGAAGCGGGCGTTGCCGGTGCGTTCGATGATGCCTGCGACGACGTCGTCATTGAGGCCCAGGTTGAGGACGGTGTCCATCATGCCGGGCATGGAGACGGCGGCGCCGCTTCGGACGCTGACCAGGAGCGGGCGGCTGTGGTCCCCGAGTTTGGCGTCCATGGCGGCTTCGAGCCGGGCGATGTGTTCGTTGACTTCGGCTTCGAGGCCTTCGGGCCATTTGCCTTCGTTGGCATAATACTCGCCGCAGACGCTGGTGGCGATGGTGAAGCCCGGGGGCACCGGCACTCCGAGATTGGTCATTTCGGCGAGATTCGCCCCCTTGCCGCCGAGCAGTTCCTTCAATCCGGCATTGCCTTCAGCCTGGCCATTGCCAAAAAAGTAAACCCGCTTCTGTGTCATTATTTGCTTCTCCTAACTTTGGTTAATAGTAATCGGCTGTTCAGACAAGCCATGGAAGTCAAAGAGTTGTGAAATATACGTGCCGGGGGTGTCGATGTCAACGGCAAATCAAGGTAGAAATCTGGTGCGGGCGGATATTTTTGGCTCATTCGGCGGCAGGGGCCGGGGCGTTCTCGTTGGCGATGATATACAGGACCGGCAGGACGATGAGTTCGAGGATGAGCGAGCTGATCATGCCGCCGAAGATGACGGCGACCAGCGGTTTCTGGATTTCCGAGCCGGCGCCGGTGGCGTAGAGCATCGGCAGCAGGCCGAGCAGGGTGGTCATGGTAGTCATGACGAGGGGGCGGATACGGAGGCGGCAGGCTTCGAGGACGGCGTCTTTGGCTGCCATGCCGGAGTTGCGGAGCTGGTCGCAGAAGCTGATGAGGACGAGGGCGTCTTCGACGGCGACGCCCAGGACGGCGATGAAGCCGATGCCGGCGGCGACGCTGAGATTGATGTCGAGGAGGTACATCGCCGTGATGCCGCCGATGACGGCGAAGGGGAGATTGATCATGATGAGGATGGCGCTCTTGACGGATGCGAGGGCGGTCATGAGCATGACGAAGATCAGGGCCAGGGCGACGGGCACGACGAACATGAGCCGGCTCATGGCGCGCTGCTGATTTTCGAACTGGCCGCCCCAGACGAGGCGGCAGCCCTGGGGGAGGCCGGCTTCGACGGGGGCGAGTTTGTCCTGGGCTTCGGCGACGAACGAGCCGATATCGCGTCCGCGGACGTTACACTCGACGAGCAGGCGGCGCTGTGCGTCCTGGCGGTTGATTCGGGCATAGGCGTCGACCTGGCGGATATCCGTCAGGTCGCCAAGGGGCACGCTGTAGCCGAGGGGCGAGGCGACGAGGAGATTTTCGAGATCGGCGATGCTGCGGCGGTAGTCGGCGGGCAGACGGACGACCACATCGCGCGGCCGCTGGCCCTCATAGAGCACGGTGGCGGCCTTTCCGCCCACGGCGACTTCGACGAGTTCGTTGATCGTGTCGGCGCTGATCTGGTGGCGGGCCATCGCGGGCCGGTCCATCGCCACGTCGATTTGTGCAAAGCCCGACACCTGTTCGATGGCGACATCGGCGGCCCCATCAATACCCCGCAGAAGGGGCGCGATCGCGTCGGCGGCCGCGAGCAGTGTGTCGATGTCGTCGCCGAAGACCTTGATGGCGATGTCGGATTTGATGCCGCTGATCAATTCATTGACGCGCAGGGCGATGGGCTGGGAGAAGGCGGGGCGGATGCCGGGAAAGGCCTTCAGTTCTTCTTCCATGCGGAGGACGAGTTCTTCTCGGGAAGCGGCTTTTGTCCACTTGCCGCGGGGGTGCAGCGTGATAATCAGGTCGGTCTGTTCCGGGCCCATTGGGTCTTCGGATATCTCGGCGCGGCCGGTCTTAGATACGACGGTGATGACTTCGTCGGGAAACGCTTCCAGCAGGCGGCGCTCGATCTGGCGGCTCTGTGCGACGGAGCCTTCGAGGCTTGCCGTGGGCAGACGGACAATATTGACGGCGATGGCCCCTTCGTCCAGATCGGGCAGAAATTCGGTTCCGATACGCGTAAACATCGACGCGCCGGCGACCATCAGGGCCGCGGCGACAGCGACGGTGATCCAGCGGCCTCGAATCGCCAAGGCGAGCGCGGGCACGTGGAGCGTGTGGAAGAAACGCACCAGCAGGTTTTCATGTGCATCGCGTTTGACCCGGCGGGTGATCATCGAAGCCAGCACCGGCACGATGGTCAGCGACACTGCCAACGAGCTGAGCAATGCAAAACAGATCGTCAGCGCCAGCGGCCGGAACATTTTTCCCTCCAGCGATTCCAGCGTAAACAGCGGCACGAAGACGACGATGATGATAAAGATCGAGAAGATGACAGGCCGTGCGACTTCGCGTACGGCGTCATAGGCGACCTGAAGCCGGGTGTGCGAAGCCGAGGCTTTTTCGCTCATGTGGCGGGCGACGTTTTCTACGACGATGATGGATGCGTCGACCACCAGGCCGATGGCGATTACGAGTCCGCCGAGGCTCATGAGGTTGGCGGTGACGCCGGCGAAGCCCATCAGCAGAAACGTCGCCGCGGCGGTCAGCGGCAAAGACAGCGCCACCGTCAAGGCCGCCCGCAGGTCCCACAGCAGGAGGAAGAGAATGATGACTATAAAGATGCCGCCCTGGACCAGCGCGCCGGAGACAGTCCGAATGCAGGCCTGGATCAGGTCGGTTCGGTCGTAGAAGGGGTTTATCCTGACGCCCGGCGGAAGCGTTTTTTGAATCTCGGGAATTTCCGCCTTTACGCGGTCGACGACCACCCTGGAGTTTTCACCTTTGAGCATGATGGCCATGCCGACGACGGTTTCGCCTTGCCCGTCCTTTCCGGCGGCGCCGTAGCGCACCTGGGGGGCGACCGTGACTTCGGCGATATCTTTCAAATACACGGGCGTGCCGGCGTCGGTCATGAGGACGATGTTCTCGATGTCCTCGATCCCGGTGAGCAGGCCTTTGCTGATGACGTTGATCTGCTCCCAGTCCTTTACGATGAAGCCCGCCCCGGCATTGGCGTTATTGGCCTGGAGGGCCTCCAGGACCTGGCGCAGCGAAATATCGTAGTTGATCAGGCTGTCCGGATCGCAGATTACGTGAAACTGCTTGACGAATCCGCCCAGCGCGTTGACTTCATTGAGGCCCGGCAGTCGCCGCAGCTGCGGGCCGATAAGCCAGTCCTGCACCGTGCGCAGACCCATGAGGTCGACGTCGCTTGCGACCATCGCCGCGCCGCACACGGCACAGACGCCTTGGGCGGGCGCCCATTCCTGTGTGTGCCGAGGACAATAGAAGCCCGCATCGACCGTGTACTGGTAGATTTCGCCGAGGCCGGTCGAGATGGGTCCGAGTTTCGGTTCAACGCCTTCGGGCAATTGGTCGCGGGCTTCGGCGAGGCGCTGGAACACGAGCTGGCGCGCAAAATACGTGTCTACGTCGTCTTCAAAGATGACGATGACCTGGCTCAGTCCCGACTGCGAGAGGGACCGCACTTCCCGGACGTCGGGCAGACCGCCCATCTGGGTTTCGATCGGAAACGTGACCAGCCGTTCAATCTCTTCGGGCGTCCATCCCGGCGCTTCGGCAAAGATCATGACCTGAATGTTGGTCACGTCCGGCAGGGCGTCGATGGGCAGATGAAGCCATGCGATTGTGCCGGCCGCCAGCAGGATGACCGCCGACAGGATCAGCAGCAAACGCTGTCGCAGGATGAAGTGCAGTGTTGCGTCGAGCATGGATTTCCTCTAATTTTCCTGTTCGAATGACGGACGAGCATATTCTTGCTGGGTGCTGCGGTCAGTGTGCGCAGCCGGCGCCCATCTTTTCCCGCAGGACGTCGCTCTTGAGCATGAAGGCGCCCTTGGCGACCACACGCGCGTCGGCGGGCAGACTGCCGACGATTTCAACGTACCCGTCGTATTCGCGGCCGGTGACCACGTCGCGACGGAGCCATAGATCGTCCTGGATCTGCTGAAAGACGAAGCTCTTGCCCGCGTCGCTCATGACGGCGGTTTTCGGCGCCACGGTCACCATCGGCCCGTCGTTCTGCGCGACCCGGGCGTCGGCGAACATGCCTGCCTTCAGCACGCCGTCGGGGTTGCCGACGCTCAGACGCACGCGCGCGGTCCGCGTCCGCGCATTGAGCTTCGTGTCGATGAGGTCGAGCGTGCCGTCAAAGATTTTATTGGGCAGGGCGGCCACACGGATGCCGGCCTTGATGCCGCCGCCTTCCGCGAACCGGGCATGAATCGCCGCCAGGTCCCGTTCATAGAGGTCGCACCATACCCAGAGGCTGGACAGGTCGGCGACGGTGTACAAGGTTTCGGTGCTGTCGACGAGTTTGCCGAGGGTGACGTTCTGCTCGATGATCGTGCCGTCGGATGCCGCCCGGACGACCAGTTGCGCAAAATGACCGTTGTCCCGGTCTTCGTCGACCGCGGCGATCTGTGCGGCATCGAGACCAAACAGGTTCAGCCTCTTTTCCAGGGCCGACAGCGCCGCCTCGGACCGGCGGAGTTCGCTTTCTGCGGTCAGAAAGTCGGCGTGGCTGGTGATCTTCTTTTCGTAAAGCTGCTTTTCGCGGGCGAATGTCGTCCGGGCAAGTTCCAGCCGGGCCTTGGCTTCGAGGTAATCGGCCTTGGCCTGGCCGAGTTCGGCCGACTGAATCACGGCCAGCACGTCGCCGGCTTTGACCTTCTGGCCGAGCAGTTTTTCGATTGCGACGACCCTTCCGGCGGCGGCGGGCGCGACTTCAGCGACGCGCGTCTGATCGAGTTCGATCCGGCCCGTCAACTTCAGCGAGCCGCCCATGTTCCGCTCGGAGAGCGTTTCGATTTCGAGCAGTGCCTGGCTGACGCGCGGGCCGATTTTCACCAGGCCGACTTCGTAGCGGCATTCGTCGCAGTCGGCGATCAGCACCACGTGCTCGCAATTCATTTTCAGAATGGCGTCGATATCCGTCGGGGCGGTGGCGTGTTTGTGCCCGGCGTGGTCATCGAGGCACGCCGCGTCGGCCCAGCCGTCATTGGTCCCGTGGTCATCGGGGCATGCTGCGTCGGTGCAGCCGTCGGCCGCGGCACGCTCATGGCTTACCGCCGAGGTGAAAACCAGCGGCCCGATATGCAAGTTGCCGGTCGCCCATAAAGACACGACGCCCAACAGCACAAAGACCGAAAAGGCCGGCATCGCGTGACTCATCTTTCTCTTCATCGTAATATCCTTATATCCTTACCGTCGTAAGTCGTTCATTGGTTCGCGGAGCTGTCTTGTTGGACGTCGCCGCCGACAAGCCGCTCCAACTCGGCGCGCGCCGTGTGGTACTCCGCCAGCGCATCGATATATTGCAGCCGAGCGTCGAACAGCGTGCGCTGCGCATCGAGCAGGTCGACATACTCGAATTTGCCGCCGCGATAGCCCTCTTCCATTGCTTCAAAGACCTCTGCGGCATTCTGCAGTACGTGATCCCTGAGTTCTTCGACGCGGGTCAAAGCGTTGGCTGCATCGCGGTGCGCCGTTACGAGGCGCGTTTCGATGCGCAGCCTTGCCGCCTGAGAATCCAGGCCGGCCCGGGCCAATCGGTAAGCCGCCGCCCGCCGCCCGCCCTGGTTGGCATCGAAGAGCGGCAGGGCGATCCGGGCGCCGAATACGGCGGCTGTCTCGCTGGGCTCGTCAAACACCTGAACGCCGCCGCCGAGCGTGATATCGGGGATGCCTCTGGCTTTTTCCAGCTCGATGGCCGCCTGCCGCTGCTCGATTTCGATGGCCCAGCGGGCGATGTCGGGGTTGCTTTCGATCCACCCGCGCATCGTATCCGCGGAAACAATCAATCCGGTCGTTTCGAAATCGCCGACGGCCTCGTCAAATGAGGCATCCGCGGCCCACAGCTTGGCGAGTGTCCGGCGCGCGGCATCGAGATTCTGATCAGCCTGCCTACGTTGTATTCGTACATCGGACAACTGGATTTGTGCTCTGGTTTTTTCGACAGGCGAGGTGCGTCCGGCGTCCACCTGGGCGTCGACGGTTGCGGCGGTCTTTTCGGCAAGCTGTTCAATACGGCGCATCACGTCGACCCGCTGCTGAGCGGCAAGAAGCTCGACAAACCGCGTGTGCACCTCGGTGAGGACGTCAAGGCGTCTGGCCTCGTAATCCATTCCGGCGAGTCGGGTTTCCAACTCACTGACCCGTATGCGTTTTTGCCGTTTGCCTCCCAATTCGACAAGTTGACTGAGGGCAATAATGGTCTCGCCGGGTTCAAGGGCGTTTCGCCGGCCCGCGCCGACCTCTTCGGCCACAAATTCGAGTTCCGGATTGGGCCGCAGGGACGTTTGGAGTCGATCTGCCTCGGCGATACGGATGTCGAGGGCGTTCGATTTCAATTGCGGATTGTGGATCAGGGCGAGCGCAAGGGCCTTCTGCAGGGTCAGCTTGCCCACGGGCGGCTCAATGACCGGCAGTTCAGCCGGTCCGGTGTGCGGGGCGGGTTGCGTCGCCGAAGGCGCCCGGTCAAGGTCCGCCGGGGCATCGATGTGCACCGCGTGGGCCGCGGGTCTGAAGCAGCCGCATGAGCAGATTACAGCCGCCGAAAGGATGATGTGTATGGTCTTTCTCATTCGGATCGTTCTTCCCGACAATCAGGGCGCAGTTACATCCGGACACATAACCAGCCTGTTTATCGGCTGGCAGATTGGGTCCGTATACGCGGAAAAGAAGAATTGTCGATCAGATCAGAAGTACGATCGTTGCGGTGGGCGGATCGGGCGGATGTGTGACGCCGGCGGCGGGCGGTAAAAACCGCACCGCGGCGGCAGAATCGCTGGATTGAGGAAGCGGCTTAGCATCTGGAGCCGGGCCGTCGATGTTTTTGTCGAATTCAAGCGTGCAGGGCCGGGTGTTGGCTGACGGGAGCGAAATGTCGATGCAGCAGTTGTGCAGCAGGGCCGCCGTCGGCTCGGACCTCATCCTGAGACCGGTGGCCACCTTGCCGGTATGCTCACAGCAGCCTCTATGCTCCTGCTCGACGGCGACATGTCCGTCGGGGCCGAAGCAGAGAACCGCCTCGACCGGCGCAGCAATGGCTGTCAGGGTATAGGCGATCATCCCTAAACAGAGAACAGCCCGTCTGCCCGCAGTAGCCATGATTCATCAATTCCATCGGGTATTCGCGTGCCGGCCGCCCACATCGGGGGCCGATGAACCTATTATCGTCTTTTCTGCTGGCCATGTCAAGTTTTTCGTGTCGCCGCCGCCGGACGGCGCGTGATTTCATTGCCTGAAGGTGTGCGGCACGGTGAAGAAGTATCCGCAGTGATCCTTGCAGGCGGAAAGGGCCGATATTATTGCACGTCTTTTAGATAACTTACGTTCTGTATGCCCTGGTGAAGTCATCGATTGAAGCCAGTTCCTCTTTGGTGAAGGTCGTGTTCTTGAGGGCGGCGAGGTTGTCGGCTATTTGTTCGGGGCGGCTGGCGCCTATGATGACCGACGTGATGCGGGGGTCTTTCAGGACCCAGGCGAGGGCCATCTGGGAGAGGGATTGGCCGCGTTTTTGGGCGAGGTCGTTCAGGGCGCGGAGTTTGGTCTGAAGTTCGGGGGTGATGGTTTCTTTCTGAAGGTAACCGTGGGGTTTTGCGGCTCGGGAGTCGGGGGGAATGTCTTTGAGGTACTTATCCGTCAGCAGCCCCTGGGCTAAGGGGCTGAAGGGGATGCAGCCGATGCCGTGCTGTGCGAGGACATCGAGCAGGCCGTCTTCGACCCAGCGGTCGAGGATGGAGTAGCGAGGCTGGTGGATGAGGCAGCGGTCGCCGAATTCCCGCAACAGGGCGACGGCGTTGCGGGTCATCTCGGTGTTGTAGGATGAGATGCCGACGTAGAGGGCCTTGCCTTGTTTGAGGGCGCGGTCCAGCGCCGCCATGGTCTCTTCTAACGGCGTGTCGGGGTCCGGTCGGTGCGAGTAGAAGATGTCGACGTAGTCGAGGCCCATGCGGGTGAGGCTCTGGTCTAAGGAAGCGGTGAGGTATTTGAGCGACCCCCATTCCCCGTAGGGGCCTGGCCACATGAGGTAGCCGGCCTTGCTGGAGATGACCAGTTCGTCGCGATAACCGGCCAGATCGGTCTTCAGAATTCGGCCGAATGTCTCCTCGGCCGAGCCCGGCGGCGGGCCGTAGTTGTTGGCGAGATCGAAGTGCGTGATGCCCAGATCAAACGCCGTCCGCACCATGGCCCGCGAATTCTCGTGCGTATCCACGCCGCCGAAATTGTGCCAAAGGCCGAGGGACACGGCGGGCAGAAGGAGCCCGCTCTTGCCGCAGCGATTATATTTCATGTCGTTGTAACGGTTCTGAGCGGCAACGTAGTGCATGGGTTATCCTTCTATGCGATTTTCGAATTTGGATTTTCGATTTACTATTGGGGATGGATTTGTCCAGCAATTTGCGGCACGCCGGAGCAAGGCGAGACAAAGATCCTCTTCGTGGTCCTTCGTGCCTTCATGGTTAGCTTTGTCGAGTTCGCCATCAATTCCCTTCGAGCCAGTGGCTCGCCAGCATTGCGAAATCCGCAAGGTCAACCCTGCCGCTCTTATCAATGTCCGCTCCGCCGCACCATGATGGCGCGTTACAGGGTGTTGGGCCTGTTTTCCTTAGCGCAAGACTGTAATCACGCCCTGCGGCAATAGTGATAAAGCTTCCCAAGGGCGGCGTGATCTTAGCGGTACCGTCCCACCCCCAGCCGACGATACTGCCGTTGGACTTGAGAGCAAGACTGTACATCCAACCTGCGGCAATTGCGGTAAAGTCATTCCCAGCCATTGGCGTGGCCTGGCCGAAATCGTCCTGTCCCCAGCCGACAATACTTCCGTCGGATCTGAGGGCGAGGCTGTGATAGTAACCCGCGGCGATGGCGACATAGTCATTCCCTGCCGGCGCGGCCTGACCGTACTCATTCCAGCCCCATTCGACGATACTGCCGTCGGCCCTGAGAGCAAGACTATAATCCGAACCTGCTGCTGTAGCGATGAAGTCGTTTCCTGCCGGTGGCGTGGCCTGACCGTAATTGTCCCGCCCCCAGCCAACAATGCTGCCGTCGGTCTTGAGGGCGAGGCTGTGGTTGCCACCTCCGGCAATAGCGATAAAGTCATTTCCTGCCGGTGGCGTGGCCTGACCAAAAGAGTTCCGCCCCCAGCCGACGATGCAGCCGTCGGCCTTGAGGGCGAGGCTATGATCGTAACCCACGGCAATGGCGGTATAATCATTCCCTGCCGGCGGCGTGGTTTGACCGTAATAGTTCTCACCCCATGCGGCGATGCTGCCATCGGATTTAAGTACAAGGTTGTGACCTGCGCCCACAGCGACGGCGAGATAGTTATTGCCCTCCGGCGGTGAAGCTTGCGCAAACTCGTTATCACCCCAGCCGACTACGCTGCTGTCGGCCTTGAGGGCGAGACTGTAATTGCCGCCTGCCGCAACGGCAATAAAGTCCTCTCCTGCCGGCGGCGTGGCCCGACCATCATCGTTCCACCCCCATCCGACGATACTGCCGTCGGCTCTAAGAGCAAGACTGTGGCCAGCACCTGCGACAATTGCGACATAATTGTTCCCTTCTGGCGGCGTGGCCCGGCCGGCGCCGTTGTAGCCCCATCCGACGATGCAGCCGTCTGACTTAAGAGCAAGACTGTAACGCCCACCTGCGGCGACGGCGATATAATCATATCCCGTCGGCGGTGAGGCCTGACCGTCATTGTTCAACCCCCATCCCACAATACTGCCGTCGGCCTTGAGGGCAAGGCTGTGGTCGTATCCTGCGCAAATGGCAACATAATCCTTGCCTGCCGGAGGCGCGGCCTGACCGTAATTGTTCCGCCCCCAGCCAACGATACTGCCGTCGGCCTTAAGGGCGAGACTGTGAAAATAACCTGCAGAAATGGCGACATAGTCATTCCCCGCCGGTGGTGCGGCCTGATTGACGCCGTTATAGCCCCATCCGACAATGCTGCCGTCGGCCTTGAGTGCAAGGCTGTGGCTACCGCCTGCGGCAACAGCGACAAAGTCATTGCCAGCCGGGGGCGTGGCCCGACGCTCCGCATTATAGCCCCACGCGACGATGCTACCGTCGCACTTAAGGGCAACACCATGATAATCGCCTGCGGCAATCTGTGTACTGCCGGTCAAAGGCGTATTGGGCAATCTTTGCAGACCCCAGCCGGCCACTTCGTGCCCCACGGCACGGGGAGCGAACAGATTCTGCCAAAGCAGACATGCCGCGATCACGACGAAGACATGGGTACGGGGGGATGTGTTCTGCACTGATCACCCTTTCAAAATTGTCAGCTAATCAGTCGCCGAGCAAAACCTGTGCAAACAAGCCGATGCTGACCGCGCCATTTTTGAAGGGAGAACCGAAACGAACAGGTTCTCCTCCTGCCAAACTATATGCCAATTATAGCATAGGTTCACCATGAGAAACAAGAAAAAAATCCCTTAAACTCAGCAGTTTTCAGTGTGCCAAGCACTGCCAGGGCCGGGGCCCGCCGTGCGTCGAGGGCAAGGATGCCTTGCCTTAAAAGATCATACCTTTAGTTGGGAGTCGAGGGCCTTTTGCCAGGTTGTGTAGGCTTCTTTATAGGCGGCGGCCTGGGCCGGGTCGGACTCGATGGTCTTGGTTCGCTTCAAACCCGTGAAGGCGGCCGCAAAGTCCTTGTAGACGCCTGCCCCGACGCCTGCGCCGCGGGCAGCCCCTTGCGAGCCGTCGGTATTGTAGAGTTCGACGCGGGCTCCGGTTACGGTGGCGAACGCCGATGCAAAGAGGGGGCTCAGGAACATGTTCGCCGAACCCGCCCGAACGGTGTCGATCGCTACGCCCATGTCTCGCATGATTTCCAGGCCGTAGTTGAGGGCGAAGACGATGCCTTCCTGTGCCGCCCGCAGCATATGCGCCCTGGTGTGCACGTTGAAGTTCAGGCCGCGAATCGACGCGCCGATGTTGTTGTTCTCGAGCGTGCGTTCGGCGCCGTTGCCGAACGGCAGAATCGTGAGCCCGGCGGACCCCACCGGAACCGTCGCCGCCTGGGCATTCATCTGCGCGTAGTCCTCGCCGGGATTGGCGACATTGTGCTTGAGCCAGCTATTGAGAATGCCCGTGCCATTGAGGCAGAGCAGGACGCCGTTGCGATGGGCCTTCGCCGTATTGTTGACATGGACAAACGTATTGACCCGCGACCTGGGATCGTAATTCGGCTTGTCGCCGATGCCGTAGACGACACCGGAGGTGCCGGCCGTGGCGGCGATCTCGCCGGGGTTGAGGACGTTCAGGGAAAACGCATTGTTGGGCTGATCCCCGGCGCGGTAGGCGATGGGCGTGCCGGCCTTGAGGCCTAACTCGGCGGCGGCGGCCGCGGTCAGTTCGCCCTGATTGCTGAAGGTGTCGACGGTGGGGGCGAGGAGGTCGGGCGAGATGCCGAGTGCGTCGAGGACGATGTCGGCTGTCTTCGATTCTTTGAAGTCCCACAGGATGCCTTCGGACAGGCCCGACACCGTCGTGACGATGCGGTCGGTCATCTTCATGGCGATGTAGTCGCCGGGCAGCATGACCTTGTCGATCTGCTTGTAAGTATCCGGCTCGTTTTGCTTCACCCAGCCGAGCTTAGCCGCGGTGAAGTTGCCGGGATGGTTGAGCAGATGCTCCAGGCACGTGTCCGGACCGATCTTCTCGGCGGCGCGGCGGCCGACCTCCACTGCGCGGCTGTCGCACCAGATGATCGACGGCCGCAGAACGTGCCTGTTCCTGTCAACGCAGACCAGTCCGTGCATCTGATAGGTGATTCCAATGGCGGCAATGTCCGCGGGGTTCACCCCGGCGGCGAGGATCTCCGCGGTCGCCGCTTTGAGGTTCTGCCACCAGCTTTCCGGATGCTGCTCGGCCCAGCCGTCCTTCGGGCTTAGAATTTCCATCTCCTTCCGGGGGCAGGTGGCGCTGGCGGCGACCTGCTGGGTCCCGGCGTCCATGAGCGTGGCCTTGATCGAGGAGGTTCCAATGTCATATCCGAGCAAATACATGGCGTTCATCCCTAAAAGCGAATTGATATTATAACCGACGGCTGCTGAGTATCGTGCTTCGCGGGCGGATTGTCAAGCAGGCATAACAAGAATGTCACATGTCAAGTGGAATTGTCCCCGCGCGGGCGCCGCGCATGCACCGAAGGGCGCGATGATGCGGACTGCGGCGCAAAGCCACCTGCGGGCTCACCGGCCGGGACTCGGCGGCGCCGCCTGCCAGTTGACAACGTCATTGCCGTAATGGGCGGCGTTGACCCGCGTTAACGACTGTCCCTGGCCGTCCGGTGATGCAGGCCAGGGGTCGTCGCCTGCGGGGTGGGCGCCGTCGCTGTAGACTACACGGTCAACGCGGATGTACTGGCGGCGGCCGAGATTATCGACATCCCCCGGAAGCGACAGTTGGATCTGTTCGCCGGCGTTGCTCAGCGAGCCGTTCATCCATTCCAAGATCTGTGTGCCTGCCGGCGCGCCGAACTCGGCCTCGAAAGCAGCCCGGTTCTGGACCAGCAAAATGCGCTCGCCAGCGGCCATAAGAACGGGCGCCGGATTCAGCACCATATCGATTCCATTATCGTCGGTGAATTTCCATGGTTCGCCGGTCGCATAATCGTACAAAGCCACTGGCGAGGCGCTGATGTTCAGCAACTCGACGTACTCGGCCTCGGCGGAGTTCGCAGGGTGATACATAATTTCACTGATGACCACCGGGCCCACGGCGGGGTAAGCGTTGGGACCGCCAGGGGTGTCTGTACTCATAGCGACAAAGTTGTATGCCCCGGTGCTCTTGCGGTATCGGCCGAACGCGACATCAGCCAGGGACGCGCCGAACGATTCGCTCTTGCGCCAGCCGGTCAGTTCGCCTCCGAAGCCGCCGGACAGATACACGGTCTCGCCGTTCTGGCTCAAAGCGAATGGCGTGCGGCAGCCCGGGTCGGCCGGATTGTTGAAGTGAAGAGTTTCGTAAAAGACGATGTACCCGTGCGGCGCCAGCGTTGTGCCGTCGGCAATGCGGTACTTCATGAGATCGGAATCAGTGGCGCCGCGGTCGCTGAGAAACCAGCCGCCAATGGCGATTTCCCGGTCGGTGGTATTGTGCAATTCAATCCAGTCGCCCAGCGGAGTATTGGAATGCGCCAGCAGTTCATTTATCACAATGTCGTCCAGATTGGGCCCATCGTCCCGACCGCCCGGCGAACCGCCGATGAAGGTGCTTGCCTTCCATGTCTTCTTCTCGCCCCACAAGGCCGGGTCGATCGCTGCCGGGTCGCTGACAGTAAGTGAAAAGCCTCCGCCGTCGGTAATGTCGAACCAGCCGTCCGAATAGCGGAAGTCATGAATCGTTGAGCCCGCTGCGTCGGCGAGCCGTATTCGTTCGCCGCTGTTGTCCAGCGCCCCGGTGTATTCGCCGGCGACGTTGAGGTCCGTGCCGTAAACGTTTTCAAATTCGGTGCGGTCGGCGACCACGAGTGTGTACGCGCCCGGATTCAAAATCAGCGAAGGAAAAGTGAATCGCACGCCGTTTGTGAACGAGACATAAGCAAGGTCGATGGCTTCACTGCCGATATTCTGAAGTTCGATATACTCGACTTGCCCCTCCGCGGGGTGGTACATCAGTTCGGTGATGCGAAGATGCTCGCGGACCGGCCCGACGGCGAACAGTGTCTCGCTCAGTGCCGACCAGGTGCCGGCGTCGCGAACGCGGGCCTTGACGGGTGTGCTGTGAGACAATACCACGGCCGAGTTGTAGACCATGGCCGTCCCAGAGACATCGGGCGGCGTCTGGTCGTCCGTTCCGGCAACCAGTTCGGCGGAAATCAGGAAGTCCGTGCTCATGTGGGTTTTGTTCAGTCCGCGTATCGCAAGGATGTTCTTGCCGCTCCTGAACGTGGCGTGCTGCGTGACAATGAAGTCATCGAACCCGGTGGCCTCGTGCGAAATCGTGGCCCACGGGTTTTCTGTGACGCCGGGACTTCTGGCGATTTCAAAGCCGTTGAGATAAGCAACGAACCCGTCGTCATACCGCATGCGAAGCTTTATGAACGACGCGCCCGCCAGTTCGGCAGGGTCGGCGACAAACGGTATCCGTATGTAAGCGATCGCGTGCCCGGTGTAGTACATGAGGCTCTTGACGTCATAGCTGATCCACGGAAGATACTGCGGATCCGTATCATAGCCGACGCCGCCCGTTTTGCCTTGTATATAGTTGCCATGCGTCCACGCGGAGTCGTCGAAGGGCTCATTGCCGCCGGTCCACGCCGCCGCCGGTTCGTTGCCGATCCAGATGTTCTTGGGCGCGCTTTCGGCGACCAGCACCCGATTGGACGCCGGATTCGAAGCCGCCGCCGTGCGGGGGTCGGCGCCGTCGAGCGTGTAGTAAATCGTGCCCGCGCCGTTCGGATTGAGCATCGTCAGGGTGCTGCCCGACGGTGCATAGCCGCCATGCTGAGCCGCACCATTGACCCGGTACAGCGGCGGATTAATCGCCGGATACAGGGCGTTGGCGCGGAGCAGGTTTATGAGTGCGAAGGAGTTGGCAGTATCGTAAATAGCGGGAATGTAGTTGTTGATGACGTTGTCGCGCTCCAGCAGCCATGAATCTTCTCGCGTAAAGTAAAACGCCGGGCCGTGTGGCGCGGGCGGATAGTGCAAATGATTCACGTCGTCGAGCGGATTCGGCTGACTGATCGTATTGCCGTAGGGCGTGCTCACCTGGGTATCGCCCCAGCGGGCGCTCTCGGCGACGATCGCCCTGTCGATCATGTCGGCGATGCTGCGGTATCTGCTTTGTGAGGCCGCCTGACTGAGCGCGCCGTCGTTGAAGCAGTGCTTGTGTACACGGTCGGCGAACAGCAGCCGAAACTCGCTGCTGGTGCGCATTTTCTGAAAAACGCTGCCGGCCCCGCCCGTACTGTTGATGCGTGCAGCGGCCCGGCCGTGATAATCCAGGACGATCTCCTGATCCCAGACCAGGAAGCGGAACCTGCCGTCGCCGCTGACGGTATTGACTCCGGCATATCCGTTGTGTACGGGCCAATCCTCGGCATCGGCATAAAGGTGCAGAAGAATGTAGTCGGCGAAATTCTCGACGTCCAGATACTGTTGCATCTCCGCATAGCCGCCGGCCGAGGAGGGATCAATCGCCATCATTGCATTCCACCGCGCCGGAGGCGATGCAAAGTCCGCATTAATCTGCCAGTCGTCGGCGCGGCCGCCGAGGTGGTCCGCAAAGAAGTCGGGCGCCAGACGTTCGGTCAGATTATGAAGGCCGAAGTAGAGGCCATTCACGTAAACATGCACGAAACTGCCATGGCTGGACGGCTGGCCCATGTCGCCCAGGCTCTCCTTCATCCAGACGTCGCGGGTGTACTGCGAGTCGTTGGGGCGATAGCGTGTCGGGTCCCACGAGACGAGTCCCCATGAGTCGGTGAAGCAGGCCCGTAGCACAAGCTGATTGAACTGCTCGACGTCGCTGCCCGCGAAAAGCGGATACTTAAGCTTCGCCGATCCGTACAGCGAGGTGAAGGTCACCCGCAGCGAGTGTTTCTGCATGCGGGCAGGGCGGCGGCTCGCGTTGCCGTGAACCTCGATCTTGCAGTCCTCCTGGAAGCCGTCGGCGCCGCTCGGCAGGATGTATTCCATCGAGCACTTGCGTTCCCAGCGACTCAGCGGATTGGCGTAGATGCCGCGCGTATCGCTGATAAAATCATCCGGGGCCATCGATATGGACACGGTCGGGATGTCGAGCAAAGCCTCCTGCACCGAGTAGCCCGGCAGGGTGCTGTTCACAACGCGCGGGTCCATCTCGTAGTCGGCCGGCACGATGGCGCCGGCATCCGAGCTGTAGCCCCAGTGGGCGGGCCATCCCGCCGGATCGCGGGGCTGCAAGGCGACATCATTTACAAAAATGTAGCTGTGTGTGGCGACTTTCGACGCACGCCAGCCGGGCTTGAACGCAACCGATCGCACGAGGGCGGTTGTCGCCACGGCGACGGGCGTATCGGGGTCGTAGATCAGGCCGTTCTGCTCGCCGGGCTCCGAGCCGTCGAGCGTATAGCGTATCACCGCGCCCGGCGTCTCGCAGGAAATCCAAAGCTCGAACGGCTCATCATAAAACCCCCGCTTATGGCTGTGCGACGGCTTATCCGTGAAGCCGAGAAACGCCTGCTGGTTGGCCGCTCCGGGCGTGGGCAGGGCGAAATAGCGGTAAGCGCCATGCCACATCCCGTAGCTGATATCCGCCTGCTGCGGAGGAAATGCCGGCCCGTACTCATGAACCACTCTGCCGCCGGGCGACACGAGCGCCAGGTACTCGCCGTCCCGGCTGAGGGCGAAATTCGTGTGCAGATAGCCTTTTGAATCCACGTAATCGTCCGTGCTCTGACCGGAAGCAAAAACGATGAGATACCCTCCGCCCGCGAGCACCGCGTGCGGCGGAAACGGCCACTTCCTCAGGTTGTCGGCGTCGTCGGTAAGATACCAGCCCGCCAGCGTGACGGCCTGTGTATCCGCATTGTACAGTTCGATCCAGTCGGAAGGGTTGCCGTCGCCGTCCCGCAGCGATTCTTGATTGGACGCGACGAATTCATTGATTAGGATCTGCGAATGCTCGATCAGCCAGTTTTCCGAGAGTATCGCAAAGTCATTGCCCGCGACATTGCCGCTTGCGTCCAGGTCCGCACAATAGTCCTGCCCGACGCATTCGGGCGCATCGAGCCATTGAGCGGCAAGTATACACAAGTCATCAAGATCGATATACCCGTCGCCGTTGATGTCGCCCTGCAGGGGGGCCTGTGCGTCGATGGTGATCACATGTTCAGAGGTCTTTGCATCGTTCGGGCCGGCGCCCGGCCCGGCGTCCGGGCCGTCCGAGACGTACAGCGCCAATTCGTACGCCCCAGGCAGTGGAAACAAGGCGGTGATATCCTCCACGTCCGCCGAAACCGGCTCCAGGGTGATCGGCGCCGGGCCGCTGATCTGCACCCATCGATACGTCAGACCATACGATTCGCCCGCTAACGGATTCGCCGGGTCGCAGCCCTGCTCGTAAGGTTTGCCGTCGTCGGTCACGTTAGCATCGATGAAGACGGACGTGTTCGTCCTGGCCACGATGACACCTGGGGCCCCAATCACAGGCGGGGCATTGTAACAGGGATTCTCCGCCTCAAGGATAAGTCCGTTGACAAAGGCCCAGTGCGGCCCGCCGTCAAACGCGCCGCGGGCGCTTTGGAGAACGATCGTGCCCGTTACATCGCTGACCGCCGTTCCCGTGTACTTGCAGTCGTCCGCTGAAGTGGGGGCGATTCCGCCGTCAAAGTACGTCTCAAACAGCGGCGCGCCGTTGGCGGTCCACACGGCATGACGCGGTCCTCCGCTGACGGCGTCATACGCGTACATGATAACGTTGTATGCTGTGCCGCTCTGCAGGCCGGAAAGCGTGATCCGCACATCGGAGGCGTTGCCGAAGACAAAGTCCCGCAGGACCTGCTCCAGATCGATCCCCGTCGGCACGTCTCGCCGACGATCGGCAAGAGCCCCCTGGAAGAAAATGGTCACGCCGCCGGCGCTCGCCGGATTGCCGCTCAGGACGAACGAAGTGAAGCCGCCTTCGGTGGTTGCGGGGGAGTTCGCCTGGCTGGTGTTAACGTCCAGCTTGAGCACGGTCTGCTGACCGGCGGCCGGCCCCGCACAGACCACCGCAAAAAGAAACCATGCCGCACAGAGACCTGAACCGATGTGTCCGCCCACCCTGCCTCTCAAATCGTCACCTCAGATAGCTGCCGTCCACAAATGAGACAAAAAGTCCGGACGCCGCCGAAACACACGCTGCGTCCGGACTATCATTTACTTCAAAACCTCAGTGTCAGTATGGCCAGTCGCATCCGGGGATCGACGGATCGTTGCACTTGGCCCAATTGAGCGCGAAGACCGCCAGATCATACAGATCGACCTTGCAGTCGGGTACGCCTGCCGGGCCGGTGAAATCGCCCAGCATCGCCAGTCCGTCGGCGATCACGTCCGCGCACGTCGGGCTTGTAACTGTAATGGTGATCGTGTCGGAACTCTCGGCCATGCCGTCGTCGGCCGTGATCTGCAGCAGATAGCTGCCGGCCATGCTGAACGAAATCGTCGGGTCCAGCCGCGTGGTGCCCGTGATGAAGGTGACCTGCCCCTCGGGCGGGCTTGCCTGCACCAGCGACCAGCTGACGTCGGCGCTCTCCGGCTTCCCGTCATCTACGAGCGTCGCGCCCAGCGTCAGCGCGCCCGCCTGCATCTGGAACGTCACGTCCGGGCCTGCGTTGATATAAGGTACGAGGTTGATGCCTTCGCTCGCCAGCGCCGCTATCTCCGCGTCGCTCAGGGCGTACGTATAAACACGGACATCGTCGATCGCGCCCTTCCATGTGCGATAGCCGTCACCCGCCGTGTCGGCGTTTCCGCCGATCATGATCGGCACAGTTTCGAGGGCGACGGGTCCGCCTCCGACGCCGGAAACGTCGAGGATACCGTCCACGTACACCTTGATGGTCTTGCCGTCATAAGTGCCGGCCACGTGGTGCCATTGTCCGTCATTGACATTCCTCGTCCCTTCCGCCCTGACCGTCGCCAGATTCGGACGATTGCAGAAGAAGCCCACCGTGTTGGTGTTCCGCACGCGAGCCAGTCTCCACGAATGATCGCCGTGGGAGAGAATCGTATCCCATTGCCTGTCGGTGAACGGGTCAGCCTTGATCCAGGCGGTCGCCGTAATCTCATACTGAAGATCCGCAAAATTAGGATCGCTGAGCGCAGTGACATTCGGATCGACTGCGATTTCAACCGGTTTGCCGAGGGCGTCCACAACACCCCCGAACCACAGTGCGCTGTTGGGATTGGCGCCTTCGATCCAGCCGGCCACCCAGTTCGGGTCCGCCGCGGCCGTATCGGCGAATGCGCCGTTATAGCCCGTCGCCCCGTCTAACACCACGCTGCCGCCGTTCTCTTCCAAGGCCCAGTGCGCCAGCAGGAAGTCATCCGTTGCCGGGTCCTTGACGCGGATGGTAACCGTCGCCAGGCTCTCTTTGCCGTCGCGGACTTCGGGCCCGAGCGGGCCGTCGATCACGCTGACCTGGAATCGGTACACGCCCTTTTCCACAAAGCTGATCACCGGATCCTCGGCAGTCGCGTCGTCAATAATCGCTGTGGCGGGCCCGGACAATTGCGTCCACGAGTAGCTCAGGCCAATAGCGTTGCCGGTCGGATCTTCCGGATCGCACCCGCCGACATACGGCTTGCCGTCATCGGTTGCCGTCAGGTTCAGTTGAATCGAACCATCCACAGCCAGATTGACGGTCTGGTACGACTCAAGCTGTAAGCTGGGCGCGACGTTGAAACACGGATCGACTTTCGAAACGATCAGGGCGTTAACGAAGGCCCAATGCTGACCGCTGGTGTGGCTGGGCCCCTGTGCGCCCACTAATACCAATTTTCCCTGCGCGTCGCTGACCGCCTGACCGCGGTGGCCGGTGTCCGCCCACGATGCCGGGGCAGCGCTGCCGTTAAACGTAGTCTGCAACATGGGCTGGCCGTTGCCGGTCCATGCCGCGTTGCGGACGCTGCCGCTGCTGGTGTCCCATGCGTAAATTGTTACGTCGTAAAGTGTAAGCGGCTCTAACCCTGCCAACGTAAAGGTGACGTTGCTCTGATTGCCAAAGATGAAATCCATGATCATCTGGTCAAAGCCCGTGCCGGTGGGTGCAGTGCGGCGTCTCGCCAGGAGCGTTCCGGCGACGGTCACCGTGACGCCGTTAAACACCTTTCCGCTGTCGGCGATCGTGAAGGCCGTATAACCCGGCTCCAACTCGCCCGCCGCCGTGGAATTGCCCACGTCCAGCTTCAGAACCTCCTGCGCCTCAGCCACAGGCAGCGCAATAGCCGTCAACAGCAGCACACATAAAAAATATGTTCGCGTCTTCATTCAATTCTCCTCTTTAAAAGAATAAACACCTGAGCAAGCCGATCACCGCGGATTCAGCTTATATATTTTTTCTGTGCATGAGGCGGCCACGCAATCGCCGTGCCGCTGCCTGCGAAGGTTCTTAGCTCCGGATGCCCACCTCCGTACTCACACGTGGCTAATTGGCAGGGCGCGGCAGCGGCACCGCGTACCCGCGCACCATGTACTCCAAATCCGGATTGCCCGGCTGATCCCGAGGCACGCTGGTCCGGTCCTCCGCGTAGTCAAGGGTCCGTTGATCCCTCCACCGGATCTTCTCCGCATGCCCGTCAAGGAAGGATAACGTGCTCCGCCAATTGTGCCACACGGACATGGTATTCCACCAACCGGCCCCGCTGCCGCTGCCCAACTGCCATGAACCGCCGTTGCAGTTTGAACCGGCGCCGTCGTAATATTCCTCTACAAAGACATAAGTCAGGGGCACATTTCTCCTGACGTCTCCAAGCTTCTTAACGTGATATCGGGGAACGCTCAAATTGAGCGTGACTTCCTCCCCGTTCAGCCCGCCTTGAACATTGTAGCTTCTGTACATCTTGTAATCAAGCGAATTGCCCAGATGCGTGCCAATCTTAAACCGTTTATCGCTGGGGCAATGATATAGTTTGTAGTTCTCGGTGTACGGGTAGAGAACTCCGTTTTCAAAGCCCCTGATCCGGTCTTCGAGGGTCACATTTTGCCCGACAGCATAAACTTTGGTGCCGTCGGTAAGTGTCGGCGGATGAGTCCACGCATAGGGCTGGTTCGGCCGCACATCCGCCACAGGAAGTTCGCCGTCATTGTCTTCAATGTAAAGCTTGTATGCCAGTATCAAACCCCTCTGGTGCGACAGGCACACCGCCCCGGTCGCCTGCTCCTTGGCGATCTGAAGCGCCGGCACCAGCACCGCCAGTAGAACGCCGATAATGGCGATAACGACGAGGAGTTCGATAAGGGTGAATGCGCGCCTGTGCTCCATGGGTCCTCCGAATTCTGCTTGTTGGCTCCGTTCTTCACTTCGCTTCTCGGTTGCCGGGTCTTGAGCCCGGGTCAAGCAACCGAATACAGATGCCATTATAGCACAGAAGGGGGTGCCGATGCAAGCGCCAAAAAAACCGACGCCCCGGCCAGGCATTCTCGACGTCCGCATCCCGAAACCCGCGCCCGCGGCGACCTCCGAGAACAAAACCGTTGCCCGGAGGTCAGAATGTAAAGCATCTTTTCGCCGAGGCGCAGCAAGTTTTGAGCATCTGCTCTGAAAAGAGCATGCGGTTACGCGCTTTTCATCATTCCGAATGTCCCGGCAGGGGACATGATTGACCGGGGCCCCGACCGGTTTTTCTCGGTCCGCCGGCCGCCGCCTGCGCAGCGAGTTATGAGGAGAATGCTTTTGCCCTGAAAACCGACGCCGCCTTACCGCCTGCGTCGAAGCAGCATGAGCGCTCCTGTGGTCAGCAGCGACAGGGTGCCGGGTTCGGGAACAATTTCCCAGTCCAGCCTCACACCGTCTGCCGCCGTCACAGCAAACGCGAGGGTGTTATCGAAGTCCGCCCACGTCTTCGAGTCGTTTGCGGCGTCAATATAGAGAGACAAGAACCCCTCGAAGTCCAGCGTGTGCCCTACAATCGCCTCGAACTCCAGGGTCAGCATGCCCGTGTCGAAGTGACGCCCTTCCTGATAGTGAAAAGACTCGCTGAGTTCCTCCCTTTCACCCCAGGCACGGTGGGAATGCCCAGTGTCGATGTTGCTCGCTGTATCCCAGGATTCATCCCAGAAGCCGTAGTAGCTGTATTGCCAGTGGGGCTTGGAAACGTCATACGCCTCCAGTTCGCTCGACGCCCCGAAGGAAGCCAGCGCTGGCGACCACCAACCCTCGCCCGTGTCGATCTGGATCGCGTAATCATGGACACTCAAACCTGCATCCATCTCGGCGTGACTCCACCCCTTTCCCGGCCAAGAGGTCGCTTCCGCATGCATGGAGCCGTCCAGCCGAATCTTGATCGTCAGCGTCGTCGTGTCGCCCAGGGCGAGCCCCGAACTGCCCGGAGAAACCGTTACGCGGTTTGAAACCTCGGTGGATATCCGGGCATCCGACAGATGCGTATTCGCCGGCGTGGAATAGACATGGGCGGAGACGCCCATCTTCAGGTTGGCCGCGTCGGCATGTGCAGTCGTCAGGCCGAAGGATTCGCCGTTCGCTATCGACCAGCCCGATCCCACGCCGCCCGAAAAGGACTGGTAATGCACATGCGCATCAGCGGTATCGCCGGCATCTTTGGATACGTAGGCCCCATCCTGGTAATAATTGATCGAGCTGTAGTACGCCACACCCGCCGCCGCCGGCGATGATTGGAGCAGCAGGGCCAGCACGGCCGCCGCCGCCAAACACACGCCCCGCACGCCGAAACCCTCACGCCGCCCATTCCGTTTCACATACGCACTTTTCATCACAATCTTCTCCCTGGTTCTATTTCGTACCGACACACCGCCGACCTAAAAAAAAGACGCAAAACGTCCACAGAAACATAAAGTTTTAGTGAAATGCTCCATCCAAAAGCTGACCTGCTCCTAAAGCAACCAACACTATACCAAAACTCCCCTTGCCCCGTCAAAACAAATTAATTAACAAACTAACTGAATTAAAGTTACATGGTGGGGGCGTTGAAAAGTAAGAGCAAGACATGCCCTGCCCTTGACGCACTCGCGGATTGTAGGGGCACCCCTTGCGGGTGCCCTCGTGCCGACAGACTTTTTCAACAGCCTTTTGGTGCCTCTTCTTAACCTGCCATACTGAAGCACCTGCCCGACAATGCCCAGAGGGTCAATCCCGTATTCCAGAAGGTGTCGTCCCCGCAGCCAAAGAGGTCGTCGCTGTCGGCGAACATCGGCCCTCTCCGCGCCTGATCAGCGGCGGGTTCGCAGCCATTCCTGCGCGACGATGGCCAGGTCAAGAAGGTTAACGATGCCGTCTCCGGTAACGTCGCTGATGAGGAGGTCTGCACCTGAGTAGTTCCACGTGTCGGACGCTGTGATACCGCCGTCCTCGAAGATCCACTCGATGCTTTGATAGACGAAGGAGACATGCTCCCTTTCCTTGTGCTCCGCGTTGTCGGGGTACCTGTTATTGAGCATCTCCTGCTGGATGCTCACGATGCGGGCGTTGTACAGCAGGACCGTATAATACTGCACCTCTTTGCCCGTTGCCGAGGGCTGCCAGTAGCGAAGTTCGAACCGCGTGAGCCTCTCATTGTCGACGAGAGCCTTCATCAGGAGGGGCGTCGACTTATCGATTTCCTTCGTGATCCTGAGGGGCTCGTGCTGGCGTTTTCCCGTAGTCAGGCCGCTTGCGGGGTCGCGTGCGGCAAAGACTTCGTGGCTGGTCGCAATGACCATGATGGAGTCTTCTCGCCCCGCCAGGGTGACGCTGCCCCTGATGTCGCCTTGATGTTCACCGGCCACACGCAGGAACGCATTAAGGGCCGCCAGGGAAGGCTCGGCGATGACGACGGCCGCAAGGACAACAAACAAAGCAATCTTTTTCATTGAAATATCCTCCAGACAGAAAGCGGGTGCCGTTCGCCAAACAGATACTATTATCCCGGAAATGCCCTTGGAAGTCAAGCACATTTCCGCGCGCGACAAGCCCCTGCATGCCTCGGGTTTGCCCAGGGCGGGCGCATTCTCCGGATGTCCGCAGCCCAAACCCAACCTGCGGCGACAATGGAGAGAAAAGCCGGTTGGGCAGAGGCCAAAATCAGGAGCATCTGTTCGCCGGGGGGGGGATTTTGGCCTCTGGGGCCCCGACCGGTTTTGCTCGGCCCTGGCGGCGGCGCCTGCCAAGCGAGTTATGAGGAGAATGCGTCGCCCTGCGGGTTTGTCCCATGATAGTGAACACGGGCCGAACAACAGCCCTCAAACCGATACCACTCGGTCTGGCGACCTTTACTTCACCTCGATAAAGTGAACGCTTTTGTCGATGTCGGCACTTGGTGAAATGCGCGGCGGCTTTCCGCTGGCGGTGGTAAGCCGGCCGACACGCAGCGTCCGGCACGGCTGGTACGGGAAGGGCCGTTCTGCCTGTTTGATCTCCTTGCCGCCGTCCGGATCGCTGAAGAAGTACAGGCCCTGGTAGTCCTTCGGGTGGTTCGAGTCGTCAACGAAGAGTCCGTCGATGGTTATATCGCGCGGCATGAAGCAGGGGTATCCAAAATCGTGCATGCCGTCGTTGCTTGTGTGTATCATCTGCGGTCGACTGGAATGTCCGGCGTTCGGAATCCAGCGGCAGTTGCGGATGACGACGTCGCCCTCCCATGTGCTGCCGTAATCGCTGCGAAAATTAATCAGCGAACTGCCGTACAACGTCGAATCCTCGACCGTCAGCACCCCGCGGCCGATGGCGTTTAGGCCCATATAGCCGAGGGTGCAGCGGCGGATCACATACTTCCCGGAGACCCCCATGTGCGTATCCATCCTGGAAAGCGTACAGTCCTCCAGCACGATGTTCTTGCAGAAGTTTGTGCCGATCACGCCCCACAGCGTGCGATCGTTGATGTTCTCCATGCGACAGCCGATCATGGTGAAATTCACGACGCTGTTGGCGCTATAGTCGTACGATCCCATGCTGACCGGCTTGCCCGCCGCTCCGATGGTTTTATAGGTTTTGTGAGCGGTAGCGAAGCAGTTGCGCAGCGTGATGTTGGCGCAACTGCCGACGCTTATAAAGCCCGAGTAAGGGTGCCCGACTTCGGTCTCGCCGACGACATAGTGCGTCAAACCGTCCACTTCCGTGTTGGAACGGCTCACCCTGATATTCCTGGCCCAGTAATTATAGCCGACCTCCTGCTTCATCCGATTCGCAATCGTGGTGAAGATGCCGCCGCGCAGAACAAGCCGCTTTTCGTCCATCGGATAGGCCTCCACGCGATCGACCGTGTCGTAGTCCCAGTCGATGTCGCCCTCGATACGGCCGTCCCGACGCAGGATGAAGCAGTCGCGCTGGCTTGTCCCCGAGTTCGCGTTGAGGCCGCGCCGGATATAACGTTTGATCTTATTGTTCGTCACCTGCACGTAGCAGTCATGCCGAGGCCGCACATCCAATTGCTTCTGGTCGCGTGTCAACCGCGCGATCTTGATCTCCTCACGCCCAAGCAGCGAACGCACTTCGAACAGGGATTTTCTGTGATTCTCAACTTGTGTATCGTCAATGGTAAAACGTGACGTGCCCCAGTCGGTATCGGTGGCGATGATCGCGGTCAGCGCCTTGCGGCCCAGATGGTACGTCGCGTCCGGCCTTGTCTTGACGCGCAATCCGCGTGCATTGGCATGTTCATGCGCCTTGCAGATCGCCGGCAGATCATCGTGGACACCGTCGCCAACCGCACCGAACGCTTCATACGTGACAACCTCATCCTGAGAAGTTACATTGCCCGCCAACCCCGGCATCAATAGGGGCACGCTGCCGCTGTGACCTTTGAAACCCTCGGCGGCAGCCGAGAAGACTGACGCAGAGATTGCCATGATCCACAGGTGCAAGAGCATGTTTCGTTTGGAAATCATCAAAATCCCTTCATAGACAGGAGATCAAATCTCAAGTTCCAGAGTTCTTCGACACAAGATTATCAGGACAGTTAAATAAGAGGCTCATCGCAAAGATACTCATAATCAGGCATGTCAGCCCGCGGACGTTTCTTCAACAGTTCGCTAATGGGCTCGAATGTCTTGAGAATCTTTTGGTAATCCGGATCCTCATCGCTAAGGAACACGGGTGTGCCGCACTGCTGCGTGCCGCCGGCCGTCAGAGACAGCGGGGCCAGAAGAAAGTTGTTATGTTCGGGCTTCTCTATGCGCGTGTAGAACTTCCGGGGGATGCCTTTCTCGTGGCAACTGACACAACGCCGGGAAGCGACATCATTCAATGCAGCGTCAAGACGCGACGGCATCATGCGGCGACTGCCGAGATGCGCCTTGTGATTGGACGACGAGGTTCCGTAGTAGGGCACATTAAGATCCATCCACAGATAGACCTTCTGGCGATCCGCTTGCGGCACGTTTACCCGCGCTTTACCATGCTCATCAGGATGTCCCGTGCGAATGATCTCCGCCAGTCTGCTGGCCGGGCTGCCCCAGCGCCGCGGTTCGATTTCGAGCACATTGTGTCCGGCCCCGTTTATCGTCCAGATCCACTCGACATAGGGACTCATACCGCGTACGTGATCGTACTCCGGCCCCGACGGACTTCCGTGCAGCATCCAGTTGTTTTCGCCCTGTGTCCCCGTCCGGCACAAAATATCGTACGACACATTGAAAAAGTCTGTCCTGTCGCCGGTCAGATCCACGTTTCCGGGTTGCTGCCGCTCATTGTGGCAGCTGATGCAATTCCTGTCCAGCACGCCCTGCACAACCTCCTGATAGCTGAACCCCTTGACACCCCATGCCGGTTCCTTCAGTTTCTGCACCGAAAAACGCATGACGGACGTTCTGGTGCTGTGAGGGGTGGCATTGTTTCGGTTGGCGTGGCAGCCGACGCACCCCTGCACTTCTCCCGGCATCAAATGGGTAAAGGATCGCATACGCTGCACCGCCTGCCCTTCGCCGTCAAGAGCGAGGAAGTAGATCGGCACCTCCGAAGGAACCTCGAAAGCCGCGCTGCCGTCCTCGGCGACATCTGCAAAACCCCACACTTTCTTGGCGGCATAGGTGGCCCCGCACGATACCAGCGGAAACTGAAATCCGAACACGGCAATATTCCGCATGCCGTCTCCTTCGAGAAGCTTGTTGTTCTGGGGAGTATGCGTGCTCTTCTCGACTTCCTGCACAACGGCGATCTGCTTGATCTCACCACGTTTGACATGCGGCTCCAGGCCGTTGTAAACATCCTGAATGTACATCGTGGCCCACGCGCCCGATACACTGCCGTCTTCCGGCAATTCGGTTTCAGAGTCCATGAATTTGCCCACGACGACAGGAGGCTTTTCAGTCTCGCAGATCGGCATCGGACAGTAAAAGCCCATGCCGTCCTGCGGAAAGAGCAGCGATACGGCGTTCGCATCGAAATCACGCAGCTGGATCGTACCGCCCCGCGAGACAAGGAACCGCTCCGCATTGATCGCAAAGGGCTTCTCGTAGGTACCGCCGACCCCGCAGTCCAGCATGCCGTTGCCCCACGGCCCGCCGCCCAGACGATGGGCGTAAATGTCGATTTCCGGAGTAAGATTCCGCACCGCTTCCCGAGCATTGGCGCCCTTTGTATGGTCAATGGCCACGATCCCGCCGCGACACGACCCGTTGTGATTCGTGGCCGTGGCGATAATCTGGCCCGTACCGGGAATCGGCTGCGCATCCATGAACGTCCCCGGCGAGATGACGCGATTGCCATAGAAGCCGGCCAGGTCCGTACCGTCCGGATTGATAGTCCACAGGCTCTGAATCGGACACGCCGCTCTGTCGACATACTCCCAGCGCGTATACACGAGCTTTCCATTGGTAAGCACCGACGGCGTGAAGTCCATCAGATAGTTCGCCGACAGCCGTTTCTGCCCGCTCCCGTCGCCCTCCATCCGGTACAGCACCGGCGAGGTCACCACGTAGCAATAAGCATAGGCCGGCTTTCGGTCCGAGATAAAAGCAATGCCGCCGTCGGGCAGCCAGCATGGATCGAGGTTATTATACGTTCCGTGCGTCAGCTGCTTCAGGCCGGAACCGTCGATCTTAATCTTGAAAATCTGGTAGTTGCTCCTCTCGTCCTCGTGGCGTGAAATGTCTTCGATGTGCGCAACCGGATTCGAGGCCACAAGCCCGCCCTGACGCAGAGCGAAGACCACTTCGCGGCCGTCGTACGACAGATCGGCGGAAGTGATCATCCCGTCGCCCGCGTCGAACAGGCACACTAACTCGCCCCCGTTCTCGTCCGGCCTGAAGCGGTACAGTCCGCCGCCCGGCCGAAACCCCTCAACGTGGTAAACGTACACATGCGAAATATCTAACGGCCTGCGCTTCACCAGCAGGATATCCTTGAACCCGAGTGCCCCGTCCAGCAGTTCCCGGCGCAGTGCTTTCGCTTCGGGCCCCTTCTCCGCTGCCGGTATCTGCATCTCGGCAAGCTGCTTGGCCGTAAGCGCTGTGGCGTACACGGCGATCTCAGCGGCCCCGGGATTCGGCGAATCCGGATGAGACGAAAGAAAGGCCACACGAATCTTCCTGACGTTCTGCCTTGGAAAGTTGATCATCTGACCGCCACGGCGCTGCTCCAGCACTCCGGTCACGGCCGCTTCAGTGGAATCGTCGAGATAAACGGCGTAATCCTTGAAGCATTCGAGCAGTGGACTTGTAACGCGGGCATAATAGACGATCTGGGCGGCCGCAACGGGCTGATCCCACTCCAGGCAAAACCATCCTGTCTGAGTGCCCATCACCGCCCAATCCCGATCCGGTTGGAATTCAGTAGGAATGACGCCATTAACAGCCATCGCCGGAGCATACGCATCGTTGAACTGACTGCTCGCCGAAACCTTCGCAAGAGGCGCCAGATTCACCGGCAATTCCTCCGCCGCGGCAGGGCCGCAAAGCCAGATGAGACCACCTATCCCCAGGAACAGACAACAAACATGGCGAGTCTTCATAACGTTTCCCATCGTGCTCTCCAAAAAGCGTTCACAGGACCGGTCGCGCATTCTACAGCACGCCAGTATACCATGTTCAGCCATTAAAGCAACGCTTAGCACAGGCCGCCGCCTGACTTCGTGTGCGAGTACAAATCCGGGCGGCATCGTAACACGGGCATCCTGCCGGTGGTAGGGCGGGCGTTACCCCCGCCCGGGCTTGCCGACGGGCGACGCCATGCGCCCACCTGCGTACGCGCCGGGGCGAGCGCATCGGTACCGGTGGTTGGCATGCCAAGGGATCCGTAAAGGTCGCCCCTGCGGAGATGCTGACAATGCGTAGGGGCGAGGTTCACCCTCGCCCGGGTTTGCCGACGCGCGACGACATGCGCCCACCTGCGCACGCCGCGATGTAAAGCCTAAGTGTCCGGTACTCTTCTCGGTCCCTGCGAAACCCCCAAAACGCTGCACATGCGTCACAGGCCAAACTTCCACCCGCCCCCTGCACGCCCCTCACCCGTCAATAAGGTCAATACGGTCAACACGGTCAATCCGGTCAAAATGTCCGCAAAAAACCAAAACCATCGCCACTCGCCGGCCTTCTCAAATATCCGCAATCACCCGTTGGCACGGTTCACGACGTAATAGGCATACCCGCCAAAGCGTAATGCGTTTCGGTCGCCCCAGTACAGCGATTCAATAACAGAACAGAGGCACTGTCAACCATACAAAAAGTACCGGACACCTTCAATTTCTTTCGAATTTGTCTCTAACAGCACATACCAACAACGGTCGGGAGTTACGTTGGGCAAACCTGACGCGATGAGGAATCGACACATATTTTGGCTCAGGAGAAACAGAAATTTGTGCTTCGTTCTTAGATCTTAATATCTTGTAGTAACGTTAGTTACGGCCAAAGTGACCAATTGTGGCTGCCCGTTGTTCTGCGTTGTTCCGAATTTTTGTTTGACATCAGCCATTCTCGTGGGCATGCTACCTGCTCGTGAACAACAAAGAACAACATATGTGGCCGGCATGGCCGGAAAGGAGTTGGTTATGAGCAAGCGAAGCAGCAAGGCGTCATTGAGCAAGGGCCGAGCGGGGTGGTGCACCATCTTCTACCATCCGGTAGCACGCACCGACAGCGGGAAGTCCCGACGAGTTCGCCGGGGGTTGGGTACTAAGGACGAGGCCCATGCCCAAACCTTGGTAGACCAACTGAACCAGTTGATCGATGATCCTGCCATGCACGCACCCGCAAGCCGGGAGCGGGCGGCGGTGAATTTTGATCCCGTCGTCGTATCGGCGTTTTTCGACCCCCTGCAACTGGACGCGCATGATGGATGGGCGATCCGAGACGAAACAATGCCGTTGCCGGGAGGCAAAGACGTTGGTGACGGCTATGCGCGCGCCCAGTTCATTGGGACTACCGGTGCGGGAAAGACTACGGTGGTACGGCAGATGATCGGCACGGATCCCCAAACGGAGCGGTTCCCATCCATCTCAGCCGCGAAGACGACCATTTGTGACATCGAGGTCATCATGAGACCGGGTGACTTCGAAGCGGTTGTCACGTTCATTCCGCGCGATCGCGTCAGGCAGTACATTGCCGAATGTGTATTGGCTGCCGTTGCCAGCAAGCTTGAAGGTGCGCCTGAGCGCGATGTAGTTCGCCACTTTCTTGAACACAACGAGCAACGTTTCAGGTTGAGCTACATTCTGGGTAATCCATTGACCTTGGGGGCAGCCGAGGACGACGATGATGAGATGGAAGAGGAGTATGACGAAGCGGGTGAAGGAGGCATCCCGGAGGAGGAAAAGGCGAGGCTGCTAGAAGTCATGAATGAATACTTGCGCCGCATCGGGGAGTTAGCCGAAGATGCACGAATAGTCCTCGGCCGGTTCGCCGCCGAATTTGGGATCAAGGTCGCAGAAGCTTCAAAGCAAGACCGTGAGGTCCTCCAAGAGCTAGTTGAGGACCACCTGGCAGAAGAAGAAACCTTCCACAACCTTGTGGACGTGATTCTCGAAAATGTCGAGAGCCGATTCGACCTTGAGGTGGGCGAGATCATGCATGGCAAAGACAACTGGCCACTCAAGTGGTCGCTGAAGAGCAAGGACAGGACCGGATTCCTGAAGGTGGTCAACCGGTTCTCTAGCAACTATGCCTTGCATTTTGGGAAGCTTCTGACGCCCCTGGTTGACGGTATTCGCGTTGCTGGCCCATTCCGTCCGGCCTGGCATGAAGATGGTTGCCCCAAGCTTGTTCTGATGGACGGGCAGGGCATCGGCCATACTGCAGACAGCACTTCCAGCCTATCGACTTCAGTGACTCGCCGATTCCGGCTCGCGGACGCGATCATCCTCGTTGACAATGCGGCTCAGCCAATGCAGGCAGCACCTTGTGCCGTACTGCGGACTGTAGTGTCTAGCGGCCACGAGTCGAAGCTCATCTTGGCGTTCACGCATTTCGACGAGGTCAAGGGAGACAACCTCGCGGGTCGTGCGTCCAGAAAGGATCACGTGCTCAGCTCGTTCGAAAATGCGGTCCATGCTGTAGGAAAGGAGTTGGGTCGAGAAGCGGAAGTCGCCCTTCGGCGATTGCTCTCAGAGAAGATCGTCTTCCTTGCAGGCGTGCAAGACCGCCTGGATCCCGGCCGGCGCGGAGATGTCAGATTCACTGTGGGTGAGTTACGGCGATTGCTCAGGGCTGCGGAGGACACCATCACACCTGCCGGCCCCATTACCTACACCCCGTTCTATCACGTAGCCAATCTAGTGCTTGCGGTCCAGCGCGCTACTGAGTCGTTCCAGAACCGCGAGGCGTTGATAACCCGTCCAGAACATTGGACGCGCGTCAAGGCACTTACGCGCCGCCTTGGGATGTTCCCTGACCAAGATGAGTACGGCAAGTTGCAGCCGGTCGCCGACTTTATCGACAGCCTACAGAAGGAACTCTATAAGTTCCTCGCGGAACCCGTCGCATGGCAACCAAGAACACCAAGGGAAGATGACGAAGCCAGAGCGAGGGTGATTGCTCAAATTCGTCAGGAGATCAATACGCGACTGCATGAACTGGGGCGGAAACGGATCAAGGACGAGCGGGTGCCCGAATGGATCAAGGCGTTCTCGCGCCGAGGGCCGGGTTCCGGGAACGCTCGAAAGGACGATGTTCTGGGGCAGTACAGCGTGGCAGCACCGACACCCAGTAACGAGGTCTGGAGCATTGTTCTGCGCGACGCCAGCGCCGATTCGTCGTTTCACATTACGCCTGACGAGGACGCAAAGTTTCTCTTGGATATGTGCAATCTCATCGCCAAAGCGGTGGACACCGGAGGTGGAGTTCTTCGTGGATGGGCTGGGGCACCAGAAGCAGAAGAAGGTGCACCCGAGTAAACAGACCGGGAGTTCGAAAAAAACTGATATGTTTATTGATTATCTATATTTGCGTCCAACTGTACCACCAAGATTGTATATATCAATTCCATCAATTACAGCATAATAGTTATCGCCAATATTGACAATTACACAGGAAATGGTACAATTGGGCCACGCATAACCGCCTTGGATATCGTTAGAAAGGTTTTCAGCCATCTTCTCCTGAACGGCAAAGGTAATACCGTCATCCGAAGGATAAGAGCCCATATATTTCCCTCCTTTACTGGTTACAGGAATCATAAACAATCCAACTTTATTAGAAGCATTGCAGGTGTTAAGCTCCTGGTTCACCTTGCATCCCGTAAATACAAGTTTCGTTTCAACATATCGATGTGGGAAAAGGTCGACTTTTTCCATTGATGGGTAATCCTCGGCGGTAGGGACTGGAATTGGCTCCCGGCTCAAACCAGGAAGAATCATCTTCTGTTTAACTGAATCGCTTGTAGGTTTTCTCGGCTGTGTAACTATCTTTATCTCTGGGATAATAGGAGATGACGGAGACACTGGTTGCATGCTTGTGTCATCTGTGTGTGGCCTATTCTCTCGTAAATTGCAAAGTAAATAACCAATTCCAAGTCCTAAAGGAAAAACTATGGCCGCCACAAGTATAAGCGTCCTGTTGTTGTACGTGTTCTCTGTATCTTGCACATCGGTTGCGGAATGTGTGGCCAAGTCCCTATTTGTATCGGAAGTGCCCGAATCTGTCGATTCGATAGTGAATACATTAGAACAGGAACATTTAGCTTTCTTTCCAATGTAAGATGTAGAGACTGTAAACGTCTTGTCGCAAACAGGGCAGTGTACTTTTATAACATCATTCATTAATCGAAGCCTCTTTTTAAGTGTCCCGGTCAAGTAGAAATAACCGGTGCTTGTTGCGGCCTTACTTTGGCTGCTTTACGTCAACTCGCCGCCGGCCGCGTCGCGTATCCGCGTCCCGCCGAAGGCGTCATACGCATACCGCTCGACCACTTCGCCCCGCGAAAGCCCACAGTTCCATTTCGAAAGAGCAACAACCGACCCAAGACCATCACAAATGATACCAGTAGGACTCCCCAAAGGCAACATCAATCATCCCCACCGCAGGACTGAATTCTCCGGCACCCCAAACCCGCCCCCGGCGCCGCCTGCCCAGCGAGTCATCAGCAGACCGCGTCAGCCCGGACCCCCCCAGAGAATCCTTGAAACCAAAGCCCGTCTGATGGTATCATGTCGCCTGCGGCTTTAAGGTAAATGCAAACACAAAAACACAGGAGATCAAAATGGCAGCAACACGAATGGCGGCAGTAATCGCGGCGGCGGCAATGATCCTGAGTGCGGGCGCCTGCGCCCAGAACGCCCCGGCCGAGAAGGACAACCTCCCGCCGGCCGGCTTCCGAGCCCTGTTCAACGGCAAAGACTTCACCGGCTGGAAGGTCCCCGAAGGCGACAACGGGCACTGGAAAATCATCAACGGCGTGATCGACTACGACGCCGAAAGCGAAGCCAAAGGCGACAAGAGCCTCTGGCACACACAGGACCTCAAGGACTTCGTGCTCCGCATCGACTGGCGGATCAAAGACACCCCGTACATCAACCCGCGCATCCCGTACATCCTGCCCGACGGCACGCACGCCCGCGACATCACCGGCAAGGAAATGACGCTCGCGCTGCCCGATTCCGACAGCGGCGTTTACCTGCGCGGCGACGGCAGAAACCAGGTCAACATCTGGTGCTGGCCCATCGGCTCCGGCGAGTTCTACGGCTACCGCATGGACAAGAACATGTCGCCGGAAGTCCGCGCCGGCGTCACCCCGCGCCACCAGGCCGACAAGCCCGTGGGCCAGTGGAACCGCTTCGAGATCACCGTCAAAGGCGACCGCGTCAGCGTCGTCCTCAACGGCATCAAAGTCATCGACAACGCGCAACTGCCCGGCATCGCCCCGACCGGCCCCATCGCCCTCCAGCATCACGGCGGCAAGAGCAGCGGCAAATGGAACAGCCCGCCCAGCCTGCTGCAGTTCAAGAACATCTACCTCAAAGAACTCAAATAGGACGTCGCGCGTCTTGTGATTTCACAGGAGTAAAGGAGATTAGCAATGGCAGCGAATATAGATCGTCGTAAGTTCCTCGGAACCGCAGTCGCCTCGGGTGCCTTTACAATCCTCCCCAGGCGCGTCCTCGGCGGCCCGGGCCACGTTCCGCCCAGCGAAAAAATCACCATGGCCCACATCGGCATGGGAACGCAGGGCTTCGCCGAACTCGGCGGCCTGCTCGAAGAACCCCGAATACAGATCGTCGCCGTCTGCGACCCGAACACCGACAGCAGCGACTACGTCGAATGGGGCAAAGGCAGCATCCGAAATCGCATCCGCCAGTACCTGGGCAACCCCTCATGGCGGCAGAACGACAACGGCTGCCCCGGCGGCCGAGAAGTAGGCCGCCTCGTGGTGGACACTTTTTACGCCAGGCAGCGCGCCGCCGACAAGTACAAGGCCTGCGCCGCCTACGTCGATTTCCGCGATCTCCTCGCCAACGAAAAGGACATCGACGCCGTTAAAGTCATGACCCCGGACCACTTGCACGCAACCGTCGCAATCGCCGCCATGAAAAAGGGCAAGCACGTCCTGATGCACAAACCCATCGCCAACCGCCTCCACGAAGGCAGACTGGTCCTAAGAACCGCCCGCGAAACGGCACGCCAAACGCACCTGCTCGCCTACGGCAGCGGGGTCGCCAACGGGCAAATCTGCCAGGCGATAAAACAGGGCGTAATCGGTTCGCTCCGTGAGATCCACAACTGGACCAACCGCCCCGTCTGGCCGCAATACACCGAAATCCCGACCGACCGCCCGGCGGTCCCAAAGGGCTTTAATTGGGACCTCTGGCTCGGACCGGCCACGGATCGGCCTTATCACCCGCATTACACGCATACGGTCTTTCGCGGCTGGTACGACTTCGGCGGCGGCTCGATGGCCGACATGGGCATTTACGCCCTCTGGCCCGTATTTACAGGCCTCGATCTGGGCACGCCGGCAAGCGCCGAAGCCTGGGCGACGCACACGTGCACGATCAGCGACAACGTTAGCCGGACCGTTCACAACGATTTTGCGTATCCGACGGCCTGTATGCAGCGATTCAAGTTTGCTGCGCGGGGGGGGAGGGGGCCGGTGGAGTTGTTCTGGTATGACGGCGGGATGAGGCCGCGGCTGCCGGAGGCGGTTGAGGCGCATGATGTTGAGATGGGCAGAGAGGGTATTCTGTTTATCGGCGATAACGGCATCATAAAGGCTGATTTTCATGGGCAAAACCCGCGCCTTTTCGTAAAAGGCGAGAATAAACCGCTGCAAGTTGAAACGCCGGAACGCGGCCGCGGGGCCTGGATTGAGGCTTTTTTGGGCGGTGAGGCTTCGCCGGGGAGCTTTTTGAATGCGGCCGGGATTACGGATGCCGTGAATTTGGGTACGGTTGCCCTTCGGGCGGGCAAAAAGGTGGTTTTTGACAGCGAAAACATGAAGATCACCAATGCTCCGGCCGCCGATAAGTACCTTTATCGCGAGTATCGCAAGGGCTGGGAACTGTAGTATTTGCAAGGCTTTATGGACGCTTCGTGACGAAGGCGGGGAGGGTTTGCGCGCGTTGGGCAGGGGGGATGC
>JACZKQ010000158.1 GCA_014859965.1 Phycisphaerae bacterium
CTCTTCGCAACCCGCGGCGTCCGCCGAATCTCACCCCCCCGCCGCGTCGGCGCAAAAGGCGACCACCTCCAGATCGCAATCACCGACAACACCGCCTCCGTCCGCTGCATCGCCTTCAACATGGGCAAACTCGAGAAAAAGCTCCTCGAAATCGAAACCTTCCACGTAGCCTACGAACCCCAGATCAACACATACAACGGCAACTCCGCCGTCCAGCTAAACATAACCGACATCCAGTTCGACTAAGTTTCACACCCCCGCCGCCATCCCATGCTTCCGCGAAGCCTCCACCTTGTGCACCATCGTATATGCATACTCGATCCCCTGCCCGTACGCCCCGCCGTACTTCTTCAGGATCTCCATCATCCCGTCGTACGTCTCCTTGTTGGCCCAGTCCCGCTGAAACTCCAGAACCGTCTGCATCGCCGTACAAGGCACGGCCCCCGCCTGCACCATCCGCTGCATCGCCGCCTCGTGCGTCATGTACGATGTCCCCCCGCACGCATCGGCAACCACGAACACGTTGTACCCCGCGCTCAGCATGTTCAGCGTCGGCCACGCAACGCACACCTCCGTCCACAACCCCGAAAGCACGACGTTCTTCCGCCCCGTCGCCTCGATCGCCTCGCGAAACTCGCCCGTGTCCCACGAATTCATCCCCGTCCGCTCGATCACGCGAGCATCGCCGAACACATCGAGCAACTGCGGCCACACGTGCCCGCTGAAGCTCTCGCTCTCCACCGCCGTAATCACCGCCGGCACGTCGAACAGCTTCGCCCCCTCCGCTAACATAAGCACATTGTTCACGAGGTACTGACGTTCGATATTCCCAACCCCGAACACCATCTGCGGCTGAAGGTCGATAAACGCCACCACACAGTTGTCCTTCGTCAGCAGCCCCCCATCCGTCTCTTTAGGAATGTTCACCATTTCGCCCCCCTTTTCTGAATAAGGCCCCCAATACGCGCGTTCCAACATTCTATATCTATCGGCAACTCCACCGCCCCGGTAAACGTCCTTCCCGCTCATTGGAGAGTCCGCACGCGTGATGTCAAGAACTGTTACTGCAGCGGCGGCGGTGCTATGACCTTCCCCTGACGCTGGGCGACAAGATCGTCCTTCTCGTAGGTCCCGTAGAATGGAACGTGCAGGTCCAGCCACAGGTACAGCCGACGCATCGACTCATCGGGCAGCGCCACGTACTTAAGATGCCCACCGGTAAGGATCTCCGCCAGCGGACTCGTGTCGGCCCCCAATTGCCCCGGCCGCGTTACAGCGTCATAGGATGGCCAGCGGACATACGGCCCCAGGCTGTCGTACGATTTGCTGAACCAGCCGCCGCCGTCGCCGGTCAGCACAAGCGGGCTCTTGTCCGCACCCGCGGACCCGTCGTGGCAGCGAACGCAATGCCGATCGAGAACCGGCTGCACCAATCGCGGGTACGAGAACGGCCCGCTGCCGTCCGGCCCGGGATCGATCACCGACGCCGGCCGAGTCGCCGCTATCGGCCGTCGCACGGGCGCAGCCGTGCCCGGCCGCTCATGACACCCCACGCAAGACCGCCGCTCCCCGGGCTGCAGGTAAACCACCGATCGCATACCATGGACCGCCCGCCCCGCCTCGTCCACCGCCTGAAAATACAGCGGCTTCAATGCAGGCGCCCGAAAGTACGCCGACCCGTCCGCCTCCACGGGGACCGTGCCTAAAAGCATCCGCGCGTTTGACTCGTTCGGGTAGCCGATACGTGGATCACCGGCGTTGTCGGTCCGCGACTTCGGCAGCACCTGCACGACACGGAGGGACGTTATGCGCCGCCCGCCCGGCAGGTCAAAGAGGCTCTTGTTGACATCCGCCAGCAGAAATTCCCCCTCCGCCTCCAACGCCGCCTCGACCGCCTCGGCCACCACGGGCGGCGACGGCCGGGCCTTCAGCGGAATCGGGTACACCGACGATATCCCCTCGCGCCGAAACAGCAGCTCAAGATTGCCGAACCGGTCCATGTAGTACAGGCCCGTTTCCCCGTCGCGGTAACTGCCCGTATAACCGCCCGGCAGCGGCTGCTGACTGAATGAAACGAGCATGTAGCCCTCCGCCAGCGGCCAGGGGCTGTAGAAGTAGCTCTTCGGCCAGCCTTCCGCCTCTGCGAAGCACACCTCCGGCGTCAGCCACTCCAGCGAATCGAACCGGTCCTGCCCGCCGGCATCGAGCCCCGAGCGAGACGGATCCAGCACCACCAGCGTCCCGCCCACATTCGCATGGTGCCCGCCCCCGACAAAGACAATGCGATTCGAACCCGGTATCGCCTTGGCCTGATAGCTCGCCCACGGCCGCGTCGTATAGTTGCCGAACAAAACGGCGGGATTGGTCCCGTCCGGGTTGCACGTCCACAACCCATGAAACTTCGCCGCGTTGCGGTCGACATAATCCCACCGCGTAAAGACAATGCGCCCGTCATTGAGCACACTGGGGTGCCATTCATGCGTCTCATGAAAAGACAGCGTGCGGATGTCGCTGCCGTCGCTGTTCATGCGGTGCAGCGTATAGACAATCTCCGGGCTCCCGCCCCCGCAGCGAAGCTTACTCCCCCGCCGGGTCGACTCGAACGCGATCCCACCATCCGGCAGCGGACACGGATCGAAATCGTCATCCGGCCCATCCGTCAACTGACGAATGTTTGAACCGTCCGCATCCATAGCGAAGATATGAAACGTGTTATACTTCGCCCCCGCCTCTGTCGGCATCCGCTCATAACCCGGCAGCGAGTAAGGGTCCTTCCCCGCCGGATCGGCAAAAGAAAAGTACAGCGTCTTTCCATCGAACGACATGGAAAGCGTCACGTAATGCCCCGGCCCCAGCCTGCCGCCGGTGAGTTCCCTGGCCTTCATCGACCGCCCCGGCTCCTCCAGCAGATAAACGCCGCCGCCGGTCGCAGGCGTGCTGAATTTCGAATTCCTCGCCCCATTCGAAGGATCGTACCCGTATGCATAATACCAGCCGAGATATTCGTACAGCATATAGCCAACCGCCCGGTGCCGCTGCATGAACACAATCGGTTGCGACGCCACGAGGGGATGCTTCACAATCAGCCGCCGCACCACCGCCCGAACCGCCTCATACAGCGACACGCGCTCCGCCTCAGCCAGCGCCGCAGCGCCCGCCGCCCGATCCGTCAGCCGCCGAAGTTCGGCCGCCTCCGCAGCCACGTCCGGCCCTCCCGCCGCCGCGCCCATATCGGCCAGGAGCCCCGCAGCTCGCTTCACGACCGCCTCTATCGCTTCCGGCGACCCCGGCGTTCGGCCCAGCCGCTCCTCCTGCCCGCGCCAATCGGCCCGAACCATCTCCGCCATAGAGA
>JACZKQ010000159.1 GCA_014859965.1 Phycisphaerae bacterium
TTTTGGAGTTGGGATTATGAGGGTGATGGAGACTGCGACTTGCCGGTGGTGCCGGTTTGCGCAGTTGGTGGAGGGCCATCATCCGCCTTTGCTGATCTGCGTGCGGTCGCGGTCGGGGCGGCGGTCTTGCCGGGCGACGCATCCGCAGAATACGTGCGACGGGTTTAAGGCCGGGAGGGATGCTTTTGGGATGAAGGAGGAAGCTCTTGAATTGTATGCGGGCGAACGGCTTGTGGCTGTGAAAGGCGGGCCGTCTGCGAGGGTGGATGCGGCGGACTATGAGAAGGTGGCGGGTTTGGAATGGTGCGCTGTGCATTATCCCGCGAACTGCTATGCCGTGGTCAAGGCAAGGGGCCTGGCCATGCACCGCGTTATTATGGATGCGGCGAAGGGGTGGGTTGTGGACCACATCGACCATGACGGGATGAACAATACTCGCAAGAACCTTCGGCTGTGCAGGAAGAATCAGAACAACCGTAACCTGCGGCCGCATCGGGACGGTTCGTCGCGGTATAAGGGCGTGTCATGGGGCAAACTGGGGCGGTCATGGACTGTCAGGATCTGCCGCGACGGGAAGACCATGCACCTGGGGTGTTTCAAGGATGAGGTGCAGGCCGCGAGGGCTTATGATGAGAAGGCGAGGGAGTTGTTTGGGGAGTTTGCTTATTTGAATTTTCCGGGGGAGGGGAGGCTGAAGGCCGGCGAGTCACCTTAGGGCGAACGCGTTGTTTTCATAGCGCGCGGCGCAGGGCGGTGCCGCGTGGGCCGAGCAAAACCGCTCGGGGCCCCAGTCAATCATGTCCCTTGCGGGAACACCCGGAATGATAAGAAGTGCGTACAGCCTGCTCTTTTCAGAGCAGAGGTCAGGACGAACTGGTCGCCTATGACTACATCGGCCCGCGGGTGGCGAGGCGGTCTTATGATGTGCCGGGGGTGGCGGCCGGGTTTGAGTATGACAATCTGGGCCGGGTTACAGAGATCGATTATGGGGTTTCCGTGGCGAAGTTCAGTTACACCTACGAAACGGACGAGAATAACATCGATAGAAAATACCTTGTCCATCGCGGGGCGAACAAGTATAATGATTACGACTACGATGACTTGGATCGCTTGACGGATGTGACATATCACGATTCGGATACTGAGGCGTTTGTGATGGATGCGCTTGGCAACAGGACCGGCAATCAGACCTTGCGTGAAGATGGGACGGTGAGCTTTACTGTGGACACGCTCACAAATCGGTATAATTCCATCGACGCAGCGAACCTCGATTATGATGATGCGGGCAATCTTACGGTGGATAAGGATGGCTACAAATACTCCTACGACTATGAGAACCGTGTCGTTAAGATTCAGAAGCCCGACGGCTCCGGCGGCTGGAATGATGTCGCGGAGATGGCCTACGATGGCCTCGGGCGCCGCATTAGGGTGATCGATTCCATCGCTTCGGCGACGACCCTCTATTATTACAATCCTGAATGGCAATGCCTGGCCGAGTACGACGCCACAGGCCCGCAGGCGGTGCAGTTGCGGTATTTCGTCTACGGCAACTACATCGACGAGCCGCTGGTCATGCACCGCCAAAGCGACGGCAAGGATTACTACTACGGCCACGACCACCTGTACTCCACGGCCATCTTGCTCGACGGCACCGGCACCGTAGTCGAACGCTACGAGTACGATGCCTACGGCACCATCCTGGCGTACACTGACGACGGCAACGACGATATATGGTTCACTGGCGACGACCTCACCGCAAGCGCCTCAGCCAAAAACAACCCGTACACTTTCACCGGCCGACGTTTGGATGTCTTCGATAATGGCGGCCTTGACAGGATGCACTACCGGCGCAGGGATTATGATACGTATGCGGGACGGTTCACGCAGCAGGATTTACTGAACTACATCGACGGGATGAATCTATATGAATACGTTGGGGACAATCCGGTCATTTATGTAGACCCAAGTGGGCTGTTATATAAAGATGTTTGCGCAATGGTTGCGTCGGGCTACACTGCGGAGGAGATCATCGCGATCTTAACGCTTACGGGGCTTTATACCGCGCAGGAAGTGGCCGAGGCTCTGTCGAGATGTCCGTCACCAACAATACGAATTCGCGTTAGAGAGACTCCACGCGTCGACCCTTCTCCACCGCCCATTACCATCAATCCGCCTCCACCCGGTGCAACGCCTCCACCCGGTGCAACGCCTCCTCCCGGTGCAACGCCAGGGAGCGTACCTGGTCCGGGCGTTGTGCTCTTACCGTATCCGATACTTCTTCCTATTGTCAACCCGATCTCCAAGCCAGGGCCATTATGTCCAAGACAGCAGAATCGTCGTCGTTGTCCTAAGGCTGTTGAAAAGATGATTAATGCGACTATTTACGCAACGTGCAAAGGCCCTGCCGAGGGTCTGTCGTGCAAAGGCACAGATAGCCCGGAAGTACTTAAGTTCAAACTAATTGTTACGGGCATGTGTTACAATTCGAGATTGGCAATGAAGTGGTGGTGCTATCCCGATTCAGTCGGAAAAGACCATAAAGGAGTCGGAGACCATACAAAGGCCATGCAAGATGCACGCAATAGATACCTGAAATGCTTAGAGTTGGCAACGGCCAACCCATGATCCTGATTATCCGTGGTAATGAAGATGAGTCAAGAAGGCGCTGAAATCGCTAGGCTGGCCAGCAAAATATACAATGCTTTTTCTGGCATTGAATATCCGGGCGATGATGAGATTGCCCCTGCCGATGGTCTTGAGGAAAAGGAAGTTGCGGACGCACTGAGAAGCAAAGATTGGCGCGAACTCGATTCCAAGTTCCTTAACAACTACTGCATTGCCAGTATCACTTTTCTGCACTTTCGAGCATATAGGTTCTTTTTGCCCGCGTTCCTTCTCGCCACAGTTAAGGACTATGGCAAAGTGCCTGAGATTGTGCAAGATACCGTGTTTAGCCTACTTGATCCTGTCAGTTACCAAAAACTCTATTACCCTGAGCTGTACAAGGAGAAAGAAGCTGTTGACTGGTACACTTTCTTGTGCCGCATGAAGCCCCTAACATATCATCAGGTGGACGCTATCGTGGGGGTTTTGGAATTCCTGCGCAATTATCATACGGAAGATTTCCCTCACAAGGAACCTCAGGTTGCACTAGAAGGATATTGGCTGGAAAGGCTGAAATTGGAAAGAGGCGAGGAAGAGCAAGAGAGTTAATCGCACCGGGGTAAATTAAAGGTGTCCGGTACATTTTTGATGACAAGAGGGTAATCTGAGCGGCCACCGGGTATTACGTACCACGATTCAATGCCGAGGCGTTTTGTCATGGACAATCTGGGCAATCGAACGAGTGTCACCAAGCGCGATACGGCCGCCGACACCTATGCGCTCGACAGCGCGACGAACCGTTACGACGCATCCGCGGGCGGGCCGTATGACGTGACGTGTGCCTACGATGCGGCCGGAAACACGACACAGGACAAGGACAGCTACACATACTGGTACGACTACGAGAATCGCGTCGTCAAGATTGAGGACTCCAGCGAGGTCACTGTGGCACTCTATGATTATGACGCCTTGGGCAGAAGGATCAGGGAGAAGAAAGACTTCGTCGGCTGGTACCCTCTGTGGTTACGCGGTTCTATTACAGCCCGGTAAATTAAAGTGTCCGGTACTTTTCTTAAAGAACTGGAACGTAATCTGGAGCGTTTGACGGATGCCGACTATCTCGTCGATGGCGGCACGCCGGACCGGGAGGACTCTTTTGTGATGGACGGACAAGAACATAAGGTACCAAAGGACATAAGGTGCCGTGTAAGAGGTCTTTCTGGGCTATCGATCCGCCGGGAGGACGGCAGCACGCGGTTTGTGCAGTGGACAGGGTGCTTGTTGTTGGTGGCTGGCATCCTTTGCGGGTGCAGTAAAAACCGTCACGACGTGGTCAGAATCCCCGTAGAGAGCGGCATGAAGGAATTGCCGTGTGTGGCAGTATTTGTGGATGATTATTTTGCAGCGAACAGTGATGTCCCTAATGTGATCGTTGCCGTATGGGCAAATGGGACGGTGATTCACTCCAAAGACATGTTAGAAGGAGGCGCACCATACCACACGGCACATGTTGCTGCGGACAGGCTCGAACAGTTCTTCCAAGCCTTGGAGGAAGATCGCTTATGTCGTGCGAATTATTACAAGGCGTTCTTTGGTTTTGATACCGCCTACACGGGAGTGTTTGTTGCGAGGAGCGGATCGAAGACAGTTCTTCTTTCCGAACATGAGTTGTACGAGCGTAGCCCACGGTGTATTGCAACTCAAGACGGTGTTGTCGCGTTGGAAGGAAGATCAAGGGAGCAGGCAACAAAAAGCTGGAGCAGAGAGTACAGGTCATTCCGCACCAAATGGGATTCGGTCAGACGTGAAGTTGACAAACTTGTGCGAGACGCTACTCATTCTGGATCTGAGGCCTGTGTGGCGTTTGAGTACAAAGACATGGCGATACGTTGGTAGAGGGTGAATTGAAGGGGGAAAGGGGACTAGCAGAATTAAAGGTACGCGTTCAGTGGGCACTTCGACCGTATTGACCTTATTGACCATATTGACTGAGTTGGGCGGGACTGAGGGATTGGGCGGGAAGTGTATTAGCAGGTCGCAGGGGGTTTGGCGCGCTATCCACAAGGTGTCGCAGGGGTTGAGATTGCTTCGCTTCGCTCGCAATGACGATGTTAGTCAGCCATTTTCGTTCGCATGCTTCCCGGCGCAGCCGGATCAGGTGCTCGCAATGACAGAGTGGCCAAAATGGGTATTCGGCAGGCCGCCGGCGAGATCATCGGCATCTTCGACGCGGATCACGTGCTGAACCCGGATCTGGTGAGTTCGAGCGGAAATCGGATGCGGTTGGTCTTGACGTGGAGCTTTCGGCAGCGGATAATCGTGGACGCATTGAAGCGTGGACCTAAGCCGTCTATAAAAAAATGAGACCCTACCTGTAATTAACCCCGAGAGGCGGGAGTTGGCGGCGCCGGTAAAAGCTTTGTTAAACGAATTTAAGAAGAGAGGGAAGACTGTGCAAGCAAGTATGCGCGACGGGCACCTGCGAGGAGTGCCTCTACGAGGGAAAACAGGTGGCTGTCCCTGGTTTTGTTGGGGCGTGGCGGCGGCTCTTTGTTGTGCGGTTGGCGCTGCGGGTGCGGCGGTGGTGAAGGCGTTTCCGACGGCGGAAGGATTTGGGGCCAATGCTCGCGGGGGCCGCGGGGGACGGGTTATTGAAGTTACGAATCTCAATGATTCGGGCGAGGGGAGTCTGCGGTGCGCGATGGAAGCGGCGGGTGCGCGGATCGTTGTTTTTCGAGTGAGCGGGACGATTACGCTGGAGAGTGCGATCCGGGTGAGTTCGCCCTACCTGACGGTGGCGGGGCAGACCTCGCCGGGCGGCGTTCAGATGAAGGGCAACGGAAAGGCGGAGGGGGACTGGGGCGTATGGTGCGTCAACGGGGCACACGACATCATCCTTCGACACCTGCGGGTCCGGATGGGCGGGGGCATGCAGCACGACGCGGGCAACAACATCCTGTTTTATGGAACGGCGGAACCCGGCGTACACGATGTCATTGTCGATCACTGCTCGGTGTGCTGGGGCAGCGATACGCAGTTGGACTGGTACGGCTCGTACCTGGATCGGGCGACGTTTCAGTGGAACATTATCGCTGAAGCGGACATGGGCAATCACATCGGCGGCACCCGGGGGCCGAAGAATGTTACGCTGCACCACAACCTGTATGCCAACGTGGGGTCGCGAACGCCCTTGATGCAGCGCGCCAAGGTGTTCGACTTTTGCAATAACGTGATCTATAACTGGAGCGGAAACAACAGTGCGGTGTTCGGGCAATTTGCGCTGAACAGTTCGGTGTTCGGCAACGTGGTGGCGAACATCTGGCTGGCGGGGCCGGAGAGCGGGTATCCTTATCTGAATGTGGGTAACGGCGGGCCGGTGCGGATTGACGGGTCGGCGGCCGAGGCCGGGGGGACGCGGGTGTACCTTTCGGGCAACCGGGGGCCGCGAAGCCCCAACGGCTCAGCGAATGACTGGGTGGGGCATGGCGTGAATACGTGGGATTATTACGAGTATAAGCACGACGGCAGCACGCACCTGGTGGAGCAGGCGCAGTACGATGCGGGCAAGCCATTTGCGGCGCCGGCGGTGAAGTTGGATGCGGCAGGCGACCTGTTGGACAAGGTCCTGGAGAGCGTCGGGGCGTGCAGGCCCTGGCGTGATGCCGTGGATCTGCGGATTATCAAGGACGTGCGCGACGGGACGGGTACATACCGCGTGAAAGGCGGCGGGCCGTGGCCGGACCTGGCGGCGGGGGCGCCGGCGCCTCCGCCGGACACTGACCACGACGGGATGCCCGATGCGTGGGAGAAGGCGCACGGGCTGGATCCGGACAATGCCAGCGACGGGGCGGCGTTTGCGGCGAATGGGTACACCAACGTGGAGAATTACCTGAACGAGCTTGCGGGCGACATCATTGGGGGGTATGACAAGCCGGCGGCGCCGTGAGGCAGACATTGAGCCGGGAACGATGTAATAAGCCAGGAACTATGTTATAAGAAGCCTCGCGACACTTTCGTTGGCTCGTAGAACCGTAAAGGGAAATATATTGGGTTCCTTGATCGCTGAGTCCTGACCGGCAATGGGCGGTAGAACGGGCCATCCATGCGGAAGGCTGAGTGTTGGCGCGTATGTAAGCGAAAGCTGGTAAGAACGTTCTGGTGGAATGGATCTACCTTCGTTAAACTCAGTCCCTCGAATAAACTCGGCGGCGGGTGCGACTGAAGCGATAAGTCGCCCGTGATGCGACTCAATTGTTCCAGGCCGACGTAAGGAATATCTGTGTGGAGACCTTGACATTTGTCCAAGGCACAGACATCGGGCAGTCGTTTGAGTGGCCATCCGTTTGTCACAGCAGCCCGCGGATGGTTTGGCGCGTTTTGGCGTTCTCTGCATTGGGTCTTATTCGTCTTGCGTGCGCCTTTGGTGATCCCAGAGTCGGAGCCGTTCCGCGATGGCCTGCGGGCTTGGGAGTTCGTTTCTGTAGGGTTCGGGGAGTTCGGGTACGACGGTGTAGGTGGCGACGCCGATGGGCTTATTTGTTGTTCGGAGGGCATATTCGACGATGGTCTCGTTTTTGTCGCGGCAGATAATGATGCCGATGGGTGCGTTTTCGTTGTCCATGCGATGGTGCGTGTCGAGGACTTCGAGGTAAAACTCCATCTTGCCTTTGTGTTCGGGTTCAAAGCTGCCGATCTTCAGCTCGATAGCTACGACGCAGCGGAGACGACGATGGAAGAGCAGGAGATCAATGAAATATTCCCGGCCGCCGACTTCGAGGCGGTACTGGTTGCCGACAAAGGTAAATGCGCCGCCCATCTCGGAGAGAAAGCGGCGGAGGTTCTGCACGAGGGCCTGCTCGAGCTGGCGTTCGGAATGTTTGTCGGCCAGGCCGAGAAAGTCGAAGGTATAGTGATCCTTGACGGCGAGGGCGGCCTGGTCGCGGATGGCGGGAGGCAGGGTCTGGTCGAAATTGGTCTGGTTGAGGAGGTACTTTTCGTAGCTTTTGTTGTCGATCTGGTGCTGGAGGACGGCCTTTGTCCAGCCAAATCGGGCAGTTGCGCGGAGGTAGAATTCGCGTTGGAGGTCATCCTTGCAGCGCGCCATGATCACGAGGTTTTTGGCCCAACTGATTTCTCTAACCAGTGGTTGGAGTTTTTGCCGCTCGCTGTACTGGACATAAAACTGTCTCATCAGCCAGAGATTCTGTGCGGAAAAGCCGTTTCTGCCCGGGAATTCGATCTGAAGATCGGAGGCCAGCGTTTCGACTACGGATTTGCCCCAGCCCAGGCTCTCTTGTTTGCGGTGAAGGGACTCGCCGATATCCCAGTAGAGATCGACCAACTCCTTGTTGGCGGCGCGGAGCGCCTGATATTGGCCGCGGCGGATGCGGGTTGCGTAATCGTTGGCGGCAAGTTCGCTCATTACAGGCTCCTTATGGTTTGGAGGACCTTTGCGCTTTCGGCGTCAGTTTTTGCGATTTGGTCGAGGATTTCTTGTGGGGTGCGGTGATCTCTTTCCAGAGGACGTCGTCGATGTTTTTGAAGGCTTGCTGGAACATGGGTGCGTGGTTTCCTTTTCAGTTATGCGCGCGTGGCCGCCTGATGATCTATGTTGCCAGCCGATGTTGATCTTATCGCCATAGCAGGGTCTCCGTTACCATCAGAGGTCGATCCGGAATTATAAAGCAGAACGGGATCGCTTGCAACGAGTGGAACGGCGATATTCTTGCGGTGGCCGGGGGGGGTTAGTTCAGGCCGGCGAAGTCCTGGTCTGTCAGGTTGGTGTTGAAGTTCAGGTCGGTGTAGGTGTAGTGGCTGATGAGGTCTCCGTTCTGGTCGGTTGCGATGATTTCGGTTGGGAGGAGGTATTCGAGGTCGAGTCGTACGGTGAGGCGTGGGTTTTCGTATTGGCCGTGCGGGAGTGTTCGTTCGAAGGTGAGGACCTGTCGGCCGGCGACGGTTTCGGGGCCGGTGAAGGCGATTTGTGCGTGGTCTTTTTCGGCGGCGTCGCGGTAGACTTCAAGGGTCTGGACGAGGTTGGAGCGGAAGCCGAAGCGGGTGACGGGGTAGAGGGAGGATTTCGTCGCCTGGCGGCCTTCGGGGTCGATTTTGACGGATTTGACCCATGATATGAGGCCGGTGGGGTGGGCGAGCATTTTGCCGTCGTTTTGGCCTTCGACGTAGAGGATTTTGTCTGCGCCGACGGGGTTTTCCAGCCATTCCATAAAGACGGAGAAGGGCTGCTGGCGGAATTTGAAGGCGATTTTCTGGTTTGGGGTGAGTTTGCCGTCGATTTTTTCCTGTTTGAGGAACGTGCCGGTGTAGTCGCGGACGTTTCTGTCGTATCGGTCGATGAGGAAGTTGAGGAGGGCGGCGTGGTCCTGGCCGGCAAGTTGTATGGCTTTTTGCTGCTCTTCGGGGGTGGCGGTGACGGTCGTGGGCTCTTGGGCATTGGCGAACATTGGGGTGAGTAAGAGGGTGGAGAGGATGCAGACAGCGGCGATGCGTTGCGCGGCGGGGGTTTTGCGGTTGTTGCTATTGGCGACGTGGGTTTTCATTGTTCGGCCCTCTTTTCTGCTTCTTTGTGCTACACAGCCATTCAATGACACAGGCGACGTTTACTGGTGTTTGGCACCTCCCATTACTGATTTTTACTTTGGGGTTTGGGATTTGTTTGGGGAATTATG
>JACZKQ010000160.1 GCA_014859965.1 Phycisphaerae bacterium
TTTTGGAGTTGGGATTATGAGGGTGATGGAGACTGCGACTTGCCGGTGGTGCCGGTTTGCGCAGTTGGTGGAGGGCCATCATCCGCCTTTGCTGATCTGCGTGCGGTCGCGGTCGGGGCGGCGGTCTTGCCGGGCGACGCACCCGCAGAATACGTGCGACGAGTTTAAGGCCGGGAGGGATGCGTTTGGGCTGATGGAGGAGGCCGCCGATCTGTATTCGGGTGAACGGCTTGTGCCTGTGAAAGGCGGGCCGTTTGCGAGGGTTGACGCGGCGGACTATGAGAAGGTGGCGGGTTTTGAATGGTGTGCTGTACACTACCCCGCGAACTGCTATGCCATGGTCAAGGCAAGGGGCCTGGCCATGCACCGCGTTATTATGGATGCGGCGAAGGGGTGGGTTGTGGACCACATCGACCACGACGGGATGAACAATACTCGAAAGAACCTTCGGCTGTGCAGGAAGAGTCAGAACAACCGTAACCTGCGGCCGCATCGGGACGGTTCGTCGCGGTATAAGGGCGTGTCATGGAGCAAACTGGGGCGGTCATGGACTGTCAGGATCTGCCGCGATGGGAAGATTTTGCACCTGGGCTGTTTTAAGGATGAGGTGCAGGCGGCGAGGGCTTATGATGAGAAGGCGAGGGAGTTGTTTGGGGAGTTTGCTTATTTGAATTTTCCGGGGGAGGAGGGTTAGAAGGCCGGCGGGTCACCTTAGGTCGAACGCGTTGTTTTCAAAGCGCGCTGCGGAGAACGGTGCCGCGTGGACCGAGCAAAACCGCTCGGGGCCCCAGAGGCCAAAATTCCCCCCCCGGCGAAAAGATGCTTCCAATTTTGGCCTCTGCCCAAGCGGTTTTGCTCTCGAAGGTCGCCGCAGGTGCGGGTTTGGGATGCCCGAGAATGCGACAGACCTGTGCACCTCAAGCGTCTGTTCGGATCAGCGGAATTAGGACGCGTGATGACACAAAGAGGGAGGAGGTGAGATGAGCCATCTCGCCAAAATGGATGGTTGCGGTGCGCAGTTTCAATTGGCCAGGAGCAGAAGCGGAGCTGTTTTTTCTAAGTAGTTTTACCCTTCGAAAATTAGGTATTACTACCGATTGCCCGCGGCCCAATTCTTCGGGTAATGTGTGCATTTCTAACCTAATGTGCTGGCCCGGGTGCCAGACTTGCGTGGAGAGTGGATTATGTGTAACCTTCAGAGGAGGACGCCATGTCGGGTTCAAGTTGTTTACTGAGAGCATTGTGCGTATGGGCGATGGTGGTGGGTGTGTGCGGGTCGGCGACTGCCATTCATTTTCCGGCCACATGGGATGGCGGCGGAGACGGCAAGAATTATTGCGACGGCGTCAACTGGGACATTGATATTGTACCCGCTAACCAGGGGCCGCTCACCTTTGATGCGATTATCGGCGCCAGCAAGACCGTGGACTTCGACGGCTGCGGGGCCGGAACAGGCGGCCAGGTCGCGGTTAACAATTTCACGTTAGGGGCGAACAGCACATTCAAGCTGTGGTATGTGGAATCCTGGTTTATCGACTTTCAGGGGCAGGGAGGGACGACGGGGGCCCAGTTGCCTGTGCCGCTGACGGAAAACAGAAAACGCTGCAATCCCACTTGGGGCTGCACGTATTGGAATGCATTCAATGTACCCGGCGAGGGACTGGCGCCCGCCGCAAACCCGTCTATTGTGCTCAAGACGAGTTACGGCGTAAACACACCGGTAACATTTTCCATCGTCGGCAACGTCTGCGGCTACAGCAACGAGGGCACGGACGCGCTGCTGCAGGACTACCTGTTGGTTAACGGGGGAGGCTCCGATGAAATCTTAGCGTGGGAGATTTCGGGATTGCTGCCCGGAGCACGGTACCATCTGAGCCCGCTCAGTTCGGCGACAAACAATATTACGATGCTTATCGATACTGATGGTGATGGCAGTCTGGATGACGAGTCGCCCAAGATCGTAGGCGCAAGCTGCACCAACACCGATGTCTACGCAAGCGCAATTGGTACAATCATTGGTGTCACCTCCAAGGGCAGCAAGGATGTCGGCCACTGGGCAAGCCTTCAAATAACGCAGGCGGGAGATGAGTTCAAGCGGTGGCCGGCAACATACAGGGTGTTAAACGACGCATTGATCAGCGGCCGGATTGAAGCAGACAGAGCTAAATTCGAAGCGGTGGGCCCTAGCGCGCAGTTTGTCGGCAACAAGGCAACGCTGAAAGCTAATCTCGGTGGGATTATTAGAATCGCGGCGCCAGAATACTCATCTAGAGACTTGGGGGCGGCAACGCTTTTCGAGAGCGACGGTCCGCATTCACTGCTGGACCTCCGCAGTCTGGCGACCATAGACGCCTCTTTTGATCACCCGGGTTCTTCTTGGAATACACAGCGAATCGTAGCGCGAAATGGCGGAGTCATTGACTTGTCAGGTTTGGAATACATCACCGGCCCGCGCCATTACGAAAATCTATATATCGAAAGCAGGTCTGGTGGCCACCTCGCCGAATTCAGTTCCTTGAAAACTGTGAAAGAAAGCAGCTTGGGTTGGCAAATCTTTGACGCCTATGATGGAACAGAGATGAGTTTACCTGCGTTGGAGACCATGGAGAACACCTTGTTAAGGGCCTATGGGGGCTCTGAGATAAAAGTAACGGGAGAAAACCCTGTCCTTTGCAATACAAGGAAAATGCATCCAACCGACTTCCTTGTCGCCGATGGCCCGGGCTCCCGTCTCCTGCTCACGTCCATCAAAGAGTTGGACGCCTCTTTTGATCACCCCGGCTCTAATTGGAACTACCAGCGAATCCTGGCGCAAAATGGCGG
>JACZKQ010000161.1 GCA_014859965.1 Phycisphaerae bacterium
CGCCTGCCCGCACTCCGGCGTGACCACAAGCTTCCACAGCCCCGGCAGAGCCCCGCCAACATTCACGTCGCACGTCATCTGCGACCCGCTCTCGATGACCACGTTCGTCGCGTTGATCCGCATCACGTTGTTCCGGTAGACGAGCAGTTCCGAACCCCCGTTGATCAACTGCGGGTTGCCGCCCGTGGAATTGGTCTGGAAAAACTCGATCTCCTCGCCGCCGCCGTTCTCGAAAAAGTCCAGTTGCAGGAAATACGTCCCCGCCGCCGGGAAGTTAAACGTCATCGTCCCCGCCGTCCGGTTGCCGTTCACGTCCGTCGTCGCCGGCCCCCGCGGGCTGGCGTATTCACCCACAAGCTGACCGTCGATCCAAAGGGCAAAGCCGTCGTCGCTGTTCACCCCAAAATAACGCACGCCCGGCGAAGAAGCGTAAACATACCCCGTAAAGCGAACCGCGAAATTCGACGGATCGCCCACATTGAACGGCGGCGCAAAAGGCTGGCTGGGAACAAAAATCCCCTCCGAGCCGGTCTGGTACAGGTTGATCACCTCGTGAACCGCCTCAACCGCATCGCCGACGCCGCCCGATGGGTTGTTCAGCAGCACCGTCGCTGCCTGAATGGCGTCGAACGAGCTGTTGCTCTGCACGTAAAGCGCGTCGAAGCCGATCTCCTCCGAAGCGCTCGTCAGCGCCACCGTGGTCGCCGAGCCGGGCTCGAAGCCATTCCCGTAAAGCGTCAGCGCCGACGTGCCCGTGTTGCACAGCAGGTTCGGCGTCACCGAAGTCACCTCAATAGGCGGCACGCGCGTCACCAGAATCGAGTCCGTCGCACCTTCGACCGGCTGTCCCTGCGAGTTCAAACCCTGCAGAACCACCATCGTGCTCCCCATTTCGACGGGAACATCGACGCGGAATGTATTGTTGCCGCTAAAGCTCGCCGCCAGGGCTATTCCGTTAGCGGCGATTCCCGTCACCCCAAGCGGCGCCGACCCCTCGATGGTGGGTGCCGCCGAAGACGTGCAGAAATCGTTGCCGCCGTTCGTTGTGATCTCGAACACAATCGGCGGTATCTGCGTCAGGATATACGCCCGGCGGTCCCGCACAAAGGCCTTTATGCCATCGCGTCGTCCGTCACCGGCCCCGTCGGCAATCAGCGCCGCCGCCGCATCGTCGAGAAACCGGTCAAACGGCGTCGGCGGATTGCCCGTGCCGTAAGAGGTCCGCCACGGGCCGCTGACCAGTTCCGCAAACGCCTCCAGATACATCCGCCGGTAGGTCGGATGATTCAGGAACTGGTACACCTCCGGAAACTGCCAGGCATTCACGGTGAAGATGTTTGCAGTGGCCGAGTCTCCGGACCCTAACGTAAAGTCGATGTCCCACGGAAGCAGGTACCACCGGTTCGCGTTGGGGGCATAGTAAAAGTAGTTGTTCTTGCCGCGATTATAACCATAGCTGTCCCAGTCCCCGACGGCATGCCGGATCGCTAATACCTTCGCGAAATGCCGCGGGTCGATCACCGACTCGATCGCCGCCTCGTAACCCGGACTGCTGGAAGGCGTGTTCATCGCAACGGCGAACTCGAACAAGTGGTCCCACGTGTCGTTCTCGCGATGCCCGCGCTTCTCGAAGGCCCAGCGGTACGTTTCCTTCAGCAGCGGATGCGCCGCGTCGTACTTGAGACCCTCATCCAGATTGCTGTGGCCCGTTCCATTGGCGTTGTACTCGAAATAGTCGTCTATCTTATGGATATAGCCGTTGTTGTCGTCCGGAAACCACACGTCGACGTAGTCGCCCTCGATCTTCTGGACGTCCTCATAGCTGTGGTATGCATAGCCGTTGAGTACCGGACGCACGTATTCCTGCGACGAGAACTGGAGTCCCATGCGGCGGTAGAAGTAATACGATGCCCGTTCCTGGAGCGGGCCGCGGCCGCCGCCTTCGGTGTTGTCCAGGTTGATCTCCTCCATCGTGCGATAGCGCTGATCTGCGTTAAATTTGATACGATAGGCAAACTGGCCGGTCGGGTAGCGGCCTGAGCCGCTTCGGACAAACGGGCTGCCCCGGAACCGGATGCCGCAATTATAGAAAACGTCCGTGTTGTCGTAAACGAACGTGCAGTCCATCAGCTCGTTTGACAGATTCGCCCGCGAAGCAAACGTGTTGACCACGTCGTTGGACATCCACACCCGGTACGTGGCGAACGCGCTGGTCACCGGCGCATCGCCCACCCGCACCAGGCATGTCCGCACCGGCACATTCGCCGTCGTCGGCAGCAGCGTGGGAAATCGCGTCCCCGCCGCCCCGTCCGAGGCGACGACATAAAACGCCCGCATCGTGCCGACGTTGGCCCCGGGAATCACCCCCGTATAGATCCCGTCATGGCGCGCCGCATCGCTGCCCAAACCGTCGTCCCGCATCGCTGCCGCAGTGAACGTGCTCTGTCCCTCGGAGCGGTAGTACAAGGTCACCGAATCTACGCCGTCGACGTCCGTAACCTGAGCGGTCACCACAATCGGCTCGCCGCCGGCCGGCAGCACCGGATCGTGCCGCACCATGCCGATTTCAGGCCCGCGATTCGGCGCATATACGCTGTTCTGCCGCCCCGGCGTGCCGATGTTCAACGGCGCCGCCAGTTCGAAAGCGTGTGACGGCCGAGGCGGCTGCACCGGCGCCAGTTCGCGCGCCACCCGCATCAGCAGGTAGCGGCTGCCCCGCAGCCACCGGGCCCGTCCGCTGAACGTTACCGAACCCGCATTCACGTTCGCGATCGACTGATTAATGCGATTGGCCCCAGGATCGCCGTGCCCCGTCGCGATCAGGTGCAGCGCCTGCGCCGAGCCCGACCCGTGGCCCGAAGAGGTCACGCGCGACTGCACGTGATTGCCCAGAAAACGCCAGGAACTCGTGCCGGATTCGAACCCGCTGTTGGTGAGCCGCTGGCTGCCGTTAATCCGTACCTGCAAGTCGTCCAGCAGCACTTCGCCCGCATTGAGCAGCATCATATCAAAAATGTTGACCGTGTCGTGGCTGTACTGAGGATCGCCTGCATTCACGGTAAAAGAAAAAGACTGCCAGGATGTTTTCGGCAGGTCGTTGCTGTCGGCCCAGGCGTCCGGCACATTGTTGTCGGCGCGCGGGTCGATAAGTTCCAGACTCGCCCCTCTGCCGTCGGCCCATTTGGGCCACCGCCCCCCGTCGTAATACGTCACCTCGTCGGCCGTCACCATGTGCGTCCGCGGCTCTCCCGTACCGGCGTCGATCTCCACAATCGGGTACGAAAGCCGAACACGCTCCGACGAATTGCTCAGCCGCCCGCTCCACGGACCGAACAAATTGACGCCCGCCGTCAGGTTGTCATAAATCGTCATCAGAAAATCAGGATTTTCCGCGACAACCAGATAGCCCCCCGGGGCGATGGTCACGCCCGCTTCGAATTCATACTCGACACCGTCGGTGAACGCCCAGCCTTCCAGCGAAACCGGCGAAACGCCCTTGTTGTGCAGTTCGACATACGTGTAGTCGTCCTCCGCCCGGTTCGGGTCGCGCGTCCCGTGATTATACATGATCTCGTTGATCACAATGTCGTTGATCAGCGGATACGCATTGGGCCCGCCGAACGTGGGCGCCGACAGCGCAACGAAGTTGTTCGCCCCGTTAGGATACCGCCCAATCGTGACATCCGCCGGCAGCGGCCCGAAACGCACCGCGTCCAGCACCCGGATCGGCTGCGGGTCCGGACCGTCCGTCGCCGCCGTCAAAAACACGGTCTCCCCAGCAAAGCCCAGACCGAACGGAAAACCGCCCGGTGCAAACCCCTGGGTCACCGCCCAGAACTCGCCCGGCTGCAAAACCACCCCGTCAGGAATCTTGTACTGCAAAAGATCGAATCGCCCGTCGCTCAAGTAACAGTGGCTCAGGTCCACCGCAATGGGACCCGGATTATACAGCTCCAGCCAGTCCGGCGCCGCGTCGCTGTTGGTCAGCAGTTCATTAATCACAACCCGTGCCCGAAGGTCCTCGCCGCCGCTGGTGGCAGGCTGAATCACCGCCCGCAGAATCACGCTGCCAAGACAGTCGGAGCTGTTGCTGATGTTGTTGTTGTGGAACTGCATGGAAAGCACGTTCTTGCCGGGAACAAGGCTCGACACATACGCAGTAAGATTCAGGCTCATCGTCGGATAGTCCGACGAAGTGGTCGACGGCTGGCTGTACGGCGGCGGATTGCCCACTATGGTGCCGGAATCACCGATCCGCGTGCCGTTGAGATACAGCACGAACGCATCGTCGTAATTCACGTCCGCCCGCAGCTCTGAAACGAGCGCGATCTCCTGGGCCGACATCTCAAACGGCAGCCGGAAATACGCGGAAATGTAGTTAAAACGCATGTCGCTGAGCACGGTTTTGATGTGCTTAAGCTCTTCGGCGTCGCTGCTGTAGCCGTAGCCGGCGGGGCCTTCGAGCCAGTCGGCGGTCGTGTCGTTGAAGGCGATTTCGGTCCATGCCGTGGTGGGCGTTTGGCCGTTAGGGGAGGGTTCTTTTGTGCCTTTAAAGTAGCGCCCGGCGTGGCCGAGGTCGATGAGGGTCATTATTGTGGGATCCGGGGTTTCGCCCTGGATTTGGTCCGGCCCGCCGGGGGTGCCGCCGATCAATGCGCTTGAGGCCCAGCTTGAGGCTTGTTCGGGGTCGCCGGCGCGTTTGGCTAAAATGAGTGAATGGCCGGTGCCGTCGGGGGCGTTTGGCCAGGGCCAGGTGTCGTTATACCGCAGGGAAATGACGATTTCGCGGTTTTCGTTGCTCAGAGTAACGCGTTCGCCGTCGTTGTTCAAAGCCCCGCTGTAGGGGCCTAAAACGCCGGTTATGTTGTAGGCCGCTTCGAGGGCGGGGGGGTTTTTTGCTATCACCAGGTAGGATTTTGCGGGCATTATGGTGTCGGGGGGGAAGGTGTAGGCGATGCCGTTGGTGAAGGCCCATCCGCTGAGGTCTTCGAAGACGGCTTTGTTGTTGTAAAGCTCTATGAATTCAAGGGTTTCGTCGCCTGAGGGAATGTTGCCTTCCTCGACGGGGTGGTACATGATTTCGCTGATGACCAGGGCGGCGGCCGGCTGGGCGGCGGCTGTCAGCAGCAGTGCGGCGAGCATTAATAAGGTATGGATGGGGTTGCGCATTCTGTCAGCTCCTCTGTTAAGTTCTTGCCGGACAAGGACTTCTGGTGACCGGGCCGTGCGGTGCGGCGGTGTTTTCATGCAGGCCTCCATTTGTCAGTAAGTCATTATTATAGCAGTTTTAACGCCAAAGTCAACCCTTTGCGCACGGATGGGGCGGGCTTTGGCTGTCATTTGTAAATTATACAGCAGTATTTGTTGTTTGCCAAATGAAAATTGCGAAATTTGTTCATTTTTTGTGATGTGGTGAACGGGTGCGGGACGGGTCAGGAGAGGGGGGTCGGCGAGGGTGCTGAGATGGGGTATTTAGATAATATTGGAATTGTTTTGTTGTGACAAAAGCGCGCATTTTCTGCAAAAAAGCTGCCTGAAAAACACGCGAAACGACGCGAAACGCAATTTCTGGGGGGGTAAAATGACACGTTTCGACAGAAAAGCACAAAAAAAGTACGCGGGAGGGAGGCTTTTTCTGAGGAGGAACAATGTCGCAAATCAGCTTTAGCTATTAGCTCTTAGCGATTAGCGGGAGAAGGAGAGTATGCAAGTACTTAATTAGGAGGGGGATTGGTTTGGTAGTCGAGTAGAAGGATCGATAATAAGGGGGGGGGCGATTGGTGGTTGGGTGTTGT
>JACZKQ010000018.1 GCA_014859965.1 Phycisphaerae bacterium
GGGTACACTCATGTCTATGAAGGGCGTGTTGTATTGACAGGCCGGAAGGGGTAGGCGCTTGGGCGCTGTGGCCGTGTTCTGTAGGGTTGTTAAGTCTGTTGGCGCGGAGGGCAAGGGACGCCTTGCCGCTACTTTTGAGAGGGATTTATGACGGGAAAAGAGAGAATTTATGCGACGCTGAAGGGGGAGGCGGTGGATCGGCCGGCGGTTACGCCGATTTTCATGGCCTGGGCGGCGCAGTATGTGGGTTGGACGTATCGTGATTACTATCTGAATGCGGCGGTGTTAGCGGAGTCGCAGATTGCGGTTACTCGGGATTTCCAGATCGATCAGATCAGTGCGATCAGCGATCCGTGGCGGGAGGCGAGCGCTTACGGGATGGAGTTTGACTGGCCGGAGGAGGGCGTGGGCAAGCCGAAGGGGCTCTTGCTGAAGTCGCCGGGGGATATCAGCAAGCTCGGGCCGATTGACATAGAGGATTCGCCGCGGACGAAGGACCGCATCGAGGGTGTGCGGCGTCTGGCCGAGGCGGTGGGCGAGACGCACAGCGTTTTGGGGTGGGTGGAAGGTCCCATGGCCGAGTACGGCGACCTGCGCGGGCTGGAGAACACGCTGATGGACCTGATCGACAAGCCGGAGGTGTTTGCGCGGGCGTGTGAGGTGATCGTGGAGAATGCGGTTGCGTTTGCGCGGGTGCAGGTCGCCGCGGGGGCCGATATGATCGGCGTGGGGGACGCGGCGGCGAGTCTGATCAGCCCGGACATGTATGTCGAGCATGTTCTGCCGTGGGAGAAGAGACTGGTCGACGGCATTCACGCGGCGGGGGCGATGGTCAAGCTGCACATCTGCGGCAATATCAACAACACCATCGAGCACATGGCGAAGACGGGGGCGGACGTGATCGATTTTGACTGGATGGTGCCGGTGGAGAAGGCGCGGCGTGCGGTGGGGGAGGGGATTACTCTTTGCGGCAATTTCGATCCGGCGGGGGTGCTCTTGCAGGGGACGCCGGAGGATGTTGCGGCGGCGGCGGAGCAGTGCCTGGCGGCGGGGGGCCGGCGGTTTATCCTGATGCCGGGGTGCGAGGTTCCGCAGGGGACGACGGAGGAGAATCTGCGGGCGTTCTGTCCGGGGCCGGATTGCCGTGTCGGAGCGTTGAGGACTCAGTGATGAAGAAGACGTTGGAAGAGATTTCGCAGGCCGACGGGCGGTATGACGCCAAGGCGCTGAAGTTTGTGTTCGACGGGTTGGGGCATACCATTTCGCGGATTCGGAGCGAGGAGGAAGAGCCGGCCGCGCCGCGGCATATCACCGGGGCGGAACTGGCGCAGGGGATCGCGGAACTGGCGATCGAGCGGTGGGGGCGGCTGGCGCGGATGGTGCTCAATATCTGGGGCGTGCGGAACACACGTGATCTCGGCGAGATTGTGTATTTGATGATCGCGCATCAGTGGATGACGGCGCAGGAGAGCGATACGATTGAGGACTTCGATAACGTGTACGATTTCGAGGAGGTCTTCGAGAAGCAGTATCGCTTCGAACCGCAGTGAGGGCGGGTGTTCGGACGTTGTGTGATGAACTGTGAAACCTTTTCAGAGGAGGTTGTGATGCCAGGGAGGCTCTTGTCAATTTGCTGCCTGCTGACTGCGGGAGTGTTTTTTGTGCCGGTTTTGTGCGCGGATGACGGCATGTTCGCGATCGCGCGGGAGAACGGGCGGCTGGCTAATGAGGGGTTTCGGCGGTGCCGGTTGTTTGTGGACGGGTGGCTGGCGCACGCGGATGCCGCGACGGGTTTGATTCCGCGGAATCTGACGCAGGGGCGGGACATCTGGAATGCGCAGGACGCGGCGGCGGATAATTATCCGTTCATGGTGCTGACGGCGGCGATTACGGATCGCGAGCTGTTTGCGGGGCGGATGCTGGACATGCTGCGGACGGAGACGCGGCTGACGAGCAGAGTGGGGGCGATGCCGGACACGTACTCGTTTTCCAGGCAGGGTTTTGCAAGCGACAGCGTCAACTTCGACGGCGTTATTTTCGGGTCGTCGGAGTATATCAAGGACGGGCTGCTGCCGCTGACGGAGTGGCTGGGGGTGAGTCCGTGGAGCGAGCGGATGCTGGCGATTCTGGATGCGATGTGGGCGCATGCGCGGGTCGACACGCCGTATGGGAGGATTGTTTCGGAGAACGTGGAAGTCAACGGCGAGATGCTGCAGGTGCTGTCGCGAGTGTACTGGATGACGGGCGAGGCGAAGTATCTGGAGTGGGCGATTCGGCTTGGGGATTATTATCTGTTGGGCGAGCGGCATCCGACCAAGGCGGGACGGCTGCGGCTGCGGGACCACGGCTGCGAGATTGTTTCGGGATTGTGCGAGTTGTATGCGGCCGTGCACTTTGCCCGGCCGGAGAAGAAGGCGGCGTATCGTGAGCCGATTCACCGCATGCTGGACCGCATTCTGGAGGTGGGGCGGAACGAGCATGGGCTGTTCTATAACTGGGTCGATCCGGCGACGGGGGCGCATGATGCGAATCCGTGCGACACGTGGGGATATACGCTGAACGGCTACTACACGGTGTACCTGATCGACGGCAGGCAGGCGTACCGGGAGGCGACGCTGAAGGCGCTGGGGTGCCTTAATGAGCATTATCGAAATTACCCGTGGGAGGGCAGCAGCGCCGACGGGCACGCGGACTCGATTGAGAGTGCGCTGAACCTGTATAATCGTGAGCCGATGGCGTCGGCGGCGGAGTGGATTGATCATGACGTGCAGGTGATGTGGGCGATTCAGAAAGACGACGGCGTGATCGAAGGCTGGCACGGCGACGGGAATTTTGCGCGGACGACGATCATGTATTGCCTGTGGAAGACGCAGGGCGTGACGGTGCGGCCGTGGCGCAAGGATGTGGTGGTCGGGGCGGCGCTGCGCGAGGACGTGCTGTATCTGGCGGTTTCCGCCGCGGAGATGTGGGAGGGACGTCTGCTGTTCGACAAGCCGCGGCACAGGGCGGTGATGAAGATGCCGCTTGACTGGCCGCGGATTAATCAGTTTCCGGAATGGTTTACCGTGGAGGACGGCTCTGAGTATGCGGTCGAGAACGTAGATACACAATCGAGCCGCACCTATTCGGGGCGCGACATGCAGGACGGGATCGAGGTCCGGCTGAAGGCGCAAGAGACGCTGCGATTAAAGATTCGCAGGGACTAACCCAATCGGGAGATGCAAAGTGAAACACCGAGTCACACCTTTTGTTGTTGGTTTAGCGATGCTTGCGGCGCCGATGTTTGCGCGGGGCGAGGCGGCGCCGAAGCCGGCGATGCGGGACTTCATGGGCATGTGCGTGCATACGGTCCAGTTCAAGCCGGAACTGTACAAGGACGTGTGCCGGCTGGTGCGGGACTATCACGGCTTGACGTGGGACGTGGGCAAGGAGACGGATTTCTGGCCGACGTTTCCGTTTGCGCGTAACCGCGTGAACTGGGAGACGATGTACCGGTCGTGGACGGACGCGGGGTATGCGATCAGTGCGTCGATCATGTTCAGCGGCCTGGGGGCGGGCGACTGGGTCGATCCGGCGCGGGACGCCAACACGTACGGGTTTGCACTGGCGCGGTTTTTCGGGCCGGGCAACCGGAATCTCATCGAGGCGGTCGAGATCGGCAACGAGCCCGGCGATTACCCGGATGCGGCCTATCGCACGATCTTCGAGAACATGGCGAGGGGGATTCGCGCGGGCGACCCGCAGGTGAAGGTGGCCACGTGTGCGATGACCGTCGGCGAAAGCGAGAAGTACGCCAAGAGCGTCGACTGCGTCAAGGGTCTGGAGGACCTTTATGATGTGATCAATTTTCATTCGTATGCGGAGGTCCAAGGCTGGCCGACGTGGCGGCGGAGTTTTCCGGAGGACCCGGGCATCGACTTCCTGAAGAAGGCGCGGGCGATCATCGACTGGCGCAACGGAAACGCGCCGGGCAAGCAGATATGGATCACCGAGTTCGGCTGGGACGCCACGACGAAGCCCGCCCCGAAGGAGGGCACGTTCAAGGACTGGGTCGGCTCGACGGAGTTGGAGCAGGCGCGGTATCTTGTTCGGGCTTATCTGGTGTTTTCGGCGATGGACCTCGACCGGGCGTACATGTACTGGTTTAACGACGAGGACACGCCGCACGTGCACGGCTCGAGCGGGCTGACGAGGAACTACCAGCCGAAGCCGTCTTATTATGCCGTGTCGCATCTTTACAAGACGTTAGGTGATTATCACTTTTCGCGGGTCGTCACGGAAAAACCGGGCGACCTGTACGTTTACGAATACGCGAAGCGAACCGACCCGAAGGAGAAGGTTCAGGTTGTGTGGTCGCCGACGGGGTCGGGCCGAGCCGTCAAGAAGACGCTGATGACCGGCGCGAACCCGTATCGTGCCGAACGCATGCCGCTGACGGCGCAGGGTCCTGAGTCGGTGCCGGTGGTGAGCGATGAAGCGGGCATGGTGAGCCTGACGTGCGATGAATCGCCCGTGTACTTGTGGTTGCGCACGGAATAACAGGGTTCCGTTGTTAGGAGAGTCTGACATGACAAATCGTATCGACCGAAGACGCTTTATTCAAACCGGGGCCGCGGCCGCGGGGGGAATGAGCCTTGCTGCGGGAACCGGGCGGGCCGAGATGACCTCCAATGGAAAGGCCTGGCATGAAGCTGCGCGCAACGTTCCAATTGTGGAAGACGCCGATGTGGTCGTTTGCGGCGGTGGGCCGGCGGGCATAGCGGCCGCGATTGCCGCTGCGCGCTGCGGCGCAAGAACGCGACTGATCGAGGTCAATGGCTGCCTGGGCGGGATGTGGACGGCCGGACTTCTGAGCTGGATTCTCGATTCAGACAATAAGTCCGGCATCATGAGGGAGATCCTCCAGCGGCTCGAAAAACACAACGCGGTCGCCCGATACGGCGGCTCGGTTGGCTATGATGTCGAGGCAATGAAGCTGCTGCTCGAGACGATGTGTGTGGAGGCGGGCGTGCATGTCCGGCTGCACACGCGTATCGTGGCCGCGGGCGTGCACGAAGGCCGGCTGGCCATCGCTGTGACGGAGTCCAAGTCCGGCCGCCAGGCGTGGCGGGCCAAGGTGTTCGTCGACTGCACCGGCGACGGCGACCTGGCGGCTTTGGCGGGCTGCACGTTCGCCGAGGGGCGGCCGGGGACGGGGGCCGTTCAGCCGATGAGCATGATGGCGTTGTTGACGGGGCTTGTGCCCGCAGAGGTCGCAAGGTTCGTTCGCGGTCTGGCGGAGCCGCTGGGTGAAAACAATCCCAAGGCGCGCCTGCTGGAGGAAATGCAGCGTGCCGGTGTGGCGCCCTCGTACACACAGCCGACACTGTTCTGCATCAAGGACGATCTGTTCTGCCTGGCGACGAATCACCAATACGGCGTGAAGGCTAATGACGCCGAAGGCACTACCCGCGCGACGCTCTGCGCCCGTGCCGAGATACACACTCTTGTCGATGCGCTTGTCAGACTCGGCGGATGCTGGAAGAACATGCACATCATCGCCACGCCCGAGCATATCGGCGTGCGTGAGGCACGGCGGATTCGCGGCCTCTATGAAGTTTCAGCCGACGACCTGATCAACGGCGCCCGGCACGCCGACGCCGTTTGTCGGGTGACGTTTCCCGTCGATGTGCATTCGACCGATCCGACCAAAGACAAGGGCATCACGCGCGAGGGCGTGCGGGCCAGGCCGTATGACATTCCGTATCGCTCACTCATCCCGGTCGACGTAAAGGGCCTTCTACTTGCGGGTCGGTGCATCAGCGGGGACTTTGTCGCGCATTCCAGTTATCGCGTGACAGGCAACGCCGCCCCGATGGGCGAGGCCGCCGGCACGGCCGCAGCAATGGCCGCCCAAAGCAATCGGGCGCCGGAACACGTGCCGTGGGACGAAATCAGCGAAGCTATGAAGAAGCACAATTCCATGTTATAGATCGGAGTTCCTGTTATGGAGAAGCGATTACTCATTATCTTATGGCTTGCATAGCTTCCGTTTGTGCAAATCTTCGCGCCGCCGACAGCGCCTCGCAATTACCCGCCATACGAGCGATTACGCAGGGGCCGACGTTTCACTGGTTTGCTTATTATGACAAGCTGCAATTCGATCCGTCCGGCCGCTATGCGCTGGGTATGGAGGTGGACTTTGAGCATCGGAGTCCGCGAGCCGACGACGTGATCCGGATCGGGATGGTCGATCTGGACGAGGGCGACCGGTGGATTGAGTTGGGCACATCGAGCGCGTGGGGGTGGCAGCAGGGGTGCATGCTGCAGTGGCGGCCCGGTTCGGCGAGCGAGATTCTGTACAACGACCGGGAAGGCGGGCGGTACGTTTGCCGCGTTCTGGACGTGTTCACGGGCGAGCGGCGAACAATCAATCATCCGATTTACACCGTGAGTCCGGACGGGCGGTTTGCGGTTTCGGCGGACTTTCGCCGGATTCAGGATATGCGGCCGGGCTATGGTTATGCGGGGCTGGCGGACCCGTTCAAGGATGAGTTGGCGCCGGCGGATTCGGGTATTTGGCTGGTCGATCTTGAGACGGGGGCGGCGAAGCTGGTTGTCTCGTTAGCGGATGTGGCGAAGATTCCTTACGCGCAGGACCCGGCCGACTGCCTGGCGGGCAAGCACTGGTTCAACCATCTGCTGTTCAACACGGACGGGACGCGATTTGAGTTTCTGCACCGGTGGCGGTCACCGGGGGCTCCGGCCAACTCCGGTTTTCGCACACGGATGTTCACGGCGGCTTTGGACGGTTCGGATATCCGCTGCGTCGACCCCTACGGTAAGACGTCGCATTTTATCTGGCGCGATCCGGGTCACATTCTCGCATGGGCCTGGCACCCGTCGCATGGCGATGCGTTCTATCTGTATGAGGACGGCACGGGCAAGGTCGAGGTCGTCGGCAAGGGCGTGATGACGCATAACGGCCACTGCACGTATCTGCCGGGTAACGAGTGGATTCTCAATGACACGTATCCGCACGGGGCCGGCCGCGAGCAGAACGTCTACCTGTATAACGTCGCTTCCGGCAAACGCATTCCGCTTGGCGCCTTTCACCTGCCGCGCGAATACAGCGGCGAGTGGCGGTGCGACACGCACCCGCGTTTCAGTCCGGACGGGACGAAGGTGTGCATCGATTCGCCGCATGGCGGCAGCGGGCGACAGATGTACCTGATTGACATTGGCCCCATGGTGGGCGAGGCGGGTCTGCTGGACCACGGTCAGGGCGAGATGGCCGGGGCGGTCGGCGCCGACAGCGTGATTTTGCAGTCGCGCCTGACGAAGGGGCGAAAGCTCATCGATGGCGATCTGCCGGGCTGCGAGGGGGTGGCGCGATTTGAGATCGCGACGAAAGCTGATTTCGGCGACACCAGGACGACGGACTGGATCACCGCCCGTGCCGAAAACGATTACATCATTAAAACGAAAGTTACCGGCTTGAAACCGGCGACACGGCATTATTACCGCCTGCAGTTCGGCCCGGACACGGACCGCGTCAAGACGGGTCCGACACGCACTTTCAAAACGCTCTACGGTCCGGACCTCACCGCGACGGTCAAAATGGTTGTTGTGACGGGTATGAACTATCACGATTTCCACAACGGGCCGCAAGCGTACAAAAAATCGGACAAGCCGCTCGGCTATCCAGCCTTGAAGACGATTCTGGCCAAGAGGCCGGATTTCTTTGTCGGCACTGGTGATAACGTCTATTTCGACAAACCCGGCGGTAAGCTGGCTGCCAGGACCGAAGCCGAGCTGCGGCAGAAGTATCACGAGCAGTTCATGCAGCCGCGTTACGTCGATCTTTTCGCTGCGGTGGGGACTTACTGGGAGAAGGATGACCACGACCACCGTTACAACGATTGCGATACGACGGGCAATCAACTGCCGTCCAGCGATCTGGGCATCCGGCTTTTTCGGGAGCAGTTGCCCGTCGTCGATCCGGCCGATCCCGACGACGTTACCTACAGCACGCACCGCATCAGTCGCGACCTGCAGATATGGCTGGTCGAAGGCCGCGACTACCGCAGCCCCAACAACGCGCCCGATGGTCCCGACAAGACCCTCTGGGGTGAGCGGCAAAAGCGCTGGCTTAAGGAGACACTGCTGGCAAGCGATGCGACGTTCAAGATACTGATCTCGCCCACGCCGCTGATCGGGCCCGACGACGCCTACAAGAAGGATAACCACACCAATCACGAAGGCTTCCGTCATGAAGGCGATGAGTTCAGGCGATGGCTTAAGGCCAACGGCTTGGACAAGAAGGGTTTCTACTTCGTATGCGGCGACCGCCACTGGCAGTACCATTCCATCGATCCGCTCGGCCTGGAGGAGTTTTCCAGCGGCGCACTCGTCGACGCAAATGCCCGTATCGGCCGACTGCCCGGCGACCCGAAATCGACCGATCCCAAAGGCGAAATCACCCAGCCTTACTGCATGACCGAAGCCAGCGGCGGCTTTCTCATGTTGACCGTAACGCCCGCTATAAACGGCGCCGAACTGAAGTGTGAATTTTTCGATGAAAACGGTGAACTATTCTACTCTTGCAACCGCCGCCTGTAACGGGCGATGCAGCCCGACGGAGTGGTTGATCGACTCTCTTATGCGGCCGTGATGATCTGCCCCCGCGTACGCGCCTCGGCGATGATAGCATTGGAAACGTCAGTTTGCCAGCGCAGACTTCCGCATGGGATCGGCTCAATTCGGCTGTCCGTGCTTGCTGCCGCATACCACAGGCGATTGACCTGTTCCCTCGATGCAATAGGGTCAAACTGAGGCGCCACGACGATCAGGTCGATGTCGCTCCATTGATCGGCTTCGCCGAGTGCGTAAGAACCGAAGACGACCGCGAATTCCGCATCGATCCCGGCCTTGCATAACTCGGCCAGATATTTTCTCACGCTGTCTATAACCGGCTGTGCAACCATGCGAGCACCTCACGCGTTCGTGTGATATAATCGTCAGCTTCCCGCGGCAGAACCTCGGCAACAAAGGGCACGGGGTAGCGTCCTTCGAGATTGAATGCGTTCAGTTCGGACAGGAGCAGGCGATACTCTTCGGGAAGCGGCGTGCCGGTTAACTCCCAAAGGCGCACAAGATTATGTATGCGAGGAGGCGCCTCTTGCGTCGTTCTGCAAACGCAACTCTTGAGCATCTTCTCTACGGCCAGATGGGCAAAGAACAGCCCGTGCCGAATCTTCCGGCTGGCCACCAACTGCTCGGCCACCTCAAAATCCTCGTGAGCGCTGTCCTGCCAGTAAGCGATTTGTTCTGAAATATTCATCATGTCCAGCTTTCAAAGCGGCGCAAGTAGGCATTTGGCGTGTATACTACGCCGACACCTGCTTGTTTTCAAGCTAATACTCAAGAGGGCCGCTGGTCGGGTCCTGCAAGAATATCGGCTTTTAACCGTACGGGTTCATACACAATTTGCTGGTGGGAGTTCATTTCGGCTCAAACCTGTGCTATAATGGCGGTGTCGACCTCTGCCCGGAGATGTACCGGCCAGGTCGGCCGGAGACAAAGTTCTGATAGGGAGATGTGATGCAAAAGAGCAAAGCATTATTGGTGCTGATATTAGCTGTCCTGTTCACTGCTGCCGCACATGGCGGGCAGGCTGATGCCGGTGAACTTCTGCAGGCTGCACGGCTGCGATCATCAACCCGGTTCTATGTTTCGCCATTCGGCAGCGACGATAACCTGGGCACGGAAGCGCAACCTTTCAAAACACTGCAGCGCGCCCGCGACGAGGTCCGCCTTTCCAAAGCGGCGAGCCCGACCCGGGATGTCCATGTGATACTTCGCGGCGGCACTTACTATCTTCCGGAGGGCATTGCGTTGGGGCCGGAGGATTCGGGGACCGAGGGTCAGAAGATCATATACGTCGCGTATCCCGACGAAGTTCCCGTCCTGATCGGCGGTGTCAGGCTCGGAGGCATTCGGCCATACAAGGACGGGGTTTATGTCGCCGACTTGCCTGCGGGGTGCAAGGGGAGGCAGCTTTTTGAGAACAATGTGCGGATGACCCCGGCGCGTTCGCCGAACGCCGGATATTTTTACCTCGAGAAAGGGCTCAACGCGGACGGCAAGCTTGGGTTTGTTTACCGTGCAGGCGATCTCGACCCGGCGAGCTGGGACGTTCGCGACGCGGTGGTGAATATCTGGCCGTATCATGACTGGCACAACAGCAACTACCGCCTGCGGGGCATCGATGCGGCATCGCGCACCCTTGTTCTGGATACTAACGCCAGGGAGCTGCGCGAAGGCAATCGCTTCTATGTCCAGAATGTGCTTGCTCTGCTGGATGCGCCCGGCGAATGCTGCATCGCTCACAGCGAAGGCAAGGTGTATTTCCGGCCGCGGACCGGACGGCCGCAGGACAACGATTATGTCATCTCGACGGCGCGGGCGCTGATTTCCGTGGAGGGCACGTCCGACGCGATCGTACGGAACGTGCATTTCGAGGGGCTCGATCTGACGATTGCCGACGAGGATGTTATCCTGTTCAACAAGGCAGAGGATTGCTCGGTGCGTTCCTGCAGGATCGAGAATGCACGCGATTCGGGCATTGAGATAAGCGACCACGCGCAGAACATCGTCATATACGGCAACGAGATCCGCGAACACGGCATGCACGGTGTGATGCTGGGCGGGCGAGGACCCGGCCGCGAGGACGTCAACCACCACAACACGGTGGAGAATAATCATATTCACCACTGCGGCCGGATCATCGGCCACGGCAACGGCGTCTTTATCTCGCAGAGCGGCCACAACCGCATTCTCCACAATCACATCCACCACATGCCGCGCTACGCGACGACAATCAAGGGCAACCGCTACCAGTCCCTCCGGCAGCAGGTCAAAGGCGTCACCTGGGAAAACCGCCACGACTTTCTGCACTCGCGAAACAATCTGCTGGCCTTCAACCACCTGCACCATGTCAACCAGGACAGCCAGGACACCGGCGCGATGGAATGCTGGGGACCCGGACGCGACAACGTCTTCGACCACAACCTGATCCACGACACCGGCAACGATGAGTTCAATCTGCAAAGCGGCATCTATCTCGACGACGCGGCCGATTATTTCACGGTAACCAACAACATCATCTACGGCGTCCGCGGCACTACCGGCAACCAGCCGATCTTCACCAAGGGCATCGGTAACCGTATCGAAAACAACATCCTCATCGTCGACCGGACCAACGACAGCGCGATCCGTTCCTTCTTCATGGCCGACGAGCGCTGCGACCATCACACGTATGTCCGGAACATCATCTGCTTCCAGAACAACGACCTCGTTCCGGAAGGGGCGCTGGGCTCCGGCATGGGCAACCTTCACGCGCAGGGCACGACGCTGACCTGGCCGGTCAACGTAGCCGGCAAAGGCAACTACGCCGTCTGGCTGCTGTATGCCGCTTACAACGAACCCCACGGCACAAAGGCCCTTGACGGCCGCTTCGCCCTGGAACTCGGCGGCAGACAGACCGTCCTGAACAATCTGCCCGATACCGGCGCATGGGGCAAGTATCTCTGGAACAAGGCCGGCATGATAGAACTGCCCCAGGGCGAGCATATCCTGAAACTGGTTAACCTCAAAGGCGGCGGCATGAACCTCGACGCTATCGCCTTGTGCGATGACGAGGATTGGACGCCCGCCGGCAATAATCTCGCCGCACCCCAAGCGGGCAGGCGTCTGCTGCTCGTACAGGCCGAAAGCTGGCTGACGCGAGACGGCGAAGGCCGCCGTGCGAACGTCTACAATTTCAACAACTGGAGCGATGACCGTGTGTCCGCCAGCGATTACAACGTGTTCTGGCACGCGGGCGGCAACGTGTCGGTCAAGGGAAGCCCGGCCGACGGCTCACTGGACAAATGGCGGCAACTGCTCGGCGGCAGGTTCGACCGCAACAGCATCGTCGCCGACCCGATGTTTGTCGATGCGGCCAATCGCGACTACCGCCTCAAGCCCGAATCGCCCGCGCTGAAACTCGGATTCAAACCCATTAACACAGCGGCCATCGGACTCAAAGCCGACTTCCCCGCCCGCTTAAAGAAGGAGTAATCATGCTGCATGACTTTTTCATGGGCGTCAACGTCCCCGCCAACACAACCGCCCGCGTCTGCGTGCCCGCGTTCGGCGGCACAAGCGGCATGCTCCTTGTAGACAAGCGGCCGACAACCGGTATACTCGAGGGTGATTTTATCGTCGTCGATAATGTCGGTTCCGGAGACCACAGTTTCGAGGTGAAAAAGCCCGACCGTGATTGAACAACTCAAGATCGTATTGAAGAAATACTGGGGCTATGACGCATTTCTGCCGCTGCAGCAGGAAGCCATGCTCAGCGCCGTCAGCGGCCGCGACTCGCTGGTCGTTTTGCCCACCGGCGGCGGCAAGTCCCTGTGCTACCAGGCCCCGGCCATGGCGATGAAGGGCCTCACGATCGTCATCTCCCCGCTGATCAGCCTCATGAAGGACCAGGTCGACGCCCTCACCGAATGCGGCATTCCCGCCGCCCGTGTCGACAGCTCGCTTGATCAGGTCGAGCGCGACGAGGTGTTCGAACGCGTCGCCAAAGATGAACTCAAGATTCTCTACCTCTCACCCGAGCGGATCATGTCCGCCGGCTTCATGGATTACCTCGCCCGCATCAAACCGGCCATGATCGCCATCGACGAAGCCCACTGCGTCAGCATGTGGGGTCACGATTTCCGCCCCGAATACCGCCAGCTCGGCCGGCTCAAACAGTGCCTCGGCGGAATCGCCATACATGCCTACACCGCCACGGCGACGCAGCACGTGCGTGACGACATTGTCGAGCAACTCCACCTCAAGGATCCCAAGGTGCTCGTCGGCTCCTTCGACAGGCCCAATCTCGTCTACCGCGTAAAGCCCCGAGCCGACCGCATCAAGCAGGTCTGTGAGGTCATGGACCGCCACAAAAACGAATCCGGCATCGTCTACTGCATTCGCCGCAAGGACGTCGACGAAATTTGCGCTGCGCTCAAGGTGAAAGGCTACAAGGCGGCGCCCTACCACGCGGGGCTCAATGACGAAACCCGCCGCACAAACCAGGACCTCTTCATCAAGGAGCGGATCGATACCATCGTCGCCACGATTGCGTTCGGCATGGGCATCGACAAATCCAACGTGCGTTATGTCATTCATACCGGCCTGCCCAAATCGCTGGAGCACTATCAGCAGGAAAGCGGCCGGGCCGGGCGCGACGGCCTCGAAGCCGAATGCTGCCTCTTTCATTCCGGCGGCGATTTTCATACATGGAAAAGACTGCTGGGCGACATGGAGCAGGAATCCGCCCGCATCGCTCTCGACAAACTGGGCGACATGTACACGTTCTGCGGAAGCGCCGAATGCCGGCACGCAGCCATCCTGCGCTACTTCGGCCAAACCCTCGACAAGGACAACTGCGGTGCGTGCGACGCCTGCCTCGACGAAATCGACCAGGTCGACGATGCGCTTGTTATCGCGCAGAAGATACTCTCCTGTATGGTTCGTCTGGAGCAGCGGTTTGGAAGCCATTATGTCGCGCAGGTCCTGACCGGCTCGAAGGAACAGCGCATCCTGGAGTGCGGCCATGATCGCCTAAGCACCTACGGTCTGCTTTCGGAGCATCGCATTCGCGACGTGCGTCAGTGGATCGAGCAGCTTGCCAGCCAGGGTTATGCACAGAAGGTGGGCGAGTACAACGTCCTTCAGGTCACCAAAGCCGGTTGGGACGTGCTCAAGGGCGAAAAGACGCCGCGCCTGCTCAAGCCGGCCGCCGGACCGGCAAAGACCTCGAAAGTCGCCAAAGACTCCTGGGAGAAGGTCGACAGAGGTCTTTTCGAACACCTTCGCTCGCTCCGCCGCGAACTTGCAGAGAAAAGCAGCATCCCCGCTTTCGTTATATTCGGCGACGCCGCCCTCCGCGATATGGCCCGCAAAAAGCCCTGCACGCGAGAGGCGTTCCTCGACGTCAGCGGCGTTGGTCGCGAAAAAGATAAACGATACGGCAAGACGTTCGTCCAGGAGATACAAAACTACCTGCGCCGAGCCGGCCGCTATGAAGATGATGATGACTAACCACGGAGCTCCCATGAAAACACAAATCGCCTGCCGCAACATGTCTAACGTAATCATCCTTGCCTGTGCGGCCTGCTTGGTCGCCGGCGCACGAGCCGAAACCGTTGTCGAGTGGGACTTTACATCCGGCACGCACGGCTGGTCCGGCAACGGACAGGTCGAGCCGGTGCGGTCGACGCCCGAAGGGCTGCTCGTGGTCGCCACCGGCACGGACCCGTGGATCGAAGGCCCCGCCGTCGACTACCCCGCCGACACACTCATCCGCATCACCGTCGCCATGAAGTCCGCCGCCGACCGCGCAGGCGAATTCTTCTACGGCCGCACCTTCACCGCCGCCGCCGCAACCCGCTTCACCGTCAACAACGACGACCTTTTCCACGCCTATACCGTCTATGCAAACAGCCCCTTCGGTCCGCGCACACGCCTCCGCCTCGACCCATCCCACAACCCCGGCCGCATTGTCGTCCGGTCCATCAAGGTGGAGTCGCTCCGCAGGCCCGCCGCGCCGCCGCTGGCCAAACCATCTCCGGTCGATGCAGCCGTGCCCGCAGCCGCAGCCGTGCGATCGGGCGAACTGGCCCTCGAACACAGCGGCGCCGGGTATGGCGACTTTGTCATCCGAGTCAGCGGACAAGTCATGGCGCAGGGCTATCACGAGCCCCTCATCGGCTACTTCGAAGACCCCGACTTTCGCTGGCTCAATCTGAAGGACGCCAAGGTCACTGTTGCCAGGCACAGAAACAGCCGAATCTCCGAAAGCGCTGTGATCAAAGACCCCGGTGGTGCAGCGTGGACGATTGTTCGAACATATGCTCCCGACCAGCGAAACAGCGCCCTCCATGTGGAAACCGCGGTCAGCGTCGATCAGGACCGCGAGGTGGTCCGTCTGCCCTGGCTGACCCTCTTCGCCGGCAAGCCCGGGCTTGGCGGCAAGAAAAACCAGGCCCTTTTCTCCGGTGTTGAGTACCTTGCCGACGAACCCAGTTCCTCTGACGCGGACATTGCCAAGCCTAATAACATCCGCTCCACTCCCGATCCCATCAAGATAACAATCCCCATGATGGCGATTCAGCAGGACGGCCGCTACCTCGGTTTGGTATGGCAGCGATCGGACAGGGTCGCCGCAACATTCGATTCTCCCGACCGCATCTATAAGTCCGGCCGGCACCTCATGGAACTGTCCGCCCCCGCCGTCGGCGGCCTCCGCTTCGAAAACGACTACGTCGCATACGCCCCCTTCAGACTCAAAGCCAATGAGGCGATCAGGACGACGGTAACCATCATCGGCGGCAGGGGGGATTCGATTGTCCCGGCAGTAAAGGATTACCTGGCGCTGCGTCCGCTGCCCGCGCTGCCGGAGGTTCAGGGCGGGTTCCCCGGGGCGGTCGATTTGCTGGCCCACGGCTGGCTCGACTCGCAAATCAACGAAGGCGGCCTCTTCCGCCACGCCGTCTGGGGCGAAAGCTTCCGCGCCCAGCCCGCCGCCGACGCCGCCGTCTACATGAACTGGCTGGCGCGGAATACGCAGAATGACGCCCTCCGCAAGCGTCTCCTCGATGAACAGGACAAGGCCCTGAGCAAGCTGCATGCGGGTGATACTTTCGGCAGCGGCGTCTCGCACGTTCGCCCGCCCAAAGGTCCGCTGGTCTTCGGCCGCGTCGCCGAATACGTCGCCCAGCGCCTCCGCCAGGCCCGAGCCCAGCTTGCCCGTTTCGACGACAAGGGCCTTATCTACTACAAAGCAGGCGAAAAGGACTACGGCCGCACGCACTACGAAAACCACGCCAATGGCCTCCACGCCCGCACGGTCGTCGACATCCTCGAAGCCGCCACCCTCTCCGGCGACAAAGAATTAGCCCGCGACGCCGTCGCGCTCCTGGACAAGCAGACCGTCCAGTACCGCAACACCGTCCCCCGCGGCGCACAGACATGGGAAATGCCCCTCCACACGCCGGACATCCTCGCCAGCGCATACATGGTCAAAGCCTACGTCCTCGGCTCGCTCCTCACCGACCGGGCGGACCTGCTCGACGAAGCACGCTACTGGGCGTGGACCGGCGTGCCGTTCATCTACCTCGACAACCCCACCGAGCACGAAGTCGGCCCCTATGCCACCATCGCCGTCCTCGGCGCCACCAACTGGGTCGCCCCGAACTGGTTCGGCCAGCCGGTGCAGTGGTGCGGTCTCGTCTACGCCTCCGCCCTCTACGACCTCGCCGAGATCGACCGCGACGGCCCGTGGCTGACCATCGCCAAAGGTATCACGCTTTCCGGCCTTCAGATGACCTGGCCGACCTCCGACAAGGACCGCCAAGGCCTCCTGCCCGACTTCTTCCACCTCCGCGACCAGATCAGCGACGGCCCCGCCATCAACCCCGGCACCGTCGGCGCACACGTCCCCGAAGCCTTCAACAAGGGAAAACTCTACGACGTCAAGAAACTCCCCCAGCGCAAATGGTTCATCCACGCCCCCGGCGCGATCACCGGCTTCCGTGAAGACGCCCGGCAGGTCCTTCTCACGGTCCAAACTGTTCCCGGCGGTCACATCCTGATCTCGGGACTCGACAAGAAACCAGCACACATTGAAATAGAGACGCCGCTGGGCATCAACGCAGTACCGGTGGAGGATATCGCGTTCTTCGAAAACGACCGCTGCCTGAGCATCAAACTCCCCGGCCCCGGCACTGTCAGCATCCGCTGAGGCGCGTCAGGTCAGAAATCGCTCGATGAGCCGCCGGTAATGCCGGCGCGCCTCTTCCACGGCCGCGATCTCAATGTACTCATCCGGCTGATGGCACACCGCCGGATCGCCCGGCCCGAAGATCACAATCGGCGCGTCCAGCGGCACAAAGTGCGGCCCGTCCGTGGTGAAGCCCACGGCCGCCGTCTCCGTGATCCCCGTGACCTCCAGAAGCGACCGCACGAACGGACAGTTCGCGTCCGTCTGCAGTGCCCGCGCCGACCGCAGCACCGATGCCTGCGCCTCGAACCGCGAATCGCCCGCCGCGATTTCGGCGAAAAGCTGCTCAATCGCCCCAAGGATCGCCTGATGATCCTGCCCCGGCAGCGTGCGGATGTCGACCTCAATCGTGCACCGGTCCGGAATCACGTTCGTCGCCTTGCCCCCCTCGATCCGATTGACACTCAGCGAACAGCCCCCTAACAGCGGATGAGGCACATGCGGAATCTTGAAATCCGCCAGCCCGTTCAGCAGCCGGTTCATCTTCAGTATCGCATTGACGCCCAGGTGCGGCATCGACCCATGCGCCGTCTTTCCGGCCGTCGTGATCTCCAGCCAGAAAATCCCCCGGTGCGCCGTGATCACGTCGAACTGCGTCGGCTCGCAGATCACCACGCCTGCCAGCTTGCCGCCCAACTCCCCCTGGTGCTCATCGACAAACCGGGTCGCGCCGCTGCTGTCGGTCTCCTCGCCCGCCACCGCCGTGAACACAACCTCCCCCTGCAGCGCCGCGCCGCTCCGGACCACCTCCACGATCGCCGCC
>JACZKQ010000162.1 GCA_014859965.1 Phycisphaerae bacterium
AGGCAGGGGAGGGAGTAAAGCGGACAATAAAAGCCTGCTAATGGCCAGGGGCGTCCTAAACCTGCCCTCTTTGGGGTTCCGATAATTAGAGCGGCGGCAGTCGTAATTTGGGGGGTTGGAAGGCCGCTGGAGGGCGGTTTACAAAATGTTCGGCTCGCCTGCAAAGATTTTTCAAAATATTTCGCGCTTTTTCCCTTGCATTCAGGGGGCATGTTGGGGTATGATATGCTATCGGCCCAAGAGCGTTTCAGTATTGTAAGGGCTGTTCTTTTGGGATGTAGAGGAATGGGCTTTTGAGCCCTCTGGGGCTCATAAGGAGGTGTGGATCGAAGAGATCGATGGGGAAACAGACGATGCGCCGCCGGCGCAAAGAATGGGAGGATTTGTTCCATATCTCATGTGCAGGCCAGGCATAAATTTCCTTGTTGATTAAATTTTTGACGTCTTCCCGGGGTGCGTTGCCCTGCGGAATTGTAAGAGTAAGAGGATTAAGGAAAAGGATGGTGTAGTATGAAGCGTTTGATGTGTTTGCTGGTAGCGCTTTTGGTAGCGCCGGCCATGGCCACGGTGACGATCAGCGTCGTGGACAATGGCAACCTCACAGCGGACATCGTTGTTGTCGCCGATGGCGATGACGCCGATGCCAACGGCTCGCTCATTGCGGGCATCGCCCTCGACGTCAGCGTCGATAAGGGCGTCATTTCGGATGTCTTTAATTACAAGACAACCGGCGAGAGCGTCGTGGCCGACAAGGGTTACGGCATTTTCCTGGGCACGATCACCTTCACGGGCGGAACCCCGGAAGAGATCGCCAACACCGGCACCCCGGTTGCCCCGGCCAGTGCTCCTGACATGCCCGGCCAGATCGGCTCCAGCGCGATCGTTCTTGAGCTTGGCGCCCTGTACGACCAGGCCACTCCCGAAGCGGCCCCGGATGGCACGACCGTGCTGTGCACGATCGCCGTCAGCGAAGGCTGCAACGTGACCCTCGGCGCCAATGCCACACGCGGCGGCGTAGTCCGAATCGGCGGCGGAGCAGTTGCCCCGGTGATCAACAACCCGTTCGTCATTGCTCAGGGCGGCCCGCCGGAGTGGAACTATCCGTGTTTTACAAGTGGTGACTCGAACGGTGACTGCCAGATTTCATTCGAGGATGTTCAGGCCGTAATCGCCGCTTGGCCGCCGAATGCGTATGCTGCCAACGCGGACTTCAATAAAGACGGCGGCATCTCATTTGAGGATGTTCAAGTGCTGATCATGCATTGGCCGCCGAATCCGGGTTGCGATGTGAGCTGCGTAGCGATTCCGTAAGCCAGTACAGTACTAAATTCTTGACACACACACTTCACGTTAACGGTGGTTTGGAAATAGTTTTGTTCGAACAAAAGTTTTCTCTGAGAAAGGAGAACGATGATGAAGAAGTTGTTGGTTATGATGTTGGTTTTAGGGATGGGCACGTTGGCGAACGCCGGCCTGATGCTCACGGTTAATGGCGAAGACGTAGGCGATACGACCGACGTTACAGCTTTCGAGCTGGGCGTAAGCGCTGATGGTCAACTTACGGGTTTCACGCTGGAAGTCAGCACCGATGCAGGTACGATTGACATTAGCGGAATGGGTCTCAACTCGGCCGGATGGATGTTCGCGCCTTACGTTCGCAGCAGTAGCGACGTGATGGTAGACATCACGGGCGGCGATTTCATGCCGAAGAATGGTCCGCTCGTTGTGATTAACGGCATCCAGTTTGATCTTGGTGCGAGCGGTCAGGCTCTGATCACACTGAAGGCGACTGGGACAGTCAACATGGGTTCGGGCGGCAACATTCCCCCCGGCACCGTGCTGGACACTCTGGTCGTTACCCCCGAGCCGATGAGCCTTATGCTCCTGGGTCTGGGCGGTCTGTTCCTGCGTCGCCGCAAGTAGGCGAACGCCGGAAGAACGCAGTTCTTCTAAGAGGCAAGTCTTCGGGCTTGCCTCTTTTTTTGTTTTTGCTTGTATGCGAAGCAACGGGGTCTTATAATGGGGGTTACTTTGTCCGGCAGCCGTTTGCGATAGATATCCGTGTGGTCAATTTTGGGGGTGCGCGGGAGACGCAGAGAGGGGAAGATCATCATGAAGGTTATTTTCGGGTTTCTGGCAATCTGCTGGTTTGTTTCGCCGCTCATGGGGGCGGTGAGCTTGTACCTTGTGGACAACGGCGATTTGACGATCGACCTCGTCATGGTCTGCGACGGCGACGACCTCGACGCCAACGGCAGCGCGCGAGTTGCCGGCCTCGCACTCGACTTCAGCGTCAGCGAGGGTGTGATCGTAGACGTGTTCAACTACAAGACAACCGGCGAGAGCGTCGTCGTCGACAGGGGTTATGGCATATTTCCCGGCACGATCACCTTCACAGGCGGAACCCCGGAAGAGATCGCCAGCACCGGCACCCCGGTTGCCCCGGCCAGTGCTCCTGACATGCCCGGCCAGATCGGTTCCAGTGCGATTGTTCTCGAGTTCTGCGCGCTGTACGACCAGGCGGTTCCGCAGGCGGCTCCCGATGCGACTACTGTACTCTGCACAATAGCAATCACCAAATACTGCGCGATGACCGTTGCCGCCAATGCCCAACGCGGAGGCGTTGTCATGACAGGCGGCGGCGCGCCAAGCAGCACGAACCTGCCTCTTATCATTCCCGGGCCGCCTGATCCGCCTGAACCGGACTGCCGGAGCTTTCCGTGCTTTGAGAATGGCGACTCGAACGGCGACTGCCAAATCACTTTTTCCGATGTGTCAGCGGTTATCGCGGCGTGGCCGCCGAATCCTTACGCCCCTTGTGCCGACTTCAACAAAGACGGCGCGATCACATTCTCGGATGTTTCCGTGCTGATTGCGCACTGGCCGCCCAATCCGGGGTGCTCTGTGGCCTGCGAACCGATTCGGTAAGCCAGCACTAAATCTGTTTCGAACAAAGGTTTCTCTGAGAAATGATGAAGAAGTTCTTGGCTGTAATGTGGGTTTTGGGCATTGGATCTTTGGCCAGTGCCGGCCTGATCCTCAACCCGAATGGTGTCGTGTCTAGCTGTGATCAGATTACCGTTGAATCCACTGGCGCGATTACGGGCTTTGAGTTTTCGATCTCGGTGGTAGGCGGCACCATCAGTGGTACTCCGGCTTATCCGGAAACCTGGATGTTCGCTCCCTACGTCAAGAGCCGCAGTGACACGCACATTGAGGTTACCGGTGGCGACTTCTTCCCGAAACACGGTCCTCTGACCGTGCTTAAGGGCCTGACCTTCACGCGTACTGCCGTTGAGGCAATCGTAACGCTGATGGCCACCGGGTCGAACAGAGTCGATGGCATCATAGTTCCCGCCGGCACGATTATGGACACCATGTGGGTTGGGGTCCCCGAGCCGATGAGCCTTATGCTCCTGGGTCTGGGCGGTCTGATGGTCCGGCGGCGCAAGTAGTCGGCAGATGGTTGTCTAAACAAGCTTTTTTGCAGAAAGGGGAAAAGATGAAGCAAGTTATGATTCTGGTGCTAATTCTGGGAGTGAGTTCGGCGGCAAGTGCGGGGCTGGTTTTCAATCCGAACGGCACATACGATGACGGCGGCATGCCGGTCGAGCTTTCTGTGGTGTCCACGGGTTCAATTACCGGTTGGCAGTTTTCGATTTCTGTCGAAGGCGGCACCATTGTTGACGAAACCTATCGATGGTGCTTTCCGGTAGCATGGATAGTTGAGCCCTATGTTAAGAGTTACGATGACACGCACATCGAAGTGACAGGCGGCGATTTCTTTCCAAAGCCGGGACCGCTCACGATACTTACGGGTGTGACGATCACGCGGACGGCCACACAGGCGATTGTTACCCTGATGGCCACCGGCTCGAACAATGTCGATGGCGGCGTAGTTCCCGCGGGCACGCTCATGGACACCCTGGTCATTACCCCCGAGCCGATGAGCCTTATGCTCCTGGGTCTCGGCGGCCTGTTCCTGCGTCGCCGCAAGTAGTGGGCGCGCGACGGCAGGGTTCGAAGTGGTCCTTTTTAGAAGGTCTTACTTGCAGAAGGGAGAAGAGATGAAGCGTGCTATGATGCTGGTGCTGGTTTTGGGTCTGGGGTCGGCGGCGAATGCGGGACTGGTGATCGAGCCCGTCAGGTGGGATATGCCGTCGGTGGATATCGCGATCGCGTCAACGGGCGCGATTACCAATTTTCAGTTCAAGATCGAGGTGACAGAAGGGACGCTCTCGGGTGAGCCGGTATATCCGGAAACATGGATGTTTTACCCTTATGTGGAGAGCCGCAGTGACACGCATATCGCGGTTATGGGCGGAGATTTCTTTGAGAAGGCGGGCCCGCTGGCCGTGCTGACCGGCCTGCGAATTACATTCTTTGGACCCGCTTCGTATGCGGATCTGATTGCCACGGGGCGCAACTATGTTGACGGAATCGTCATTACTGCGGGCACCGTTATGGATACGCTCTATGCTCCCGAGCCGATGAGTGTGATGCTGGTGGGTTTAGGCGGATTGTTCTTGCGGAGCCGCAGGTTGTGAGCGGATGAGTGATTGAATGGAACTTCTTGCAGAAAGGGGAAAAGATGAAGCGCATCATGGTATTGTTGTTGGTACTGGGCACAGGTTCGGCGAGTGCGGGTTTGATTCTGAATACGGATATTTACTTTACCGGCGGGATGCCGGCGGCGCTTTCCGTCGAGGCCACGGGCGAGATTACCGGCTTTGATTTCAAGATCGAGGTCGTGGGCGGCATCCTCAGCGGCGAGCCGGTGTACCCGGTAAACTGGATGTTTCCTCCGTACATGAAAAGCCGCAGCGACACGCATATCGAGGTGACGGGCGGCGACTTCTTTCCGAGGACAGGGCCTCTTACCGTCATTTCGGGGCTGACGATCACATGGCATGATTCTTATTTTGAAAGAGGGTCTGCCTGATTGCCACCGGGTCGAACAATGTGGATGGCCAGGTTGTTCCCGCCGGCACCATCATGCACTGCATGCGCGTGCCGGAACCGATGAGCGCCCTGCTCCTGGGTCTCGGCGGTCTGTTCCTGCGTCAGCGCAAGTAGGCGAAATGCGGGAAGCATACAGTTCGAACAAGGTTTTGTCTGAAAGGGAGAAAAGGATGAGGAAGTTAATGGTTTTGATGCTGGTTGCGGGCGTGGGCGGATTGGCTCATGCGGGGTTTTTTCTGACGGTGAATGGGGAGGACGTTGGGGATACGACCAGTCTGAGGACGTTCGAGCTTGGTGTAGACTATGACGGTTCGCTTAAGGGATTTGACCTCGCGATTACGGTGGACGGCGGGCGCATTGACATCAGCGGCATCACGTTTCCGGTACCGTGGATGCTTACTCCCCACATTAAGAACAGCAGCGACACGCACGTTGAGTTTACGGGCGGCGATTTCTTCTCGCAAACCGGTCCGCTGACGGTGGTCAGAGGGATTGTATTTAATCTCGGCAGTGACGCTGAAGCTCTGATTACGGTGTCAGGGTCAGTGACACTGCCCCCGGGTGTGGTTGGAATACCGACTATGCCAGATTTTCTGCATGTTGTTCCAGAGCCTGCGGGCCTGTTGCTGCTCTCGCTTGGCGGCCTGTTTCTGCGTCGTCGTAAATAGACAGTCGTCGCTGCGGGTGCTTTTCTGTCGGGTATAGCGTCACGGCAACTGCGTCACGGCCGCAGGGCAGTTTTTTGTGGTTTTTTTCTTGCTGACGGGCTATACTTGGAACCATGTTTTATGAGGCAAAGTGGTTCTTAATTTGGAGATCGCGATGGGGCGGTTGTGTATTTTCGGTCTGTTATGTGCGATGTGGGTCGTTTCGGGCTGCCAGAAGGGCAACCAGGCGAGTCCCCAGCCGACGGGTGCGGTGGACGTGATCGTCGAAGGCGGAGGGGCGTTTCCGGCTTCATTGGCGGGGCGATGGAAAGGGCAGAAGAACTGGGAGATCGTGCTGGAACCGGATGGCACTGTTTCCTCTGCCCAGCACGGAATTGGCGGAGTACTCGTCAGGCCGAAACATCTTTCGACGGTTACTGACCCTGAGCGGAGCACACACAACACGTACAAGGCGGGCAGGTGGCTTGTGCATTATCTGCCTGACGCACGCGAGCTTCGAGTGGAAATAGTGCTGGACGAGGTGCATCTTGAATGGGGCGGTGTGGTGTTGGACGGCAAAGTCAAGGACGTGTTTGTCGGCAAGGTTTCGGAGGACGGATCGACCTGGCGGACGGAGTGGTTCAGCTTTGCGGAGTATACGACCCCTGAACATCAGGACACTGTGCTGGCGCCCACAGAAGATGAAATCTTCGCCGACGCGATAATTTTTGAGAAGGTTGCCGGCAGGCAGCAGTAGTCAATAATCATAAAACAGAACACCTTCGCTGTCCGTTCCGGGCCAGTCCAGACGCGTTTCTCTGGTTGCGGCCTTGTAGTACCAGCCGAGCGTGCCGGCGGGCACGGCGGGAAAGCTGTCGTTTTTGCCCAACATGGTTAGCCCCCATTCGCCGTTGAACGGGTTAATCGGCATGTCAGACAAATACGGTCCATATTCAAAGCCGGCCGTTCCGGGTGCGGCTGTCTGGCCGGCAGATGTGCTTACGCCGCACAACTGGTATGCAAATGTGAGTGCGTCGGGCGGCTGCAGCACGTCACCATCCGCATGCCCTGGCGGGACTTCGTTGTGTTGGGTCGCATAAAGCTCTATTGCGGTTCTAAGGATTCTGAGGTTGTCTTTCGCGGCGGCTTCTTTTGCTTTTTTTGAGTGGTCCTGGAGTGCGGGCAGTGCGATGGCGGCCATGATTCCGAGGATGGAGATCACAATAAGCAGTTCAACGAGCGAGAAGGCTTTTTTCATTCTGTAAATCCACAGACAATCCGCGCAGAGGCCGCAGGGTTGATATCGTCAAAGGATCCGGGGGACTTCGGCAGAAAAAGTTTTATCGGACGCTGTGGCGGGCGGTTTTCGTGAAAAAGAAAGAAAACTTGAGATAGCCTCTGCATTCTGATACATTTTTGCGAGGTTTGGCGGCCGTCGGGCGCAACGCTGTGCCCGCCCGGCCGCCAGGAATCACGGACGTTCTGCCAGGGGCGTCTTCATCGCAAAGAATGTGAGGGATCGATATGGACGTATTACTGGTTGGAAGCGGCGGGCGCGAGCATGCCATTGCGTGGCGTCTCTCGCAGTCGAAGGGATTGGGCAAGTTGTACATCGCCCCGGGGAATCCGGGCACGGCGACGTACGGCCAGAACATTGCCATCGCCGCCGACGACATTACCGGCCTGGTGAACTTCGCCAAGTCGAACTACGTGGGGCTTGCGGTGATCGGGCCGGAGGATCCGCTTGCCGCGGGTATCGTGGACGCCTTTGAGGCTGTGGGGATCAAGGCGTTCGGGCCGAGCGCCGGGGCCGCCCAGTTGGAGGCGGACAAGGCGTTCGCCAAGCAAGTCATGCGGGCCAACTCGATTCCGACAGCCGAGACGCGCAGCTTCGATACATATGCCGACGCCCGTGCCTATATCGCCAGCCGCGACGAGCCGGTGGTGGTCAAGGCGGCGGGACTGGCCAAGGGCAAGGGCGTCTTCGTGTGCGAAGAGCCGTCGGACGCTATCCTTGCCGCCGAGAAGATCATGGTCGACCGCATCTTTGGCGATGCAGGCCGCGTGGTCGTCGTTGAGGACAAACTGCTCGGCCAGGAGGCATCGATCATGGCCTTGGTGGACGGCCGCAGCATCTACGTTCTGGAGGCGTCGCAGGACCACAAGCCCATCGGCGAAGGCGATACGGGACCTAACACCGGCGGTATGGGGGCTTACAGCCCGGCGCCCATCGTGACAGACAAGCTGATGGACCAGATCGTGCGCGAGGTGCTGGTGCCGACGGTCGACGGGATGAATCGCAACGGCACGCCTTATCGCGGCGTGCTCTATGCGGGGCTCATGATGACGCAGGGCGGCCCGCGGGTGCTGGAGTTTAACGTGCGGTTCGGCGATCCGGAAACGCAGCCGATCCTGATGCGATTGCAGAGCGACCTGCTGGAGGTGATGCTGGCGGTCTGCAACGGCACGCTCGACCGGACCGTGCTCAAGTGGGATCCGCGGCCGGCGGTATGCGTGGTGATGGCCGCGGGCGGGTACCCGGGCAGCTACGCCAAAGGCAAGGCGATATCCGGATTGAATACGGCGGCGGCGATGCGGGATGTCATGGTGTTCCAGGCCGGAACGGCCAAGGCGGGCGAGGATATCGTCACCGCCGGCGGACGGGTCTTGGGCGTTACGGCGCTGGGCGAGACCATCGCCGCGGCCAAGGCACAGGCCTACCAGGCCGTCGATGCGATCTCCTTTGAAGGGGCGTATTGTCGGCGCGACATCGCGGATAAGGCGATCTGACGGCTGAACCGCTAATGGTGCAGGCAGATACTTCCATAACTGTGTATCGGCGATTGGCGCTATCCGCGGACAAGGGGTGCTGGTTGACGGACGAGACGGTATGACGCAAACCGGGGGCAGAATCAGGCGGATGTTTCGTATTCGCGAGGTCTTCGCACACCGCGCGGTGTGGCTTGCGGTCGCGGGACTGTCGTGCTGGGTGCTGTACGGGCAGATCGGCAGGTGGGTTGTTCGCCCGACGGCGCTTCGGCAGATGCGGCAGTTGTGCGGGGACCAGGTGTCCATAGGGTCCGTTCATTTCCGAGGCGGCCGGCACATTACCTGCCGCGACGTCACCATCTCCGCCGGTGAAGGCTCGGCATACGACCGGCAGATGATCTATGCCAGGGAGGTGCGGGGGCGGCTGTCGCTCTGGAGCCTGGTGCGGTTTCAGCCGCGTTTTAAGCGCATTATCCTCACGGAGGTCCATGTTAATGCCCAGTACGATATCGACCGCCGCACGATAAATCTCGCGGGGCTGATTGGATCGGCGTCGGCGGACCGTAAATTCGCGCTTCCGATCATTGCTATCGAGGGGGGGGTGCTTCGCATTTCGAGCGTCACAGGCGGCACGACCCAAACGCATACGATCCTCGGCCTGGACGGCAGAATTGCGCCTGCGCCGGGTGGGGGCGGCGACTACAGTTTTTATCTGAAGGCCAACGAGAGCCTTGCGTTCGGCGGCAGCTTTTTGCGTGGGACGTGGCAGGGCGCCCGCAGACGGATCAGGCTCAGCGAGGGTTGTATTCTGATGGGGCAGTCGCCGGTGCTGGGTAATGCGTGGAGCATGGAAAACCTGGCGATGGAGATTTCGTATGACGACGCGGACATTTTTCTTGAGCGGTTCGAATGGAGGACGGATGAGAGGAGCCGCGGGCGGATCGAGGGTGTCATTCGCGATTACCGCGGCGCCGGCGAGTACACGGTGCGGATCGCGATGGACGACTGGCTGCTGACGCCCCATGCAATGGCCGACGCGGTGGTCTACGGGGATGCGGCGCTGCGTATTGTAAGCCCGGGCTTGCAGTACTTTCTGAAAATGTATCAACCGATCGGCCGCGGCGGGTTGGACGTGCAGACCCGCGGCCGACTCGGCGAGTGGTCGGCCTTCCCGTGGAGCGGGACCATTCGGTGCGACGATATCAGCATCTGCTACGCGAAATTTCCGTACAGACTGGACCACATGATCGGAACGCTCGAATTGCCGGCGGAGACTGATGAACTGGATATCGTGCTCAAAACGCTGCGATGCAGGCACGGCGGCATCGACTGGGTGATCGAGGGCAACGCGATAAAGGTGGGCGAACGGTGGGCCTACGAGGTGCATCTGTTCAGCGAAAATATGCGTTTTGACGACGACCTTCGTGCGGCGCTCAGCGATCATCGGCAGGGAATCTGGCAGGCGTTTTCGCCCGCCGGCGCCGCACGCATCGATTACCGGTTCGGCCGGTCGCCGGATGGAGAAGATACGGGCCTCCTGCTTCTTGAACTCGACGGCGCGACGGCCATGTACGAGCATTTCCCGTATCCGCTGGAGAACCTGACGGGCACCGTTCAGATCGAGTCCGATCGCATCACACTGACGAATGTTGTCAGCCGCTATGACGGCGACGATCGGATCATACGGATGAACGGGCATGTGGAGGCGATTGAATCGGAGCGTCCTCAATTCAACATGGTGATCGACGCCAACAGCGTACCCATTGACGCGACGCTGCGGGCCGCCCTGCCCGAGCGACAGAAGCGGTTCTACGAGCATTTCGACGTAGACGCACTTACGGATTCGGTGATCACGGTGTTTCCCAGCGAGGTGGAGCGGTGCCCGGTGGACTATATCGCCGATGTGCGGATTCGAGATGCGTCGATGATGTATCACGCGTTTCCGGTGCCGCTGACCAGCGTCAACGTCGATGCGCAACTGACGGCCGACAAGATTCTTTTGAAGAGAATGACCGCGCTCAGCGGGGATGGACGCCTCGAGGTGCATGGGGACATCTGGCCGACCTCGGACCGCGTATCGACGCCGGCGTTCTGCCTAGCGGTCAGCGCCGAGTCGCTGGAGCTGCAACAGGAATGGCTGGACGGCCTGCCGGAAGAGATTACCCGGGCCACGGCTCGGCTGCGGCCCAGGGGACCGATCAATTTGTCCGCGACATTGAATGTCAACGCCCCGTCGGCTCTGTGCGAACCGTTTCATGTCACCGTCGAGTGCCTCGGCAACAGCTTGCGGCCCGCCGGACTTCCGTATGCGCTCGAAGGCGTAACCGGACGCATTGACATAACGTCCGAGGAGATGCGGCTGGAAAACTTTCGCTTGCCCGATCTGGTGCTCGACGCCGACCTGCAGGAGATTCTGCCCACGGATGCAAAAAAGCTGTACGCGGCGCTTAAGCCGGCGGGGCGGGTCGATGTTCAAATAGACCGGGCCCGCTTTTTGCGGAATGATGCAAATGAGCCTCAGGTGGACCTGGCAGGGGACCTGATATTCAAGGGCTGCGCGTTTGGCGATATCGGGCGCGTCGCGGGGATGGAAGGCGTGTTGAGCATTGACGCCCTGTGCGGCTCCGCGGGGCTGCTTAGGGCAAGCGCGAGCCTGAAAGCCGATTGCATGACGGTCAAGGGCCGAACTTTCAGCGACGTGCATGCGGACATTTCATATGATCCGTCGGCCCAGCGCTTCGTTACTCGTGATTTCGCCGCCGCCCTCTACGGGGGCAAAGTGCTGGGTGACGCCCAGGCCGTGCAAACGCCATCGGGGCTCAGTTACGAGCTGACGGCGGTGTTCGACAGCGTTGAGGTCGGGGGGATAGTCGCGGCAAACCGCCCCGCGGACTCCGGCGCTCCGGGGTCCCCATCGGAAAGCCGGGGCTGCGCTTCGGGTTCCATCGGTTTGCGGGGGACATTCGGGCATACGGAATCGAATCTTGGACGGGTTCAGGTGGGCATACGCGACATGAAACTGGCCCCGCGTTCGCTGCTGGGCAAGGTCCTCCAAACCATGCAGTTCACCAAGCCAAGCGATTACCTGTTCAGCGATATGTCCGTAGATGCCTTTCTGCGGGGCGGCCGTCTCATGTTTCAGGAGGTGTACATGTCCGGGGCCTCGAACGTCCTGTTGGGCAAAGGGCTGGTGGACCTGGAGCAAAATGCCGTCGACCTCGAATTCAGGTCCTATGGATCCGTGCTGACCTCCGATCCGTCTTTTTTCGAAACGCTGGCCCGCGGACTGGGCGCAGCAGTTGTCCGGGTGAAGGTGTCCGGCTCCCTCGATGAACCGGGCATCGTAACGACGCCGCTTCCGGTGTTAAGTGGCCCTATGGAACTCCTTGGCAGGTGAGCGACTCGCGACCCGGCGTGTGAACAACCGCCGCGTCCGCAACCCACCGCAAGCCGCCCAACGGGTCTAAGCACCTGCCGCCGGAAGATCGCCTACTTGCTGTTTGCGGTCTCCGTGGCGGGCAGTTCTTCGATAGCCACAAAGGTTACCAGGCCGATGGGGTTGATCTTGTCGCTGACGATGGAACCCCTGAGCCCCACCTTGCGTCCAACGAACCGGTCAGGGTGGACGCTGATGACATTATCGGCAAGCACTGCGTAACAGAGGATTTTGCCGTCGTCGTTGAGGATTCTGTAGCGTTTCTTTCCGATCTCGCCCGTAAACACCAGCGAAGGCTGAAGCGTGCCCTTGATGATATATTTGCCGGGATTGGGAATCTCGGCGATTTTCAAGTTGAAATTCTCGCGAATCTGCTGCCGCAGCTTTTGCAGCTCGGCATCCTGCTTTTTGACTTCCTCCGAGGCCTGCTGGGCGACTTCAAAACGCTGAATCTGCCCAAGCTGGTACTCGGCATAACGCTGGCCCTTCCCCGCGGCCGGGTCGTTCAATATGACGGTCAAGGCATTCTTGTATTCATCGTAGTTCTGCGCGGGCAGGGGTTTCTCCAGTTCAGCACGAATCTGTTCCGCCAGATCGTAACACTCTTTGACACGCTTGGCTTCCGCGTCTGCCACCCTGACGGGGGCCTGGGGCTCAACGGTCACCGGTGCAACCTCAGCGGCGCGGGGATCGATTGTCGTCGGCTGGGTCCTTGTCGGATCTACGGTTAAGACGGGTCCGGCCGTTGCCGGATCAATTGCGGCGGTGGCTCTCGGCTCGACTCTGGGCTCGATCCTCGGCTCAACTTTCTGCGTCGGTTCCGGTACGAAACTCAGCATCGGCTTCGGCAGCGGCTGGAGATACTTGAGGTAACGACTGCTGACCCACAGATGAGCGCCCGAGGGGGGTACGATTTTGTAGTAGTCCCCCTTCTGGTTGTCGGCATCGATCAGCCGGACCATATCGCCATCGTTGAGCTTGACCTGTAACTGGAACGATCGCATCGGCTCGACGTAGTCTGATCCCGCCCAGACCCTGACGCCGTCGCCTTTGATGATGCCGACTCCCGGGCTGCTCGCCGGCCTTTGGATGTATTCTTTCGACACCCACGAAAAACTGCCCACCGGCGGAATGATCTCGGACCACCCATGCAGGTGCCCGACAACAGTGACCCGCGTCGGGAAGTTGACTTTGCTGGTGTAATAAAAGGCCGTGCCTCCCCCCGAGCGGACGTAGACGTCATTTCCGATGACCTCGGCGATATAAGGCAGGGAAGGCAGAGTGGTCAAATCATCGCCGGATGACTCGGCGCCCCCTGTGCCCTGGGCTTGAACAAAACCAAAGGACGAAAGCGCCGCCAAGGCGAGCATGAGTTTGAAGTGAGAAACCATTGTTTGTTCTCCCTAACAAAAATTTTCGGTACACTTCACGGCAAGGTAAGGTGTCCAGATTCCAAGTGCAGGATCGCTGCCTGTCGCACAACACCAAAACCTATCACGAGGCGAGGTATTTGTCAACCCTTTTGTCGTGCCGCATCCGTCAATTTTTGGCTTGCCAAGGCCGAAACAATGCTGAAAATGCAACGCGGATCAGCCAGACCGGTTCCATACCATCCAGAGAGGTGAGGCTGCATATCAGTATTGCTGATAATGCCTTCGGCCCATACCCGCAAGACCGCAGTACGAGCGATCAACTGCTCGTAAATGTCCTGAAGTTCGCCGCAGAAAACCGCCTCATGCCGCAGGGTAAGCGCACTCTCCGGACGTCCGCATCCCAAACCCGCACCTGCGGCCACCTTGGAGAGCAAAACCGTTTGGGCAGAGGCCAAAATTTGGAGCATCTTTTCGCCGGGGGCTAATTTTGGCCGCGGGGGCCCCGAACGGTTTTGCTCGGCCCTTCCTCGAAAGTGGCGTAAAAACACCGTTAACCTGCCGAAGAGGCGCCTCTGCGCCGCCTGTTTGTGCCTGGCCTGCTCTTCCAGAACTCAAGAGCCTCTGTGACTGCCGGACCGCAACAGCTCCTGCTGTGCCTGGCTGAGCGGCTGACCGGGATCATAAACCGGGCCGTCCGCAACCGCGTCCAGAGAGGCGTCCGCATAGATGTGTCCCTCGGTCCAGTCCACGCCCTGGACGATCGCCATGGGCAGGAGAATTTGGCCGGTCTCGCTTTCCGCGAATTCCACCGCCGCGTATTCGATCAGCCAGGTTTCGTCGTCTACGAGAAAATCCATGATTTTGCCCATTTCGGCGTCGTTCAGTTGCACCCGAAAAAGGCCTGTTATCTCGTTGCAGCTTTGCAGTTCCGGTCCGGTATACTCCGTTTCGTCCGCATCCGCTTCGTCCTGCGGCTCCTCGGACAGTTCATCTGTGGGAGTGATCTCCTGCTCTTCCTGCAGCCAGTCCGGAGGCCACCCGTAATACTGGGTCAGTTCGATCTCGTGCTGCTTGGAGATCGGCTGCTCAACGTCAATATCGGGGCTGTCGAAAACCTGCTCTTGCGTGAGATCAAGCGAAATCACCTGTGTGTCATGGGCGATATGCGTTATATTCTGAGTGGAGATCAGTATTCTGCCGCCGTTCGGCTCCAATGCTGTCTTCAGCAGCAGGTGGCGAATCAGCCATTCCTCTCTGCGCACATACAGATCGTCAACCCTGCCCACCTCGCCGTCGGTGGCCTGCACAATATAGTCCTGCATCCGCAAAGTGCTTACGAGCATGATCGTCCCCCCACAATGAAGCCCCCGGGCTTTCCGGTTACCTTTTCGTCCCACTTTCCATCTATCGCCACAAACCTGCGGCAGCATTGCACCGAATCGAAGCGGCGCGATGCCGGACGGCTTCGGGGACGAAGAGACGACCAAGACGATCTGGGCGGCGGATAGGCGTTGACGGCGCGCATATACGGAAGGGCACCGGCAAGGCGTGCCTCTGCATCGCCGAGTTGCATCGGCCTTGGTCAGGGCGTGGCGGCGAAGAAGGTGATGTCGTCGAGGCGCATGGATTCGTAGACATCGGTCCAGAAGGCGTTCTTGGCCAGCCACTTGAACGTGTGGGTTCCGGGCGTCAGTGTGTACTGGACCTGGGTCCATTCCTTGCTGGTGAGGTCGGCCTTCTTCACGTCGTCGATGTAAAATTCGCCGGTGACGCGATTTCCAGGGTTGACCATGCAATAGTTGAAGCGCAGTGTGTTGAGCGTTCCGGCGTCGATGGTCAGCGTGAGCCAACTGCTGGTGTACCTGGGGGCCAGGCCCGCGGCGGAGGTCGCGTGGTAGTAGTTGTCCGGGCCGACGTCTTCATTCCTGACGCTCCAGCCGGGCGATCCGCCGGTTTCCCATGTGTATGCGGGGTCGAACGCGCCGGTCTCGAAGTTGATGACAATAGGTTTCGGTTCGGGGCTGTATGTGGCCGCGAATGCGGCGAAGTCGTTGAGGTCAATGATGCCGTCGCCGCCAGGCGGGTAGATGTCGCAGGTGAGGTCGTCGGAGAGCCAGGCCAGGGCGAGAATCTCCATATCCCGGTCGTCCACCCAGCCGTCGCGCGTAAGGTCGGGTCCGATGGGGCCGGACTTGCTGGCCTGCCATGTGCCGCCGTACCAGCCGATGTTGGTCCTGCGGCCGTTGGGCCAGAGTTCGCCGGTCCAGTCGCCGGCTGGGTCGCCCGCGTCAATACAGGGACTGGTCTGTGCGTCGAGGATCCACGTCTCAGCGGCGGGGTCCCATCGGCCGTGCTCGCTGGCGAGGTGATAGTCGCCCACGGTGCACGTGTCGTCGGTTGCGTCGGCGGGCGTGCCGTTGTCGTTCCAGACGCCGGGTGCAGCGAACAGCGGGTCGGCGTTGATGTTGGTTAGGCTGAAGCCGCCGCCCTGGACGCAGGAGTACTCCACGGACGCCGTGCCGGAGATGGCGGTGGCGATGTGCGGCTCGTAATTGGCGGTATTGCCCCAGAGGATGCAGCTTCGGATGTTCGCGGAGGCTTCGTTCAAGCCGATAGCGCCGCCGCTGAAGGCGCGGTTGTCGACGAAGGTGCAGTTGGTGATGTCGGCCGCAGCCGACGGCCGCTGGATGTAGATGGCGCCGCCGTTCAGGTCGCAGCGGTTGCCGGCGAAGAGGCAGTTGCGCATGGTGACGGCCGACAGCCAGTCGGTGTAGGCCGGGCCTCGCTGGGCGGCGTGGTTCTTGAGGAACATGCAGTCGGAGATTGAGACCGTACTGCTGTTGGCATAGATGGCGGCTCCGGCGAACACTGTTTCATGGTCTGAGAATGTGCAGCGCGCGATGGTTGCGGTGGCCTTGTCGATGTAGAGGCCGCCGCCGTTGCCGCTTCCCGTACCGCGGGTGATTGTCAGGCCGTCGATGGTGGCGTTGGCTTTGACGATAAAGCAGTTCGCTGCGGTGGCGTTGCCGTCGATGGTTACGACATGCTTCTGTGTGTTACGGTAATCGCGGATGGCTTCGGTTCCGTTGAAGCCGCCGTAGATGGCCAGCGCCTTGGTGATTTCGATGGGGGCGGAAAGGACGTATGTGCCCTCGCGGATCCATATCTCCTTGCCTGCGCCCGAGGCGTTTACAGCCTGCTGAACGGTTGTGAAGGCGTCGGCCCAGCTTGTGCCGTCTTGGGTGCCGGTGGCAGTGGCGTTGACGTAGAGGACATCGGGTGTTATGCCCTGGAACTCGTGGGCGCCCAGGTCGGCGTAGTCGGGCGTGCCGGCGCCGAGGTTGTCCGTGCCGGGGTCGTCATGACGGGGGCTTCCATTGAGGTCGAGTTCGGGGGCGGCACTGCCATCGGCACAATCAATGCCATAGGAGCCAGGTTTGAGTCGATAGTCGTTGTCTTGCCACGTCGCGGGATCATTATCAAGGCCGTCGGGGTCGACGAACGAGGGTGCACGGCGGACGTTGCCGTTGGCGTCCGGTTGTATTCCGTACTGTGGGTCGCCGACAACGCAGTACCGCACGATGGGGCCGGCGTCCATTTCGATGAGGATCTGTTCACCGCCATTTCCCCAGACGATGGAATTAAGGATGCTGGGTGTCTCTTCGGCGTAGAGGAGAGCAATGCCGTTGGCGGAATTGTCGACAACGGTACAGTTGATCATGAGGGGTGCGGCGACATAGTTGTAGACTCCTTCACCGGTATTGCCCGCGATGAGGCAGCTTTCCATGCGCCCGGTGGCCCACTCGTTGTAGATTCCGCCGCCGGCGAAGACGGTGGCACGGTTTGCGACGATGCGGCAGTTGCGTATTGTCGTCGAGGTCTGGGTGCCGATTCCGCCCCCGGAACCGGCTGCGTTGTCGGCGACGGTGCAATCACTGATTGTGGTGTTGGTTGCGGAGTTGAAGATGCCGCCTCCTCTGTGGGCAGCAGTGTTTGCGACGATGCGGCAGTTGCGAATCGTGCTGTTAGCGCCCATGACGCCCGTAACGGCGATTCCGCCTCCGAATCCGCTGGTGGCGGAACAATTCCGGACGGTACAGTTCTGAATGACGGTTTGAAGCCCCTCAACGAGGATTCCGCCGCCGTAATAGCCCGGAAAGGCAGCGTCATTGCGTCCTTTTTCGATGGTGAAACCGTCCAGTATTACGTTGGAGGCGGTGATATGGACACATTGCCGCATGTTGCCGCCATCGATTATGGCAGTGTTATTCTGCCAGTCGCGTTCGGCGCGGGTGGTTTCTGTGCCGGCGAAGCCGCCGTAGATGGCGATGCGCTTAGTGATTGCCAAGGTCTGGCTCAGCGCGTACGTTCCCTGGCGGACCCAGATTTCGGTGTTGTCGAGCACGCCGGGGGCGGCGAGTGCGTCGGCGATGGATTTAAAGGCGGTGTCCCAGCTTGTTCCGTCGCCGCTTGCGGGACGGTCGCCGTCGACATAGGATACGCCTGCTCGGCCTTCGCCGGTCAACGCGACGACAAGCGATGCATGATCGGGGTCGTTGGAGGCGACGGTGAGCGAGCCGGCGAACGAGCCGGTGGTTTGGGGTTTGAAGGTGACGCTTGTGTCAAAGTGGCCGCCGGCGGGAATCGTGGTTGAGGCAGGCCCCGGGTAGGCGTAGTTGGTTGTGTCGGAGAGTGTGACGGAAGAAATCGTCAAAGGCAGATTGCCAACGTTTCGTATGCGCAGGGGCATTGCTTTCCAGCCGCCCTCCGGGAGGTCGCCGAAGTTTAGCGATGCTGGTTCGGGGAGGATGATGGCCTTGTCCGGGGCCGAGGCCAGACAGGCGTCGGTGGGTGTCGCAAGGCCCTGGAAGACGACGTCCCGGTCGGCGCGGCGGTTGCCGTACCAGTCGAAGGCGTGCCCGTTGTTATTACCGACGGCATAGTAGAACACCCAAATGGTCTGATTATTGGCGGCCAGACCAGTGGGGCCGTGGCCGGGGTAAAGGCTGCCGACGTTGAACGAGCGATCTACGTGGCCGGAGGGTGTGTAGACGTAGACGGTGGTGCTGCTGCCTACTGCGGCAATCTGGCCGTCGACGCAAGCCATGCGGTCGGGGTAAGTCTGTGCGGTCCACGCGCCGCCGAAGCCGCCAGTGGAAGCGCTATAACGGTCGATTCGGAACCAAGGGCTGTACGAGGCATGGGGCATGCGGTGGCGGCCCAGGAAAACTGTGTCGCCGCCGAGGGCGAGTCCGCCAGTGAAGAAATACTCAGAGTAGTCGATGTTGATCGTCCGGCCGCCGCCTCCGGGCCGAATTGCGAGCCCGGAAATCCATGAAGGTCCGTCTTTGGGGTCGTAGACGAACCAGGCCGTGCTGCCGTCGGTGGTCATGGCGGTGCGCCGGGTGCCGCCGCCGGGGATGCTCAGCGCGAATGTCTCTTGGCGAACGCCGTCGAAGTCGTACGTCTGGATGGTGTCGCCGACGAGGAAGTAGAAGAGCTGCCGGGCCTGAACACTTGTGGGTACTGTAAACAGGGCAATGGCTATCGCCAGCCAAAACATTCTGGCCTTCATGGAGTGTCTCCTCTTACCAAAATCCGGTGCGGCGCGGTCGCGGGCCATGCCGGCACAAAGATGTCCGAACCCGGGGCAACCAGCGTATAAAACGTGCATGGAGTTGTCGAATGATGCCAAGGCAGGCAGCAGCAGCCCGCCCAGTCACCCCGTCACCTCCAAGGAACGAACCTTAGGTAGTGTATCAGGAATGGGGATGCAAGTCAAGAAGAATTACTGCCTGCGGTCCCGTGGTCCCCTGGTGTCCAACTATTGGTTTTGCAGCTTTGTTAATTCGTCGTTGCACATTCTTAGTTGACCGGGGTCGGTCAGTTTGTCTTTGGCGGCCGTGAGCTGAATAATGGCTTTTTCCGGCTCATTAAGATACCGCGAATAGATAATCCCGAGCATGAGCCGCACCTGTTCGATATATTCGTAGGTGGGGTACTGCGCGAGGAAGGCTTCATAAGCGTGGGCGGATTCGAGCCATTTGCCTTCGGCCATGAGCTGGTTGGCGATGTCGAGTTGATATTGACGCGGCAGGACCTGTTCGGGATCCTTCGCCATAAGCTGCAGATACTTCACGGCCGCTTCCGGCAGATTTCGCTGGCCGATCAGGCGGGCGATCTCGGCACGCGAGAGCGCGATTTCGTCATGCTGCACCTGCGGCCCGTCGGTCCCTTTGACCTCCTTCACGGAGACCCGTTTCCGATCACCTTGGCCGCTGAACGGATCGTATCCCCTGTTGACGGTGTCACGGAACTGCCGCCTGCGGTTCCATTGTTTGATCATTGACCACAGATCGGTGTAGTTGCCCTCGACGAGCTTGAGAGAAAGCAGGAGCAGCATGGCGGCGATGCCGCAGGCGTAACCGGCTAAATGTGCGTCGTAGGCAACGGCGCCCGGGGCAAGCATCGGCTGGATCCAGTTGTCCCAGACGATCAGCTTAAAGGCGATGAAGTAAAGGGCGGAGATCTGCATGGTCCCGATGAAGATGAACCAGTAAATGATGGTGATGACTGTCTGCGGAAAGAGCACCAGGTAAGCCCCGGTTACCGCGGCCACGGCGCCGCTTGCGCCTAACACCGGATTGGTGTGCAGCATGGTGTGCCCGATCCCGGCGAAGACTGCTCCCGCCAGATACAGGCAAATATAGCCGACGTTCCCGAGTTTGTCGTTGACGTTGTTTCCGAAGATGTACAGGAAATACATGTTCCCGAAGATGTGCATCAGGCTGCCGTGCAGGAACGCGTATGTGACGAACTGCCACAAATAAGGACGCACGGGGGTCAGCATAAACATCTGCGCCCACGGCCGCAGCGGTTCGGCCACCCGAACGCCCTCCACCACGATCACATGCGGTGCAAAGGTGAGAAGATAGCAGATCACATTGGCGATAATGATAATGTAGTTAGCGTAGGGCGTACGGCGCGGCTGTATGCTTGTGCGAATCGGTAAAAGCATGTCTCTCGCTTCAAATATCGTTTTTTTCGGTCGCTGGTCGCTCTTTTGATATTGTCCACGGACTCTACTGTGCCTGATTGATTATATCGCCGGCCTTCATCAGCAGGGCCTCTGTGTATTTCAGATTGTGGACACCCCAGCTTCCGTCGGCCGCGACCGTGTCCAGCAGCGTCTGAACTTCGGCGATCCGGCGGGCGAGTTCTTCCTTCTTGCCGCCGTCCGCCTGCGCTTCGAACCGTGCCCGAAGACTGCCAAGTCTCGAAGTAACCTGGGAGTGCAGTTTCTTTATCTGATTCTGCCAGAAGGGAACATATTTGTCCCCGGTGCCCTTTTCATGGCATTTGTCGCATGCCTCGGGCAGCGCCCTGGCGACCTTGCCGATGCTGGCGATCCCTCCGGTCTTAATCGGTTCTGCGCCGACATGACAGTCGGTACACGCCACGTGCGTCAGGTACATCGGACCCAGAACTCGGTTATCGTCCGTGCCCTGCGGGTGGTGCTCGGCGGTGTAAATGCCGCCCTGGATGCTGTGCGTATCGCTGTGGCAGTTGGTGCACTGCATCATCGCCGTAACTGAGCCGCTCTCCGTGCGTGCGTGAGCCACCTTGCCGTGACAGGCAAAGCATTCAACCTTCTGATGCGAGCCGCTGTGAAGCGCGTGAAGCGAAGTCGAATCCATCGGGTGAGCGGTTGCCCTGAAACTGTGGCACATGAGACAACTGTTCTCGTCGACCCGGCTGTGATTTTCGATCTGGCCTTTGTGGCAGGAATTGTCGCAACTCACATCATACGAGACAAACTCGGCGTGGTTAACATTCACCATGCCGCGCTGAATCACCTTATCGGGCACCTCGTGGCAACTGCGGCAGTCGGTCTGCACGAGCCGCTTGCCCGTGGAGGTCTTTGTTAGGAAATGACACGTGAAACACACATCCGAATTGACGTTGAAGTGCTCATTGCCTTCGAAGTGGCTGTGGCAGGTGCCGCACTCGATCTTGATTCCGCTGACAATTTGATTGATATGTTTGGCATGCGTAAACTTGACGCTTCCGAATTCGACAGGGGTCTCGATGAGTTTCTCGGCGTCATGGCAGCCGGACCTTAAACAGGAGGCATCCGGCACGTAGCCGTTGGCCTTGGTGCCGACGCGGCCGACGAGACAGTCGACCGTCTGCGCCAGGCCGTTGATTTTGGCCCTGGCATAGTTCATCACTCCCGGCTCCGTGTGGCACTTAAGACAAGCGATTTCACTGTGCGACGAGGCCTGCCAACTTTCGTAATGTTCGTTCATGACGTGGCAGCTATTGCAGAACCACGACTGGCCCGTTATTTCCACCGCGGCAAAGGTGAACAGCGCCATTGGCGCGACCACCGCGCCGATCCGCGCCGGCCAGCTCATGCGCCTGATAACCCCGCACCCCCATCCGATAATGCACCTGATCTTCTTTGCCATCACTGATCATTCTATTAACAATGTTCTGCCGGTTGAACTGTCCTATCGGCTCATTCAGCGTCCCGGGCCAATCGATTCCGCCTGCGTCAGAGGCAGCGTCACACTGAAGGTGGTCCCTTCGCCCTGCCGGCTGTCGACTCCTATTTTGCCGCGGTGACGCTTGACAATCTGTCGGGCGATAGCCAGTCCGAGGCCCGTCCCGTCCCGTTCGATTTTCCGGGCGTTCGAGGCCCTGAAGAACTCCTCGAAGACATGCGACAACTCCGCCGCAGGGATACCAATGCCCGTATCGGAAACCTCTATCCGCACGCCGCCATCCGTATCCATCGCCCGGATTGCCACCGAACCACTTTCCGGCGTGTATTTTACCGCATTGAACAACAAATTTGCAACCATTTCTTCAATTGCCATGCTGTTTCCCATGATCGTGTCGGTCGTATGGTCAACGGCCGTGGTGAGGCGTATCTTCTTACCTTCCGCTCTCGGTTCGGCGGCGGCAAGGGCATTAGCGATCACCTCCCTCAGCGAGAATTCCTGCATTTCATACCGATTTGAAAGCCGGATTTGTGTCAGCTTCAGCAGGGCCCGGACAAAGGCGGTCAGTGTGTTGGTTCGGTTCATCGCCCTGCCGACAAATTCGCTCTGACGATCGTTCAATTCACCCAGAGTCTTGTTTTGCACCACTTCCAGACAGCTCTGGATGGCCCCGAGGTGCCCTTTTATGTCGTGCGTGACCCGCGCGACATATTCGTCCTTGACCTTGTCCTTCTCCAAGAGCCCCGTATTCGCCATCCAACAGGCTTTTTCCTGGTTGCGGAGCTGTGTTGCGATGGAACTGGCCATGTAGACGACCGTGTAGAGCGTTGTGGCGAGAACGCCCACGCGGGCCGCCACAAACCAGCCGCCGTGGTATGCGGCGGCGAGCAGATCATGGTCCAGACAGTAGTGATGTATCCACCCATTCAACTCCAAAAGCACCAAAAGCACCAGAAGGGCCACCGCTAAAGTCGCCTGGAGATAACTTTCCCAAGCGGTCAGCAAGATGCTCGCAATCACCATGTGAAACACAAAGTACACCACAAACGGGTTCTCGATGCCGCCCGAAAAGTGGAGCAGTACCGTCAAGAGGACCAAATCGAGCGAAATCTGGATACTGACAATCCTATGAACCGCTGTGAAAGCCCGCTCCTCGTCGTATGCGGCGGCCCGCTTGAGCAGGACCAGGAAAATCGTGTTGTACCCTGCAAGCACCGCAGCGACCGCGTAAAGCGCAGGCTCATTCACCGGAATGTGCATCAGGCGGTAAGAAACAAATGTGGCCATAACCACACCGGCAATCGCGATCCATCGGATGTTGATCAACCAATGCGCTCGTTTGGCAAGTCTGGCGTCCAGCGGCAAAGATTCCATTTTCGGCTCCGGTTTGTCCCCGCATTGTTCCTGGACAGGATTTCTGTGCTGTCCTGGCACCCCGTGGAGCGGCACATAGTATAGGCCGGCCGGTGTTTATCTGCAACCTTCTAATGTTATTCTATGAAAAGCAGCTTGACGCCCGGAGCAATTCCCATTGTCGATCTCAGTCTGCTGCTTTGAAACGTGCATCCAGTTTGAACAGCTTTTGAACGGGCAGGTTCAGCACATCGTCCGGCCCAAGGCCAAGTTTCAGGCGTATGGCTTCCAGTATTCCCGCGATTGCGCCGGTGTCCGTCGCGATCAATGTAAACCAGATGTTAAACTCATTGTCTCGAAGATAGCTGTGTGTTACCTCTGGATAGTCGCTAATCACCTGCGAGGCGACGTCAATCTGACTTTCCTGAACCCGGACCGCAGCTAAGGTGCTGCTGTAGCCCAACTTACGAGAATCGAGACTCGCACCGAGCCTTCGGATGGCGCCTTCGCCGACCAGCAGTTGGACACGCCTGAAGACCTCGTCCACATCGGCGCCGACTTTCGCCGCGATGACCTCGTACGGCCGCTCACTGAGCGGAAAATCGTTCTGCAGTGCCGAAAGTATCTGCTTATCCAGGTGATCCATGGCCATCCCCGGCGGAACCATCAAAAAATACGCGTAAAACGGCAATCCAGCGTACTGTTTTGCACCAAATTTGTCAAGCTTCGCACGGCCGTCTGCGTGGACCAACAGGTGTTTTGGCGTTGACCACGCGGAGGCGACCCATTATATATAGTCGGCACGCTGGCAATGCCCGGCCATAACGTTGTGGCAGCAGCACCGGCGACTCGCCCGTTTTCTCATACGAGAATTTGCGATTTTTTTTGATTTTTGCCAGGCAATTTGCCAAAGGAAACCTATGGCGGACGGAAAAGTCTACCTCGTGGGCGCCGGCCCCGGCGATATGGAGCTGATTACCGTTAAAGGTCTTCGCTTGATCGGCGAAGCTGACGTTGTACTCTACGATCACCTGCTGTCGATGGAACTGCTCGGACTGGTCAAACCGGGCGCCGAGGTCGTCTCGGTTGGCAAGTTCGCCGGAAAGCACACGCTGCCGCAGGAGGAAATCAGCGCACTGCTTGTCAGGAAAGCCAAAGAGGGAAAGACTGTGGTGCGACTAAAGGGGGGGGATTGCTACCTGTTCGGCCGCGGTGGGGAAGAGGTCGAGGCGTGTCATGAAGCGGATGTGCCCTTTGAGGTGGTTCCGGGTGTAACCAGTGCGCTGGCGGCGCCGGCCTATGCAGGCATGCCGCCGACCCACCGCGATTATACGTCCGACGTCGCCATTGTGACGGGTCATCGTAAGAAAGGCGACACCCGCCCCATCGAAATCCCAAAGGCGGGCACGGTCATCTTCCTCATGTCTGTCGGCAACATTGGCAATATTGTAAGCTCGCTTCTTGAGCAGGGGTGGCCCGCCGAGACGCCCATTGCCTGTATCGAGCACGGCACGTGGTACGATCAGCGGGTGGTCGGCGGGACGCTGGCGAACTTTCTGGAGAAGGCGGCAAAGGCGGACCTTCGCACGCCGGGCATTTTTATTGTGGGCAAGGTCGTTGAGCTGCGGGACAAGCTCGACTGGTTTTCGAAACGACCCAACGTGCTTGTCTTAGGCAACCATCCGGAGCGGTACAAGCACTTAGGCAACATTGTGCACCGGCGGATTATCGATTGTGTACCGATGGAGGACTATTCGGCTGTCGACGCCGTGTGCAAGGACATCGAGCGGTTCGACTGGATCGTCTTCACGAGCGTCAACGGCGCTAAGTTCCTCTTCGAGCGGCTATATGCGATGGGAAAAGACGCCCGCGCGCTGGCCGGGGCCCGGATCGGCGCAATCGGCAAAACGACGGCAAAGCGGCTAAGCGCGTACGGCATTCTCGCCGACGTAGTTCCGCAGAATGAATCGAGCACTGGTCTGGTGGAGGCTTTCGCGGCACATGAGATGGGGGGTAAAAAAGTGCTCTTGCCGCAGGCCGAAATCGCATCGAAAGAATTGCCGGAAGGGCTCGCCGCCGCCGGCGCCGAGGTCACAGCGGCGTCCGTCTACAAAACCGTGGACGTGGACCCCGGCGAGATCGATTTCGACTACATCGACACCGTGCTCTTCACCAGCGGGTCCACCGTCAGGGCCTTCGTCAAAAAGTTTGGCAGCCTCCCCCCCAACGTCAAGGCCCTCGCCTTAGGCATCCCCACCCAAAAAGTCGCCCAAGAACATGGCATCGATGCCGAGGTGCTGGGGTGAAGCGGCAAGTCCTCGGCGGATTACCCCTATGCTAAGGAGTAAACCGCAAATATACGAAAGGGACCAGGTTCTGATTTTACAAACAGCCCAGATTCCAGACACTGCTTTGCCTGCTCCAGTGACTCAAGTAAACAGTGTCGGTTGGTTTTAATCTCACCGGCCAGTCCGTTACAGGAAAGCGGTGAACACTCAGCACTGCTTCCGGCAGAAAACGTCACTACGTCGAACCCTTCGAGCTTCTTCTTATGGGGAAGCTGGACGTCCGTCACAAATGATCTCTCCGGTTCGCAGCCGTGCCACAGCATGTCATCTTCGTGAAACTCAAGCTCGTAGATTTCGTAATAGAAAAACCTGACCCCAGCCATATCAATCGAATTCTTTTCTGCAAGATTGGCGATTATTTTCGGTGAGTCAAACAGCCAGTACCCGTTGTGCTTCCAGTACTCGACGTAATCGGTGAAGTCCTTGGACATACAGTTGCTGACTGAATAAACATCAAGAACACCATCCGCTTTCAGCCAGTCGGGCTTATCCATTACCCTTTTAGCCATGTATCCCGCTGGAATCATGATCAGACCCGGGTTCAAGGTTTTCTGATTTCGTACATGGTTGGGACGGGTTTGACTGCGAGATTCGGCAGTTGGCCGGGATCGCTGGGGCCGGGTTTGGTTTCGAAGGGTTTGAAGCCGACCTTCTCGGCGGGGGAGTTGGGCTTCAGTCGGAAGTCGCCTTTCTCTGGGCTCTCAAAGAGGGGATCTGCTGCGAGGGAGCCTGTGTCCTGGCCGGTCTCGGCCTGCCATTGGGCGAGGGTCTTGCTGCCGGGGAAGATGTCCTGTTTGCCGGAGTTATGCCAGTAGAGGTTCGGGCCGAGTTCGTAATGCTGTGTGGGCTTGCCGTCCTTTTCGCCGCGGACGCCGCCGTTCCAATTGCTGCCTAAGAGCACGCCGGCGTTATCCCAGTAAACGATGTTGTTGCGGAAGAAGAAGGAGATGTGCTGTTCGTCGCGGGTCCGCTGGAGCTGCTGGGTAACGGAGTTGGCGAAGATGTTGTTTTCGATGATGTTTTCACGGCCGTAGTGCTGATGAAAGCCGCCGGTCTTCACATCATAGACGATGTTGTTATACATGCGGATGCCGGTGGAGCCCTCGTCGGTGTAGAGGCCCCAGCCGCCGTAGTCGTGGGCATGCACGTCGTGGATGCGGTTGTTGTGGACGGTGGTGCCCGGTGAAAGGCCAAGGGTGTAGACGCCGCCCATGTCCGAGAGCACGCCCTGGCCGATGCGGTGCATATGGTTGAAGGCGACCTCGTTGTGGTGCGAGCGGGAGGGTTCGGCGTAGCCCCAAACCCAGCCGATGGCGACGGCGGTGTAATAGAGGTCGCTGATTTCGTTGTGGAGGATGCGGTTGTGAGACGAGTGACCGATCCAGACGCCGTGCGCGGCGGGGTGGATGCGGCCGCCGCCGGTGATGCGGCAGTTGCTGATGGTGATGGCGGAGGTGGACTGAGCCAGAGCGCCGGCGGCTTCGGATGTGAGGACATTGCTTGGGGCCTTGGCATTGCGGTAGCCGACGTAGGGTGCGCCGATCTTGGCGCCGCCGGCGCCGAGGTCGTGCATTATGCAGTCGGCGACGGTGTTGGAGTGGGAGCCGGGGCCGAACGCCATTGCGTAGCCGCCAAGCTGGAGAAACCCGCATCGGCGGATGGTGACGTTGCGGGCGGCGACGAACTCGACGGCGGCGGGGATGTTCATCTCGCCCTGGGGCGTGAAGTTGCCTTCGGGCGGCGTGAGCCATTGCGATTGGCGGAAGACCAGCCCTTCGAGCGTGGTATTGATGAGCGGCTGGTTCTCGAAACCTTGGAAGATCAGGAGCTGCGGCAGGACAGGCGCCTCGACAACGGCGCTGGCGGGCGTCTCGCCGGGCAGCGGCATGTAGGACAGCGTGCCGGTGGGCTTATCGAGGTACCACTCGCCGGGTGTGCCGAAGGCCTCCTTGACGTTTTCGGCCCAGTAGCGGCGGTTCTTAAAGTCCGACCAGTACGTGTTGTACGGCCGCGTCTTGGTGAACCGCAGCACGTTCTGCGCGGCGTCGATGGATGCGGCGCGCATGCGCGAGGCGGACCAGATGTGCAGCACGTGAAACTCAATGTCCGCGAGGTTGGCCCACGCAGGGTTGAGATCGCCTTCCCTGAAGGTGAAGCCGTTTACGCCCTGGTCGGTTTTCTCGAAGGAATCCACGGAAGTGAAATAGCCCGCCTTCGGCAGGCGCGGCCGGAAACGGCGCTCGCCGTTGACGAAGAGCTGGGCGAAGTCCAAGCGGCCTTCCTTGACTTCGGGAAGGTGCACGGTCCACGCGCCGTCGGCCCCTACGGTCCAGCCTGTTATCCTGCGGCCGCCGGTGAAGACCGGCGTCTCACCATCGCGGGCGCGGTAGATCACGGGGCAGTTGTCCGCGCCGCCGTGGTGGGACTGAAGGACGACGGGCTCGGTGAGGACATATTCGCCGCCGCCGAAGAGCACTTCGATGCGTTCGGGCAAGTCGGCGGCAGACGTTTCTTTGGCCTGTTTTACGGCCTCCTGGGCTCGGGCGAAGGTGGCGAAGGGTTGTCTCCGGGAGCCGGGATCGGCGTCATTACCGGCGGGGGAGACGTAAAAGCGTTTGGCTGGTGCGGCATTGGCGGCTGCGACGAGGGCCAGGACCGTGAGGATTGCGACTTTAGCTTTCATACCAAACCTCCGTTTTTTTTTTGCGTTGGTGCGGGCGTCACGGGGGACGCCAGCGTTTACACTGATTCTGGTGCAACCGATTGTGGTGTTATGGTCGCAGATCGCAGGGTATTTGTCAAGCGGGACCGTTTAGGTTAAAAATTGTCGTTTATGATCTCCTCGGTTCGGCGGCAGAGTTCCCGGCCGTAGTCGGCCCATGTGCCTTCGCCCCAGTAGCGGTAGCAGCTTGTTTGCGTCAGCAGCAGGTGATAGAGTGCCTTGCGATAGCGCGGCTCGGATGTCGGAATGTTTTGGCGGAGCACCTTTTCGTTGAACATGGCGCTGGCGCGTTCCATGGGCCCGAGCAGGTTATCGTAGCCGCGGACCCATGAGATATTGCTGGTCCAGCTTCCGCCTTCCATGTGGAAGCGGCTGTCTTCCGCTTGCAAGTGGGCGATGGTTTGTGCGAGGGCATCGTGGCCGGCAGGTTCGGGCATGCGATCCCAGATGCGGTGCTGCATGACCGGCTGCACGGCCGGGAGGTCTTCTTCCCGGACGCCCAGCGAATCGAGGTATTCCAGATATTCGCTGACGTTCACCGGGGGAGTTTCCGTGCCGCTGCTTTCGCACGTGGCGTCCTTGTACTTGCCGGGGAACTCGTTCATCATAACGCCGCCGTTTTCGCCGTCGGCGATCTGCGCGGCCAGCGACGGAACGCTCTTACCGCCCAGTTCAATCCGGCCCAGGTTTTTCGCCTCGTAGTACGGCTGCATCTGCCCGATCAGCTTCGTGTCGCTGCCCTGGGTTTTTATGATCGCGATGATGCTGGCGGTTTCGCCTTGCGAATTCCTGGTCACAAGCCGGTGCGGACAATGCGGATTGCGCAGGCCCCCGCCGTCTTCGACGCGCTCGACGGTGTGCTCCTGCACAAGCACCCACCGATAGCCGGACTCCTTCAGCGTGCTGACAAACGCGTACGCCACGTCCGGATGGTTGGGCAAGGCCATCTCGCACGGCGAAAACCCCTTTACCCGCGACAGCGCCTCCAGTCCGAACAACGCGGCAAAATGATGCCGCCAGGCCATTACATGCAGACGGTAATCCTGGACCGGCGTGGACGGCGCTACGGGGTGGCCCCACGCAGTCCCCAGCCATTCGACGCAACTGCGGTACGCCGGATCACAGGTGATCGTCCTGAGCTTCTCAAAGACGTCGCTGAGCCCCATCCGCCAGAGGCCATCCAACAGGCACCCTGAATAGTCGAGCATCACCCGCGGCCGCTTGCCCTGACTGACAAGCTCCGGGATGATATCGCCCATCCGCTTGTAGCACGAGTGAAAGACCGAGGCATTGTAGCTGTCGGCCCCGTCCATCATGTGCTTGAGATTGCTGATGATCTCAGCGGTATGCAGGTCAACGCCGCCCGCCGGGATCAACGGCTGATGCATGTGCAGCGCAATTGTGAACGCGCTCTTGATCCGCGAAAAGTCAATGCCGCTGTCCGCAAGCAAAGCCGGCGCCGCCGTGCGCGCCGGGGCGATTGCATCCTCCTGCCCACAGATATTCGCAAGCCCGTCGATATACTCGGCCATTTTCGTCATAAGTCATCCCATAATTAATGCCAGTCACGCGGACAAGCATAATCGACGCGCCCACCTAAGACCAGCGGCAAACTCGCAAAGGCGAACATTTTTGTCCATTCCCGCCCGCACGGGCTCCGGGCAAACCGTTTGTAACGATTCCTGCCCGCACGCCCGCGACTGCCTGCTGCGGCGACCTTAGCCTGCATCTTCCGATTTGCGAAGGTCTTCTCTCGCCACGGACGGCACAAACGGAACGGGCGCCGGTTCCTGCGGCAGCCCCAGGATTTCTCTCGCCCGGTTGAGCGCATCATCGATATTGCCAAATGCATTGGCCTCTCCGATCTCCTCGTACAGTCCGCACTTGCACATCGCGAAAAGGGGCTGTGCATGCACACCGGAAAGAATGAGTGTGGTGGATTCCCTTCGGCACCGGTGCACCATCCCGCGCAACACATGCAGTCCCGTCGCATCGATGGCCGGCACGTTGCGCATACGGAGGATGATCACCGGCGGCGTTTTGCTGATAGTCCCCGTCACCTCCTTGAATTTCTCGGCCGCGCCGAAGAAGAAGGGCCCGTTGATCTCGAACACCTCCACGCCCGCCGGCACATGCCGTTTGCTCAGCGCATTGGCGTCCGGCGTCCTTTCGCCGTTGTCGTCCTTCAGTTCGCGCGTGATCATTCCCACGTTGGTGACTTCCGACATTCTGCGCATGAACAGAAACGCCGCCAGCACCAGTCCGATCTGCACCGCCGTCGTCAGATCGACCAGCACCGTCAGCAGAAACGTCAGAACCATGACGGAAACATCGCTGCGCGGCGCCTTGAACATGGCGGCGAAGTGCCGCATCTCGCTCATGTCGTAACTGACAACCATAAGGATGCCCGCCAGCGCGGCAAGGGGAATGGACTTGGCCAGCGGCGCCAAAAACAGAAGCACCACCGCCAGCGTTATTGCATGGACAATGCCCGCCACCGGCGTCTTGGCGCCGCTCTTTATATTGGTCGCCGTCCGCGCAATCGCCCCTGTCGCCGGAATGCCGCCGAATGTCACCGAGGCCACATTCGCAACCCCTTGCGCGACGAGTTCCATGTTGGAACGGTGCCGTGTTCCGAGCATTCCGTCGGCCACCGAAGCAGAAAGCAGCGACTCGATCGCCGCAAGCATGGCGATCGTGAAGGCGGGCGTCACCAGTTCAGGTAAAACATGCAGGTCGATGCCGGGCAGACCCGGTCGCGGCAGCATTCGCGGCAAATCTCCGAATCGACTGCCGATGGTCTCAACGTCCAGGCCAAGAAGAGACGCGGCAAGGGTCGCGGCGACCATGCCGAACAGCATTGCAGGCCACCGTGGGAAACGTTTCCGTGCGATTATGATAACCGCAATAGTGAGAATACCGATCAGCGCAGCGGACAACGTGATCGTATCGGCGTGGAGGAAATACGAATGCCACTTGCCCGCAAAATCCGCCGGCGGCGCGTCCATGCGCAATCCGAAAAAATCCTTGATCTGCGTCGAAAAGATGACAACTGCAATGCCCGTGGTAAAGCCGGTCGTCACCGGAAAGGGCACGAACTTGATCATGCTGCCCATCCTGCTGACGCCGAGAATGATCAGTAATATGCCCGCCATAATCGTGGCGTAAACCAGTCCTTCGTATCCGTGCTGCGCGACAATCGCCGAGACGAGCACGACAAATGCACCCGTTGGTCCCCCGACCTGGACCGTGCTTCCACCGAGCAGCGAGATGAGCAGACCCGCCACAATAGCCGTAAACAACCCCCGCTCCGGCCCTACTCCGCTGGCAATCGCAAACGCCATAGCCAGCGGCAAGGCGACTATCCCAACGGTAATTCCTGCAAACACATCCGATCCGAAACACGACTTGCTGTAGCCACGCAGGCTGGTCAACAACTGCGGTCTCAACATCTTGCACTGCTTCTTTCTGCCGGCCGGCGGGTCCTGGCCCGCCCGACCTCCACAATTAATAACAGCATCGCCTCACCTCTTGAACATCTTCCGCGCAGGCGTGCAGTGTGGGAAGATAAAGGATGATAACAGAGCCGCCGTTTCGTTGTGTTTTTCGGCGACGGCCCGGACCGGTCAACGCTCCGGGTCCTATGGCATCATAGTCCCAGAACGTCCTGCATGGAATACAAGCCCGGGGGGCGGCCGGAAAGCCAGAGAGCCGCACGGAGCGCGCCTCGCACGAAGTTTTCACGGCTGTGCGCACTGTGAGACAGAGTCAATGTCTCGCCTGTCGTACTGAGCATCACCGCATGCTCGCCGGTGATATCGCCGGCGCGAATGGCATGCATGCCGATGGTCCCTTTGCTGCGCAGGGTGTCTGTCCCGTGCCGCCCGTGAACGAGGCAATCCGGAAACGCCCTTCCTGTCGCCGCAGCAATATTCTCCGCCAGTGTCAGTGCAGTGCCGCTGGGAGCGTCCCTCTTGAAACGGTGGTGGGCTTCCACGATTTCGACATCATACTCGGGGCCCGCGAGGGCGGCGACCTTGCCGATGATGCTAAAGAGGATGTTCATGCCGACACTCATGTTTGTCGCCTGGAGCAGCGGTATCTTTGCGGCGGCATTTCTGACGCCCTCCATTTGCGTCTTGCTCAGGCCCGTCGTGCCTATCACCAGAGCGATGGCGTTCTCGACGCAGTGACGCAGGACCCCATCAGCAGCTTCAGGCAGGGAAAAATCGATCAGCACATCCGCCGAGTGCGGCATCACGCTTTCCAATGGAATATTCAGTTCGCCTGCGCCCGCCAGGATGCCCGCATCCTTGCCGAGGTCCGGGTGTTCGGCGGTTTCGATCGCGCCGACGATGTCAAACTGACCGCTTTCCGCGGCCAGTGCGAGGATTCGCCGACCCATTCGCCCCGCCGCCGCGTTTACAATAAGGTTTGGCTTCACGTTTTGCTCCGTTCTGATGCAATCTGCTGACAGCCCGCCGTCGCTTTCACCGGCCGGCTATGTTACCAATCAACATTAATCGCCTCCAAGGCGCCGATGCCGGTTCAGACTTCGTCGCCGCCACATTTGGGAAACGCCAATATTTTCCTTTACTCGCCGTCATTTTGCACGTAAAATTCAGGCGGGTTTGGTCAAAAAAACTTCTTGGCAGTTCCTGAAAAAGTGATAATCACTGCAAAAGAAATTAGACCGAACTGTTAAAATCTCTTGACAGAATGCAATAAAGCGGTTAATAAGGGCGTCTGTACGGATGAAGGTACAGCGGTTGAACTGAAATGGAACCTGATCGTGGAATTGAGTCTTTGTAAAACAAGGAGCTGGAAAATGAAACGGGTTATGGTTTTGGCATTGGCAGTTGGATTGACAATGACCTTCGTGACAGGATGCGGTTCGGACGCCGGAAACACGGCCCTCATCGGCACGGCCGCGGGCGCCGGCATCGGCGCCCTGGCAGGCGGTACCAAAGGCGCACTCGTTGGCGGAGCCGTCGGCGGCGGCACCGGATACATCGTCGGCAACGAATCCGACAAAAAGAAGACACAACAGGAAATTGCCGCGGTCCGTGCGGAGCAGAACGTCATAACTGTCTGGATCACCAACACCAACGGCTCTCAAAATGCGGTGCAGCTCCGCAAAGACGGCCCAGGCTACATTGGGCCCAGGGGCGAACGGTACCCCAGCTTGCCGACAGAAGACCAGCTCCGCCCCGTCTACGGTTTCTAAGGAGGCGGTTAACGCCGGTCATGGTGCGGGCAAAGCCGCATAATAAGCAAAAAGGGACATGCGTCTGCCGAGGCGCATGTCCCATCTTTTTGCCTCAGATGGGTCTGTAATGATTCTCATCGCAGCCCGGCAGGCGCGCAGGGCGATTCGGCCAGCCCATTTCATCGAACAAAAACTCGCAGCTTTGCCGAATCATCGTCCCTGGCAGGCACGGCAGCATTTCCAGCGCGCCAATAACCTCGTTGCCGCTTACATCCAGACGCTTCAACAAATAATCCCAATTTGCGCGCGCCATGCCGCCCTTGACGCCCGGAGGCTCATGGTCGTCGAGCCTTCCGTAGTTGTCGGTCAGATGCAGATACGCTGTCCGGTCGGCCAGCCGATCGACGTACTCGTTGAAACTGTGGCCGGGATCGATGTTGGCGCAACCGGTGTCCAGGCAATAATGTATCGTGTCGAAGCGTTCGCCGACCTGCACGAGGGCAGGCAGCGACCCTGTCTCGACGCAGAGCTTGACATTGTGGTCTTTAGCCATGGATACGACCTCGCCGGCGAACCCCCAGTCGGCAATGCCCAACCGCCCGGATATACACAGGCTTTCCATTCTTGCCACGATGGGCGCACCGAGCATCTCGGCACATTGGATCTGTTCTTGCCATTCGTTCAGCGTGGGCCCGTCGTTTCGCGAATAGAGCGACACGAGCATGTCGCACGTCGCCTCGCGAAGCCGCGGCCAGTTCCGCCGTTCATAGCGGCAGTCATTATGGCCCTTCATTGTCGCCCACAACTCCACCCCAAAGCCGAGCGATTTAAGAAAATCGCATTCCTGCTCGAATGACAGGTGGTGCTCGCGCCACCAAAAGACCATTGTCGAAACAACATACCTGATTTTCATTTCATCTCCGCTTTTACGCGGCATAAGGCCGCCGCCGAACTCAGTTGCCAGCATAACTATGATATACCGTTTTTTCGCCCTCTGGCAAATCGGCCTGACAAATTTGCCCGAAGGCAGGCGTCCGTCACTTCGTGGACTTGCGTCGCCGCCTGACGGTGAGTGCCGAAAACAAATGTGCGGCGTCGCACACGGAATGTTCAAAAAAAGATTGGCCTCGGATGCCGCGTGTGGTATATTGTCTTGTAAATGCAACTTGGTTGCATCTGGAGCCGGGACATGAAAACAAATGTTATTAAATGGTTGAGCTGTCTGGCACTGGTGGTGTTTGCGAATGCCATCAGCGGCTTGGCGTTAGCGGCGCATCTGTGCCACCACCAGGATGCATGCTCCAGCCCCGAACATCAGGACGAACGACACGACAGCGAATCGTGCTCCATATGCCTTTTTCTGACTACGGCCGGTAAATACCTTATCGACGCCGATACGATGCCGCGGCTCGCGGCCGAACACCTCGGGCCAATCGCTATTATCGCTCAAACCAGCCCCGCCCGCATGGGATATGGGTCCAGCATTCCGCGCGGTCCGCCGCAATCCCTCTGATACCTTCGTAATTTCCCTCAACGCCGCATGGCGGCCGCACGTACTGCGCAGCCGGGTAACGAGCAGGTTCGTTACATTCCGAGGGCAAACGTGTTGATTGATCACCTTTAACCAACATCAAGGACTTCTCTTTATGTACGCAAGAATGTTCATTTTTACATTTATTCTGACGGCAGTTGCCTTAAATTCGGCCTTAGCCGATCATCCGGTGGCCCACACGCACATAGGTGTCAATCCAACTTGGCGCCCGGACTGGTCGGATCCGGGGAATCCGGCCAAGGCTACGGATACGGACCTGACAGACAACGACAAGCTATGGTTCTTCTCTGTACCGCCCGTTCATCCTCTGGCCTCAACGCCGGGATGGCCGGAATGGCGACATGCCGATGGCGGAATATTTCTCCAATTGGTTCCAGTGGTGGAAAGCGGCGCCCCCATTCTGAAGGGCGACGGCAGCGGCAAGCAGCTTTGGATTTGCGAGTTCCTGTACGGCAAGGCCGATGGTTACGGTGACTCGACGGGTCTGGAGCATCTCGACGGCTGGCATTCCGCCCACGGCCCGCAGGGCATGTGGAATCTGGCGAGCACCGACGAAAGTACGAGTCCGGCCTGGGATATCCATCTCAGGCGAGAGGGCGCTTCTGTGGCAAGCGATGATTTCTTCATGCTGCTGCCAAACGATGCGACGGCTCTCACCACGGACGGCGATGTCCGGCAGCTTGGCAAGGAATGGATGACGGATAAAAACGCATGGGGAATTCATGAACATATGAGTTTCGCTTTTTGGCTTGCACCCGATATCGGTCAGCAGGTCACGGCCACATTTTCGGCTTTTGACGCGGGCGGTTTGTATGCGGCCAGCGACAACTATGAATTTGCTTTCGTGACGGTCCCGGAACCGGGTTCACTGCTGCTGCTTGGCCTTGGAGCCATTCCTCTGCTGCGCAGAAAGGCAACAGCCGGCGCATGATGGCCATACCTACGCATCACGTTGAGTCGGGCGCATGTCGGGGCGCGGTTTTGCGCCCCGGCCTTTCTTCTCAACATCGTTTGTACATGGCTTTCACGCTGATTGAGCTTCTGGTGGTGATCGCCATAATTGCAATCCTGCTGGGAATCCTGATGCCCGCCCTTAACGCAGCCAAACAACAGGCCCGCAAAGTGATCTGCAGCAGCAACATGCGGCAGATGGGAATCGCCACGCAGACCTACATGCTGGATCACGATAATCGCCTGCCTCCGAGTTCCTGCCACATGAAGTATCCCGAACAGTACTGGCTTAAAATCCTCTCCGGCTACACCGGCCAGCAGCTCCTGTTTCACTGCCCGTCTGACATGTCGAGGAATTTTGTCGATTGGAACACGCCTCTGCATGAGCAGCCCGAGAGGCGTTATTCGAGTTTTGCCGTCAACGCGCTGCTGGACCCCGTGTGTTACCGTTACGGCGGCAGCTCTAATCCATACAACTGTATCGAAAACGTGCGCAAACCCATGTATTGCATCTGGATCAGTGAGGCGCCAGATACGGAAGACTTTCAACTCGCAGATCATATTCATCCCGATGCATGGGAAGGTTCAGTCGAATATGCCAAGACGTTTATCGCGTGGGATCGGCATTCGGGCAAGTCGAATTATCTCTTTGCCGACGGACATGCGGAAACACTGGAATTTGAACAAACGTACGAATGGCCGGGCCGGTGCTACTGGTACCCGGAAGCGGCCCCCGGCTGGCCCGAAAATCCATAATCGTCAACTCGCTAAAGGGACCCGGTGATGAAATCGTTACATATGTGTGCGGTCGCCTTGCTGGGCGTTTTCGTCGCGCAAGCACGTGCGGAATGCTCGCTCGATCACTTCATCATAGGCATCAACGAAGATGGCATCGCAGGCACGGAGGACGACCAGCGGCTCTTTGCCGATTGTCGGCAGAAGTATCGCCGCAGCGGGTCTCCGGCATACGTGAACTGGTATTACCCTCTCAGTTCGAGCATTTTCTCGGATTACAAGTGGCGCATCGGCGAGCCGGGCTTCGACGCCTTTCAGCAGACGTATCCCGGCGTCTCAACGTATGACCCGAATCGTTGTCCGGAAGGTGTTCCCGATGAGAACTATCGCATCATCGTCGAATGCATCGCAGTATCGCCCGGCCTGCGAGCGGTGCATAAGGACTATCCGCAATTCACGATCGATCAGGCGGGCCAATCTTTCAATCACAGCGCGATTCACAAGATGCGCAGTAACGCCCACATGCACATGTCTTATCAGGCGGTCGACGGGACCAGCCTGTTCTGGATCACATGGCGGCTGGTCGATGCGCTGGATGACGGCGATAAGTATGCCCCTTCGAAACCATTTACGGTCGTTTTTAACCGCCAGCCCTTGTCGGGTGACCTGGTCGTCGACGGCATCGTTGATTGTCATGATCTGGCGGCGTTTCTTCATCATTGGCTCCACGCTGCAGGGGCAATCTCCAATGACAATTATGAAAGGGCGGATGCAAACCGCGACGGACATGTGGATTTCATGGATTTCGCTATGCTGGCGGCCAACTGGCTGACGGTTCAGGATTGAGCACGCCCCATTGCTGCACGCGTGCCGAATCTTAGGCTTGGAGCCACAGATCGATCGGCCTGGCGGCGCCGGACTGAAACGGCAGCGGCACCTTGCAGCCTTTCGCTGCCGACGCGTAGGCGGCGAAGATCACCTCCAACGCGGCCCTGCCATCCTGCGCGGTGGCCTGGAGTTGTTCCTTGCCTCGGATGCAGTTGACGAAGTGCAGCATCTCCTGCGGGAAGCCGTAGTTCCAGAACTCTTCGAAGACGGGGTAGGTCCAGCCCTTGGTGGTAGGAGCCTTTTCCACGGCGTACCCGTAGCCGTACTCCGAATAGGTCGGAAGCGCGTTTCCCATGTGCAGGTTGGCGTAAGTCACACCGCCCTCGCCGTAGACTTCGATGCGGTCTTCCATGCCGCCGCGGCGGCACCAACTGTTCTCGACCATGCCGACGGCGCCGCCCTCGAACTCGATAATGCAGATGGCCTCGTCGTCGCCGCGGGTCTTGTCGCTATGGACGTGCGTGTTCAACTGGGCGTAGACGGTCTTGACCCTCGGCCTGCCCAGGAACCACGAGCAGAACGCAATACCGTGGCAGCCCAGGTCCATCACCGCCCCGCCGCCGGCCAGATCCATGTTCCAGAACCACTCGGCGTGCGGGCCAAAGTGCTTCTCGCACTGTTTGACGAGGTACACCTTGCCGAAGGCCCCCTCGTCGGCCATCTGTTTGGCGCGGACATACTTGGGTGTGAAGAACAGTTCTTCCGCATACATGAGCAGTACGCCCTTCGCCCGGCACGCGGCGATCATGCGGTCGGCCTCCGCGAGATTCATGCAGAGCGGCTTTTCACAGATCACGTGCTTGGCGGCATTGGCGATATCGATGGTCATTTGCGCGTGCAGGTAGTTGGGTGCGGCGATGGTGACGGCGTCGAGGTCGGGCAGTTCGAGCATGTCGCGGTAGTCGGTGAATACCCGCGGGATGCCGTACCGGTCGGCGAGTTTCTTTGCGTGGCCGGGCGTGGGGGAGGCGATGGCAACGACTTCGGCATCACTCGATATCGCCTTGAACGCCTCGGCATGGCACATCGCCTGAAACTGTGAGCCGATGATGCCGACTTTAATACGTGACGCGTTTGCCATGGCTTAATCCTCCTTCTTCTGCGGGGCCACCGTCGCTTGCGCCTTCGACAACGCATACTTCGCCCAGACGTGGGTTGGGTCGAGCTTCAGGGTCTGTTTCAGGTGTTCGGTTGCGTTGGCTTTGTCATCGATAATGGTACCGAGGGCGATGATGTAGTGGGCCTGAGCGAGTTGGCGATTCCGGGAGGCTTTTTGGCCGAACTTGGCGAAGAAGTCGTCGACACCGGCGCACTGGAGGCGTTCATTGCCGATACGCACGAGGTCGTTGAAGATGGGAGTGGCTTCTTCTCGCCTATCCAAAAAGATGCAGGCCATCGCCTGAAAGAATCGCATCTCGGGATCATCGACGCGAGCTGATGTCGCCTTTTGCAGGAAGTCGCGTACCTTATCCTCTTCGGTATTACGATACATCGTGCCGAGCAGACACCAGACGCGGCAGGCCTTCTGGTCATACTCGGGGCGGCCCACTTCGAGGTTGTCGGGGTATTCGAGTGCAGCCTGCAAATCGGCGAGTGCGCGGGCGTAGTCTTTTTCGTCGGCGCGCTTGAGGCCGCGGAGGAGATGGGCGTCGACCCAGGTGTCGTGGATTTCGCCGCCGCCTTCCCATTTGTTGAAGTGGCGGGTCGTCAGGGTCTGGATAGCTTTGTCGTACTGGCCCGCCCAGACCTGAAGCGCAACGTAGCGGGTCACGGCGTCGTCGCGTTTGGCGACGGTTTCGGCGTGAGCATCGAGCGTGGCGAGGCGTTTGGCGGGGTCGACGCCGGCCGACTCATAGAGTTCGTCGAGTTCGAAGAAGAGCCGCGCGTCGGTGTCGTCGCAGGAGATCGCTCTTTCCATTGATGCGATTGCGGCCGACAAGTCGTTTCGCATGTGGCCGTATGCAAACGCGAGATTGCGGTGGACGGTGGCGAACGTATCGTCGAGGCGGCGGGACTTCTCCCACTCGCCGATTGCTTTTTCGGGCTGCCGCTCGTAGAGGAGATTGCCCAGGTAGTACGCGGCCCGGGCGTCGGAGGCATTGTACTCCTGCGCCTTTGCGAGCACTTCCATCGACTCGTTTCGGAACGGGAAACAGTATTCCGGCGAGAAATCGGCGGCACGTTTGAAACAGTCGCGGGCCTTGTCGGTTTCGCCGCGTTTGTCGTGCAGCCAGCCGAGCCAGTACCACAGCATGGGGTTGCGGCGGCCAAGGCGGTCCTTTGAAGTCGCCAGTTCCAGGACGCCCACACCTTCGGTCCAGAGGCCGGCGCCCGCATAATCGGCGGCGATTTCAAGCGCGACCTGTTCGTCGCGATCCATCGCAGTCTTCATTTGCTCCAGCGGTTTGCGGGCGGCGGACGTGAGGCCCACGACCGTCCGGCACAGAGAGAATTCGTGGAGAGCCCAAGGGTCGAGCGGGTCCAGGGCCAGGGTTTGCTCGGCATTCGCCAGGGCAGCCTCGGCGCGGCCGCGCTTCCGCAGGACAGCCGTCTTCAGGTTGAGCGCCGTGGTGTTCTGCATGTTCGTCGCAAGCGACTCGTCCAGGTGCACAAACGCCTTTTCATACGCGCCGGCCGTGCAGTCGAGTTGTGCCAAGGCATAATAAGCCGCGGAACGCCAGGCCAGCGACCACGCCGCTTTGTAGAAGGCGTCGTAGGCCGCCGCGTCCTTGCGCTGAGCTTTCAGCGCTACGCCAAGGTAGTAAAGGGCCTCGCCGTCTTTGGGGCTCGTGTAGTTCTTCGTCGCACGGGCCGCGGCGGCGTTCAGCTTCTCCACGGCCTCGGCGTACATGCCTCGCTTGCAGTATACAATGCCCAGTTGCGTATTGACGCGGTAATCGCCGGGGTCGCGGGCCAGGGCCTCCGCGTAGTAGTCCATCGGGTCGAGCTTGGGATTGTGGAACTGCTCCAGACGCAGGCCCGTCAGATAAAGCTCCTCGATGGTTTTCACGTCCTTGGGCGCCGCCGGCGGCTCGACGCGGGCGGGCATCTCGGTCCTGGGATAGTCCTTGCGCTGATAGCTCAAAAGCGTGTCGCCGTCGGCCGAGACGAGCGAAACCCGCAGCGCGCTCGCGGCCGCCGCGGACTGCAGATCGACGCGCGCCGCAAACGGCTCGGCCGGGCCTATGGTGACGCGCTTCGACCAGACAATCTTGCCGTCCGCCGTCAAAACCGCCCTCGCCTGCTCATGCCTGCGCGTCGTGTTAAAGGCGATGTCGGCCGCACTGTCGCCGGCCAGTTCGAGATTGACCGCCCCGTTGAGGTCGGCATACTTGACGTCATTCATTTGGCGGATCGGAAACCAGTACTGCTTGACGACCTTGACCTCGTACGGCTGGGCCCAGGAGTAATCCGGCTGGTTGTCCGAATACGCACCCGCCATCAGCTCCAGGTACGGGCCGTCGGTGTCCGTGAGCATCTTGTCCCACATCTTGCCCTGTTCGCCGCAGCCGAACGTAAAGAACTTCTTGCCCGGCGCGACGTGATGGTCGGCGATGTAGGCGACCCCGGCCTGTTTGCCGTGATCATACCCGGCAAAGAAATCAGCCTCATAGTTCCAGGCGAAGAACGAGACCGGCCTGGTGAGGTTCTTCCACCAACTGATGTCCACGTTATCGTAACGCCGGCCGCCATAGCGCGCGTCGGCGACGGGCCACTGGGCAAATTCGTTCTTGGCGTGCTGCGTGACGTACTGCGTGTTCGGCGGAAACAGCACCTGGTAGTTTTCATCAACGGCAACGGCAGGATTGGCGAAGCACAGAAACGAATTAACCACGGGCGTTCGATTGAAGATCTTCGTCGTCACTTCGATATACGATGTGTCGGGGTAGATTGTGATCGCCAGCACAAGCCGCATGCGATGCCGCCGTTCGAGTTCGCCCAGCCAAAGCGTGCGGCTCCCGTCGGCGTTTTCCACGAGTTTGTAGTCCATGGGCATGAACGTCCGCGAACGGTGGTGATGCGGGAAATTCCACTCGACACCGCCCGAGATCCAGGCGCCTAACATGCCGATCAGCGACGGCTTGATCACGCTCTGCCGATAGAAAAAGTCATAGCCGTTCGTCTTATCAAGTGCCGAAAATATCCGCCCGCCGATCTCAGGCAGCACGCAAACACGGATGTAATCGTTCTCCAGATAGACGGCGTCGTAGGTCTTGTCGCCGCGCTCGTTGGTCAAAACGTCGCTCATCGGATACGGATAAACCCGCCCCTGCGCCCCCTGGTACGCCCGGTCCAGGTAGAATCGCGGGTTCGGATCGGGCCTTTCAACCCCGTACGTTGGGATCGTGAGAGACTTTTCGTAGATCTTCGCCGGTCCGGCGGATAAGACCGGGCCTGCCGTCAGGAGTCCGATGAGAACGATGCATATCCGTTTCATACCTTTTCCCCGAATCCAAATCGTCGGCTTTCTCGCGCTTCAGCAGGCAAGTATAACGGCTCCGAACGTCGCCCGCAATACAGGGCAAACGCATTCTCCGGATGTCCGCATCTCAAACCCGACATGCGGCGACAATGGAGAGCAAAACCGGTTGGGCAGAGGCCAAAATCAGGAGCATCTGTTCGCCGGGGGGCAATTTTGGCCTCTGGGGCCCCGACCGGTTTTGCTCGGTCCTGGCGCCGCCGGCTGCCCAGCGAGTTATGAGGAGAATGCGTTTGCCCTGCCGCAATAGGAGCGCGCCTTGTATTCGCGGCCGGCGTCGGCTATACTGACGCAATCGCGGTCTCGGAACAGGACTGTCACGTGTCAGCAGGTGCGAGGAGATGATTTATGCAGAATAAGCAGCAGTCAGCAGGCATTGCCCGAATGTTGGTCGCGACGGCGTTATTATGTACGGCAGGCGCATTCGCGGGCGTGTACAACGTCAAGGTCGTCACCGACGCGACGCCCGACTACTCGGACATGGACAGCATGATCGCAAGCATCACCGACCGCTGGCCGGGAACGGAGGAGAAGTGCCTGGCGATGTTTTACTGGAACCATCTCGCACGCCGGCAGACCAGCCCCATGAACGTCCACGGCCTCGAATGCACCGATCCCATCCGGCAGTTCAACGATTACGGCTACACAATGTGCAGCACGGTCGCGGGCATCAACTGCTCGATCTGGCAGGCCATGGGGCTCAACGTCCGGTTCTGGGACATTACCGCGCACACCGTCAGCGAGGTCGAATATGACGGCCGATGGCATGTCTATGACAACAGCATGTCGGCCTTGTACACGTTGTGCGACGGGCGGACGCTGGCGGGCGTGGAGGACGTCGGCAGGACTTTGGGGTGCGCGGCATCCGGAGGCCACGTCGAATTCGGCCACATTGCCCTCTATCACTGCCTTACCGCCACGAGTGCAAACGGCTTCCTGACCGGGGCCGACTGCCCGCGCGACCTCGACCAGGAGGCGCGATGCTTCAATCCCCACGCCCTCAAGCACCGCACGTACTACCTCAACCAGGACCGCGGCCACCGCTACATACTCAACCTGCGGCCCGGCGAAACGTATACCAGGCATTACGCCAGCCTCGGTGCGACGCCCGAGTACTATGTGCCCAACAACGGCAAGGACCCCGAGTCGACCAATCCCCGCTACCGAATCCGCGGAAACGGCGTCTGGACATTCGAACCGGTGCTGCGGCCCGACGAAGCTGACGAGGCCGTGTACATGATGACCGGATGCACAATCCTGCCCTGCGGCGGCATCGCACCCGCCCATGCCGGCAGGCCCGCCGAGGCCATCTTCCGAATTCAAGGCGCAAACGTGATCACGAGTATGGTCATCGATGCGGCATTCCTGCGGAAGACGCCCGCCGACCTCTGCCGCATCGCCGTCAGCACCACCCACGGGGCCACATGGAAAGATGTCTGGACCGGCGACGCCACCGGTACGATACCGCTGAAGCTCAAGCTGGTCAACGAGGTTAACGGCAGCTATGAGGTGCTTGTTCGGGTCCGGCTCACGGCCGCCGCCGCGGCTTCCGACGCCCGCCTCGAACGCATTGCCTTCGAAACGACGACCATGCTCAACAGCAAAACGCAGCCGCGCCTGCTGTTAGGTGCCAACACCGTTTACGTCGGAGCCGGTGATCAGACCGAAAGCGTCGTCCTCTGGCCCGATCTGCGGCGGGACCACTACCGGGCGTATGTCTACGAAGAGAAAAACATCGCCGCGCGGACCGAGCACCCCGGCTACCAGGGGGTCATGCACGCGGTCAAAGCCAACGAAGAAGCTTTTGTCGTCTTCCGCGTCGACACCCCCGACGATATCGTACAGCTCACCTATGGCGGCCGCTTCTACAACCGCGCGCCGCGTTCCAGCATCCGGCTCTTCCACTCCTTCGACAACGGCCGGACCTGGCGACCAACCTATGCCCTGACGAGCATCGAACAACCCTGGGATGTCATACATAACGAAAAGGTTGATGATGTCCCCGCGGGCAGCCGCTCGGTCCTCTTCAAGTACGCACTCAACGGCCCCGACGCCGGCCACGCCGCATGCAGCCTCTACGGCGTAAGGATGGAGGTCAACTATCGCCCCGCGAACACTGCGTTTGAACCGATGGAGGTCACGTTTGACTGGAGCGAGGCGCAGGAGGACTATTCGCTCGTAAAGAGAAGTCATACCGAGCTTATTACGCGCCTGCCGCACAAATACACGATCAATGTCGCAGGCGCCGACCATCCCGTCACGAACGCGCTGAAGCTGCGCATCAGAGGCAAGAACGATAAGACCTCATACGGCTATTCGGATGGCCGAGACGCCGGGGGTAAGAAGTACGTGCCGACGTGGGCGACATACGGAACCAACCTGGCCGAAGGCAAACCTTACACGGTCTCGATTCCGTCGGGGACGAGTTGGGACGCAGGCGACCCCGAAAACAAGAAGCTCACAGACGGCGTCGCGGGACCTCCCTATCCCGGCGGGGTCGGACCGCGGTACGCGCTGCTCTGGTCGCAGGGCCAGAAGCCGAAAATCGACGTCGACCTCGGCCGTATTCAGGCCTGCGGCGGCTTCCGAATCCAGCTCGGCTCCGGCTGGCCGTGGTGGGATGCCCTCAAGGGCGAGATTCGTGACCGCGTCGAGGTCTTCACGTCCGTTGACGGCGCCGAGTACACCCCGCGCGGCCAGTTCAAGCTGAACCTCCGCCGCAAAGACATTCCCATAAATCATTTGATGCCCGACGACGAGACCGCCGGGGGCTTCCTCTACGATCTCCCGTTAACCGAACCCGCAGAGGCACGTTATGTACGATTCCTGATCGCGGCCGAACGCTCGGTCACCGTCAGTGAGGTCCAGGTGCTCGATTCCATCAGCTACACGCCGTTCGACCTGCGCCTGGCGCTGCCTGACGAGGCGCGGAATTTTTAGTGGACCATAACACGAATGAGAAAATACATGAGAATGTTTAGCGCGACTGTAATTATCGGGGCCATGCTGCTGGCCGGCTGCCGCCAGCCGCTCTGGCGCGCGGAGGATCGAATGCTGCTGGATAATGCAAAGATACTGGCCCGTCAGACCCTGATTATGGATACGCATATCGATGTGCCCTATCGCCTCAACGACAAGATGGATGACGTCGCCCGGGGGACATCGGGCGATTTCGATTACCCCCGCGCCGTCAAAGGCGGCCTCGACGCATTCTTCATCGTCGCGTATGTGCCGCCCGAGATGGAGCAGGACGGGACCGCCAGGGCGTTCACCGAAAAGACCCTCGATGACATCCAGCAAGTCGTACGGCGGCACCCGGACAAGTTCGCCCTTGCACGTTCACCCGAAGAGGTCCGCGCACAGTTCGGTGACGGCCGTGTCTCTTTCATCCTCGCCATCGAAAACGGCGCACCTGTCGAGGGCGACCTGACGAACGTGGAACACTTTTTCCGACGCGGCGTGCGCTACATCACGCTGGCCCACGGCAAGTGCAATCACATCTGCGATTCGTCGTATGACAATGAGCGTAAATGGCACGGTTTGAGCCCGTTCGGCAGAGAACTTGTCGCCGAGATGAACCGCCTCGGCATGATGATCGATGTCTCGCACCTCAGCGACGAAAGTTTCTACGATGTCCTGAAACACTCCAGAACCCCGGTCATCGCCAGCCATTCCTCATGCCGCCATTTCACGCCCGGCATGGAGCGCAATATGGATGACGCCATGATCAAGGCCATGGCCGAAAAAGGCGGCATTATCCACATCAATTTCGGGGCGATGTTCCTCAATCCCGAGGTCGCCCGCAAGAGCAAAGAGCGATGGGACGCCATCGATGCATACCTCGCCGAACACAAGCTGGAAGGCGAGGCCAGGCAAAAGTGGGTTGCGGAATACAAGAAAGCCCATCCGGTGGGCAGCGCAACTGTCGCGGATGTCGCCAATCACATCGACCATGTCGTCGCGCTCGTCGGTATCGATCACGTCGGCCTCGGCTCGGACTTCGACGGCGTCGGCGACCAGGTGCCCGTCGGCCTGGAGGACGTTTCGTGCTACCCGAACCTGATCTACGAACTGCTCCGGCGCGGCTACTCCGAAGCCGACATCCGAAAGATCTGCGGCGAAAACTTCCTCCGCGTCTGGTCACAGATTTTGCTCGCCGCCCAAACGGCCCGCTGACCGCCTAAACGCCGGACAAACCGAGCTGAGCAAGAAGGCGGTCGATGAAAACGACCTGCCCCTTATGCAACTTCTGCCGGGCTGTTTCCGGCCGAAACCAGCCGGCCCGGTCGATCTCCGGGAATTGCTGTTCTTTGCCCGATTTCGGCGGCCATTCCATCGAAAACGTATTACTTTTCACCGCGGAAGCGTCGAAACCGCCTTCCACCGCCCAGATATGCACAATTTTGCCGCTGTTTTGCTTCGCTGCGCCCAAATCGACACCATTTCCCTCGACCGGAACGCCCGTTTCCTCGAAAAACTCACGTTTTGCGGCATCGAACGCGCTTTCGTCCTCAGAAAACTCGCCCTTGGGAATCGACCACGCATGATCATCCTTTTTCGCCCAAAAAGGTCCTCCCGGATGCACCAGCAGAACCTCCACGTCCCCACCTTTATAACGAAACACCAGTATGCCCGCGCTGTGCCTGGCCATCCCATACCCCCAAATACGTGCCTTCAGTTCGCGGCAGCGGCCGTTAACACCTCTTCTGTCAACCGATCCACCTCAACACTGTAATGTATTGCCAGGTAAAGAGTTACGGATTCAACCAGCGCCATCGCGGCACGCGCACGGTTTTCCTCGGTGTCGCGCACCCCCTTAAAATTGCACTCCAGTTGGAAACCGCTGATCGCACCGTCAGCCCGGCCGGCGTGGCGCCGCGTATTATACCCGCCGGAAAAATACGGCTGCCCGCCCGCATCCGGATATTCCGGGCTGGGCACGCATGGAAACCCCCTTGCGGCCATGAGCGCACCGAAGCTGTGCGGCCCGCGGAGCAACTCCCCGAAGCCGGTGTCGGTTATCTCGGTCAACGCGCGCAGGCTGGAGCGATTCTTGTAGTTGGCGATCTCGACGTCACAGAGCTTCAAAAGCGACCCGCTGATGCAGTAGCCGAGTTCCAGCCGCTGGTTGGCGTGAGCGTGGCCGTGGAGATCGATGAAAAGCCCGCTGCCCGCCTGCTTTACCGCAGCGTCTTTGGCGGCGTCGATGAAGTCGTGCCACTCTTGCCATGCCTGTTCGGCCCATGCGCTGCCCTGGGCAGCCTCGTCAATCGCCCGGTTGGCGTCCAGTTTGATCCGCTTGAGGCGGCAGAGGATCACGTGCGGATAGCGCCCCGTGGCGGTGTGAAAGGCCTCAACAAAGGCGCGCGCCAGCTTGTCGGTGTTTCGGTCGGTCGCCAGCGTGCCCCACGTGCGGTTTGGAATCTCCGCGGGGGTCAGGGCGCCGCCGTGGGGGACCGCAAGGATGACCGGGGCATTGCCCGCGATGTACTCGATGTAGTCGTTTCGTCCGAAGTAATGCCGCCCGGCCACGTAATCAGCCAGCGCCTTGCCTTCGCAACTGAACAGGACAAGCAGGGCAACGGCACAAAAACGGGCTGACTTAATCTGACCTCGTTTCATATCGTGCATTATCTCCTTTCACCCGGATTTCCGCAAGTACCATGCGGATTGATTTGAATGTAAGCAATTGCCAACATAGCCAGGACAGAGCAAAAAGCCGTTCAGTGCCCCAGCCGGTACAGGGCAGGCGCATTCTCCGGATGTCCGCCTCTCAAACCCAACATGCGGCGACAATGGAGAGCAAAACCGGTTGGGCAGAGGCCAAAATCAGGAGCATCTGTTCGCCGGGGGGGGGATTTGGCCTCTGGGGCCCCGACCGGTTTTGCTCGCCCCTGGCGGCGCCGGCTGCCCAGCGAGGTACGAGGAGAATGCGTCTGCCCTGCCTGCCGGTGGGCGCCTCTTGCACGGAGTCGGAAGCCTTGGTATCATTGAACCGACAAAGCTCGCATTGTGGCGGGCGGTCAGGAGGAATTTCGATTTGAGGAAAGGCCGGATTATGAAGACCCGCAGCGTTGCCGCGTTTTTAAGGACCAGAACCACCCTCACGATACTTGCCGTCGCGCTGGCCGCGATTGCCGTCATCGCCGCGGATCCAAAGGAGCCGGCGAAGATTGATCCCGGTCCCGTCGGCGGGCCGCCGTCCGACGCCATCGTCCTATTCGACGGCAAAGACCTTGCCCAATGGCGCGCCCAGAATGGCGGCGACGCCCGCTGGACTGTCGCCGATGGCGCTATGACCGTCAATGCTACCGGCAGCATTATGACGCGAGAAGAATTCGGCGATGTGCAGCTTCACGTGGAATGGGCCGCCCCGAAAGAAGTCAAGGGCAACGGCCAGGGCCGGGGGAACAGCGGCGTCTACCTGCAGGGACGCTATGAAATCCAGGTACTGGATTCATGGGAGAATCCGACATATTTCAACGGACAGGCCGGCGCCTTTTACGGCAATGCCGCCCCGCTGGTCAACCCGTGCCGCAAGCCCGGCGAATGGCAGACCTACGACATCATCTTCCGTGCTCCCCGCCCCGCCGCCGAGGGCGATGCGGTCGAGCCCGGCTACTTCACCGTGCTCTTCAACGGTGTGCTCGTCCAGGACCACGTCCCGGTTAAGGGCTCCACCACGGCCGCGGCCTTCAAAGGCGCCGTCCAGAAAGGCCCGCTGGTGCTCCAGGATCACGGAAATCCAGTCCAGTACCGCAACATCTGGGTGCGCCCGCTCAACTAATGACGAGCTGACTGATGCAAGACAGCCGCAGGCACAATGTGTGGCCGTGTCGATACCGCCTAATAGACGAGGCGTCTCTTAAGGCGTCTTACTGCGAGCCAGCCTACTACTGCTATGAAGATAATGATATAGGCGAGGTCAGCCAGGTGGCGGAGCCGATAGTCGCTGAGTAAGACGGCCCGAACGAGCTGGACGGAGTGGGTGAGAGGGACAAGTTCGGCAAAGGGCCGGATAACCCGGGGGAGTTCGCTGGTTGGAAAGACGATGCCGCTGAAGAAGAACATCGGCGACAGCAGGCCGGTCATATAGAAGTTGAAGTGGTTGATCGTTTTGACGAACGAGGTGATGTAGAGCGACAGGCAGCCGAACATGAGGCCCGTGAGGAAGCCTACGATGGGGGCCAGGAGTGCGTATGGCAATTGTATGATACCGAAGAGCAGCAGGATGCAGGTGACGGCGAACGAAAAGAACAGGCCCTTTGTGCCCGCCCAGATGATCTCGCCGACGATGAGGTTTTCGGCGGTCAGCGGAGCGGCGAGCATGCCGTCATAGACCTTCTCGAATTCGAGGCGAATGAACGTGCCGAAGGAGCACTCGAACGCCGCGGTCCACATCGCGGCCGAAACGGGCAGGCCGGTGCCGAGAAAGACAACGTACTGCAGGCCGTCCATGGTTTCGATGTAGCGGCCCAGCCCCAGCCCGATGGCTGCCAGGAAAAGGAGCGGCTCAAGAAAGGGCGGAAAGCCGTTGCTGAGCAGGTGCCTGGTGTAGACGCGCATGTGCCGAAACCAGACGCTGTAGAGGCGACGGTGAAGCGGCGGAGGCGATGGCGTCTCACTGGATTTCATTGAGCAGCCTCCCCGTCTCTTTCAGGAAGACGTCTTCCAAATTCGAACGGCGAATGATGTGATGGCCCCTGGCGAGTGTGTCGGCGACTGCACGCAGGCCGTCGACGTCGTTGGAGAAGAGCCGCATCGTCTCGTGCGAATGGTCGACGCGAACGCCGGCAGGCAGCGTGCGGTTCGATGCCGTCTCCATCGCGTTGCTGTCGACCTCCAGCACGAACGCCTCGATGTTGCGCTCCAGCAGTTCCGCCGGCGACCCCTGCACGATCGCCTCGCCTTTGTCCATGATGATCAGATTGTCGCACATCACAAACGCCTCATCCATGTAATGCGTGGTCAAGAGGATAGTGGTTCCCTGCCGCTTCAGGAGCCGCAGTTTGTCCCAGATCACGTGCCGCACCTGCGGATCGAGGCCCGTCGTCGGCTCGTCCAGGATCAACAGCCTCGGGTTGTTCAGCAGCGCCCGGGCGATGACGAGCCGCCGCTTCATGCCGCCGGACAACTCGCGAATCTTCGCATGCCGACGCTCGGAGAGTTCCATGAAGGTCAGCAAAGCCTCGATGCGGCGCAGCGCCTCGGCACGCGGAATGCTGTAAAATCGCGCATAGATCATCAGATTGCCCACAACATTGAGTTCGTCGTCCAGGCTGTCTTCCTGCGGGACGACCCCTGCAAGGCACTTGATCTGAAGCTCCTGGGTCCGCGGGTCGAATCCGAAGATGTCCATCGTGCCGCCGCAGTCGCGGTCGCGCGGACTCCGTGCGTAAATCATCTTCATCATCGTGGTTTTGCCCGCACCGTTGGGCCCGAGCAGTCCGAAACACGTGGCCGGCTCGACCTCAAAGCTCAGGTCGCGCACCGCATGCACCGGCCCGAAGGTCTTGCTGATATTCCCAACCCTGATAACTGCTGCGCTCATCCCGCGTTCGTCGCCCCTACAGATGCCCCTCACCGAATCGCTTCCGGCGGCTCACAGGCTGGCGCCGAGATTCTTGATCAACCCCATCAGAAGTTTTGGCGGAATGCCTTCCAGTTCCGGCTCGGGCCGCTCCGTCCGCGCCATACGTGCGAGGATGTCCTTCGCCGCGGGACCGTGCGGCTTGAGCCGTGCCGCCATCTTCTCTGCCTGCTCCAATTGTCCGTCGGCCATCAGGCGCAGGTACATAACAACAAGACGGATCAATTCGCGCTCACTCATGCCCTCCTGCGCTGCGTCGGCCGGCTCGTCCTTGGCCTTCTCGTGGAGAATATTCTTCGTCAAGCTGTGCGTCTCCCGCATCATGCGGCTGTATTGAGTCTCCTCGCTGTCATCGATGGGCGCAAGCTTCAGTTCCGGCTCGTTTTCATCGGGCGGCAACGGGATATAGCAGCGGTGCCGGCAATGCGGACAGTTCCCGTATTTTCCGCCCGCGGCGTCGGGCGCCTTGACCTTCTTCTTGCAGCCTTCGCAGTGAAAGGTAATGCTCATTTTCCCGGTCCTCTCATCGTCAATGATTTGGGGCTTCCTTACGAAGGTTGCGTTTGGTCCGAAGCCGTTTCGGCCGTGACCTCCGTCGTAATCCCCCCGCGCGGCGTAAACCGCGCCGTCACTTTCATCCGCCGCGGCCGGCACGCCCCGCTCAGCTCGTCCAGGATGTCGTTCGTCAGCCGCTCGTAGAAAATACCCTTATTACGGTAACTCTGCATGTAAAGCTTCAGGCTCTTGAGTTCCAGGCAGAGTGTATCGGGGCAGTACTCGATCGTGATCTCACCGAAATCCGGCTGGCCGGTCTTCGGGCAGACGCTCGTGAATTCCGGACAGCGGATCGTGATCGTATAGTCACGCCCCGGGCGGGGATTCTCAAAAACCTCAAATTCGTATTTGTCCGACATCCGTTTACCTTTGCAAAAAAAACTGCTATACTGGCTATCACTATAAGGATTTACGTTGATTTTGCAAGGGGTTCGTCTATGGCGGATAAAAAGCGGGCAGTTGTGCTGCTTAGCGGGGGGCTGGACTCAGCGACCACGCTGGCGATGGCCCGCGAGGCGGGTTTTGCGTGTTTCGCGCTGTCGTTTCGGTACGGGCAGCGTCACGGGGTGGAAATCGCGGCCGCCCGGCGAATTGCAGCCGCCTTGGAAGCGGTGGAGCACCGCATTGTGGATATCGACTTGCGTCAGTTCGGGGGCTCGGCGCTGACGGACCCGGGGATCGAGGTTCCGAAGGACCGCGCGGAAATCGGAGGCCAGGGCCCGATACCCATTACGTATGTGCCGGCGAGAAATCTTGTCTTTTTGAGCTATGCGGTCGCGTGGGCGGAGATTTTAGGGTTGTTCGATGTCTTCATCGGCGTGAACGCGGCCGATTACAGCGGCTATCCCGATTGCCGACCGGCCTTCATCGAATCGTTTCAGCAGACGGCAAACCTCGCGACGGCGGCCTCCACAGAGGGCAAGGGGGCGTTCGCGATCCATACGCCCATCATAGAAATGACCAAGGCACAGATCATTGCCGAAGGCGCCCGACTCGGGGTCGACTACGCCCTGACGCACAGTTGCTACGACCCCGACGAAAACGGCACGTCCTGCGGCCGATGCGACTCCTGCAAACTCAGGCTCAAAGGCTTCGCTGAAGCCAACCTCACTGACCCGTTACGGTATGCGCAATGATTGTTAACGAGATATTCTATTCGCTGCAGGGGGAGGGGAAGCTGGCCGGGGCGCCGAGTGCGTTTGTACGCCTGGCCGGATGTCCGCTGCGGTGTCGGTGGTGCGATACGAAATATGCCTGGCCCGCGGAGGCAGGACGCGACTATGGCATCGAGGAGCTTCGGGAGAAGCTGCTGCAATGGCCCACGCGATATATTGTGATCACCGGGGGCGAGCCGATGGCAGCCGAGGGCCTGGGCACACTGACACACGCCCTTGCCGAAGCACGAATGCACATCACCATCGAGACCAGCGGCATCAGATACATCGGCGACCTCTCGTGCGACCTTATGAGCATCAGCCCGAAACTGTCCAACTCGACACCCACGGAACCGGGCCCGGCGGCGGAGCATGAACGGCAGCGGCTGAACCTGCCGGCGATGCAGCAGCTTATTGACCGCTATGATTATCAGATCAAGTTCGTCGTTGACAGCCCCGCCGACCTGGACGAGATCGCCGGCTGCCTGCAGCAGCTTAAGAACATCGACCCTTATAAGATCTTCCTCATGCCGCAGGCGCAGACACGCGCCGAACTGATTGAAAAATCCCAGATGCTCGCGCCCTATTGCCTGCAGGCCGGCTTTGCCCTGTCTCCGCGCTTGCAGGTCATGCTGTGGGAAAGCGAAAGAGGAAAGTAACCTGCACAATTGATCCGGGAGGATATGATGATGAAAACAGTTCTGAAGATAATGTGTGTTGTGCTTATGTTCGTCGCAGGGCTGCCGGCGGGCAGCCGTGCGGCCGACGTCCGCAGCTATGACGTGGTGATTGTCGGCGGCACGCCCGGCGGCATAATGACCGCGGTCGCCGTCGGGCGAGGCGGGCACACGGCGGTGCTGCTGGACCGTGACGAGCACGTCGGCGGCCTGCCGGCAAACGGCCTGGGCGCAACCGACATCCACACGCGCGGCGCAACCGCCGGGCTGTTCACCGAGTTCGTCGGGCGGATTCGCAAATACTACGTGGACGCATACGGCCCCGACTCTGCCCAAGTGAAAGATTGCAGCGACGGCTACCACTTCGAACCCAGCGTCGCCGAGAAGGTGTTCGAGCACATGTTAGCCGAAGTCGGCGACAAAGTCGCCGTGCTGCGACGCCGCCAGTTCGACGCCCTGCCCGAGAACGTCACACTCGACGGCAGCCGCGTCGTGCAGATCGCCGTCACCCATCGTGATACCGGCAAGACCGAACGGTACAGGGGCACGGTCTTCGTCGACGCGACCTACGAAGGTGACCTCGCCGCAGCCGCCGGCTGCGAATACCGCATCGGCCGCGAGGGACAGTCGGAATTCGACGAGCCCATGGCCGGACGGCTTTACAAGGCATGGGCAGGCGCAGTCGGCCCGGGTTCGACGGGACTGGCCGACAACGCCGTGCAGGCCTACAACTTCCGCCTGTGCCTGACCAAAGATAAGAGCAACATGACGCCCATCCCGAAGCCCGCCAATTACAATCGTGACGAATTTGTCTCGCTTATCGACGACGTCAACCGCAATCGCGGCACGCACGACTCCGGCTCGCTCGACGGCATCCCCACGACAAACCGGCTGGTCAACACGGTCAAACTCCCCAACGCAAAGACCGACGCCAACAACCAGCACTGGGCCTTCATCTCCACCGATCTGCCCGAGGAGAACTGGCCCTGGCCGACCGCCGGCTGGGACTGGCGCGACCGCTACGCACAGCGGCTCCGCGATTACACGCTGGGCCTGTGGTGGTTCTCGCAGTATGACGGCGACCTGCCCGAATCGTTCCGCAGCGAGCAGCTCCAGTGGGGCCTGGCCGCCGACGAATACACCGACAACAGCAACTTCCCCCGGCAGGTCTACGTGCGTGAAGGCCGCCGCATCGTCGGCGAGTATTTCTTCACGGCGCACGATGCACTGAGCAAACGCGGCAGCCCCGAGCACGCCGCCAGCATCACCGCCAGCCATTACGCCCTGGACTCCCACGCCGTCCGCAAACGCGAGCCCGGCCGACTGCACCTCGACGGCTTCTTCAGCTACCGCACACAGCCCTACTCCGTCCCCTACGGCGTCATCGTGCCGAAAAAGATCGACGGGCTGCTTATCCCCGTGCCTGTCTCCGGCACGCACATCGGCTTCAGCACGCTGCGGATGGAGCCCTGCTGGATGGCCCTTGGACAGGCGGCGGGCGTCGCCGCGTGCGTCGCCATCGAAAGCAGTGTGCCCGTCCGCAACGTGAACATCGTAGACGTTCAGAAGAAACTCCTCAAACAGAACGCGGTCCTCATCTACTTCCAGGACGCCAAACCCGGCGACGCACACTATGAGGCCCTGCAAATGCTGGCGCTGCGCGGCTTCTACAAGCCCGACGAGCGGCAGGCGAAGCTCAACGACCCCGTCGCGTCTGACCTTGCGGCACGGTGGATCAAGGCCGCCAATACAACCGTCAAATGGACACCGGCCAGGACCACCCGCGGTCAATTGCTCGACTTGATCTACGAAAAGGTCGCCCGAATGTCTAACGAGGACATTGCCAAAATATGGATCGAATGGTAACAGCCATTCCTCAGTGGAAAGGACCTGTCGCACATGGGCAAGCTTTTCGCATCCGCTTCAGCCAGGTTGACGCGCCTCTCACAACGAAGTAGGATTCACGGGTCACGTGCGCTGCTCAGGATCACATGTGCACGTAACGAAAGGAGAAGCCATGAACGCTGAACAATCCACCCGACGCCATTTTCTCAAGGCCGCCGGAATCGCAGCCGCCGCATGTGCGATCAATCCTCTCACCAGCATCGCCCGTGCAGCCGCCGCCAGAAAGCCCAATGTTGTGCTGATCCTCGTCGACGATCTCGGCTGGGCCGACGTGGGCTGCTACGGCAGCACGTATTACGAGACGCCGAACATCGACCGGCTCGCCGCCGACGGCATGCGATTCACCGACGGCTACGCGGCATGCGCCGTCTGTTCGCCGACCCGCGCGGCGGTCATGACCGGCCGCTACCCCGCACGGCTGGGCGTCACCGACTGGATTCGCTCGCGCTTTCAGGGCGGCGCAATCCCGCCGAATCAAAAGAACCCAACCGAGTACGTCGGCGGCCCGAACGACAAACTCCTGTGCCCGCCCAACGCCCTCTGGATGGAACGCGAGGAGATAACCATAGCCGAGGCCCTCAAGCCCGCCGGCTACACCTCCTGCCACATCGGCAAATGGCACCTCGGACCCGACGACTGGTATCCCGACAAGCAGGGCTTCGACTACAACATCGGCGGCTGCGACTACGGACAGCCCCCGACGTACTTCGACCCGTACAGCCGCAAGGGACAGGGCGACATCCCGACGCTGCCTGCACGCAAGGCGGGCGAGTATCTGACCGACCGCGAAGCCGACGAGGCCGCCGGATTCATCGCGAAACATGCGGATCGACCCTTCTTCCTGTATATGGCCCACTACGCCGTCCACACACCCATTCAGGCCAAAGCCGACCTCACCGCAAAGTACCAGGCCAAAACCCCCACCGATCAGAACAACGCCAGGTATGCCGCGATGGTCGAAAGCGTCGATCACGCCGTCGGCCGGATCGTCGACACGCTCGAACAGATGGGCGTTGCCGACAACACGCTGGTCATCTTCACCTCCGACAACGGTGGCCTGCTCCCCGTCACGAGCAATCTGCCGCTGCGCTCGGGCAAGGGATATCCGTATGAAGGCGGCATCCGCGAGCCCTTCATCGTCAAGTGGCCCGGCAAGGTCAAACCCTCGACCGAGTGCCGCGTTCCTGTGTGCAGCATCGACCTGTTCCCGACGATCTGCCGGGCGGCCGGCGTCGACCTGCCCCAAGACCGGACCATCGACGGAGCAAGCATTCTGCCGCTGCTGAGCCAAACCGGCGGCCTCGAACGCGACGCCCTGATCTGGCACTTCCCCCACTACCGCGGCCGGGACGTCGTTCCCTACAGCATCATTCGCTCCGGCGACTGGAAACTCATCAAGCGCTATGAGGGCAAGCCGTTCGAACTTTATAACCTCAAGGACGACCTGGGCGAAGCCGTCGATCTTGCCGAAAAGCATCCCGAAAAAGTAAAGGCGCTCAATGCCCGGCTTCAAGAGTATCTGAAGAGAATTAACGCCAAACTACCCAGGCCAAACCCCAATTACGCGCCAAAAGTATGACACAACAAGCGTTTTCGAGGCCAAAAAAGCGGGGCTGCTGTGCAAAAATTCGGTCCGCGACTTATCTGCGAACCCCCAAGCCGGCGCCGGCGTATAGGACGGTGACAAGACAAGAAAACGAAGACCGACAACAAGTATCCTTCTCCTTTGATACCGGGCCGGACAGATCCGGCCCCTCGAAAAGCAGCGTCGCCCCTCCTCGGCGCTGCTTTTTTTACAGACATCTGCCGGCAATCATCCTGCCCGCAGGTTTCTATCTGCTCCTAAGTTTCACCGTCGCCGTCGGTACGCCTTCCGACCGCCCCTTGACGGTAATTTCTCCGCCCGCGCCGGGTTCGGCGCCGATGATAAGCATCGCCTTGCCGTAAAACAGCTTTCGATAGGCCGCTTGGAACGGCTCCAGGGAAAGCGGGTTGCCGTTGCCGACCCCCGCGATCCGCCCCGGCCCGTCTACCTCAAAGTGAACCATATCCTCCGCCAGCGGACAAACCGTCCCCGCCGCATCGACGAGCTCCACCAGGATAAACGACAGGTCCTCGCCGGTGGCGTTCAACCGGTTGCGATCCGCCGTCAAACGCAGGGCCGCCGGCTCGCCGGCTGTTCGCATCCGGCTCTCACCGATCCGCTTGCCGTCCTTGTACGCCACCGCCTTGAGTTCGCCCGGCTCGTACGCCACGTCATTCCACCGCAGCCGATACCGATACGTCGAATCATAGTAAGGCGACTCCACCTTCTGCGCATACACCCCGACCTCGCTCATGCTCGCCCACGCCCCGCCGCGCAATTGCGAAAACTCGATCCGCACGTACCGTGCCTCGGCGTCGACCGCATGAAACTGCCGTCGCGGCCCGCCGTACTGCGGCGTCCGACTGGTCTCCTTCGTCGCAATCGTCGTCCACGTGGCCGCATCCTTCGATGCCTTCACCGTATAGCCGTAGTTCTTCGCCTCCCGCTCGAACGCAATCGCCAGATAACGAACCGGCTGCGCTTCGCCGAGATCGACCTGCCACCACTGCTCCACGTCCCCGCTCGACGCACACCAGCGCGTGCCCTCGTCGCCATCCGTGGCACAAACCGCAGCGCGCTCGCCCTCCGCCTGGCTCGTACTCGCCTTCGCCAACTTGTTCAGCGCAAGATTCGGCGCACGCTCCGGCGCCGCGCCCTTCGTTCGCCGGCCTAAGGATTTACCGTTGAGGAACAGTTCCGCCGAATCCCCGTTGGTGTACACAAAGACCGGCACATTCTGCCCCTCCCGCCCCGGCCAGTTCCAGTGCGGCAGGATATGCACCGTTGTCGCCTCCGGCCGCCAGTGACTGCGGTACAGATAGAAACGATCCTTCGGTATCCCGCAAAGGTCCACGATCCCAAAATACGAACTCCGCGCCTCGCGCTCAAACGGCGTCGGCTCCCCCAAATAATCGAACCCGGTCCAAACAAACTCGCCCGCCACGAACCGATCCCGCTCCATCAGTTGAAACTCCGCGTCCGGAATGTCCGACCACGAGGCGGCATTCAGATCGTAAGAATCCACCTGAAGCTGCGCGGAGTATTCGGTCTTCTCCACCGGCAGCGGCAATTCATAAAAACCGCGCGTGCTCAGGGTCGACGCCGACTCACTATAGACAATCGGCTTGTTCGGGAACAATTCACGATACGGGGCATACCGCCGATCATAATTCCACCCCGTCAGATCCAGCGACTCCAGCACCCGCGTCCCCACCGCCGAAGGAATAAAACAACCCATCCCCACCGGCCGGGTGGGGTCGACATTCCGCACCAACTTCCCAAGCACCTTTACCTCCTCGCGGGCCCGGCCGCTGCGGTTGCTCTCAATGTCCGCGATCTCGTTGCCGATGGACCAGACGACCACGCTGGGATGGTTGCGGTCTCGCATGACGAAGTTGCGAAGCTGTTTCTTGTTGTGCTCAACGAGGTCCACATCGCCAATACGGTCGCTCGTCGCATCCCATTTGTCAAAGCACTCGTCCCAAACCAGGATTCCCATCCGGTCGCACAAATCCAGCACCTCCGGCGCCGGCGGATTATGGCTCGTCCGCAGGGCATTGCAGCCCATGTCCTTCATGATCTCCAATTGCCGCTCCATCGCCCGCGTGTTGAATGCCGCCCCCAACGGCCCCAAGTCGTGGTGCAGGTTCACCCCATAAAGCTGCACCCGCCGCCCATTCAAATGAAATCCGTCATCGGCCGTAAACTCAAACGTCCGAATCCCGAACGGCACGTCGACGCTGTCAACGACTTTGCCGTCTGCCCGCACAATGGTCCGGCACGTGTACAGCTTGGGGCTGTCGATGTCCCAGAGTTGCGGCGACGAAACGGCCATTGCACATGCCAGCGATGCGCCTGACGAAACCGGCGTCGATGCCGTCTGTTTGCTCACCGTCCGCCCGTCCGGATCAATGATCACAATGTCCACAAGGGTGCGGACCTGGCCGGTCGAGTGGTTGTTCAGCGTTACCTCAATGTTGAGGTCCGCCTCGTCTTCAACCACGTGTGCACTGACGAACACGCCCCAATGGGCGATGTGCACCGGCTCGCAAACGGTCATCGTCACCTTGCGATAGATGCCCGCCCCCGGGTACCACCGTGTCCCGTGCCGCCGCGTATCGGCGCAAACGGCGATGACGTTCTCCTGGCCGAACTTCACATAGGGCGTGGCGTCGACGCGGAAGGACATGTACCCGTAATCCCACTCCCCCGCCAATTGCCCGTTAACGTAGACCTTGGGAAACGCCATCACCCCGTCAAAATCGAAATACACCCGCCGCCCCGCATCCGCCGCCGGCAATGTAAACGTCTTGCGATACCACCCCACGCCCCGCCACGGCAGTTTGCCCGCGTACCCGCTCTCCTGCGGGTTGAACGGCCCGCCGATCGCCCAGTCATGCGGCAGCCTCACCGCTTGCCAACCCGAATCGTCAAATTCCGCCGCCGCCGCCCCCGCCTGCTCGCCAAGGGCAAAACGCCAGTCTGCATTGAAGCACTCCGTCACGCGCTCCGCCTGCGCCGCCATACCCCCGAAAAAAACCGCCGCCAGCCCGATTCCGTACGCTATGAACCTTTTCATGATCCGCCCTCTCCGATGGTTAGGTCAAATGCGTTCACGCCGTCGCGGGCCGCCCCGCAGCCCGGTCAGAGCGCCATCTTCGTTTCGTTCAGAATGAACTTCACCACGCTGTCCTCCGTGTTGGCGCCGATGATCTGGTGGGCATACTGCTTGATCTCGTCGGTGGCGTTGGCGACGGCGACCGCCCGGGCCGCCATCCTGAACATCTTGACGTCGTTGAGGTTATCCCCGAAGACCGTCAGATCGTCCATATGAAAACCCGCCAGCGCCGCCAGCTCCCGAATAGCGATGGACTTGCACGCCGTTCGGTCGTGAATCGTCAGCCACCACCAGCCCGGCGAGTACGGATTTTCGAAAAAGAAATTCTCCAGCTTGCCCGCAAACGCCTCCGCAAGCTGCGCCGCCACATGCCTCACCTCCTCGTGCCGCCCCATCACGTTCATCGAGATCACGTCCTCGCCGAAGACATCCGTAATGTCGCGCACCTGCCGAAGCCGCCGGTCGCCGTTGGCCTTGCGATCATCGTGGTACCACTGCATGGCCCCGTTGATGATCTCCTGAAAGTACAAACAGTCCTGCTCCCCATTGTACGTCGAGACAAACGGCAGCAGACGGTACCCCAGAATGCATGCAAAAACCCCACCCACCGTCTCGGGGTCGATTCGGTTGATCACCAGGTGCTCGCCCGTGTGATAATCCGTAATAAACGCCCCATTGATCTCGATGACCGGCAGCCGAAACGGAATCGCCCCCAGGATATGCCGCAGCGAATGAAGGCTCCGCGCACTGGCGATCGTGAAATGCACGCCCGCATCCAGCAGCCGCGACACCCCGTCCCGCGCATACGCCGACAGCGTCGCATCGTCGCACAGCAGCGTCCCGTCGAGATCCGAAATGTAAAGCAGGCTGGTGGTTTGGCTGTTCAACGCAGAGGCTACTCCTGGGGCAGTCGGGCGAGGTCTTTCTCCGACCCGGCGATCATAAGCACGTCCCCGACGTGGATCTCCGTATTGGGCATCGGAACATTGATAATGTCCTCGCCGCCCTTTCTGCCCGCCTCGCCCCGCCGGATCGTCACAAGGTTCACGTTGTATTTCTGCCGAAGCTGCAAGTCCATAACCGTCTTGCCGTCGAAACTCAGCGGCGCCGTCACCCGCGCCAAACTGTAGCCCGGCGCGAAGTCGATCTTCTCGTGTACGTGCGGCGCGATCAGCTTGAACGCCCACCGCTGCGCCGTCTCGACCTCCGGATACACCACATCCGTCGCCCCGACCGCCGAGAACACCTCCCCCGCCGTCAGGCTCGGCGCCCGCGCCACGATCTGCTTGACCCCCATCGCCTTTAGATGCACCACCGTCATGATCGCCGCTTCGAATGAGTCGCCCCCCTCGCCCATGCCCACGATCGCCGCATCGACCCGGTTGACCCCCTGCATCTGCAGCGCATCCAGATCGCGGCTGTCCAGCCGCACCGCATGCGTCACCTGATCACGGATCTGGTCCACCACGTCGCGGTCGCGGTCGATCGCAATCACTTCGGCGCCGCTCATCGACAGCGCAATCGCCAGCTTTCGCCCGAACCGGCCCAACCCGATGACCGCAAATCGTCTCATCTCAACATTCCTCTGTCATTTCTCGTGCCCGCCCGTCCTGGCATCCATTTATCCTACAATCACCGGTTCGGCCGGGTACTCATAAACGCCCGGCTTCAGATTGAACGTAATCGCCGCCAGCAGCGTCAGCGGCCCCAACCGCCCGATCAGCATGACGGCAATGATAATCAGTTTTCCCGCCGTTGTCAAAGTCGGCGTCACCCCAGTCGTCAATCCCACCGTCCCCAGAGCAGACGCCGCCTCGAACATGATATCGACCAAACCGAAGCCGCTGTTCCTCTCCGTAATGTAAAGCAGCAGCGTCGTAAACAGCAGGATCGCCACAAACAGCACCGTCACCGTGATCGCGCGTCCCGCCACCGTAGGACTCACCCGCCGCCTGAACACCTCCACCTGCGGCCGTCGCCGCAAGGTCGCGTACACGATCATGATCAGCACCGTCAGCGTCACCGTCTTGATGCCGCCGGCCGACGAACCCGGCGAACCGCCCACAAACATCAACGCCATCAGCACCAGTTTGTTCGCGTCCGAGAGGCCGGGAATGTCCACGGTATTAAAACCCGCCGTCCGCGCCGTAATCGACTGAAATAAGGCGATCTTAAAACGGCTGTCATGGTCCGGCTTAGGCGAATAGTGCTCCAGCGTCATGATCGCCAGCGCCCCGCCCACGATCAGAATCAGACTCATGGACAGGACAATTTTGGTCTGAAGCCGCACCCGCACCGGCGGCGCAAAATCAAACAGCGCCTCCGGCTGAAGCCGCTTGCGGAAACACCGCTTCAGTCGATCCCAGAACACCTGGAACAAGTTGTAAATAACGCCGAATCCGAACCCGCCCAGGATGATCAGCGGCGCAATCACCGTGTAAACCCCGAGGCTGTCCCGATAACGGACCAGGCTGTCGTCGAACAGGCCGAAACCCGCGTTGCAGAACGCGCTGATCGAATGAAAAATACTCTGAAACCACCGCTCGTGCCCGAACTCCACCACCCCCGGCACGTCGTCCCACATGCTCAGCAGGCTCACCGCGCCGAGCGCCTCCACAAACATCGTAAAGATGATTATGAACGCGATCATCTGCGATATCCGGCCTAACGTCTGCGCGCTCAGCAGGTCGCGCATCGCCACCGATTCACGCACCGAAAGCGCCTGCCCCAGAAGCAGCGCAATCACCGCCCCAAAAATGACAATGCCCAGCCCGCCCAACTGGATCAGCGCCAGGATCACGATCTGCCCCATCATCGTAAAATCGCTGCCCGTGTCCTTCACGACCAATCCCGTCACGCACGTCGCGCTGGTGCTCGTAAACAGCGCATCGACGAAACTCATCCGCTCCAGGTTATGCGACCGCGGCAGCATCAGCATCCCCGTCCCCGTCATGATGAGAATCACGAACACCGAAATGAGCGCCATCGTCGCATTGCCGCCCGAAGCGGCGAACTGAACGCAGTTGCGGCAGGCCTTGATCACCACCTGCACCACCAGGTAAACACCCAGCGCCCCCATAATCGCCGCCCCACCATCGACGAACCAGCGCTCGGCCCAGAACAATATCACCATCAGCGTCAGCAGCAGCGGTATCTCGAACCAGTTGGCGAAAAAAAACTCCTTCTTAGATTCGCTGTTCACAAATCGGATCAGTTTCTCGGATAAGAACGCCAGGAACGCCGCAACCTGAACGATATGCAGGGTCCGCACGGCAAAAAACCGCACCTCTTCGAAGCCGTAAAGCAGCACAAACGTCGACGCCGTCACAATCGCCGTCAACACCGTAACGCCGATAGTAAACCGCTCAACCTCGCGACTCTTATACGCAATCTTCATAAGTCTTCGCAAAAAGCCCTTGCAAACACGTCCGATATCCAAACCACGGCCAAAAGCGGCCTCAACGTCCTATTTCGACGGATATCGGCCATCATTCGATCAAAAAAGCCGTAACTGCACCGCCCCGCCCCCATAATTATAC
>JACZKQ010000019.1 GCA_014859965.1 Phycisphaerae bacterium
TTTATGATGAGGGCGGAGCGGGTCGGGGCGGAGACGGTGCTGTCGCAGATCGTGCAGATGGTGGCCGAGGCGCAGCGGAGCCGTGCGCCGATTCAGCGGCTTGTGGACGTGGTGGCGGCGTGGTTTGTGCCGGCGGTGATCGCGACAGCGATCGTCACGTTTTTTGTGTGGCTGTTCTTCGGGCCGGAGCCGGTGCTGTCGCACGCGATCGTCAATGCGGTGGCGGTGCTGATTATCGCGTGTCCTTGCGCGCTGGGGCTGGCGACGCCGATGTCGATTATGGTGGGGACGGGACGCGGGGCACAGATGGGCGTGCTGGTCAAGAACGCCGAGGTGCTGGAGGCGATGGAGAAGGTCGACGTGCTGGTGGTGGACAAGACGGGGACGCTGACGGAGGGGCATCCGCGGGTGGTTACGGTTCGGTCGGCGGAGGGGTTTGCGGAGGCGGACGTGGTGCGGTACGCGGCCTCTTTGGAGAAGGGTTCGGAGCATCCGCTGGCGGCGGCGGTGCTGCGGTGCGCCGAAGAGCGGGAGGTGAGGCCGGCGAACGCGGAGGACTTCGAATCGCTGACGGGCAAGGGGATCACGGGGCGCGTCGCCGGTCGGGCCGTGGTGGTCGGCAATATGCGGCTGCTGGAAGAGATGGGCATCGACGCGGGCGCGCTGGAGGCGGAGGCGGAGGCGCTGCGGACGGAGGGGCAGACGGTGATGTTTGTGACGGTCGACGGGGCGTGTGCGGGACTGTTCGGGATCACCGATCCTGTGAAGGCGACGACGGGCGAGGCGATTGGGCAACTGCATGCGGAGGGGCTGCGGATTATCATGCTGACGGGGGACAATGCGACGACGGCGCGGGCGGTTGGGGCGAAGCTGAACATCGACCGGATCGAGGCGGAGGTGTCGCCGGAGAACAAGGATGCGGTGATCAAGCGTTTGCAGGCGGAGGGCAAGCGGGTGGCCATGGCGGGGGACGGGATCAACGACGCGCCGGCTCTGGCGCAGGCGGACGTGGGGATCGCGATGGGCACGGGGACGGACGTGGCGATGGAGAGTGCGGGGGTGACGCTGGTCAAGGGGGACTTGCGCGGGATCGTGCGGGCGCGGGCGCTGAGCCGGGCGACGATGCGAAACGTGCGGCAGAACCTGTTCTTTGCATTTATCTATAACTCGTTAGGCATTCCTGTCGCGGCGGGCGTTCTGTATCCGGCGTTCGGGCTGCTTTTGAATCCTATGATCGCGGCGGCGGCGATGACGTTCAGTTCGGTTTCGGTGATCACGAATGCGCTGCGGCTGCGGAAGGTGCGGCTTTAGAGCGGCAGCGCCAAATCGGGCGGTGGCGGGCCGAACTGCCGGTGGTAATCGTCGTCGATCATCAGGCTTCGGACCAGAGTTGGCGAATCTCGTCGGGCAGTGTGCTCTTGAGATCGTTGATCTGGCCAGCGGTCATTCTATTGGCGAGGACCTTGAAGACAGCCCGGGCGGACTCCTCGGGCGGGCGGTTGCCCATGAGGCGGTCGGCGATGAGGGTCAGGAATTCGTCCCTGGTGCGGATTTTCTGCGGTTTGCCGGCGGGCGTCCAGCCGTGGTAGTAAACTCCCTGGAGGAGCATGGGCAACTGCGCGGCGAACTCGGCTGCTTCTTCGACGGTGAGCCGGTCGCGCAATGTCTGCAGTACGGCCCTCATGACGGCAAGCGCCTGTTCGTGATCGTCCAGCGACATCTCCTCGCGAAGATCTTCGAGCCATTCATGCGTTGTGGCCAGTGAATGATCGAGTGTTGTAAGACCTGTGGTCGTCATGTGCACCCCCCTGTTTATCTTATTCGCATTTCGACGAACAACTGGAAGTGGTATCGGCTCGGAAGCATGGGGCCATGAGCGCTGTTTGTGAATTTCGACAGGCGGGCGGGCGGGGATATCAGACGCGCGCTGCGACTATGTCGACCAGTCGAGGATTACTTTTCCGGAGTTTCCGGAGCGCATGGCCTCGATGCCTTTTTCGTATTCGGTGTAGTGAAAGCGATGGGTGATGATGGGGCTGATGTCGAGTCCGCTTTGGATGAGCATGGTGACTTTGTACCATGTTTCGTACATTTCTCGGCCGTAGATGCCTTTGATGGTGAGGCCGTTGAAGACGATGTAGTCCCAGTCGATCTGCGTGGGGGGGAGGATGCCGAGGAGGGCGATTTTTCCGCCGTGGCACATGTTGGCGAGCATGCTGCGGAGGGCGTCGGGGTTGCCGGACATTTCGAGGCCGACGTCGAAGCCTTCCTTCATGTTGAGTTCGGCGGCGACGTCTTCGAGTTTTTCGTTGCGGACGTCGACGGTGCGGGTTGCGCCCATTTTGCGGGCGAGGTCGAGGCGGTAGGGGTTGACGTCGGTGACGACGATGTAGCGGGCGCCGACCTGGCGGGCGATGGCGGCGGCCATGATACCGATGGGGCCGGCGCCGGTGATGAGGACGTCTTCGCCGACCAGGTTGAAGGACAGGGCGGTATGGGCGGCGTTGCCGAGGGGGTCGAAGCAGCTCAGCTGGTCGGTGGGGATCTTCCTGTCGCAGTACCAGACGTTAGTTTGGGGAATGCACAGGTATTCGGCAAACGCGCCGTCTCGGTTGACGCCGATGCCTTTGGGATCCTTGCAGAGGTGGCGACGACCGGCGAGACAGTTTCGGCAGTGGCCGCAGACGAGGTGGCCTTCGCCGCTGACGAGGTCGCCGGGCTTGAAGTCGTGGACGTTTGCGCCGATTTCGGCGACCGTGCCGACGAACTCGTGGCCGACGATCATGGGGGGCTTGATGGTCTTTTGGGCCCACTGATCCCAGTTGTAGATGTGGACATCGGTGCCGCAGATGGCGGCCTTGGCGATGCGGATAAGAACGTCGTTGATGCCGACGGGCGGCTTCGGCATATCCGTAAGTTCAAGGCCGGCGGCGGGCCGGGCTTTAACGATGGCTTTCATATCTTCGCGTTCCTTGCGACTACGTTTTTTGTTACTGCTTCAACTACCTGTTCGGCTCGCCGTTGCCTGCACTTGGCGCCCCTGCCGCGTGAACGCCTCACTTTTTTTGTTTCTCGAGGGCGACGTTGAGAAGCCAGACGGCGACGCCTATGAGGAGAATGCTGCCTAACAGTTTGCCGGTGATTGTTCCACCGAAGTTCAGGTACGGCAGTTCGACATCATACTGCTTGAGGATGACGATGGGTATCGCCAGAAGGATGCCCATGAGAGCCTCGCCGGTGATGAGGCCGGAGGCGAAGAGCAGGCCGCTGCGCGAGGAGCCTTCGACCTCGTCTGTTGGGGCGGCGGCGGCCTTGCGGAAGGCGCTGACCGCCCAGTGGATCAGGCCTCCGAAGAATATCGGCACGGACAGTTCCAGCGGCAGATAGAAACCGATGGCGACGGCGAGCACGGGGGTGCGGAAGCGGGCCTTTTTTGCTTCCAGCACGAGGTCCAGGATGATAATGGCGGCGGCGACGCCCATGCCGATGAACGCGAAGTTCCAGGGCATGTCGCCGCGGAAGACGCCTCGGGCGACGGAGGCCATGAGGTTGGCCTGCACGGCGGCCAGTGCATCGGGGCCGGCCCCTTCCTGACCCTTGAAGCCGTAGGCGGCATGGAGCAGCATCAGGGTGGGTGCGATGACGACGGCGCCGGAAAGGGTTCCTATGATCTGCATGACCTGCTGCTTCCAGGGGGTGGCGCCGACGATGCGGCCGGCCTTGAGGTCCTGCATATTGTCGCCGGCGATGGCGGCGGCACAGCAGACGACCGAGCCGATGATGATGGCGGCGGCGGGACCGTTCGCGGCGTCGCGGCCCATGAGTACGACCAGCAGCAGCGACGACAGGACGACGGTGGCGATGGTGATGCCAGATATGGGGTTGTTCGAGGAGCCGACGAGCCCGGCCATGTAGCCGGCGACTGCTGAAAAGACAAACCCGGCGAGCAGCATGACCACGGCCATGGGAATTGTGATAGAGATGTCCTTAACGAAAACCTGATAGACGAGGAAGAGCGGAATCACCGAACCGATGATCAGCCAGAGGATGTACTTCATGGGCATATCTTTTTCGGTGCGCTCGATGGCAGCGGTCTCGTGGCCCAGCGTGCGGTAGGCCTTCAGGCCGCTGGTTATGCCGCTGAGGAGGGAGCGGCGCATCTTGATGATCGTCCACAGCCCCCCTACCAGCATCGCGCCGACGCCGATGTAGCGCGTCTGGGTGGACCACAGCGAATACGCGAATTTCACATTGTCGGTCTGGTCGGCGGCGTCCGCCATGGCTGCACAGATAGGAATGGCGATGTACCAGTTGGCGACTCCGCCAAGGAAGATCAGAACGGCGATGTTGAGCCCGACGATGTAGCCGACGCTGAGGAGGGCCGGGCTGAGGTTGGAGCCGCCGTAGAGCAGACCGCCCTTGATGCGCGTGGCGCCTTCGAGGGCTTCGGGCCAGAGGCCGACGCCTTTTGCGCCGACCTTGAAGAGCCCGCCAACCAACGCCGCCTTGGCGATCGTCCAGACGCCCTTGCCGCCCTGCTCGCCGGTTTCGAGGACCTCGGCGGTGGCGATGCCTTCGGGGAACTGGAGTTTGCCTTCGACGATGAGCGACCGCCGGAGAGGAATAGTGAACAGGACGCCCAGCAGGCCGCCGAATGCGGAGATGACGGTGATCCACCAGAAATTCTTGCCGGAAAAGTCGTCCCAGAAGCCCAGGATGACCAGGGCCGGCAGTGTGAAGATGACGCCGGCGGCAAGGGATTCGCCCGCGGAGGCGGCAGTCTGGACGATGTTATTTTCGAGGATGTTGCTCTTTTTGAACAGCCGCAGTATGCCCATGGAGAGGACGGCGGCCGGGATCGAGGCCGAGACCGTCATGCCCGCAAAGAGGCCCAAGTAGGCGTTGGCGGCGGCCAGGAGCATCGACAGGAGAATGCCGAGCACTACGGCCTTGACCGTGATTTCCGCAAGTGACTTCGGTTGCTGCAGAGCCATCTGAGTCCTTCCGTTTAATAAGTCGGCGCCGTCCCGGACGGCAGTTCGTCTATGCCTGGACGCGGGATATTGTAGCGGCCGGATGGGCATGACGCAAGCGTGATGTGTGCCCAAGTGGCCGAGGAGACGGGGAGGGTCCGCTTGGGCGGGTTATGTCAGTTGTACGGTGTTTCCGGCGGCGTTTGAGGCGATGATGGGGCTGGCAGACGAACGAAGAACCTGCTGCCCTTTTGTGCTTGCGATTCGACCCAGATTTTCCCGCCGATTCTGTCGAGTATGCGGCGGGCGATGGTGAGCCCGAGTCCCTCTCCCTGCACTGTTCCCATGGGCTCGAGTCGGTGGAAGAGGTCAAAGACTTTGGACAGGTGCTCCCGGGCAATGCCGATGCCGGTGTCTTCAACGCAAAAGACGGCATCGGGGCCCTCAATGCGGCCGGACACGTGGATAAGGCCCTGGCGGTTCGGATCACGATACTTGATCGCATTATCGAGGAGATTCGTGAAGACCTGGTTGACGAGCAGAGCGTCGCCGACGCAGTCGGGCAGTTTGTCGACTGTCACCGCGACGCCGCTTGCGTTGATCTGGAATTGCATGCCTGCAAGGATGTGATCCATCATTGCATTCATGTCAATTAGCGTCATTACGACGTCGGCGGTTCCCACGCGAGCGACCTGCAGGAGGCCGTGGAGCAGCACTTGCATTTTGGTTGTGCCCGCACGAATGAAGCCGATCGCCTGGGGAATATCCTCATCGAGCACCCTTGCAAGCTGCTGTTGAATTGCGGCTGGCGTTTCTTCGCGGTGGAGCACCGATTCAATTTGTTCGCAGGCGACAGCAAGTTCCGTGCTGAAGCCGTCGATGTTTACTAAAGGCGATTTGAGATCATGGGATGCGACATAGACAATACTTTGGAGCTCTTTGTTTTTGGTTTCCAGGGTGCTCAGCAGGCGTTCACGTTCGCGTTCGGCCAGTTTCTTTTCGACGATGGCGCCGATGAGTTCCGCCGAGGTTTGTAAACGCTCCTTGGCAAGTTCGATGATGAAGGCCGGCCGTGATTCGTAGGACTCGGCGGTCTTGCGAAGTTCGTCATAATCAAGACCGTACAGGCCGGCAAGCTGCGTCAGTGTATGCGGATCTTTAGGCGGATCGCCGTATCCGAAGCTAATGGCTCCGACCACCTCATCACCGGCGTAAATCGGGACAGCATAGAGCCGTATACCCCCACGGCAGCCAATATCCACGGGCTTGCCGGTTTCAATGGCAGTCTTTGACGCTTCGCTCCAGCACGATTCGTGGCAGAACCATCTGCCGCACTTCAGGGCGAGGGCGTTATCCACGTCGCCGCAGAGGCGTCGCGACGCAGTATCCAGAATCCTGCACCAGCCGGCGGCGAAAACACCCAGTGCATAGTCGCCGTTTTTTTCGTAGACGGCACATGACGTCCCGAGCATGTCGATGTAGTCTTTGGCGATTTCAGCCAGCATGCGCCTGCCGACCGATTCGAGGATGATACCGGCAGCGTTCGAATCCGCCAAACTGCCGTAGCTTTCCTGGTAAGACTCGCTTTCGGGCGACTGCGAAGTCGGCCTTTTTGTCAGCAGCCATTCGATCTGGCGCAGCTGGCGTTCAGCCTCCTTCGTTTCCGTGACGTCGAGCACAACGCCGTCGAGCGAGACCGGTTTGCCGTCCGGATCATAAACGGCGCGGCCCGTATCATGAACCCAGCGCACACCCCCGTCGGCGTGGCGCATACGATATGTCACATCAAAATGGCTGTGTGCGGCAATTGCTTTGTCCACAAGCAATATGACGTTGGCTACATCTTCGTCGGCAATCAGCACGCCGATACCGGCAATTTTCTGGTCCATGAAATCCCCGGCTCGGTGTCCTGTGATTTTGAAAACAGCTTCGCTCATGTGCTGCACCGCCCAAGGGTACATGGCCTGGCATCGATAGACCGCTCCGGGAATATTGGCCACCAGAGACCGGAATCGCTCTTCACTCTCCCGGACTTTGCCTTCGGCTCGGTCACGTTCCGCAAGATACCGTTTCATATCCCTGATCACCCGCAGCCACATGACTGCGAGCAGGGGTAAGCCGACCAGCACTGCGGCGGCGGCGGCAAGGGCCCTTCTTCGAAAGCCGTCCAGTGCGGCGGCGATGTGGCCTTGAAGGTCGGCCGTGACGCGCTGTATGCCGTCGCGGTACAAAGTCTTGTGCCGACGATACTCGTCGCTCGACAGGATCGCCTGTGCTTCGTCGAGGCGTTGTTGCGCAACCTGCTGAAAAACGCGGTTTTCGAGCTCAACAAGTTTGACGTTGGCTTCATACGTTTGTGCGGCGGCCTGCGCATTTAGAGATCCGGGCATCCGTTTTTTGAGAGTGTCAATGGCTGCGTCCAGTTGAGGTTCGACCCGGCGATACCGCGTCTGCCATTGCGGGTCACCGGTCTCGGCCGCCATATGGGCCGACATGGTGAGCACCTCGTCGAAGTATATAATCGTTTCTGTAAGGCCCAGCACCGGGAAGTACTGCTCACTGGCCTTGGCATGGTCACGGTACGACCGCCAGACCTGTACGCCTAATCCCGCAAGCAGTAAAATCGTCAAGGCGGATGCAAGGATCACAGTCGTCCCCATTGTGAAACCAGGCGCATCGCTTCCACGGCCGGCCAAGTCCGGCGCGTTTGCGCCCTGACGGTGGCGAAGAGATTCGGCATTGTCCGACATTCTATAACCCCCAGGCGGTACGCCGCGCCATTATGAACGCTTCATCGGACAAGCCGGGTTCGAGATTAACATCCGCGGCCAGATATTCGCCCCCGGCTCCGGGTCCGCATTGGGCTGGCAGCCCCCTGCTACATGTCTGCGGGCGCCCTGTCCGCTGCTATTTGATGAATTGCTCGGCAAAGTACCGCGGCGTGAGATGCTCGCCGGTGGAGCGGCGGATCATTTCGTTCCAGAAGTAGACTGCGCCGGGGGCGAAGATGCGGGTACGGAAATAGTCGCCGATCCGTTCGTCGCCGGTATAACCGACGCCTGCGTCCGAACCGCGGCAAAGTATCTGCTTAACGATGTGATGGTGCCACTGCGAGGCCAGCAGTTCGCCCAGCATATAGTTGTGGTAGTAGCACGGCGCGACGGTGAAATGGAGCTTGGAGGCCCATCCGGCGTCGGGTTTGCCTTCGGGCCGCTTGACATGCTGATATCTTTCGACGAGGTCCCACCAGAGCGTATTCAGATCCTGGTCCGGGTCTGCATAGACGGCTTTTTCAAAATCGTACATGACCATGGCCCAGCGGGCAAAGAGGACCTGCTGGAACTGGAGGTATCTGAAGGCAACCTTTTCGACGGCGTCGCGCTCGGCGGCGGTGAGTCCGAGCATGGTCTGCATCCATGCGGCGTTTCTGGAGAGGCGTCCGAAGAACATGGCGACAGCCTCGGTGGTGAACGCGTGGGCGGGTTCGCGGAGCAGATACGGCTCAGACGGGTCGTGATATTTGAAGTACACGGCATGACCCAATTCGTGGAGCATGGTCTCCATCCAGCGTTCGTCGTTGGCGGCGTTGGCCAGGATGCGGACGTCGCCGCGGCGGTCGATATCCTCGGCGAAGGCGTGAGGGTTCTTGCCGGGTTTGTCGTAGAGATCGCTGCGCGCGAGGATGTCGTCGACGGGGAGGCCCACGCCGGCGAAATACTCCTGAGACAACCTGACCACGTCGTGTTTGGCGTAGTAGTCGTCGAGGTTGAGTTCATAGATCAGCGGCGTGCGCTGGAAGAACGGGTCGTGGTAGTGCCAGGGGCGCAGGTCCTCGGGGGCGATGCCGTAGCCGGCGGCGAGTATGGCGTCGAGTTCGGCCTTGAGCTTTGCAAACGGTGCGGCCGTGAGGACGTCCAGTTCGGCGAAAATCCTGTCGATTTCCTCGACCGACTGCTCGCCGGCGGCCAGTACGTACGCATGGTAGTTCTGATAGCCAATGGCCCGCACGGATTCGTTCCGCATTTTTACGAGCCGCAGATAGTCGTCGATCACGACGTTGCCGACTTCTTTGCCGGCGAGCCATGCCTTTCTGCGAAGGGTCACATCCGGCTCGGCGGTCATGATTCGGTAGATTTCGGTCATCGTGACTTCGCGGCCGTCGATGCGTCCGCGGTGATTGTTGTACTTTTCGCTGATGGCGGTGCTGAGACCGATAATCTCCTTGAGTCGCTGCTGGTCCATGCGGCTGTCCTGATACGCCAGGTAGAGCTTGTCAAGTTGGCGGGCAAGGCGCGGATCGCGGACCTTGCGCGAGGCTTTCATGCGGGCCAGGAAATCGAAATCGTCGCCGTTGGCGTACACGTCATGTATGTCGAGTCGGAGCTGCTTTAGCTTGTCGAAGTCCTCGCGGCGGCCTGAAACCTCCGAGGCATACATCCTGAGATTCGCCGCCGCCCGCAACGGGGCGACGGTGTCCACGTGACGGTCGATAAAGGCCTGCATCTGCCGTTCCTGTTCGGTCATGCACCCCCCTGCCGCAAGAATCACCGCAATTGCTGCTGTGCCAAGCCATTTCATACGCCTGCCTCATTTCCGTATACGTCTGCAATTCCGTCTATCGCGCCGGCTCGCGACCTGCAATGTGCTTGACGCCGTCGAAAACCATATCCTTCGATGGGTCTGCGGAGACCGGGTAGTCGAAGCCGCGGAATGTCAGTTGATCGACGTCCTTTGCGATGATCACGGGCCGGGCGTCTTCGGTTTGGCAGCGCAAGCGGACGTTGTCCAGGTGCAGGTTCTTGATATTGCGCCCGTAGAAGCCCCATGCGGGCAGCCTGCGGGCGTCGACGCCCGGGGATTTGACAGTCATTTGGGCCTGTTCGAGCGTGCCGCCGCCGGCGTATTCGACCGTGACGTCCCTGAGAGTGACATGCTCGATAGGCGTCTCGGCCCAACTCTCGGCCGAGCAGGCGGCGCGATAGACGCCGGTGGCGGTGAGCCGGTCAACGACGATTCGGCCGGCGGTGTTGCCGGGCTTGACCGACAGGTGCAGCGGGGTCGCTACATTGTGCATGGTGACATCGCTGATGAGGACGTCGTCGAGCGGGCCCATGGTGGCGTCCCAGCCGCCGGGCTGGAGGTTGATGCCGGCGAGCATGTTGTGGCGGTCCGAGGTGCGGTGAGGATGGATCCCGGGACCGTAGAACAGGCAGTCGTGAACGATGAGGTGCTGGGCGGGACCGATGACGCGTATGCCGTTACAGGAAGAGTTGATGATGCAGTTGCTGATAAGCGTGTTGTGCCAGTACCGGCCGGCGATGGCGTCGTCGCCGGTATAGAAGCGGCAGTTAACGATGCTCACGTCGCGGCAGGGTCGGTCCGGCGATCCCCGCCAGTGCACGCCGTCCCAGCCGCCGATAAACGTGACATTGTGGATATCGACCCGGTCGCTGACCATGAAGAAGATCGCATAGTTGGCCGAATCGACGAAGGCGACATCGCGGACAATGACATCGCTGCAATTAACGAAGACGAAGGTGTGAGGGCCGCGCATACGTTCTTCGCCGGTGGCGTCGAAAACCTTATTGCCATCGATGACGCCCGTGCCGGCAACGGAGACGTTCTTGACGCCGTTGGCGAGTATCAGGGCGCGGTGCCATTTGCCCCATTTTGCTTCGGGCATCTCGGCCGGCGGTGCGGGGTGCTGGTAGGCATCGAGTTGCGGAGTACCGATCAGACGGGCGCCGGCTTCAAGAAAAAAGGTGACGTTGCTTTTTAAATGTATCGTGCCGGAGAGATAGCGGCCCGGACCAAGGACGACGCGGCCGCCTCCCGCGGCGGTGCAGGCGTCGATTGCCTTGTTGATGGCTGCTGTGTCGAGGGCGGCGCCGTCGCCGACGGCGCCATAGTCGCGGACGTCGAATACACCGGGCGCGGCGGCGAGAGCCGCCTGCGCGAAGGTGATGCATATCAGGCCGAGGAGTACCGGCCGCAGACTATTTCCCGGGCGTCGGTTCATACGTGCGGATTGCATGCGCGTCACCCTTTCACGAAAACCGGCGCGGAACCGCCGGCGTTGCTGTTTTACTTGCCGGATGTAACGAACTGCTCGACAAAGTATTCGGGGTTGAGGCCCTCGCCGGTAGCGCGGCGGATCATCTCGTTCCAGTGATACTCCCTGCCGACCTCGAAGACATTGTTCCGCAGATAGTCGCCCACCCTGGGCTGCCCCACATACGAGACACCCTCATCGGATGCGAGGTTCAGCACATTCTTAACGATGTGGTTGTGCAGTTGCGAAGCCAGCAGTTCACCCAGCAGGTAATTATGATAGTAACACGGGGCCGACGCGATGTGAATTTTGGAGGCCCAATCCGGGGCGTCGCGGCCGTCCGGCGGCGTGACGAATTGATATTTCTTCACGAGACTCCACCAGAGAGAGTTGAGGTCCTGGTCCGGGTCGGCATAGAGATCTTTTTCGAAGTTGTACATCACCATGGCCCATCGGGCGAAGATGAGCTGCTTGAGCCGCGCGTACTTGGCGCCTACGACGGCGATTTCGTCGCGCTGGGCGTCGGTGAGGCCGAGCATCTGCTGCATCCAGTCGGCATTGCCGCTGAGGCGGCCGAAGAACATCGCGATGGCCTCGGTGGTGAAAATGTGGGCCGAGTCCCGCAGCAGCCACGGCATCTGGCCCTCGTAGAATTTTGCATAAACGGCGTGGCCGAGTTCGTGGAGCATCGTCTCGGTCCACTTCTCGTTGTCCTTCACGTTGCAGAGGATGCGGACGTCGCCCTGGCGATCGATGTCGGTGCAGAAGGCGTGGGGGCTCTTGCCCTGGCGCTCGTACAGGTCGCTTTTGTTGAGGACCGAATCGACGGGAAGATTGATGCCCGCGTAGAAGCGCCTTGATAACTCGACCACATCCCTGCCTTGGTAGTACGCGTCCAGGTCGAGGTTGAGTACGAGCGGGGTTTCCTGGAAGAATGGATCGTGATAATGCCAGGGCCGCAAGGCCGTCAGCGGCACGTCGTATATCTCGGAGAGGATCACGTCCAGTTCGGCCTTTAACTGACGGAACGGGGCCTCGGTGAGTTCGTACAGACGGGCGAAAATGGCGTCGAGTTCTTCAACATTCTGCTCGGAAATGGTCAGCGAGAAGGTGTGATAGTTCTCAAAACCGAGTTTGCGCGCCGCCTCATTGCGGAGCTTCACCAACCGAACGACGTCGGGGGCGAGGACCGCGCCGACCTGTTTGCCGGCCTGCCAGGCCCTCATTCGCTTTTCAGAATCCGTCTCGTTCTTAAGGATTTCTTTGATCTGGTTATCCGTGACCTGCTGTCCATCGATTACGCCCCGATGGGTGTTGAACTTCTGCGAGACCTGGTTACCCAATTCCACGATCTGTTTGAGCAGGTCCGGCTCGATCTGGTTCGCCAGATAAGCTCGGTAAAGAATCTGCACCTGGCGATTCAGCCTCGGGTCTTCGACGCCGGTTTCCTTGAGCGTTTTCACATATTCGAACTCATCGCTGTCGGCGTAGACCTGCCGCAAGGCAAGCTCCAATTCGGTCAGCCGTTTGAAGTCCTCGTCGCGGCCGGTGGTTTCGGCGGTCCAGGCGGCCAGATTGGTTTCCTTCTCCATCGGTTTGATTTTCTGGACATGTTCCGTCACAAAATCCTGCACTTCGGCCTCCTTCACCCGTGCATCGCCGCAGCCCGTTAAGCACAGCATGCACAATATCCCAATCGCACTTATCAGTATATTAGCCATGACATCTCTCCTCAAAATAGAAAACCTTGTGGTCACGCTATCATTATCCATAAATCGCTGAAAATGTAAAGAGATTTCGACAGAAGGCGGCGCGAATGCCTCCGGAACTCTTTGTTACAAGCCGCCGGAGCGTTCTGTTCGCGCGTTAAGCGGCCGAGCCCCTGGACCGACATGGTGTGCGGGAAAACATCGGTGCGCCCGGATGGTGTATCGGGCTATTTATGTAAATGGACTGGGGGACTGACAACATGGGGGGTAGAGCCATGAAAACGAACACTCGGGCGTTTGTATGGATCGGAGGCGTCGTCTGCCTTGCGGCCGCGGTGCTCTATGTGCCTGTCCTGATCGGGCAGATCCGCTATCAGAACACGGCGGGGCAAATTCGGGCGTACAACGAGTCGCTGGATGCATTGTCGGAAAAGGATCCTTCGGCTCTTTATAGAGCGGTAGCGCAAACGATGATCCCGGCGGTGGCGGTGGTGGCGACGGCGGAACGTATCGAAGCGGACGCTGCAGAGGATGGCGGCGGGAACGATTCCGCACCACAGGCGCCGCCCTTGCCTGTGCCGCCCGACGGGCGGGGTCAGCCTGAATTATTCCAGCTCGGGGTGGGCAGCGGTATCGTCGCCGACGCGGAGAACGGCTACATTCTCACGAACTGGCACCTCGTGGCCGACGCCGACGAGGTGCGGGTCATCCTGGCCGACGGCCGCGCGTTTAACAGCGGATGGATCCGTACGGATCGGAGGACGGACCTGGCGGTCATTAAGATCGAGGCGGACGGCTTGTTTGCAGCCCCGCTGGGCGACAGCAGTCAAGCAAGCGTCGGAGATGTTGTACTGGCCATTGGGGCCCCCCGGGGTCTGGCCCATACCGTAACCGCCGGCATCGTTTCCGCGCAGGACCGAACCACCGGCCAGATATATCAAACGTATATTCAGAGCGATGCAGCCATTAATCCCGGCAATTCAGGCGGGCCCCTGGTGAACATGCGGGGTGAAGTGGTCGGCGTCAATACGGGGATCGTTTCATCGGCGGGCGCCTTTCAGGGCATCGGGCTGGCTATTCCATCCAACGTGGCCAAAGCCGTGATGAAACAGCTTATCGAAAAAGGCGAGGTGGTGCGCGGCTACATCGGGGTTCAGATACAGGACATGAGCGGCAGGATAGCCGAGCGACTTGGATTGCCGAACGACAAAGGCGCCTTGGTCGTGGGCGTCGAACCGGAAGGTCCGGCGGCCCAGGCAGGCCTATCGCCCGAAGATGTCATCGTGCGCGTCGACGGCGAAGAGATCGCCAACAGCTACGATCTTCAGCTTGTCGTCTCCGAACTGGAGCCCGGCAGACAAGTGCCGGTTGATATCTACCGCGGCGGCGAGAAACAGACGGTCGAGGTGGAGATCGGGACGCTGCCGGACGCGCCGGAATAGATGTCGCTCTCGGCCGCGCGCCGCACATTACGGCGATTACCCCCGCAACAGGACTCCGAGATTGCGGACGCAGCGAGTCCGTCACTCGTGGCGCAGGGCCACAATAGGGTCTACATTGGCGGCCCGGACCGCCGGATAGAGCCCGAAGACCATTCCCACCGCGACGCTGATGCCCACCGACAGGAGCACGCTCTTGAGCGTCACGACCGTAGGCATGCCCGCGAAGTAGGTGATGAGCCAGGGGATGAACATCCCCAGGCCGATGCCGATAAGCCCGCCGACGGTGGACAGGACGATGGTTTCAATGAGAAACTGGCTGATGATCTGGCGGCGTTTGGCGCCGATGGCCCGGCGGACGCCGATCTCGCGGGTGCGTTCCGTAACCGAGGCCAGCATGATGTTCATGATGCCGATGCCGCCGACGAGAAGGCTGATGGCGGCGATTGAGCCGAGGACGATGTTGAAGGTGCGTTTGGTGGCTTCGGCCTGCCGCAGGAGAGCCAGCGGGATGCTGATGCGGTAGTCTTCTTTCTTATGGAATCGCGCGAGCATGGCTTCGATGCCTTTGGCGACCGATTCGACATCATCTATGGAAGCGGCCTCGACAATCAACTGATGCAATTGGACCATTTCGCGATTATAGCCGCCGGCGCTGCGCGTGGTAGCGATGTCTCCGAATCGCTCCCGGGCGACGGTAATGGGCACGTAGGCGTCGATTTGCTCGTCGGGCATCTGGATGTTGCCGGCCAGACCGCCTTCGCTCCGGACGATGCCGACGATTTCGAAATAGCTGGACCCGACGCGCAGGGTGCTGCCGATGGTGTTCTCGGCCGCGAGCAGTTTGCGTGCGCCGAATTCGGTGAGCACCACCACCCCGGCCAGGTTGGCGATATCCGCGTCGGTCAGAACACGGCCGGCGACCACATCACGCTGGAGCAGTTCGAACCATGCCGGCAGCGTGCCGACCACACGCAGCTCAAGGGCGCGCTCTCCGAGGCGACATTCCTGGCGAACCATTTTTACCGGAACCGTCTGGCGGATGCGATTGAAGGTTTCTTCAATGCGTATCTGGTCATTATAGGTCAAGCCATAGATGCTCATGTTGGCCTGCATGGCGGATGACGAGGCATCTTCGGCGGCCTTGATGGAGGTGACGATAATGTTGTTGCTGCCGATCTTTCGGATCTGTTCGAGGGCCTCCTGGCTCGCCCCTTCGCCAACGGATAGCATCGCCACCACCGAGCCGACGCCGAAGACTACGCCGAGCATGGTCAGGAAGGTGCGCAGCTTGTGCAGCAGGAGATTCTCGATGCCAAGGAGGATATTGCGTGCTGTCTTGCTTCGCGCCATCAGTTCTCCTCGATGCTTTCTATTTTGCCGTCGCGCATGTGGAGACAATGTTTGGCATGCGCGGCGACGTGCGTTTCATGCGTGACCATCACGATGGTCTTGCCCTCGCGGTTCAGCTGGCCGAGAATGTTGAGGATCTGGTCGCCGGTGGCCGAATCGAGGTTGCCGGTGGGTTCGTCCGCCAGCAGGATCTGCGGATCATTGGCCAGCGCACGGGCGATGGCGACGCGCTGCATCTGGCCGCCGGACAGTTCCGTGGGTTTATGATTGAGGCGTCCTTCGAGCCCCACCAGGCCTGCCAGCTCGACCGCACGGGCGGCGCTGCGCTCAGCCTCCCAGCCCAGGTAGTAGAGCGGCAATTCAATATTGCGGCGCACCGTCAGTTGAGGGATCAGGTTGAAACTCTGGAAAATGAACCCCAGATGTCTGAGTCGTACATCGCTGAGGGCATCGTCTTCCATGGTGCTGACATCGTTGCCTTCGAGGACGTAGTCGCCCGAAGTCACGCGGTCGAGACAGCCGAGGATATTCAGCATGGTGCTCTTGCCTGAACCGCTGGGCCCCATGATCGCCCAGAAATCGCCCGGATAGAAGCTGATCGAGACGCCGGCCAGGGCGTGGACCAGGGTACTGCCCATCTGGTAGGTCTTTCGGACGTTGTTCAGCGCGATGACAGCGCCGTTTCGATGTTCGCCGGGCGCGGTATGCATCAGTTGCTCCTGCGCGTCTCAGCGGATTGTCCGGCGCCTTCCGTCGTTTGTCGCGGCCGCGATGTGTTACCGGAACCGGGTGCATTCGGCGATCTTGCGGGGCGCTCGCCGTCCGGGCCGCTTGCGCCCGAAGACTGCGAAGGCCTTGTGCTGTCGCCGCCCTGTTGGCTCCCGGAACCCAGGTTGCCGCCGTTGGGTGGACCATCCGGCACGGGCGGCCGGTCAGGCAGGTCAAGGTCCTCAGCTTTTTCCGCCTGGCGGACCTCGGCAGCAGCCAGCGGCGGGGTAAGCAGTACCACCTCGCCGGGTTGAAGCCCGCTCTTGATATGCACCATTCGGTTGTTATCCAGGCCGATGACCACCTGGCGGTCGACGAATTTGTTGCCTTGCCGGACATAAACCGTCGGCTGCTTGCCGATTCGCACCACGGCCTGGACCGGGATGAACGTGACGTTATCGTAACGGTCAACAATAATTTCAGCACGGCAGCTCATGCCCGTCCGCAAACCGGTGCTGTCGCCATCCAGAAATATCTCGGTGGCGTAGATCTTCAAATCGGGGTTCATCCACATGCTCGCCGCATCGGGCAGCAGCGCGATTTTTGCCACTCTGCCCATAAAGGTTTTTCCCTGCAAGGCGTCGACAGTAACCACGACCGGCAGGCCGACCTTGACCTTCTCCATGCTGGACTCGTGCACCTTGATTTCCGCCTTGACCGAATCGCTGGTGGGCAGATAAATCAGTTCCGTGCGTTCATAGACCGTCTGGCCTTCTTCGAGCGGGGCCTGATTGCCCCTCCAACTCCCCTTGGCGCTCGTCGCATAAACCACCATGCCCGCGGCGGGGGCTTTGATGACGGCTTTTTGTATCTGGTCTTCAATTTTGGCGAGTCTGGTTTTCTCGCGCTGGAGTTTTGATTCGGTCGCGCGGAGTTCGGCTTCGAGTTGAATGACCTTGGCGGCCGAACTGCGCCGGATGCGCTCCAGCGCCATTTCGGCCTGGCTGACGTCGCTGTTGAGCTGCGCCAACTGCCGCTTGTAGGTGAACTCATTGAGCAGTTCGAGTCTGTTCTGGGCCAGTTTGACGTTCAGCGTGGCCTTGTTCCACGCCAACTCATCGGTCTGGAGTTCGGTGGATGAGATATACTTTTCAGCGGCGAGCTTCTTCGACCATTTCAGTTTTTCTTCCGCTCTGAGGAGCTCTTCCTGTGCGAGCCTGATGCTGGCTTCGGCTTCGGTTCGCTGCGTCTCGTATTCGCCTTTTGAGGCGGTGTATTTTTCGAGATCGAGCCTGGCGAAGTCCAGCGTAAGCTGCGCCAGTTCAACGTCCGCCTGCGCCTGGTTCCTGCCGACCGCCAACGTCTCACGGGCGGCTATAAAGGCCGTCTCGGCGTTCTGGGTCACGGTCTGCTGATCGATGCGCCTGTCGTTGAGCGTGCTGGCGTCCAGTTCGACCAGCATGTCGCCCTTTTGAACATGCGAGCCCTCGGGAATCACCCAGAGGATGGTCGTCGTGCCTTCAACCTGGCTCTTGATGATTTCCTGATCGCGGGCCTTGATGGTTCCCGACTCGCTGATTCCGATGGTCAGGGGGCCCTGCTCGACAGTGAAGGTCGGGGCGTCGGCCAGGCTGTTGTCGTCGGTCGCGGCCAGCTTGAACGCCGTGCCGGCCACAATTAGGACTGCGACCGCCGCTACTATGCCTGCCTTCAAAAGCGTACTGTTCTTTCGTGTCATTGCTCAACATCCTCCAAGACGAATTCCCGCCATAATCCGTTTTCATCGACCTGGAGCAGCCCCATGTCGCGTTGCAGGTTCAATTCCGCTATTCTGTAGTTGACCACGGCCGACGTCAATGCATTTTGGGCCGACAGCAGCGAGCGCTGGGCTTCGAGCACGTCGCGGATCTGGGCACGGCCGGCCTGTAGGAACAGATCGGTGCTTTCGACCCGTTTGCGTGCGACGTCGACGCCTTGTGCGGATATTTGCAGGCTTTCGCGGCTTGACAGCAGCCGGCGCAACTGGCTGCGGATCTCGCTCTTGATCTGGTCCTCGGTGCTTGCCAGCGTACGGATCGCCTGTTCAAGCGAAATCAGGCTCTGGCGGTAATTGTTGCGCTCCGCAGTGCGTTCCAGCGGCAGTTCCATTGCCAGAGGAAACGTCCACGCGGCCCGGTCAAACCGGAGTTGGGTGCTGTTGTCATCGAAGGCCGAGTTGACGCCGCGACCGAGGTTGACGTCGGCGCCGATGGTCAGCTTGCCCCGCAGCCTGTCGGCTTCAAAGACAACGGCCCGCTGTTTGTCGTGAACCTCGCCCTGCCGCCGCCTCAGGTCCAACCGATTCGCCAGACCCAGCCGTACGGCGGTCTCGGCGTCCATTTCCAGCCGGCCCGGATTGCGGTATCCCGGCTCCTCAAAAACGACCGGGGCATCCATCGGCATATTCGGATCTCCAGTCTCCTCCACGGCGACATAGGCCAGCAACTCGGTTTGGGCCAGTGTCGTCAGCCTGTCCAACTCCCCGCCGTCCAATTCTACACGTGCATCCACGGGCAGGCCTAACGTCTGCTTGAAATCATCCAGGCTGTTCTGGTAGCTTTGAAGCGAACCGATCCACCGCTCGCGGGCGCTGAGTTCGTCCTGCACCGCCTGGTCGACCTGGATTTCGGTCAACTGGCCTGCGTCGGCCAGCCGCCGCGCACGCCGCACCGACATCATCAGCCGCCGGTAGTTTTCTTCAGCATTCTTGATCTGGTCGGCCTGGCCCAGCACGCCGAGGTAACCCGCGGCCACCTGCGTTGCAAAGGACTGCCTGAAGCGGTTGAAATCATAAATTTGATACACCACCGCCTGCTCGGCATTGGTGAGGGCGAACGTCCGGATGTGACGGCCCGATCCCTGGAGCAGTGGAACGCTGACAGACGCATCGGCCCGCAATCCTACCGCCGAGGGCCCGCCGCCGGTCAGGAGGTCGACCATATTAAGAACGAGATTGGCGCCGAAATCCACGCCGTTGGCAAAACGCTTCGTGACGCTTGTCCTGGATGCCCCGCTGAATTGCGTACGGGCGTTACCCGGATCACTGTTGTCGTATTGCAGTTCGCCTGCAATCGTCTCGGCGTATTGAAAACGGAAGAAGTGCCGCTGAAGGTCGAGATCCATCGCTCTGGCAAAAACGTCCTCCTTGGCCTTTTGATAATTGAAGTTGTTGTATGCTCCGATCTGAAGCGCCTGCATCAGGCCTATCCGGACCGGCTCATGCGGCAATACGCTCAAAGGGTCGAGTTCACGCTGCTCGTTGACGAGAACGTCGGGACTGTGCCGAGGCACCAGATAATTGGGGTCGGGCCAGTGCTCGACGTGCGCCAGATACGGCACGCCTGAAGACGCTTCCATGGAAACCGGAAGATTCTGGCAGGCGATAAGGCGATGACGCAACAGGTCGCTGTACCGCACGATAGTAAAGCGTTCGGTCTGGCCGAGCGCCTCGTCTTGCTTCTCCTGAACAATGTCGTAGGCCACGTTGTCGGCCTCCATGCGGTAATCCGTCGGAGATTTGCAGCCCGACGGAACCACTAACATGAGCGCCAGCAGCAAAATGCAGCGCCAGCGGCGCCCGCGCGCACAAACGTTATCGGCCCCCCGGCCATGCGTATCACCCTCTCGCCAATACACCAACTTACAACAACTCCTGTGTATCTGTAATTCAGTAAATGGTTAGACCCGATAACGTATCATATTAAAGCCGGAAATTCAAGCCGGGGCATCATCTTTTCCATATCGCTGAAGCTTGAAGCCGCAGTGTACACGTAAAACATTATCGGCTATGCAGGCTCCACTATTTAAGGAAGAGCGCTTTATTCGTGCGGAGACACACCACCCGGGGCCCCCGCTCGAAGCACAGAATTAGACGCATGGGGGCGGCTTTTTCTTGCGGAAAAGCCGGCAGCAATCGCGGCAATGTGAAAATGGCCATAAAATGTGGAGCTTATTAGTTCGGCATGGTGCGGAAACATATATGCTTCAGCGGGATGCGGTGCGGGATGCGGCGGTTTGTGCCGCGGCATTGGCCCGCTCGCTCAGAGGCGGATGCGACGAAAAATATTTGGTCAGTTCACTGAGGCGTCCCTGGCGGTCGAGGTCGTAAAGACGCTTGAGCAGCCGCTCGGGAGCGGCCATGTCGAAATGAGCGGCCCGAACGAGACTGACGCCGAGATTGTCGGCCTCGAATTCCCGGTCCTGGGAATAGGCGCTTTGCAGAAATTGAACGCCAACCCTCTTGAGCCAGCCGCCGAGAGCCCCGCGTACGACGGACGTCCGCGCGAGCGTCTGGACGGCGGTATCGCCGACGATACGGTCCATAGCGTGGCCGCGGATGACATGGGCCATCTCGTGACCCAGCACGAACGCCAGTTCGTCATGATCCGACCGGCACAATTCGATGAGTCCGCAGGTGATGTAGATAAAACCGCCCGGAAGGGCGAAGGCATTCGGTTCGGCTCCTTCGAGCACGGCGAAGGTGAATTTGCGGTTCTTGTTGGCGACGCAGGCCGCGAGGCGCGATCCGACCCGGCGAACAAGGGCTGCGGCATCGCCATCGCTTTCAACACGGACCTGCCGGGCGACTTCGGCGGCAAGGTCCCTGCCGACATCGTATTCGGCGGCGATTGCATCCGTTTCGCTGCCGGCAAGCGATTGCCAGAGCCACTTGCCCTTGCGGATTTTCGGACCGGCCATTCGCCCTAAATTGTAAAACAGACTGCACACGATGGTTTCTCGCAGAAGTTTAAGACCGCCAGTATCTCAGAAAACCGGCAAGAAGTCAAACGGGTAGATACGCCGCACAACCGCAAAACGCCCAAACTTCAGGCGCACTGCAGTTATCCGTCTGACGGACTCCTGCGGCCGGCCATCAGTGCGGCGATGTTTTTCTGTTCGAGCAATTCCATATCTTTTCTCTTCTGCAGGAAGTGCTCGTATTTGCGGACCTCGTCCTCCGGCCAGGCGTTGGCCTCGCGATAATCCCCACAGAACGGCACCAGCAGGTCGATCCAGCAGGCGATCTTGTCGCGCTCCTCATTGGACAGTTTCACGTCATAGTGACCCTTTTCGAGGATTGTCAGCAATTCACTTCGGACCGATCCGGGGTCATATGGCGGCAGCATGGGCGGGGCCGACTGCACATTGAGCCAGTTGACAATGCGGTTAGGTTGGCCTTGTTGCGTCAGTGTCAGATAAGATTGCGACCATTGACGCATGGCAGCGGTGTCCAGCACAGGCGTCCCTCGCAGATCGAACTCCGCGGCACGCCGGTTGTCGCTTTGGGGATTATGGCAACTGACGCAGTGCCGGTCCCAGATAGGCTGGACTTCGGCGGAGTAACTGAAGCCGCGGGGCGAGCCATAGAACGAATCCAACTTCTGCGGGCCCGCCTGCATCGCCAGAGTCTTTCTGGCGGCAATCGTGGGCGCCTGGTTGCGCGACTCGTGGCAACCCACGCAGGAAGAAACCTCGCCGGGTTGGAGAGTCGACCAGCTTCGCATTGATTGGACCACGCGGCCCTTGTTATCCAAAGCCTGGAAATACACCGGCGTCCGGGCAGGCACATCAAAACACGCCGAACCATCGGCATAGACCTTGGCATCGCCCAACACAACTTTAACGTCCCAGGTTCCGTTGTCGATCGCCACCGGGGTGCTGACCATCGCCCCGCCCGCCGGCCCCCTGTTGCCGTTGCTGCCTATACCCGCCGCTCGAAACTCAATGGCGACGATCCGCAGACGGTCCACAGTGCCGCGCTGTACGCCCTTCAATCCCGGACCTGCATAAACATCCTGCATGTAGTACGTCCCCGTTTGCCGGCGGTAATCCACCAGGCTCGGCTGAACATGCGGCACATGCCGCACAGCCAGCGGAACCGGCTGGTTGCACGAGATCGTCCCGTCGGCCGCCAGCAGTTCGCGCCCCCCGTCGACGTTCATAAGGTAGATGCCGAAGCGTGCATCGCCCGCCCCGCCGCCCAGAGGCGCATACGCCACGAGAAAGGTCTTCTCCGTGAGCGGATAGGGGTACTGAAAGAGTTCGCCCTGCTGTCCGTAGGCATCCACCCGCACGGCCTCGGCGCGGCGAACGGGGGCGAGCAGTTCGACGCCTGCGTTCTCTTCCCTGCCTTTGGCAATGTCGATGCGGATCAGCTTGCCCATCTGAAAGCTGTGGTGGCCTGTGGCGATGGCGATGACCTTGCCACTGTTGGGAATTTCGCGGGCATGCAGAATCGTGGTCGGGAACCATGAATTATTGCCGTAGAAAGCGGATTGCGCGGTGCCGTCGGCGTTCATCACGAACAGGGCCTGAGGGAATATCTGCCCGCGGTCGTTATAGTCCCAGCGCGTGTAGAGCACGCGTCCGTCGGCTGTGACCGCTGGAAAGTTCGTATGCACCTGGTCGAACGTCAGCCGCCGCAGATACGCCCCCGTGCGGTCGCAGGTGTAGAGATTGCTGACCTCCGTCCACCAGCAGTCGACGATCTGCACGCACCGGGTGGAGTTGAAGATCAAGTCGCCATTTGGCAGGTAAGCGCCTTCGTAATCGGCATGGCCCGCACCGGAAGTGATCTGCCGGATTGTGCCGGCGGCCGCGTCCATTTCGTAAAGGTGGTAATCATCGTCCCAGTCCGATTTCTTCCATGCAAAAAGAATATGCTTTCCGTCGTACGACACGTCGGGGTCGCGAATCACGCCGTCGCGGTCATGGATCAGCGTTGTAACCCTGCCGAAGAGCCCGTCCATATCGATCCGGCACAACGCTGCACCCGGGCGAAAGTTCCGCTCCGCCTGAGCATCGGAGAGCGCCTCGGTATAGGCGTAATGGGACCCGCCGAGGTTGAAATGTTTGGTGAAAATGACTGGCGGCAGGCCGTCGGGCAGTACGTCGAGCCGCATCGCCCGACGTTTCAGACAGGCGCGGACGTACAGGGTGAGCCACTGGCGGTTCGACATCGGGCCAACCGGCGAAAGGGTCTGCTCGCCTGGTTCCTCGCCCTGCAATCCCAATTCACCGGTTACGCGGGCTAACATCCGTCTCTTGAGATCGTGTGCGGCATCATCCCCGTCCCGAATGGATAGCCACACCTCTTCGCCGCCGTCCTGCAACATCCAATCCCACAGGACCGGCGAGCGCCTCTGTATCCAGCCGGCAAGCCGGTCGCCAGCGGGTGCATTGTCCCATTCCGCAAGGACCTGCTCAAGGCCGGCGTTATCGGCCTGCATTGCGGGCGCAGAGCCAACAATAAAGAATGCTGACATGCAGAATATCTGTACCCAGCTTGCTTTCAAGTTATACTCCAAAATTCTCTACTCTGTCCGCCCGCTTTAAGAACCCGCATTATTGCAAAATCCGGGCTGCAAGTCAATCGCTTGCGCCGGTCTGCACGCGCTACTCTTTCACCGGGGCCACCCAGGCGCTGAGCTTCTGCTCAAGCAGCTCGAAGGTACTGTCTCTATCGATATCGTAACACCGCAGGATTTTGCCCTTCGTTTTCTTGAACTTGTAGGAGAGGTCCCAGTCCACCTCCGGGCAGTCCACAATCTCCCATTTGGCAAGGTCCGGCTCGACCAGGGCAGCAATGTCGCCCAGATCATAGAAGCCTTTCGTCGGATTCTGATACCACTTGTTCTCAAAACGATACGCGTGAAGGAAAGCCCCGAGCGGGCCATATTGTGTCCATTGCTGCGACTGTTCCATCGGGCAACTCAGGTGCGTGCCGGTGTCGAAGAGCACGAACGACAGATCGGAATGAAACACCAGCCGCGCCGCACGCACGTCGCCGATGACGTTGAAGTTCCAGCATTGCGTAGGCCAGCGGGTTCGAAAATGCCAGAAGACTATGATACGGTCGGCGATGCGGGGCTCTTTCAGATAAGCCGAGGCGATGTCGCTCGCCGCGCCAAGGCCGATGATCCACAGCGGGTCGTCGGGCGCAGAAGCCATCGCTCTTTCGATAATGAAGTCCACACCCTCAGACTCCGACGGCTCGAACTGGTACCGCAGGGGCGGCGACCCGCGTTTGACAGGGATATCGCCTTTCAGGCCTGCCCTAGGAGCGTCGTCTCGATTAGTCGAGCCGAAGCCTGGATGCTGTCGACGCCTGCGCCGGGGCTGTCGTTGTCATAATTGGCAGCCACAAAGCCCTCAATCCTGAATCGCTCCGGGCACATCATCGCCAGAGCAATCGCCCAAACATCGTCGATCTCATTTTGCGCATCAGTGTCAATGATGACCCGCAAAGGCTTGTCGCGGGGAGGAATTACGGGAACCCGCCGTGCGGCCGCAGACCGACTTCGAATGCTCTCTTTCCGCTGCAGGTATTCATCAGCGAGGGCGCAATCCAAGTATCCCACTGATAAAATTGACAACATTACGACGCAACAGACCTGCTTCATTGCTCGCTCCCGATCAAACAGTTTTTCTGTTCACTACTGTTCGAAATTATACAATAACTCGGGCACCTGTTCCAGTGCGGCCGATTAGATTTGAGAGGCATGAACCTACGGCTTGCGGCTTGTCCGGTCCGCGGCCTTTTACTGTGCCCTGGATAACACACCGAGCAGCCCCGCCGGTGATCACCGCTTGCCGGGTTCCGATTTATCGCGGCTGATCGGGTGGGGGGTTGGTTGCTGCCGCATACGCAATGGGCGGGGAGGCCTTGCCTCAGCTTGGGCGGACGTTCGGCGCTTTTGCACGAACGTAGCGCCAATACGCCGGCCGATCCCCAAACGCCGTCCTTCTCGCCGGGCGATATCGCCTGATGGTCAACGGCGAAGCCCCAATCCACGACCTGGCCGGGTGGCGGCTGGATGAGAACTATGACGGTGTCCAGGGCGGCAACTACGTCCGCAGCTTTGACAGTGCGGCCGAATTCCTAATCGCCGACCTGAACCAGGACTCGATGGCGCTGACATGGCCCAGTCCAGCACCGTCGATCTGCACGACTTTGCAGTTATGGCGGGGCAGTAGCTAATGTGCAACGGCCCGGCAAGTGACGACTGCGAGCAACCGCTGCGCGCATGAATGCGCAATTCGTCAACGCGCCGATGCACACGTCTTGCGTTGTCGGTGCGCTTTACTGCCGACCGGTATCGGACCATAGGCCGGCCTGTGGCGATACAGCTTTCGCAGGCCGACGGCCCGGTTATTTGAAAGCAATGTCCTTGGCATCTTAACGGCCAATCCGTATCTTCTTTGAAGCCACAGATTCAGAAGTTGTTGACGAACGCAGGCGTTTTTGGTTAAATGAAGGCGCGTCCTTGGGCGTCCGAACCCTCCGGATGCCGGTGGGTGGCGGGAGGTAAGAGGGTTTTCCGGTCCGCTGGACCAGGGAGGAGGCAACGTGGAAGGTCGAGTAAAGTGGTTCGACGTGAGGAAGGGATACGGGTTTATCAGCCCGGAGGATGGCGGCAGGGATGTCTTTGTGCACTACTCGCAGGTAGAAGGCGGCGGCAAGAAAATGCGTGAGTCTGTCCGGGTGGCTTTTGTGCTCAGCGATGGGCAAAAAGGGCCGTGTGCCCGCGAGGTTCGGGCATTGTAGTCACGGTTGTTTTGGCCTGCGGCAGGACGACAAAAGGCTCTGTCGATAATGACAGGGCCTTTTCATTTTGGACGATATAAATGGACGGCTTGGGCGCCGGCGGGGCTGATTGAACATTAATTTGCAGGGACGCCGATGCGGCGTATAACAGGTCGCGTGCTGCGAAATCTGCATTTCGTGAATCGCGGGCAGCGCGACCGTATCGCAGATTCAGGATGAAAGGCCGCAAAGTGAAACGCAAAACGAAAGTGATAACCGTATCAAACCGTTTGCCGGTCACCTTGGGTAAGGAGATCAAGAAATCGTCAGGCGGACTGGTGTCTGCAATGGAGGGAACGGGCGGCGAGTTCGAAATGTCGTGGATCGGATGGCCTGGTTCCGCTGTGGTCGACGCCAAACGACGACAGCGGGTGCAGAAAGAGTTGCGCGAGTCGTATGGTTTTGAACCGATCTTTCTGACCCAGGAAGAGGTCACCGGATATTATCAAGGCTTTTCGAATTCGAGCTTATGGCCGCTGCTGCACTACCGAATGAACTTCATGCGGTACGAATCGGAATGGTGGGATTGCTATCGGCAGGTCAATTCGCGTTTCGCCGAGGCGGTGCTTGCGGACGCCCGCGAAGGCGACCTGGTCTGGATACACGATTACCACCTCATGCTGCTGCCGCAAATGCTGCGCAAGGCGGGTCGCGGGCTTCGAATCGGTCTTTTCCTGCACACGCCATTTCCCTCATACGAAGTCTATCGCTGCCACCCGAACCGCCGCGAACTGCTCGAAGGGCTGCTCGGGGCCGACCTGGTGGGTTTTCATACGTTCGGCTACCTGCGGCATTTTCGAAGTTCGGTCATTCGCCTGCTGAATGCGGAGGCGCACCCGGATCATATCGCATACAACAACCACAAGTGCGTCATGGGGGTCTACCCCATCGGGTGCAATGCAACGGCCTTTAAAGAGGAATTGCACACGCCCGGCTTTTCCCGCCGCCGCAGCTACTTCGAGCGGATCTATGAGGGCAAAAAGCTGGTCCTGAGCGTTGAGCGGCTGGACTACTCCAAAGGCATCCCGCAGAAACTCGACGCGATCGAAAAGTTCCTGGAGACATGGGAACATGCCAGCAAGGTGACATTCGTTTTTATCAGTGTGCCCAGCCGCGGCGACGTTCCGGAATACCAGCAGTTGCGCCAGGAGGTCGAGACACGCGTCGGACATATCAACGGTCGGTTCAGTACGGTGGACAATGTACCTATTCACTTTATCCATAAATCGATTTCCTTTACCGACCTGTGCGCTTTGTATTCGCTGGCGGACGTGGCGATGGTCACGCCGTTTGTCGACGGCATGAACCTGGTTGCCAAGGAATACGCAGCGTGCAAACCGGATGGGACGGGCGCCCTCGTCCTGAGCGAATTCGCGGGAGCGACCGATGAATTGTTCAAAGCGATCATTGTGAATCCGTATGACCTCCAGAATATGATTTCGGGTCTTCGGGATGCGCTGACCATTCCGGCCGACGACAAGCATCGTCGCATGTCGAGCATGCACGAGCGCGTGATAACCTTCGACAACCGGTACTGGGCGCACTCGTTTGTCACGGACCTTTCGCATGTGACGCCCGAGACTTCTCGACGGCGACGTCCTGACCAAACGGAACAGCAGGTGCTCGCCAAAACGGCCCAGGCCGGCCGCATAGCGTTTTTCCTGGACTACGACGGGACGTTGAAAGAACTGCAGGACGATGCAGACACGGCGTGGCCAACGGCTCCGATCCAGGACCTGCTGGATCGGCTGGCGCAACGAGAACATGTCGACACCTATATCATCAGCGGCCGCAAGCCCGATGACCTGGACAGTTGGCTGGGGCATTATCCATTTACCCTGATCGCAGAACACGGGTTTTTGTACCGCCTGAAGGGCCACAAGCACTGGCAACCGCTGGATGCCCATGCCGATCTGAGTTGGAAATCGCAGGTCATAGACGTGCTGGGTAAGTTCGTGGGTTCCACGCCGGGCAGTTACGTAGAGGAAAAAGCGTCGTCCGTCGTATGGCATTTTCGACGGTCGGACCCGGAATTCGGGCAGGTGAAGGCGCAGCAGCTTATCGGCCTTTTGCAGGACATGCTCTCGAATGTTCCGGTGAGAGTCCACCACGGCAAAAAAATTGTGGAAATCAGTTCGCTCCAGGTGAGCAAGGGGGCGGCGATGTCGTACTTTACTCAGAACCGGCGATACGACGTAATCGTATGTGCCGGCGACGATCAGACCGACGAGAGCATGTTCCGGCTGGAAGACGAGCGGCTGATCAAGATAAAGGTGGGCAGGGAGGAGACACTGGCCGATATACGGATGGACAATCCGGCGGACTTCCGGAATTTCATTGCGAGCATGGTCAATGTCATAGGTACGTCGCGCTGACCTCCATAATTAATAAGCTGTGGCAATGCCGCATCGACAGGTTCAGATGCGGCGACGGGATTAACTGCACGAAAGAAAAGGGGCATGAAAAACTTGAACTATGGCGTGATCGGCAACTGCCGATCCGCAGCGCTTATTTCCGAAAAGGGGTCGCTGGACTGGGCTTGTTTACCGACGTTCGATTCACAATCCGTGTTTGCGCGGCTCCTGGACGACACTCGCGGCGGCGAGTTTTCGATCGAACCGGTGGGTGACTACCAGGTTCGGCAGCGGTACTTGCCCAAGACGAATATTCTGGCGACGCACTTCACCAACGGCATGGACACGTTCGAAGTGTACGACTTCATGCCGCGCTATCGGCTGGGCGCATCTGATTTTCATTGTCCGCCGGACATCATACGGTATTTCCGGCACGTGTGGGGCCGCCCCGAGATCGTCCTGAACTACAATCCCAAACTGAATTATGGAGACGGCGCAACTTTTAACCGCCTGATGCCGGGCGGCATTAAGAGCGTCGTTCGAAACAGCGAATATGAGTCGCTGTACCTCTACACGGATATGGACGCCCGGCGGATCCTCCATCGTGAGCCGATCACTCTGGTACATGATGCGTTCGTCATCATCAGTTACAACCAGAAGATCACTGCACCAACTCTGGAGAAGGTGGACCTGGAGTTTGAGAAGACCAAGGTTTACTGGATGGACTGGCTCGCCAAAACGACCGCGCCGCCGGCGTGCCGCGACCAGATCGAACGAAGCATCCTGGTGCTCAAGCTTTTGGCGTACCAGAAGACGGGCGCTCTGCTGGCGGCGGTGACGACGAGCCTTCCTGAGGCGCTCGGCGGGGTGCGGAACTGGGATTACCGGTTCTGCTGGGTCCGTGACGCGTCAATGATCGTGAGCATTTTTGTACGTCTCAATCATCGGGGCATGGCGCGGCGTTTTCTGGAGTTTGTGCTGGATGTGATTCCGTATAAGAAAGAAAAAATTCAGATCATGTACAGCATTGAGGGACACAAGACCTTGACGGAACGTACGCTGACATGGTTAAGCGGCTATGAGAACTCCCGGCCGGTGAGAACCGGAAATGCCGCATACAAGCAGAAGCAGAACGATATTTATGGCGTCCTGATGGATGTCATACATCAGGACCTTCTGAATTACAGCAATATTATCGATACGTATGAGGAATTGTGGACGGTGGTTCGCACGCTCGTGCGGCATGTCCGCAACAATTGGACGCGACCGGACCGCGGCATCTGGGAGTTCCGCAGCGACAAAAAGCATTTTGTGTTTTCCAAGGTGCTGTGCTGGGTGGCGCTCGATCGCGCCGTCAAGATCGCCGAACTTCTAAATAAGAAGGCCGACGCGCAGGACTGGGGGCGACTCCGCGACAAAATCAAGAATGAAGTCCTGCTGCGAGGCTGGAGCACCGAGATGCAATGTTTTACGCAGCACTACGGCAGCACCTCCGTGGACGCTTCTAATCTGCTCATAGAGCACTACGGCTTCATCGCCGCCGACGATCCGCGGTATGTGCAGACCGTTCGCAAGACCTACGACGAACTGTGTGTCGACGGGCTGATGTTTCGCTACAAAGACAACGATGATTTCGGCAAGCCGACGTCTTCCTTTACCGTTTGCACGTTATGGATGATCAAGAGCCTTAATCGTATCGGCGACAAGCAGCGGGCGAAAGAGATGTTTGAGCAACTGCTGGAGTACACCAATCACGTGGGCCTGCTCAGCGAAGATATTGACTTCGAGACAAAGCGGCTGTTGGGGAATTTCCCGCAGGGGTACAGTCATCTGGCGATCATCGATGCGGCGTTGGAGCTGTATAACGGCAAATCCGAAGCCCCGATCTGAACGGCTGCCGCAGCGAGCCCAAGAGGGAGGCAAATTCACCTGAAGTGCAGTTGAGAGGAAGAAATCCTTAGCATTCACGCCGATTGACGCTACAATGCATGGAGGGTGGGAAGAGTCGTTTGTCTAAAAGGAAGCAGTATGGATTTTAAGGTGCATTTGTCGCGGCCGGACATTAGCGCCGCGGAAATTGACGCGGTGTGTGCGGTGCTGCGCAGCCCCACTCTCTCCCTGGGTCCCAAACTGGATGAATTCGAACAGGCCTTTTGCAAATATGTCGGACGGCGACGGGCCGTCGCCGTCAACAGCGGTACCAGCGGCCTGTACCTGGCCATGAAAGCACTGGGGATCGGCGACGGGGATGAGGTCATTACGACTCCGTTTACCTTTATCGCGTCAGCGACGACGATCATGATGACCGGCGCTCGGCCGGTTTTTGTCGACATCGATCCGGTCAGCCTGAATATGGATGCCGCGCGGATTGCCGGCGCAGTCACGGAGCGGACAAAGGCGGTGCTGCCGGTGGAGGTCTTCGGCAACCCGGCGGGCATGGACGCAATCTGTGACGCCGCGGCCGTCCACGACCTTGTGGTGGTCGAGGACAGTTGCGAGGGGCTTGGATCCGAACTGCGCGGGCGCAAGGTAGGCGCCTTCGGTAAGGTAAGCACTTTTGCGTTCTATCCCAACAAGCAAATCACGACCGGCGAGGGCGGGATGATTTTGACCGACGACGACGCGGTGGCCGACATGTGCGTGTCGCTGCGAAATCAGGGACGCGGCAAGGGCGGCGGCTGGCTGGCCCATGAACGGTTGGGTTACAACTACCGGCTCAGCGACATAAACTGTGCGCTGGGAATCGTGCAGTTGTCCCGCCTGGAGGAGTTTGTCGCCAAGCGGCGGCGCGTAGCCGATATGTATTTCTCGCGGCTGGGCGACGATGCACGATTGATTATGCCGCAAGAGCCCCAGGACAGCGTCATGAGCTGGTTTGTCTACGTTGTTCGGCTGGCGGACCGGTACACTATGGAGCAGCGCAATACCATTTTGCAGAAGATGCTGGGACGCGGCGTCCAGGTGAGCAATTACTTTCCGCCGGTCTATCTACAGCCCTTCATGGTCGACGCGTACGGCTGGAAGGAAGGAGATTTTCCGATCACCGACGCGGTATGCCGCAGCACGATGGCGCTTCCGTTTCATAACAACATCAGCGCCGGCGAAATCGATTTTGTCTGCGAACAGTTGCGTGCCTGTCTTGCGGAGGTCGACTGAGGCAGGCGCCCGGGGACGATCTTACAGCGGCCGGTGTGACCTATATGGCGTGCGACAGCATATAAGCCGGTTTTTCGGCAATTTTGCATAGAGCAGCATGCACGTCCACAGCCGCTTCTTTCGGCATGTCCTTATTTTAGCCTTGAAGGAACCTTTTTATTGGACATTGCGTGACTTTCCGGCACCCCGTGCGCCGCTGTCCTCTTTTTTTGCCAAATTCCTCCGAAAGCCCGTCCCACGTTTGACATCGCGCGTTTTCATTCTTACGTTTTATGTGGAAAGGGAGCCCGTGAAGAGTGGCGGGCCTCCGAAGCGAGCGAAGGTTTTCCTGACGGGGGGGACGGACAATGCATGCTTGGCGAAGTAAAATGCTGTTAGCGCTAATCATATATTTCGCGGGCTTTGCCACGGCGATTTACTACCTGGCGCCTGCGAATGACGAAGTGAAAGCGAGCGAAAGAAGTTCACGGCGGCTGGATATACGGGGCCGAACGAGCGAATTTAGAAAGCAGGAATGGGCGGCGACCGCCGAGACGAGTTTAAAAACATTTGTTAGTTTCGCCGAGGAAAAGGCTGTTCAATTTGGCGAGTTCATCCGAGCGAAGCTCGCCGAAGCCGACAAGAAGTAACAACGCAAGTGATGTCGAAAAGTGGGGTTTTCCGAGATGAGTGCATCTGTTTTCGGCATCGATTGAATTGTGTCCTTGCGATAAGCAAGACGCAAGGTTTCGCTCGCTGTGCCTGCCACGGCCGCAATGGCCTGGCAGGCATTTTTTTGCGCCGCATCGCCCCATTTCGTGTTTGCAATCGTTGCCTTCAAACGTGATAATGCGGGACTCCGTGTCGCTTAAGGAGAGCCGCGGGGGCAATTGCATTGGCTTTTCGGGACCGAACATGACCGGGCTTTACGGGCTGATTCTTGATGTGGACGGGGTGATCGCCGACACCGAGGCCATCAATGCGCGGGCTTCGATTGCAATGTTTGAGGAGTCGTTCGGGCTCAAGGGCATGGTGCGGACGGACTTCGACAAGGGTCTGGGCCGGGGCGCGGCCGCCTACGTTCGCGCCGCGGCCGAGGTGCATGGACTTGAACTGACCGACGCGCAGGTATCCGCGGCCACGGAGATGCGGCAGGAGAAGTTCCTGGCGATGCTCAACGAGCAGCCGCTGCCGCCGTTTGAGGGCGTGCTGGAGTTGATGCAGGAGGCAATGAGCCGGCCAGATTTTCGCGTGGCGATTGCAACATCAAGCACCCGCGAAAAGAGCGAGGCGGTGCTCCAATCAGCGAAGGTCCCCTACCGTGAGATCACCTACATCACCGGCAGCGACGTCGCCCGAAAGAAACCGGACCCGGAATTATTTCTGACCGCGGCACTGCGGGCGGGTGTTGATCCGGTCCGGTGTGTGGTGATCGAGGATGCGCCGGACGGCGTAGCGGCGGCGAAGGCGGCCGGCGCCCGGTGCATTGCGGTGACAAATTCGACAACGGCTGACAAACTTGCGCAGGCCGATTGGATCGTCGCGAGCCTGGCCGAGGTGGATGTCGACAGTGTCTTGAAATTAATCGAGCAAAGCGAGCGACGCACGGGACGTAAGTAACGGATGAGGAATGCCTGATGGAGTGTGAGATGGATGTGGATGTACTGGTGTTGAATACGGCGGTGGCGGATTTCCGCAGTGAGGTCTTTTCGTTTGCTGACGATCTGGTGGGCCCGGGCGGGCTGGCCAAGTGCGATACAAAGCACATGCCGCCCTACACTCAGGAGCAGTACCGCCAATGGATCGATGCAGGCCTGGCCACAACCGGCGGGCCCGGCAATTCGGCTCCCTTGATGGCCCGCGCAGGCTTAAGGGTCGCCATCGGCGTGAATCTCGGTACGGGGGATTTCGACGGTCTCGATGCGCAAGGCCGCTTCTTTTATGGCGTCATGGCCGAAAACGGCGTTGACATGTCCGCGACATTCGTGCATCCGACTCTTCCGACCGGAACAACCTACATATATGAAAAAACCGGCGACGAGCGCGGCGGCATTGCGTATTTTCCGAATGCCAACAATGACTTTGACTTCGCATATTTCAGGAAGGCCGTCGAGACGCTCTCGCCGAAGATCGTGTACTATATGTATTCGGGCCTGTCCGACCGCGGCGACGCCAACGGCGGCCGCGACCTTGCCGAATTCATGCGGTGGTGTCGGCAGCGCGGCGCCGTTACCATTGTAGACAGCCACACGCTCACCGGCGACCCGCAGGCCCTAATCGATACGGGCAAACCGGTGCCGGAGTACGCCCTGCTGGAGCCCCTCCTGCCCGAGGTGGACATCTTCTTCACATCCTCCGACGAAGCAAGGATGATCGGCAATACACTCGGCATGGGCCGCGAATGGAGGGCCTTTCTCGAGCCTGACAACTGCGTGCATTTCCTGAATGCTCTGGCCCAGCGATTCTGGACCGGGCCGGGCCGCACAAGGCTGTTCGGCGTCACGGTGAGCAATGGCGCTTATGAAAAACACATCGCGCCCGACGGCACGATGGCCGCACCGCACAAGACCGAATCTCGGTTTATGGCCGGCGAGGTCATCGATCTCGTCGGCGCCGGCGATTCGTTTCGTTCAGGGCTGTTAACCTACGTCGCCTGCAACCTGAAGCAGTTCGTCGACGGCTCGATGGACTTTTCGCAAGCCGTGCAGATGGGCAATCTCTTCGCCGCCCTCTTCATCAAGGCCCCTCTCCGTGACCGCTACAGCAACATAAAACCGTACGCGAGCATGCTGCATGCGGTCCAAAGCGGCAGACAGTACGGCACGCTGGACGATTTAATGAAGGAACTTGACAGTTGAAGGCAATCCCCCCCCAGCCCGTGAAGCAACGCGTTTTCGTTGGCTTCGGCTTCGGCCCCATACAGGCGGGCCTCTTCGTCAGCGAGGCGTTTGCAAGCGGCAATTTCGCACGTCTCGTCGTCGCGGAAATTGACCCTGCCCTGGTCGCGGCAGTTCGCGCCAATACCGGACGCCTCTGCGTGAACGTCGCAGGCTCAAGCGGCATCGAAGTTCAACAGGTAGCGGGGGTGGAGATATACAATCCGACTGTGCAGTCGGATCGCACTGCGCTGCTGGCCGCCTTGGCCGAAGCAAGCGAAATATCCACGTCCCTGCCGGCGGTCGCCTTCTATGATATGGGACAGCATAGTGTCGCCTCACTCATCGCCGAAGGCAGACGGCACAGCAAGGCCCCCGCCTGCGTCATCTATGCCGCTGAGAACAACAATCACGCCGCCGAAATACTTCAGGAAAAAGTAGAGGCAAATCTGGCCGCCCCCCTGCCGCCGGGCGTCCAATTCCTCAACACTGTCATCGGCAAGATGAGCCAGGTGGTCGTCGGCACAGAAGCCATTGCGTCCATGGGCCTTGCACCAATGACGCCCGGCCTGGACCGCGCGTTTCTCGTCGAGGCGTTCAATCGCATACTGATCAGCCGTGTCCGCTTGCCGGGCTTTACCCGCGGCATCGAAGTCTTCATCGAAAAAGACGACCTGCTGCCCTTTGAGGAAGCGAAACTCTACGGCCACAACGCTATACACGCCCTGCTCGCATACCTCGGCGCCGCCAAAGGTTATACAAACATGACCGAACTCAAGCACGACGCCGCCGTCATGAAGATCGCACGCGACGCCTTCCTGAACGAATCCGGCGCCGCCCTCGCAAAGAAATACGCCCACCTCAACGACCCCCTCTTCACCGAGGCGGGCTATCGCGCCTACGCCGAAGATCTGCTGGAGCGAATGACCAACCCCTATCTCGCCGACACCATCGCCCGAGCCGCCCGAGACCCCCGCCGCAAGCTCGGCTATCACGACCGCATCTTCGGCACAATGGACCTCGCCCTCAGCCAGGGCATCGTCCCCGAGAACATGGCCCTCGGCGGCCTCGCCGGCATCGCTTCGCTCCTCCAGCAGGAGGATGTCCCCGATATTGCCAAAGACCGCTCTTGCGAGACTCTCAGCGATATCGAAATCCAGCACATTCTGCAATGGCTCTGGGCGAAAGATGCCGGCCCGCATGCCGGTGAAATTACTGCCTGGGTTTGTCGAGCAAGACAACGCTTAGCCAGTTAGTTACTGGAGGCCGAACTCAACGGCTCAGTCGTGAATTGAAGAAAGGTCTATCAGATTCACTCCGACTGTGCCTGCTCGGATTACGCCATGGATGATGTGTTCAGTCAGGTTCGTCCACTGGCAGCATTCGTCGAGGATGTTGCTGTCGGAGGTGGCGACGGGCTTGTCGCTGGCGATGAGCAGGTTGTCGGGATTGGCGTCCAACTCGACCTCGAACGGCCACCCGTGCGCTCGTATAAGCTCCCCCAACAGCGTCTTGAGCCGCCCGGAGTTGGACACCGGGCTATCGAACAGCCAACGGGCATGGGGCACACCGAGCGCCAGCACGTGTCTGGCGATCAGTTCAATCGCGGGGATTGTCTCCGTCACCTTCCGATACGACCCGTGAATGCCGCCCAGGTCCCGCATGCACCCGTCGCGGCCGACAAAAACGGGGGCTCCGCTCAGCGCGGATTCTACGGTGATGAGCAGGTTGTAACCGTCAATCTCCATCGCTCGGCCCACAAGCTGCGAAACGTCGACTTGTCTGGCACGCCGGCCGGCAATCTGCGTATCCGAGCAGGCCGACCGCATCACCGCCAGTCGCTGCCGCTCCGTCAGCGCAAGATGATCCCCAACCAGCTTAAGCGAACTCTTCTCGGGATACCCCCGCGACAGCAGCATGGAATAGTCCGCCACCGCACGTCGCAGATCGTCAAGCTTCTCTTGTGCGAAGAGATTCACATCGTCGGGATGCGGGCCTCTATGTTTTCGTGTGTCGGGCATGGAGAATCATGGTAGACCGCTCCGCCCCGCTACGCAAGAAGAATATGCCGGCTCTCCGGGAGCCATCAGGACGTCATACCCGGTTCCCGGCTCGCGGTTCAGAGCGCCTGCTGTTCGGTCCGGCCGATGATTTCGTTCTGGAGATCAGCCCCAAGGTCGATGAAATAGTCGCTATAGCCCGCAACACGCACGATAAGATCGCGATAGTCCTGCGGCTTCTGCTGCGCCTGCCGCAGCGTTTCGGCGCCTACGACATTAAATTGCACGTGGTGGCCGTCCATCGTGAAATACGCCCGGATCAGGTGGGCCAGTTTATCCAGCCCCTCACCTTCCAGCACCTGCGGATTGAACTTCATATTGAGCAGCGTGCCGCCGGTCCGGGCATGGTCGATCTTGCCGGCCGATTTGATCATGGCCGTGGGCCCCTGCGAGTCGATGCCCTGGCTCGGGGAGATGCCGTCGCTGACAGGCTCACCGGCCTTACGCCCGCTGGGCAGCGCCCCGGTCACCTGCCCGAAGTAGATGTGCGCGGTCGTCGGCAGCAGATTCACGGCGTACCGCCCACCCTTGGTGTTGGGCCTGCCGCTGAAGGCATCGTAGTAGGCGTTGAACGCCTCCACCGCCAGCACGTCGGCATAATCGTCATCGTTGCCGTACTTGGGCGTCCGATTCAGAAATGTCTGGCGAAGCTGTTCATACCCCTCGAAATCGGCCGTCAGTGCTGATGTCAATTCCGCGAGGGTGACGGTTTTCCTGTCAAAAACATGATACTTAATGCCCGCAAGGGCATCCGTCAACGAGCCAATGCCTACGCCCTGGATGTAAGTCGTATTGTACCGAGCCCCGCCATCATGATAATCCCTGCCCTTTTCGATGCAGTCATCCATCACAAGCGACATGAACGGCGACGGCATGTATGCGGCGAACAGCCGTTCGATAATGTTGTTGCCGGCAATCTTTAGATCAACGAAATACTGCAACTGCTTCCTGTAAGCGGCCATCACGCCGTCGAACGATACCCACTCACCCGCGTCCCCCGTCCGGGGTCCAACCTGAATGTTCGTACGGGGGTCGCGCCCGTCATTGAGCGCTAATTCAAGTATCTTCGGCCAGTTGCAGTAGCCTGTCAGGCAGCAGCTCTCCTTGCCAAACGCGCTGATCTCCACACAGCCGCTCGGACCGCCCGACCGCGCATCGGCTATCTTCTTACCTTGCTGGAGCATCTCCTGGATAATTACGTCGGTATTAAATACCGACGGCTGGCCAAAACCGGTGCGGATGACCTCGCAAGCGCGTTTCAAAAAACGGTTGGGAGTCTTTTTGCTGATCTGTATGCATGCGCTGGGCTGCACCAGCCGCATTTCCTCGACCACATCCAGCAGCATGTACGAGACCTCATTGACCCCGTCGCTGCCGTCCGCCCGCAGACCGCCGATATTAATGAGTGCAAAATCGGTGTACGTGCCGCTCTGTTCCTCCGTGATGGCGACCTTCGGCGGAGCGGGGTGATTATTAAACTTAATCCAGAAGCACTGCACAAGCTCCCTGGCTTGGCCTTCGGTAAGCGTGCCCGCCTCAATTTGCCGCCTGTAGAACGGATGCAGGTGCTGATCGAGCCTGCCCGGATTGAATGAGTCCCATGTGTTTAATTCCGTAATCACGCCCAGGTGGACGAACCAGTACGCCTGGAGGGCTTCATGGAAGTCACGCGGTGCATGAGCAGGCACCCGATCACAGATACTGGCGATTCTACTCAATTCTTCCCGTCGCACCGGATCGGTCTGTTCGATCGCCTGACGCCTCGCTTCCTCGGCGTGCCGTCCCGCAAAAAGCATAATCGCGTCGGCACATATGTCCATCGCCTGGTACTGCTGGTCTTTCGAGTAGGCCTCGGGGTCGCTGAGGAAATTAAGTTCGTTTCGCTTGCGCGCGATCCGCTGTTTAAAATCCATCATCCCGTAATGATAGATTTTGTCATCGAGAATGGCGTGACCCGGCGCCCGCTGCTCCATGAATTCAGTGAAAACCCCGGCATCAAACGCGCGCTGCCACTCCGGACTCATCGCGGCAAACACCTTCTCCCGCTGCGTTTTGCCCCGCCAGAAGGGTATGATTACTTCCTCATAAATCTTCATCGCCTCGGGGCTCACATCAAACGGCGTGCGATCCCGGGAACTGAGAACCCGCAGGTCCTCCACGTCATGACAGCACAATTCCGGATAGGTCGGCGTCGCCTTTGGCGCCCCGCCCCGCTCGCCCACAATCAGTTCGCCCTCGCCAATATATATCCGCTTATTCGCCATGACAGAATGGAAGGCCATCGCCCGAAACACTACCGGAGAGACCGCCAGCGAGGCATACGTCTTATAAAACCGGGTCATCAGCTCGGCCCGCTCGGTCGATATATAGGGCCGCATCTCGGTGCTCTCACGCCGCAGCCGTTTAACACGCTCGTTCATAGTTCCCACCGCCAATCCACACTGAATAAGAAAGACGCATTATACCACAACCCGCGGCAAGACAACATACTCGTTCAGCCGCCGACCCTCACCTCCAGGCCGAAACCCCTCAGCATCCGGGCTATTTCTTCGGCACGTTCCCGCGTTACCGTCTCGCCATCGAACACCTCGAAGTTGCCGGACAATCTGGCCTCCTTATCCAGACCGTGACGATTATAAATCAGCAGGTCTATGCGGCGGACCGTGCCGAGCGACCGCACAAACCGCCCCGTCGCACGGATGTTCTCCTCACGGTCATTGAACCCGGGGATGATCGGCACACGTACAATCACATCTTTGACGGTCGCGAGCCGTTCGAGATTGCTCCGTATTCCTTCGTTTGGCACCCCTGTAAGTCGGCGATGCACGTCCGAGTCCATGTGCTTCAGATCGCAAAGGAAGAGGTCCGTCGTCTCAACCATGCCCATAATCGTCTCCCAGTCCGCATACAATGTCGTGTCGACAACCGTGTGAATGCCGAGACGTTTGCAGCCGCGCAGGGCTTCGGCCAGAAATCGCGGCTGCATCAGAGGTTCACCGCCGGAAAACGTAACCCCGCCGCCGGACTCATCAAAGAAGATGACATCTTTGGTGATCTCCGCAAGGACCTCGCCAACAGTGATTTTTCGGCCGATGATGCGCCGGGCGTCGGCGGCACAGACCTCGACGCAACGTCCGCAACGCGTACACGTCTCGCCGTCGGTGGTTATTTTTCCATTAACCTGACGAATCGCACCGGCCGGACACACCTGTACGCATTCCCCGCATGAGCGGCATCGGGCAACCCGTATAGCAGGTTCAGGACCGTGGCGGTAGCTTTCTGGATTATGACACCATGGACAGCGCAGCGGGCAGCCCTTCAGAAACACGGTAGTCCGGATGCCCGGCCCGTCGTGGATCGCATATCGCTTGATGTCGAATACAATTCCGCACATTTCTTTTTCACCCACTTGGCAACTCCTGTCGATCCGCCGCACAACGCCCTTCCAGTTTACCGTTTCACCTAATCCAACGCAATGCGCAACCGCCGTCTTGACCCTGAGCACATATCAGGCGATAATCCCGTAATAACCAGTGTAAGGAGAATGCCCATCACTGCAACAAAGCTCAGCAAACTTGCGAATCAGCATCGCTTGCGCGTCATCGGGTTGATGTCGGGCACCAGCGCCGACGGCGTAGATGCCGCCGCAGTCGATCTCGACCGCGACGGCTTGAACGTATTGGCGTTTGCAACGTTCCCTTATTCCCAAGCACTCCGCACCGCTGTCTTCAGGCTTTTCAATCCTGAAACTTCTCAGGTCGACGATATCTGCCGCCTCAATGTTCTGTTGGGTGAGGTATTCGCGGATGCGGTCCTTAAACTCTGCGACAAAGGCGGCATTGCTCGCGAATCGGTCGATCTGATCGGTTCTCACGGCCAGACGATCTACCACGACCCCGTGGGTCGCCGGTCCGGCCGCAAGGTCATCCGGTCCACTCTGCAAATCGGCGAACCCTCCGTGGTCGCCGAACGAACAGGCATCACCACTGTTGCCGATTTCCGACCCAGGGATATGGCTGCCGGCGGCCAGGGAGCACCGCTGGTTCCGTATGCCGATTATATTCTTTTTGCCGGGACCGACAAATGCCGTGCGATCCAGAACATCGGCGGCATCGCCAACGTCACCTGGCTGCCGCCCAAATGCAACCCGGGCGACATTGTCGCCTTTGACACCGGCCCCGGCAACATGGTCATCGACCGCATGGCGGAGATTGTTACCGGCGGCCGAATGAAATATGATCGCAACGGCCGAATAGCGACAAGCGGCATCGCCAATGCATCATTGCTCAAGCAGCTTCTAAACCATCCGTTCTACCGCCGCCGCCCCCCCAAGACGACCGGCCGCGAGGTGTTCGGAACGGCGTACTCTGACGCTGTTTGCCGCCAAGCGCGTGCTGCTGGGATCTCCGATCCGGACCTCATGGCCACCGTGACGGCATTGACCGCCCGGACCATCGCCCAGGCGTACCGCCGGCTCCTGCCCGCCATGCCTGAAGAGATGATCCTCTGCGGCGGCGGCGGGAACAACCCCACGCTTGTGAGCATGTTACAGCAGGAGATGCGCGAAGTACGAATACTGCGGACGGACGATTTCGGCATCCATGCCGACGCCAAGGAGGCGGTCTCCTTTGCGATCCTCGCGTACGCGACCGTCAAGGGAATCGCCAACAACGTGCCCGGCGCCACAGGCGCAGGCAAGCCGGTGATATTAGGGAAGATTGTACCCGCATGAGCATAAAAGACAGATCACACCTGACGACCGAAAAACGCAACCCCCGGACTGAGCAAATCGACACCCTGCCCACGCAGGCAATTGTCGACATGATCAATTCAGAAGATTTGTGCGTCGCGGCGGCGGTCGGCAAAGAACGCATGGCCATTGCACGCGCAGTGGACATGATCGTACACCGTTTTCGTGAGGGCGGCCGGCTCTTTTACGTTGGCGCCGGCACCAGCGGCCGATTGGGGGTCCTGGACGCCTCGGAGTGCCCGCCGACGTTCGGGGTAAACCGTTCGCTTGTGCAGGGGATCATCGCCGGGGGCAGACGCGCACTGGTCCGATCCATCGAAGGCGCTGAGGATCATGAGGATGACGGCCAGAATGCTGTTGTCAAAAAAAAGATCCGCGCCGCGGATACCGTCGTCGGCATCGCCGCATGCGGATTAACGCCGTTTGTGCGCGGCGCCCTGAAAGAGGCCCGCCGCCTCGGCGCAGGCACGATCTTTATCACCTGCGCGCCCGAAGCTGTTAACCAGGCCCGTGCCGACATCGTTATCAATCCCGTCGTCGGTCCTGAAGTCGTCACGGGCTCGACGCGCATGAAGGCAGGCACCGCCACCAAACTCGTCCTCAACACCCTCACAACGGCTGCCATGATCCGGATGGGCAAGACGCATGGCAATCTCATGGTTGACCTGAAGGCGACCAATGAGAAACTGAAAGACCGCTCGCGGCGAATCGTCACCGAACTTACCGGCCTTCCCTCCAGGAAAGCCGAAGCGCTCCTCAAGCAAGCCCAGGGGCACCTGAAGACCGCAATCGTAATGCACTTTAAGAACACAACGCCCCTGAAAGCCAGGCAGATTTTGAAGCGAAACGACCACTCGCTCCGAAAATCAATTGAGTAATCCCGGCAATCCGGGCATGGGACGTCAATTCGGGAGGGAGCCTTTTCGTTCCTTGACTTCTGGGCTGTACCGGGTATTTATGGAACGCAAGGACTCAGGCGAAGCCGTAAGCAGGTGTTGGCGATAACAGGAGATGACATGGCGACGATGAAGGCGCTGGTGCTGACTGATTATAAACGGTTCGAGTATGTAGACGTGGCTCGGCCGGAGCCGGCTGAGGACGAGGTTTTGGTCGAGGTGCGGGCCTGCGGGATCTGCGGCAGCGACGTGCACGGGATGGACGGCAGCACCGGCCGCCGTCGGCCGCCGGTAATCATGGGGCATGAGGCGGCGGGGGTAATTGTTGAGACGGGTGCGGCGGTCCGGGGCTGGGCCGTGGGCGACCGGGTGACGTTCGATTCTACGGCGTACTGCGGTCGGTGCGATTTCTGTCGGGCCGGCAGGATCAATCTTTGCGATGATCGGCGGGTATTGGGCGTCTCGTGCGAGGAGTACCGGCGGGACGGGGCGTTTGCGGAATACATTGCGGTGCCGCAGCGGATACTGTACCGATTGCCCAACGAGGTATCTTTCAGCCAGGCCGCGATGGTGGAGCCGGTATCGATCGCGCTGCACGCGGTGAATCGGACGCCGGTGCGGCTGGGCGACACGGCGGTTGTGGTCGGCGTGGGGATGATCGGCGTGATGGTCGTCCAGTTGCTTAGGGCGGCCGGGTGCGGGCGGATTGTTGCAGTGGATGTCGATCGAAACCGCCTGGACTTGGCGTGTCAACTGGGGGCGGACGCTGCGATCGTTTCGGGAGAGTGCGACGCGGCGGAGGAGGTGCGGCGGCTTACAGGCGGGCGAGGAGCGGACGTGGCGTTCGAGGCAGTGGGTATAGCAGAGACGCTGGCTGTCACCCTGGGTTCATTGCGCAAAGGCGGGACAGCAACTCTGATCGGCAATGTGGCGCCGAGCGTGCCGCTTGCCCTGCAGGCGGTAGTGACGCGGGAGATTACGTTAAACGGCAGTTGTGCATCCTGCGGGGAGTATCCGGCGTGCCTGGACTTGATAGCGCGGGGGACGGTGGATGTCGCCCGGCTGATCAGTGCGGAGGCGCCGCTGGCGGACGGGGCGACGTGGTTTGAGCGGCTCTATCAACGGCAGGAGAGGCTGATGAAGGTGATACTTATGCCGCATGTCGAATCGGCGGCGGGAAAGGAGCAAAGGCAATGAGTGCGGAAGCGTTTGACCTGACGGGCAAGGTGGCTTTGGTGACGGGAACGAGCCGGGGCCTGGGTCAGTACATGGCGCGGGCGCTGGCCAGAGCGGGCGCAGACATCGTGATGACATCGCGGACGCTGGCGTCGCTCGATGCTTTTCGCCAGGAGATACAGGCACTCGGGCGCAGGGCGCTGCCGCTCGAACTCGACGTGCGGGATTATGACAGCATTCAGCAGATGGCCGCCAAGGCGCATGCGGTATTCGGGAAGATCGACGTTCTGGTGAACAACGCCGGGTGCAACGTCCGCAAGCCCGCTGTGGACGTCACGTGGGAGGACTGGAACCTGATTCTGGATACGAATCTGCGGGGCACATTTTTCGTGGCGCAGGCGGTCGGCCGGCACATGATCGAGCGGCAGTATGGCCGGATCATCAACATCGGGTCGGTGACGTGCGTTGCGGGCTATGCCGGCCTGGGGCCGTACTGCGCCAGCCGCGGCGGCACAAAGCAGCTTACAATGAGCCTTGCGGATGACTGGGGCCGGTATGGCATCACGGTGAATTGTCTGGCGCCGGGTTGGTTCAAGACGGCGCAAAACGCGGTGCTTTATGAGAATCCGGAGTGGCTGTCTTACCTGTGCGACAGAATTCCACTGAAACGACCCGGCCAGCCGCACGACCTGGACGGGGCGGTAGTTTTTTTAGCTTCGGACGCAAGTGCTTACGTCACGGGGCAGACGCTGTTGGTGGACGGCGGGATTTCCACAGGCGCAACGAAAGCGACGGTGGACAAGAACAAGCAAAACGCCGATTCTTCCGGACGATGACGGGCGAGACGAACCAGTTTGACTGCGCAGGCGCTATGCGACGTCGGGACGCGGCAGCAGGCCGGCACGCTCCACGATGACGGGCGTGATGCTCTCCCATCCGACGGGCATGAGATGGATACCGCGGACGCCTTCGATGTGCTTGACGCACTCGATCATTTCGAGGCAGATTTTAATACCCTCCTCCATTTTTTCGTCCTTGTCTTTCACCGCAGCCATGCGGGCGATCAGTTCGTCCGGCACGGACATGCCGGGGACTTCGTCCTTCATGTACTGCAGGGCGCGTTCGGAGCGGACAGGCGCCAGACCCGCGAGAATGTACGCCTTCTCATGGAGACCGCGGTCTACCACCATTTTCATGTACTGTTCGAAACGGTCAATGTCAAAGATGCACTGCGTCTGAATGAAATCCACCCCCGCAGCGATTTTCTTGGCGAGACGAGTAATGCGAAAGTTGAGCGGGTCGGCAAAAGGATTGGCGGCGGCCCCGATGAAGAAACGCGGCTCGTGGTCCTTGATGGGCTCACCGGACAGGAACGTCTTGTCGTCGCGCATGCGGCGGACCATGTCGATCAATTGCATACTGTCGAGGTCATAAACGCCCGAGGCCTGGGGATGATTGCCGAACTTCTGGTGGTCGCCGGACAGGCAGAGAAGGTTCTTGCAGCCGAGGGCGGCGGCCCCGAGAATGTCACTCTGCATGGCGATTCGATTGCGGTCGCGGCAGACCATCTGGATGACGGGTTCGACGCCGCAAGAGAGCGCAATCGTGCCGGCGGCGATGCTGGACATACGCACGATGGCAGTCTGGTTGTCGGTGACATTGGCGGCGTCGACGTTGCCGAGGCAATAGCTCGCTTTCTTGCGGATGTTGTCGGGATCGGCGTTTTTTGGGGGCCCAAGTTCCGAGGTAACCGCGAAGTGTCCCGCCGCCAGAATCCTTTCCAGTCTGCTCCCTGATTTCATAGCATGGCCTCTTCGAATTTGACTTTGCGCTGTCCGGCATTGGTGCTGGTTCGCCAATCCCTGGCCGGCCTAACGATTTCGAGGTTTTCAAGCTTGTTAAGTTTTTCGAGTCTGTCGTGAATGAGCTGCCAGACGCACTCGACTTCCTTGTCGACTTCGCACCGGCCGCCGGCGGAGCCTCCGCAGGGACCGTTGAAGAGACGCTTGGCGCAGCGGGCAACAGGGCACAGACCGCCGGTCCATTGCAGGACGCAGTCGCCGCAGCCGGCGCAGCGTTCCTGCCACAGGCCGTGCTCTACAGGGTAACCCATGAACTTGGTGTTGAGGCCCGGAATTGTAACGCCCTCAGCGAGGTGCTCGTTCATGGTCTGCACGCCGACGCCGCAGGCGATCGAAAGAACCGCCTCGACGGAAGCAATCTGTTCCTTGAAGGCATCGATGAATTCGAACTCACACTGACGTTCGGGAGTACACTCGACGATGTCGATGTCGCTGCCTGCCTTGTTGCGGGCCATGCGGATCTGCGAGGCGAGCAGCTCTACCGCTTTGGCGCCGCCGGAAAAGCATATTGTCACGCATCCGCCGCAGCCCATGAGCATGATCTTCTTGTATGGCTCGATGGAGGCGAGAATTTCGTCCAGTGGTTTTCTATCCGCTACTATCATAGTAATGCCCTTTCTTTCAGGAAAGCGCTCACGTCGGTGAGGTGTTTGCCGATGGCGAGTTGTCCGGGTGCGATGCCGAAGGCCATGCCCATGAGCTGGGTGAAATAGAAAATCGGCACGTGGAAGTCGGCGCCGAAGGCGGTGTTAATCTGTTCCTGGCGTCCGTCGAGATTGGCATGGCAGAGCGGGCAGGCGACGACGATGGCCTCGGCTCCGACGGCGACGGCATCGGCCAGGACCTTGCGCGTCAGTTCGAGGACGACCTCCGTCTTGGTGAGAGCAAAGCCTGCGCCACAGCAGAAGGTCTTGAGGTTCCAGTCAAGGGATTCCGCACCAATGGTTTCCATGATGGATTCCATGACGCTGGGGTTCTCGTGGTTTGCACCGCCGACAATCTTCGGCGGCCGGGTCAGCAGGCAGCCGTAATAGCAGGCGACCTTGAGCCCTGCAAGCGGCTTGACAACGTGCGCGGCCACTGCTTCGAGGCCAACTTTATCGGAAACGAGGTCAAGCATATTGTACACGCCGATATCGTCGGGACAGGAACGCCCCACGACTGCTTCGATGTCCGCACGCCACTTGGGATCGCCGAGGCGGTCTTGGGCGAACTTAAGGCGCGAGTAGCACGAAGCACATGGGGCACAGACCTCTCGCAGGCCTTCGGTTTCGGTTGTAAGGGCAAGAATGCGCGCCGGCAGCGCCACCGACATCAGTTCGTCACACTGGTGGGCGGGCGAGGAGCCGCAGCAGGTCCAATCCTTGACCTCACACAGTTGCACGTCCATCGCCTCACAGACCTTGCGGGTTGAGACGTCGAATTCGGCGCCCGTCGAATGAAGAGAGCAGCCCGGAAAATAAGCGATCTTCATTTCTTCAGGCTCCTTGCCCGTTTAAACATGCGGTGGATTTCAAGTGGTTTGCGTATCGTGGGTAAGAGTTTGATCTTGCCTTTCCTGATCATTTTGGCGGCGAGCCTTGCGTCCTTGAAGGGATGCCCGCTGAGGATGTTCATCAGGCCGGCGAGCCCCATTTCGTACATGCGGCCCAGACGCAGCATCGCCATCCAGAGGCGGTTGAGGAGGGCGGCGTCGCCCGTGTCGGTCTTGATCTTCTTTTCCTGCACAATGATGCGCAGGGCATCGACCACGTGCGGTATATCGATATCCTGCGGACAGCGGGCCGAGCACGTATGACAGGACAGGCAATACCAGATCGTGTTGCCCTTCATCGCCTCTTCGGCCATGCCGAGTTGGACATAACGCATCAGTTCGGTGGGCGTGCTGTCCATAAAAAGTCGATTCGGACATCCAGCGGCGCACTTGCGGCACTGGTAGCAGAGGTACACGTTCTCGCCGCAGCGCGCGCGGATTTCCTCGGCCAGGCCGGGATCGCGCGCTCCATTTTTGTCTGTTATGATTTTCATGATTCGGCGGCCTCTTTTCGGCGGGCCGGCACAGTGGGCCCGAGTCGTTTGACCCGCGCGGTCATCTCCTCGGCGATCTCAGCGAATCGGCCGCCCATCGCCGAGGACAGGTTGAACATCTCCACTCGCTCGGGTTCAAGCCCGACTTCGGCGATCAGGCGTTTAACGTATGCAACGCGCTTTCTGGCCCGCAGATTACCTTCGAGAAAATGGCACTCCCCTTCCATGCATCCGGCGACGAAGACGCCGTCAGCGCCGCTCTCGAACGCCTTCAGCAAATGCAGGGCATCGACCTTGCCCGTACACGGCAGGCGGACGATTCGGACGTTTGGCGGGTACTGCAAGCGCATGGCGCCGGCGAGGTCCGCCGCGGCGAACGCACAGAAGTTGCAGCAGAACGCAACAATCTTTGGTTCGAAGTCAGTCATTTTTCACCAGTTCACTTTTCGTGTCGAACAAAGCGTCGGTCTTGGCGATCACCTGGGCATCCTTGTAGTGCATCAGGCTGATGGCCTTTGCCGGACATTCCGACGCACAGATGCCGCAGCCGTGGCACATGGCGGCTTCGATGACCGCGACCCCGTCGGTGTCGATCCGCGGGACGTCATAGGGGCACGTCCGCACGCAGGTCAGGCACGCGGCGCATCGGTCGCGGTCGACGACACTGACGATGCCGCTGACTTCCATGACAGGACGCGAGAGGATGGACACCACCTTGGCTGCGGCGGCCTGCGCCTGCGTAATCGTCTCGTCAATGAATTTCGGTGCATGGCAGGTCCCGCAGAGGAACAGCCCGTCGGACGCAAAGTCGACGGGGCGCAGCTTCATGTGAGCCTCCAGGAAGAAGCCCTCGCGCGTGACGGGGACCTTGAAAGCCATGCCGACCTTCTCATTGTCCGGCTGTGGGATCATGGCGGCGCTGAGCGCCAGAACATCGGGGTCAAAACGAAGCGTCAGTTGTGAATTGAGATCGCGGACTTTAACTTCCAGCCGGCCGGATGCGTCGGCTGCGACTACGGGTTTGCTGTCGAGATCATAACGGAAAAACAACACGCCCAGCCCTCGGGCTTCATTGTAATAGTCTTCGCGGAAGCCGTACGTCCGGATGTCACGGTAAAGGACCGCAACGGTTGCCTGGGGGTTGGCGCATTTGATGGCGGCGGCGTTCTTGACTGCGACCGTGCAGCAGACGCGGCTGCAGATCATACGATCCGAATCCCGTGAGCCGACGCACTGAATCATAACGACCTCCTGGAGCTTTTCAGCATAGCTCGGATCGTCACACAGGCGGTTTTCCAGTTCGAGCTGCGTCATCACACAATTGTTGTCGCCGTACAGATATTCACGAGGTTTCGCCTCGTTTGCGCCGGTCGCCACAATCGCGGCCCCGTGTTCGAGTTCGAGTACCTTGGGACCCGGGCCTTCAAGCTGCACAACGGATTTGAAGTCGCCGATGAAGCCCTTACACTCCTTCAGGGTCGCACCGTAGTGGACTTGAATGTTTTCGTTTTCGCGGACCTGCTTGATGAGACCAGCAAGCAGCAACTGCGGATCGGACTCGTCCAGCACCTTGCGAACATTTCGGACGTTGCCTCCGAGCCGATCTGTCTTTTCCAGCAGATGCACACCGTAGCCCTGATTGGCGATCGACAGCGCGGCGGTAATCCCGCCAACCCCCCCGCCAACGACGACGGCGCTCTTCTTCGGGACATAAGTCCTGGTTTGCAGCGGCTCGATGGTGGCGGCCCGCCCGACGGCCATCTTCACAAGGTCGACCGCTTTTTTCTCGGTAAGGTCACCAAGGCGGGTATGCACCCACGTGCACTGATCGCGAATGTTGGCCATCTCGAAGAGGTAGGGATTGAGGCCGACTTCTCTGACGGCTTCCTGGAAGAGCGGTTCGTGTGTGCGCGGCGTACACGAGGCGACGACCACGCGATTAACGTCGTACTTTTTAATGTTTTCCTTGATGGCTCGCAGGCCGTCCGGCGAGCAGGTATACAGCAGGTCGGTGGCGAACACAACATTGGGCAGGCCGGCTGCATCAGCGGCGATCTTCCTGCAATCGATGACGCCGCCGATATTAGAGCCGCAATGGCAGACAAAAACGCCGATGCGCGGGACCATGCCAAAAACGTTTCGCTCGTCGGGATAGTGCTTGTCGGCGACCTGCGTGCCCCGCACTTCCTCCAGAAGTTCCATCGCCGCCGCCGCCGCGCCGGTAGCCTGGGTCACACTCTCGGGAATGTCTTTGGGGCTTTCAAAAGCGCCAGCCAGATAGACACCGTCGCGGGAGGACTTCGTTGGGAAGTAGCCTGCGGAGCGGGCGAATCTATACGCGTTCAGTTCGATACCGCAGACGTCGGCGAGTTGAGCCGTACCCTCGGCGGGACACAGGCCGGACGACAGGATAACCATGTCGAACTCCTCTTCGACCCAGTTCTTGCCGTCGGCGCTGTATTCGATGGTGAGGTTGTACGTCTTAAAGTCCTGGCGTACGGCTGACGGCCGCGTGTAGATATACTGGACGCCATATTTGTCTTTGGAGCGTTCGTAGTATTCGTCGAAACCTTTGCCGAAAGCCCGGACGTCCATGGCGAATACCTTCACTTGCGTTTCCGGCACGTGCTCGGCAATGACGACGGCTTGCTTGACCGCGTACATACAGCAGACCGACGAGCAGTACGGATTCTCGGTGTCGCGGGAGCCGACGCACTGGATAAAGGCGATCCTGCGCGGCTCCTCGCCGTCGGAGGGTCTGCGGAGATGGCCCATTGTAGGCCCGGAGGCGCTCAGCAGCCTTTCACAGTCGAGCCCGCTGACGACATTGGGGAACCGGCGATAACCATACTCGCCCTTTCTGGCGGCATCGTACACGTCGAAGCCCGGCGCCAGGATGAGCGCCCCAACGTCGAGCGTCCGTTCTTCGGGTTTGTCGTTGTACTGTATGGCTTCGGCCTCGCAAAGCTTTTCGCACAGGCCGCAGGACGAGCACACCGCACAATAGAGACAGCGGCTTGCCTCGGCGACAGCCGTTTCTTCCGCAAAGCCGAGATCAACCTCCTCAAAGCTTCGGCGGCGTTGCAGATCAATTGTAGGCATCTGCCTGCGACGAATGACTTTCGCTTTGCGTTCCTTGAGTTCCTCTCGCGAAATTTCGGCGACCGGCTGCTTCTCCTCGGGGGGCAGCTCAACGCCCCGGAGCCATGCGTCAATCGCCCGGGCGGCGAACTGGCCGTCGGCGGTGGCCTGGACGACGCTTGCGGCTCCCCGGACAACGTCGCCGCCGACAAAGACGCCCTGCCACGTAGTCATCCCGTTCTGCGCATCGACTTCGACGGTGCCGCGGCGCGTCAGTTTGATCTTACCGCCTTCGGCCAGCAGGCCAAGTTCGGGTTTCTGTCCGATGGAGACGATCAACTCGTCGGCCGCGACGGTTCGCTCGCTGCCTTCTATGGTTTCCAGTTCAAGGCGGCCGTCGACAAACGCCATCCGCCGCACGTCGAGCAGTTCGAGCCCGGCAAATGCATTGCCGTCCCCAACAATCCGCTTGGCAGCTTTGGCGGCAAGCACTTCCACCCCCTCCTGCTCGGCCCATTCGATTTCCCAGGGATAAGCGGGCATCTTGTCGCGGGACTCCAGACAGACAATGCTGACTTTTTTGGCCCCGAGACGCATCGAGGTGCGGGCGCAATCCATGGCGACATTGCCGCCCCCCACGACGATGACGCTTGCCTTCACGGACGTTCTCTTGCCGAGCCGGACATCTCGCAGGAAGTCGATACCATGTGAGACATTCTCAAAGTCCTCTCCGGCAAGCCCCATACGAGCGCTCTTGTGCGAACCGACAGACAGGAACACCGCTTCGAAACCTTCCTCAAAGAGGGCCTGGATGTCCTCCTGGTGCTGGATATGACTGTGTCGCCGCACCTCGATACCGTAGTCGAGGATGTTTTGAATGTCGCGGTCGATGACCTCCGTAGGCAGCCGGTATACAGGGATGCCGATCCGCATCATACCGCCGAGGACCCCGTGCTTCTCGAAAATGGTGACAGCATAGCCCATCTTGCGAAGATCCAGCGCGGCCGCCAGCCCGGCGGGGCCGGAACCAATGACGGCTATCCTGCGGCCATTCTCGGTGATGGAGGCCCGCTTTTGCTCGGGAGTGGGTTTTTCGCCATGCTCGGCGTACCAGTCGCTGAGGAAACGCTTCACATACGCAATTGCGATCGGATCGTCCAGATTGCCGCGGTTACACGCCTGCTCACAGGGGTGTTCGCAGATCCGCCCGCAGATACCGGGAAACGGGTTGTTGGCGGTTGCAGACTCGTAGGCCTCTTGGAAACGACTGGCGGCCGTCAGGGCCACGTACCCGCTGGGATTAGCGTGAATGGGGCAGGCGTCATAACAGGGAGCCCAGCCGAGGCGTGTCATGGCAAATTTATTGGGAACAGCCTGAGGGTATTTCTTGAAGATCACCCGGCGGTCGCCTAACAGTTGGTTATACTCATCTTTTACCGGGACGGGGCAGTTCTCGCCGCAGATACCGCATCCGGTGCACTTTTCAAGATTGACGAAACTCGGCCTTTGTGTAATCGTCGCCTGAAAATTGCCGGCCTGTCCGGTAAGCTGCGAGACCTCGGCGTTGGTAATGATTTCGATGTTGCGGTGCGTGCCCGCAGCGACCAGACGCGGCGAAATAGTGCACATCGCACAATCATTGGTGGGAAATGTCTTGTCCAGTTGCGCCATACGGCCGCCGATGGCGGTGCTTGACTCGATAAGGTAGACCTTGTATCCGGAGTCCGCAAGATCAAGCGACGCCTGGATGCCGGCAATGCCCCCTCCCACCACCATCACCGAACCGATTTTTGCACTTTCGCCCATAATCACCATAACCAGTAATGTTTTCGCCGCCCACTTGTTCGATCAGAACAGGCCGCGGACCTTGCCGGTTTCCACGTCCACATCGATGCGTCGGAAGGCCGGATCGGAGGCGGTCCCCGGCATGAGCTTAATGCCGCCGGCGACCGGCACGACGAAGCCCGCGCCGCGGTAGATCATGATGTCACGGATGGGCAAGAGCCAGCCCTTGGGACGATTTTTTAGATCGGGATCATGCGAAAGACTTAAATGGGTCTTGACCATGCAGGTCCCCAGTTCCTTTGCCGCGGGATCAGCCTCGATGGCCTTGGCTTTGGCGAGAGCGTCGTCAGTATAAGTGACGCCCTCGGCCCCGTAGACCTCCTTGGCGATAAGTTCAATCCGCTTGCGCAGGGGCGTGTCCAGCTCATAAAGAAAGCGAAAATTGCTCTTCTCTTCGCAGGCTGCCACAACGGCCTCAGCCAGTTCCACGGCTCCTTCGCCGCCTTTAAGCCAATGCTCAGACAGAGCCGCCATCGCACCGTTATTCTCGGCGACCCTGCGGACCAACTCAATTTCAGCCTTTGTATCGGTATAGAAGCTGTTGACACAAACGATGGGGCGAACACCGGCTTTCTTGACGGTCTCGATATGTGCGATCAGATTCTCGCAGCCCTTTTCGAGCAGACCGAGGTTTTCCCTGGCGTACTCCTGGCTCAGCGGCATGCCGGGCTTAACTTCGGGTCCGCCGCCATGCATTTTAAGTGCTCGGATCGTGGCGACGATGACCACGGCATGCGGCGCCAGGCCGGACATGCGGCATTTGAGATTCCAGAATTTTTCAAAACCGATATCGGCGCCGAAACCGCTCTCAGTGACAAGATAGTCCATCAGACGCGTGCCGACCAGGTCGGCAATGATGGAGCTCTGGCCGATCGCAATATTGGCGAACGGGCCGGCGTGTACGAGGACGGGCTGGCCTTCGATCGTCTGCATGAGATTGGGATTCAGCGCGTTGAGCATCCACGCGGTCATGGCGCCGTCGACTTCGAGGTCGGCGGTCGTGACCTCCCTGCCTTTCATGTCATGGGCGACGACAATCCTCGCCATACGCCGGCGGAAGTCTTTCAGGTCCCTGCTGACGGCGAGAATTGCCATCACTTCACTTGAGACAGTGATCTGAAAGCCTGATTCCATCTCGTAGCCGTCCATTCTGCCGCCTTTGCCGACGGTAATGTTTCGCAGCGCCTGGGCACAGAAGTCCATCACCCAGCGCATTTGCACGCGGTCGGGATCGATGTCGAGCCGCTTGAGGTTGCTCCTGGCGAGTCGAGCGTCATCGTAGTTGCGCTCGTGCTGCATCCGGGCGGTGAGGGCGACCATGGCAAGATTGTGCGCATTGCTGATGCAGTCAACATCGCCGGAGAGGCCGATTGAAAATGGGGTCAGCGGAATACACTGGGCGAGCCCGCCGCCGGCCGCGGAACCCTTGATGTTGAATGTGGGGCCGCTGCTGGCCTGGCGGATGGCCCCTACAACGCGCTTATTGATCTTGCCGAGCCCCTGAACCAGACCGATTGCCGTCGTGGTCTTGCCTTCGCCTAACGGCGTCGGAGTAATAGCCGTGACATCCACGTACTTGCCCTGCGGGTTAGTCTTCACCCGTTCGAGAATTTTCAGGTAGTCGAGCTTGGCAAGCTTCGTACCGAGCGGCAGCAATTCGCCATATGCCAGACCAAGTTCGCACGCCAGTTGCTCCAGCGGTTTCATACTCTCCTCGGCTGCCTCGGCAATCTGCCAGTCCGCCATTTTGGTCGGATCCAGTTTCATAGCTCTTTTCCTCGTTGACATCAGATACTCTGTTTCTCGCGGTTAATCAGCCTTACTCAGGCCGCACATCGTACCGAAAAAAACCGTCATTACCACGTTATTTTATGTTTGTCGGCCCCGAAAATGTTCAAAACACCATCTTCACTGAGGCCCAAATCAGGACACAAAATTTGCGGTGCCCGTGCCCACTCTACGCTCCTAATTTTCACCGCTTATCCGCCGGTGACGTGCACCATATACTTAAACCTGCACACGGGCGTGGTAACACCGAGCCGCGCGGGGTACTTACCCGTAAGGATGCTGGCGGCGGGCGCTGCCGTGGACCTCGCAGGAACACCATAACAAACCACACACCAGCGGAGCCGCTTTCGGGAAATCTCTTCGCGATATTCCGCTCATAAAAAAATGCTCTACGTTTTTTACGTGGTTTTTTGCTCCAAACCGCACCAGAACGTATTATCGCATAATTCGCCGGGTTTGTACAGAGCCGCGTTGGGGGGCGCACCAAGTGCGTGTTAGCGGATGTGGCATTTTCGGCACAGATCGCCGCGATCGGCGACGGTGAAGTGGGTGCGGCCGCCCGCGTACAGGCTGTGACAACTGCCGCAGCCGACCCGCTCATCAAAGAGCCGGACGTGGTCTGTCGCAGGAACAGGGTAGTTGAAAAACACCGTGCCGCCGGCAGCGGTGACGCGATAATTCATGCCGATCGGATGGTCCTTCATTATCGCCCAGCGTGCGACCCGCTCTTGACGCGATTCGTTTTCGCCGGGAATGGTGACGGTGATGTCTTCGTGACAATCCAGGCAGGCCAGGGATTCGTCGTCAATATAGCCGAAGGGCGTACCACTGGAACTTGCGGTGCTGTCCGGCAATTTGATATTCCCAAGATGGGCCTTGGTTGAAAAACGCCAGTGGACACGTTTGCTGCCGACTGCGTTCATTTGCTGGTGACACGACGCACAGATGTCGACCTCGGGGGACAGCAGCACTCCGCCCGGCCGCTGCTGATCGCTCGCCCGCAGTGTCCCCCCCGCCGCCGGAACGTGACAGGTAACACACGTAATGCTTCCGAGGGGCATGTACCCAGGTACCCCCGTCGGAACGGCCACGTCCAATGGGTGGTTGAGCACAGGATCGTAATCATGACATGCCGACGTTGTACAGGCCCTGTTGATGTCACCGGTCACATGCCAGTCCTCGTGCTTCTGGTCGGCGGATTCGTGGCACGCAGTGCACGGCAGGTCGAAATGGTGCAGAGGCGTTTCCGCTGATGAGTTACTCGCAGAGTCGCCGGAGAGATCAGTCGGGGCCAGATGCCACAAAGGCTGCGAAAAGGTCATCTGTTCGGCGGCGTAGTGGCCCGACTCCATCACCGGCGCCGCAAGAACGGCCGACACTAACAGGATGACACCGACAGCCATCCACTGGCACTTCAGCCCGGGTTTATTTCTGAATCGTCTCATTTCTTTCGCTCGCGGCACGGTTGCGTAGGACGCTGCGAGTGTATCGCCCGAAACGGACCCGGTAAAAAGCAAGAAATATTGTGCAGCGGACGGCAAAAGGATTAGGGAAACGAGAGACGAAAAAACGTCCGATAACTCGCCATGGCCCGGAAGACAGGTAAACTCCATAACCTGGGCGTTAAGCGCAGCGCCGCCCATGCTGGCAAGCAACAGGTCACCGCGTCAGTAAGCTTCGCGGCGGTATTCTTCGGGCGAGTGCTTTTCGCCGTGGCACTCCAAATAGCATCGGCCCCGAAAGACGCCAAGGTCCTCGAATTCCAGCCGCCCCGTGTCCGGGTCCGCAAAGACAACATTGGCATCGAAGTTGATCAGGTTGCTGTGATTGACCGCGGTCCCCTGGGTGCGACTGATACCGTGCGGGTCGTGACAAACCGAGCACGGCGTCTTCTGGTCTTGGATGTGCTTCTTGTGTCGGCTGAAACTCTCATCATTGAGGATGCTCTGCCGATCATGGCAGCGATAGCACAATTCGTACGCGTAAGGGCTCTCCTGCGTGTTGTCGTCCGTTTCATATTGATAAGCCAGCAGGAACGGAAACCGCGAGCCGTGGGGGCCCTTTACCTGCGAAGAGGCATCGGCGCTGTGACAGTCGGTGCAGTAGATGATCGTCGATTCGTCCATACCTGGGACAAGACTGGGAACGTTCGGATTTGCCCCCTGTGTGACCACAGGATGGTACGATGGATTGCCTCTTTCGAATTCGAGCAGCGTGCTGGTCTGCGTGATTTGCCGCGAGATCGTGCCCATTATCTCGACCGGATTGTTGCCGTGACATTTGAAGCAGACCTCGTATTCGTAAGCTGCGTTGTCGATGGGGCTGCCCTCGCTGGTGACGCCGCTGACGGCGCGCATGGCTTCCTGAATGAAGGGCGCCCGTGTCGCGCCGGCGCCGACCTTCACGGCATGGGGATTATGGCAATCCACGCATTCGACGTGCGCTTCGGCGCCGCCGGCCAACTCCTTGATATCGTGCACCCCTTGATAATCCTTGACGAAATGCCCGCTCGTGCGGTCGAATTCGTCCACCATGTTCTTCCGGGCCACGAGGCCGTTATGGCAACTGAGGCAGTTTTTTTCCTCTTCGGCGAAGTGTAACAGCCGCTCGGCGCCACCGGCCGAATGCGGCCGATGGCATGAAAGGCACCCGTTGTCGGCGACGCTGCGATGCCCCGTCCCTGTCAGGTACGGATCGGCGGCCTGCTGAACACCGGCAGTCGATGTTGCATGGATACTGTCCGTCCAGCCCGCCAGATCATGGCAGGTGATGCACAATTGCGAACCCACGTTGAGCGTAACGAGAAAATGACCGAAACTGTTGTCGTGAGGGTCATGACAAGTCACGCATTGCATTTCGCCGAATCGGTCCAGCCGAAATTCCTGCGGCAGCGTATCGGGGTGCCGAATCTGCGGGTCTTTGCCGGCCAGTTCGGCGGAGTAGACAAAACTCACCGGATGATCGTCGGAAAGATCCGTGCCCAGATTCGCTGCGCCCGGGCGCATAAACGCCGAGCCGGGTTTGCCCGTGACGGTGGCATCCAGCGCGACGGTCCCGTCATGACAGCTCAGGCACAGCTTGCTGGAGCCGGTGGGCTGGCCCACTTCGGCATCCAGGGAGGTGCTCCAGTAGATCTCATACGTTCGGTCGGAAAGCTTGTGATTCCAAAGCGGCGTGCCGGCGAGCGCCTTGTGCGGAGTGTGGCAAAACTGGCAGGCCATGCTCCCGTCGCCGCCCGGCGAAAAATCATGCGCCGTGCCTGAGACGCCGGCCGGCGCCATCGAAACGCATAAACAGACGGCCAGAGCGCCGATACATGTGCACAGGTTCATTTTCATCGTGCTTGAGCCTCCAGCAGTTGAAAAATCTGTATTCTCTTGTTGAACGAGTCGGCGACAAAGATGCGGTCGCGGTCATCGATGAAGAGCCCCATAGGCAGCCAGAACTCGCCCGGGCCGCGTCCTTCGTGTCCGAGGGCCATGAGTATCTGCCCGTCGGCGTTGAATATCTGCACGTTTTCAAAATGTTTGTCCGTCACATAAATGTTGCCTGAACGGTCCGTGGCGATGCCCGAGGGATGGGCAAAATACCCCGGCCGGTTGCCGTGCTCGCCGATGCTGCGGACAAACCGGCCATCCGGCTCAAAAACCTGTATACAATAATTGAGTGTGTCGCTGACATAGATGCGGCCCTGCCGGTCAACCGACACGAACGTCGGAAAGCGCAGACCTTTCGGGCCCTGATCACCCAGCGAGCCAAGATGCTTTCCCCGCAAATCGAACATGTCGACGACGTGCCTCTTCGTATCGACGACGTACAGCCTCTGCTGAGATCTGCCGTAAGCGATACCCGATGGCCGCTGCAGGATGCCGTGACCGAATGCAAACCGATAATTGCCGGCCGTGTCAAAGACACACACCCTGCCGAGTACACTGTCCGAAACATAGACGTTATCTTCCACGATCGCGATGCCGACCGGCGAGCGCAGCGTACTGTCACCGTCCAGCTTTGAAAACTGCACATACTTTCGCGTCTTCAAATCCATGATGTGTATCACCGCCGCGCCGCCGGCGGCGACAAACAACCGGTCGCCGTCAACAGCCACACTCCTGGGATTCTTGAAAACGCCGACGTCCTTGCGGCCGAAGATCAGCCTTCCGAAGGCCTCCGCACCCGACACGCGCCGTCCCAGGTCGCCCTCGCCGCTCAATTGGCCGAGGTATTTGATGCGAGCAGGCTCCGGCGGTTCGGGCCAGACAATCGCCCCGTGCGTGTCCGTGAACAGCGGCTGCTGTACACTGCCGCATCCGCCCCATGCGATCGTCAGCAGAACCGCCGCAAACCACGCGGCCGTCGGCGGAAATTTCTGTTTTAAGCGTTGCACAGTCGTTTGCATAGCCATCCTGCCTTTTCAAAAACGCCTGATCATTTTAATGAAAAACATCGAGTTCGTCGTCTCCGTATTTCCGCGATCCAACACATAGTAGCCCCATCCGCTGCGAATACTGAGCGCCCGCCGATGATACTCCATAGCCGCATCCAGGCGAAAGCCGTCCGTCCGACCGATGTCGCTGCTGTCTTCACGCCGCAATTCCGCATCGCCCGTGAGGCGCAGGTGTTTGGTTAACCGATTCTTAAAGCCCGCCCGTGCGGTGAAAAGAGACGTTTCGCGGTTGCGGTCACCGGTCGAATCGATCCACGCTTGCGCCACCTGGCCGTGGACCGAGGTCGTCGGTGACAACGACCAGTGCGCGCTCGCTGTAAGCCGATCGCTTTGGGAACTGTTGCGTGTGGCTTCCACCTCGCGATGCTCGGCCGTCAGGGTATAATTCCGTATTCTGTAAGCGGCGCCGAATGTATTAGATTCATAATCTTCATCCGGGTCGACGGCGACGGCATGCGAGTAGTCAATGTCCGTTTGGCGGTTCTGATGCGCATAGTACACCGAAAAGCCATTCTTAAACATCTGTTCTATACGAAAGGTGTGTTCGAGGAGGTCTTCGGTGGCGGACGTCTCCACCGCATAGAGGTAGTCCACATGAAGGTTCTGGCCGTCGCTGATATTCGGGAAGTCGGCGCCGAGCGTCGTCACATCAAGTTCAATCCAATCGCCGATCTGTCGAATGATGTAATCGTCGCCCTCCGTGTAGATCTCCGTGCCCGCGGCATTCTTCACCACGATGGTGTCGACCAGAATGCCCCTTTTTTCCAGAGCGATCGGGAACGGATCGCTGAAGGTGTGGGATTCGTCAAGCACGATATCCGTGCCGGTACTGCCCGTACTTTCCAAATTGAGCATCCGGAACCCGTATTCCGCCGTCAGCAGGCCCCACGGATTGTGTCGGTAGTAGTTGAAATGGATGTCGCCGCCGCGAGAAAGCGACTCGCTGCTGCGGCCGAATTCCGTCTTATGACTGTAAAGGCTCAGTTTCGTCGTAAAGTTGTCATACAGGCGGTGGGTGAAGCCGCCCACACCGCCGAGCGTCCGGCTGTCGATGGATTCGAACGTGTTCTGCGAATAATGAGCGCTGTAAAACGTGCTGAAGCTGTCGCTGTGGCGCAGCAGGAGGCTCTCCTGCCATTCGAGAGTCTGCGTATCGAAATCGCTGTCCCGGTCGACGAACGACAGATGCGACCTCAGGCTGTGACGATTGTCCGCACCGAAAGTGTAATCATGAGCAAGCCGATAGTTTTGCGTTTTGATGCTGCGGGAGTAACCCGTGCTTTTCTGCAGAATGTCGTCCATGTCAAACCTGAAGTCCAGGTGGGATCGCTCGCTGAAATCGTGGGCGACAGAATAGGCAAAACGCTCGGACCGTCTGTCGAACATAAAACCGCTGTCATCGAGATCCGCCCGCTGCTGCATATGGCTGTCCGTCCAGGAAAACGTCATCGGCCACTCCGAATGACGCCACCGGGCGAGAATGCCGCTGGACGTGTTTTCCATATGCAAGGGGCTCCTGAACCGCCGCGGCAGAAACGTTTCCTCTTTGTTCAGGCTGACACTGAAGGGGTACGGTTTGCCGGAAAGAAAATGGGAGATCAGCCGGTAACTGTTCATGCTGCCGGACGAACTGCCGGAGCTGGTGCCGGTGTCGAATTTTTGCTGGACCAACCCCATGCCCAGGCCCGCCGCATAGGTCATGAACTTCGGGTCGAACACGTCGCCCTCGGTGTGAAGATACAGTTCCTCCTGCATAATGCTGCTTTTGTTTTCGTGGTGGGTGGTTGCCGACTCGAGTTCCTCCGTGTACTGTCTTGCCGAGACGCGCAACTCGCCGTGAATGCCGTTTCCGCGCAGCAAAGGCCGCTCGCTGCCGCGGACGCGAACCGCACAGCCCGTATGCAACAACACCCCCGAACACGCTGCGGCGATCAGGAGTATGCCTCGAAAGTCAATTCCGTTGACACATTTCTTTGATGTGTCCTTAGTCAATGGGCTCAGTCAATTAACTCAATGATGTTGGGATCCGCCGGCAATGTCGCAGCAATTTTGAGAAGGTCCTCATGTTCGCTGGCATGCGGATCGTGACAGTCGGTGCAAAGCATCTCTTCCATCTTGTCATGGCCGGCAACAGCAGCTATATCCCCGCGGACGTGACAACGATAACACAAATCCGGCTGGGGAGCGACCTGCAGGTGTACGTAACCGCTTTGATGGGGATTATGACAGAACACGCACTCCCCGACCGCCACCGGCCCGTGCAGTCGGTTGGTCGGTGTCTCATGGCGATCATGGCAGGAATAGCATAACTGGGGCACGGGCTCGATCAGTTCACGCTCGTATTGTCTGAAACTGGAGGCGTGACAGATGGTGCAGTCCCGCGCGGGCGAATGTCGCGAACCGCGCCGCTGCAGTGAACCCGCGCTGAGGTCCCCCGCCGTTCCGTCAGCGGGCAGTCCGCCGGTGTTTAACACCACAACGGACGACGAGGGGCGTGCGTCCTTGTCGACCGGAGGCACACCTTCGAAGAACAGCGTCAGCCACGCGTGGCGTTGACTATCGTCACACCCGATGCTGAAGACGGCGGCAAAGAGGCATATCCCCAGCAGCCATGCAGCCGCACCCCGTGTGCATCGCCACAAGCGATGTCCCGCAGGCCTTGCACAAGCCTCCGGACGGACTCCTGCTGTACGTTTCTCTTTCTTTACCATCACCCTCATTCCGTGCCGTAACGGCATCAACTATTTCGGTGATTCTGAGCGCACAGGCTCCTGCGGCCTTGCTTGCTCGCTGCGCTCCGAGATATCACTTGCGCTGCTGCCTGAAGGAGCAAACAACTCCGGAAATGTCCCGAAACCATATACACTCACCTTCTGATTGCCGAACTGATTGGTGACCAATACCAGAAAGTCGAGTTTAGCGCCCTTGACAGCGTACTTCTCAAACAACTTCACATTGTCGTAATCAAGGGTCACATCGGCCGGCAGATACATCTGGCCGGGTAACGTTCCGAGCGTGCCGAAATACATCAGAAGCTGTCCGTCCTCTCGGAAGACCTTCACGGCGCACGAGGGACCCGCATCGGCGACCCACACCCGTCCCTCCCTGTCTACGGCGATGCCCTTGGACCGCACGAGACTGGCCGGGCTGCTGCCCCCCCCCTGTCCGTACGAACGCACAAACGATCCGCCGGGCCCAAAACGCGTCACACTGCCCTTGAGCTTGTCCCCCACATACACGTCGCCGTTGTGGTCGACCGCCAGATCGGTAATCATCGCGAGCTCTTCGGCGCCGGGCCTCTGCCCGTCGCCGACGCCTTTGCCGATTCGCCCCAGGAGCTGGCCGCTGTGCTTATCCAGTATGAGAACTTGATTGCTGTTGGCGTCGGTGATGTAAAGGCTTCCGCCGTGGACGACCACGTCGATGGGCCGCATACCCAGATCGCGCCCCAGGAATGCCGCGAGTTTGTCCTCCGCGTTCCAGACGGAAACCACGCCCGAACCGACGTCGGCCACATACTTGGTCCCATCGGACTCGATGAAAATATTGGCGGGCCGCTGCAGAGACCTGCCCGAAGGAAACGTCGCAAAAGTGTTGTTGACAAGGTCCATAATTTTGATGTTGCCCTGCCCGACATCGCAGACGTAAATTTTGCCCTTGTGCAGGGCAACCCCGTAAGGCTTTACAACCGAATCGACGGGCGCCTCCGAATCACCGAGCACAAACGTCTCAAGGAAGCTGGCTTTCTCAACGTGGAAATCCTTGCCTCCCGCGAAGGAGGTGAGGAATTGCAGACGCGGCGTACTTGGCGGCGGCGGATAAAAGACCGGTTCGAATTCCGCTTTCTGCATCGCCGACTTCTGGCATCCGGCATTTATGCACAAGCCCCATGCGGCCAGGCAGCCAATTACAATCTGCAAGAACCGAGCACCACGACCAGTCATCTTACGTGCCCCCTTTCCATCATTTAAAAATTGGCGAAATTTACTCGCAATTAACATATCATTGAAATCGCGAGGGTTATCCTCTTTTCTCAGGTTACTTGAACAGTAATATTCGGCATATAAGGACTTACGGTCAACCTGAAAGGTTTTACATACATCCCAAAACATAGTATACCTCTGGGAATACCATGATAGCAAGGTGGCAAGCCCAAAAAAGATGCCCCGCCCCAGCTTGGTGACCTGTTAAACCCCGTTATGAGAAAAAAAACCGGCCTGGGGCTGTTTTCTCCTCAGGCCGGGTCCAGTTGTCTAAAATATGCGTGAAAGATGTTCCGTTACTTGATATGGCACGTCTTGCACAGGGCACCGTAATTTAGCTCATAACTCTGTGCAAGATAGTTCAGGCCGGCTCTTCGGGCGCTGTAGGTCAGGCCCCACTGGATTCCCGGAATATTGACCAGGTGCGGAATGCTCAGTTCAAACTCGCCCGAACCGGGAGCCGTCACCGGCTTTCCTTCACCATCCAGTATCGGGTTGCCGCCCGCGTCGTATTGCGGCACAGCATCATTATCCCACTGAACCAGTTGCCCATGAAGCCCCTGGAGGTGGATATCGTGGCAGCTCTGGCAATTCACATAGCCCTTGGTCGCACTGAGGAGGTCGTCACGAATGGTACCGCGGCCATGTACCACGTTACTGGGGCTGGCTTCAGGGTGCAGCTCTGGATCCTGCGCCGCCGCCATGGCATAAGAGAATTCAATGGGATGCGTTCCGCTCAGATCGCCGCCGGCACTGTTGATTGTGTGGCTGCTGCCGTCCGTCGCGTCGTGGCAAGCCAGACAGAGCAATGTGGGCCCCTCAGGGTCGCCCGGCGTGGCGTCCATGGTTTCGCTGGAGTAATTCGTCCAACTCGTTTGCGTAGTCATAGTCCCGCTCCACAGCGGCATGTCCGTCATCTGCTGCGCTTTGTGGGGAATGTGACAGGAGTCACAATCATAAGTCGAGCTGCTCTCAATGCTGTGGAAAGCCATCAGCGGCGCCGCAATACCGACAAGCGATACCAACAAGAAATACTTTTTCATTACCTTACCTCCGAAACTGTGGTTCTATTTACCGGGTACAGACTTCCGCAATCCAAACCCACCTGATAGGCAGGCACGATGCCTGCCGAAACACTCTTCATTAAAAACATTATTTCCGATACTTGCCTGACGCCGGATCGTACACTATTCGAGCGTAGGATAAACGATTTCGCCGCGCAATTGCGCTTCCCCGCCTTCTTTCTCATAAACGCCGTAGAACAGCGAACAGGAGTCGAGCCACACGCGGATGCGGTGCACGTCTTCAGGGGGCATTTGCAGGTCATGGTGGCCCTCCTGCAGCATCGCATGCAGTTTCGATGCACGGGCCCCGAAGTTGCCCGGAATCGTTCGGTGCCGATCCCCGTAGCTCCAGAACCCGAACTTCGGCGCAAGACTGAAATACGAGGCATACCACTTCTGGCGTCCCTTAACGATGACTTCACTGTCGAGTCGCGGCGCCTTGTCGGCGTTCTTCTGATGGCAGGACACGCAGTGTCTATCCAGCACCGGCTGCACCAGCCTCGGATAACTAAACGGATTGGTGCCGTCGACATCCGGCACGGGAATGGACGGCGGCCGCCGCATCGCGATGGGCGTTTGCTTCGCAAGGCCCGGCGCGCGATGTCGAGGCTCGTGACAGCCCTGACAAACAAGACGCTCGCCCGGCTGAACATAGGTTGCCGAACGCATGGATTGTACCGCCAGCCCGTCGGCATCCAACGCCTGGAAGAAAAGTTCTTTTTGTGCCGGAACCGTAAAGTGTGCACTGCCGTCCGCTTCCACCGGCACGGTACCCAGAACGTACCGCGCAAGCACCACGGAGTCGCCCGCGGTCGGCTCGCGCAATGCCGTTTCGTGCGGCGGCTCGCCGGAGGGTACCGACATGGGAATGATCTGGAACACGCGCAGGGCCGTGACCTTGATATCTTCGGACCAGGGCGTCAGCGTATCGTAGACATTGACCAGGGCAAGCGTGCCCTCCGCGGGAGCTCCGGAGGCTGCGCGCTCCGATTGCTGCGGAACTATCGCCGGCCGAGGTGTCGCGCGCAGCGGCGTGGGGTTTTGGCTTGAGATTTCGGGATCGCGGTAGATCAATTCCCTGTTGCCGAAGACGTCCAGCAGGTAAATGCCATAATCGCCGCGGACGTACGCCTGGCCTTGTCCGCCCATGCCCGGCCGCATCCCCGCATCATAAGCCACCAGATAGTACTTTTCGCTCAGCGGCCACGGGGTCCCGTAGACCTGGGCACCGCCCTGCGTCTCGGGGAAATCGACCTCAGGAGTAAGCCGTTTCACCGGGGCCATCGCGTCGTCGTCCTCCACCCGCGGATCGATGATAACAAGCGAACCAAAGGCCTGACCATGGTGCGGCGCGCCGGTCGCAACCATCCGCCGCGAATCGGGAATTGCGCGGACGTCCAGTTCCATGTCCGCACGCACCTCCCGCGGCGCGAAGTTGCCGTGCAAGGCGCGGGCGTCGCGCCCGTCCGGGCTGGTCAGCCACGGGTGGTGGGCCGTACACCCATGTCGGTCAACATAGTCCCACCGTGTGTAAACGATCATGCCGTCATTGGTCACACTGGGGTGCCATTCATTCGTCTCATGCGGGCTCAGGCACAGGATGTCGGTCCCATCGGAGTTCATGTCGTAAAGCGTATAGGTCGGACACACCCGCCCGCACCGCAGATAGCCCCCCCGCCGCTCGGTGATGAAGGCGATTCTGCCATTGGGAAGCCAGCAGGGATCGAAATCGTTCCACGTACCGTCGGTCAACTGCTCCAGGTCCGTGCCGTCGATGTTCACTCTGAAAATATGGTACGACCGCCCGGCCGCCCAGTGACCGCGGCTCGGATCGGTATGGTAGCGATGCTCGGTGTCGCCCTCGCATTCGACATACGCGAAAGCAACCGTGCGGCCGTCCCAAGAAAGGTCCGGCGACAGAAACGAGCCGCTCTGGAGTTTCGTGCCCATGAGACGGCCTCTCTGCACGACGGAATCGCCCGTGATATTGCGCAACTGCGGCTCGGCCCCGAACGGATCCGAAAGAACGAAGAGCCCGCCGCCCGGCAGCACGTTGATACCGTAATACTGATCGCACATGTGATTGAAAGTCGCGCGGTGCCGCTTCAAGAGCAGCATCTTGTCGAAATTGAGCAGCGGATTTGAAAATGCAATCCTGCGCCGAAGTTGGACGGCTGCCTTGAACAGTTCGAATCGCTGTTCGAGTTCGCTGTAATCCGCCTCAAGGCCTCTTTCGCCAAGCGCCGCCCATGCTTGCCGAAGGCTCGCCAGATCGGGGGCGTCAGGCATGTCGGCCAAATCATCCAGCAGCACCCCGGTGCGGCGAAGCACCACGTCCGCCGGATCGCGGTCGCTCTCGCAAATCAGTGACGCCGCATGGAACGTCTGGTCCGCATGGCTGTTGATGCGGCGCCGATTTTGAATATCGCGGCGAAGCGTTTCATACTCCCATTCGAGCTCGCTCTTCGGGTCGGCGATGATCATGCCGGACGACTCATTGGCACGGAAGGCCGCATTGGGCGACAGGATGCGCAGTTCTGCGACCGAAGTCCAGGCCCTGCCGTTAACCTCCGAAAGAGCGCGAAGCCTGACGTATCGCCCCGATACGGCCGAGGCCAGTTTGATCGTGTTCTCGCCGTCGCGCTTCTCAAATCTGCCCTTCATCACGGGCCGGCCAAAATCCTTCTTGTTGTCTGAAATGTAGAACTCGAAATCGGCGATGACGCCGTTGTTCCCGTCGCTTCGCGGCACGTATGCAAAGCCCTCGATCGAATAGACCCCGCCCAGATCGATCACCAGATCGTGCGGATGGACCGGTTCGCCCGCGCCAAACCACGTATGCCACATCGTCTGTAAATCGCCATCCATTGCGCGGTGGCTTTCGTACCCAGGCGCCTCACTGTCGGCGGCGGTCTTGACTGTAACCATCTTGACCTGCGCGCAGGCGAGGGCGGCGGTGAACAGAACCACCCAGATAACACAACTGATCGTTCGACGGGCATTGTCCATGACGGCTTCCTTCCATGCAGCGCGAAATTGAACCGGCCAACTCTCGCTGCGGCTTGATTACGTCGCACGCACAGCCGCAGCATGCTGACATATATAATACACCGAAACAGCACTAAATTCAAGGGTTGCCTCGAAAATGATCAGTGTAACACCTTAAGACCCCCGCACCAATGACTGCCCGTTTTTCGACGGAACCGGAAAGCCGTCGCACACGTTCTGGTTACGTAAGGCACTTGCAGGCCTATGCCCCACAGGACGATATGCATTATCGCTATCCGCAGCGAACGCGAGCCGAAACGGGGCAGCAGTGAAAGGTGCTGGATTTTCGTGGATGGAACAGTGATCTGTGCCGATCAGTATACGATGTTGCATCCAATTGTTGGACCCATCCAGCCTCTTCGGAAGGATGCTATGAAAAAACTAACGACAACCGCTATCGTCTTAGCGGCGATGATTGGCGGGTGCGGAGGCGAAAACCACCGGGCCGATGCGGCTCGACGCAAGGCCGTCGCATTACGGCCCGCGACTGCAACAATGCGTCCCTCGCAGGAAAATTTTTCCCGGCCGGTGCTGCCCGAACTGGACGAGTCCTCGGACCTGCCCGATTACCTGGCGTATGCCGCACTCAACAACGCAGGCCTGGAGGCGGCGTTCAATCAGTGGAAGGCGGCCCTCGAACGCATACCGCAGGTCAAGGCTCTGCCCGACCCGCGATTCACCTACGGTTACTTCATTCGCGAGGTCGAGACCCGCGTCGGCCCGCAACGGCAGAGCTTCGCCATCGCACAGGCCTTTCCGTGGTTCGGCAAACTGGCTCTGAGAGGCGACTTGGCGGCCGAGGCGGCGAACGCCGCCCGGAAGAGGTATGACGCAGCCAAGCTGAGACTCTTCCTCGAAGTCAAGGACGCCTGGTACGAGTATTATTATCTTGCCCGGGCCATCGCCATTGCAAACCAGAACATGCAGCTGTTGCAGCATCTTGAAGGCGTCGCCCGGAGCCGTTACAAGGCAGCCGCCGCTGCACATCCGGATGTGATTCGGGCCCAGGTAGAGTTGGGTAAAATTGACGACCGTTATCGGACGCTGCTGGACTTGAGAGAGCCGTTGACGGCGCGATTGAACGCGGCGCTGAATCGCCCGGTGGATCTGCCCATTCCGATGCCAAAGCAAATTGCTGCACCACCCGTCCAACTCACAGCACAGGACCTGCTGAACACATTGGCCGACTCGAACCCCGAACTGGAAGCCATGGACTTTGAGATCGCCGCCCGCCAGCGCGATATCGAGTTGGCAAAAAAGGAGTATTATCCGGACTTTCTGCTCGGTGTCAGCATTATTGATACCGGCGAAGCGGCGATGCGCGACGTGTCGGACAGCGGGCAGGACCCCGTCCTTGCGTCCGTGTCGGTGAATATTCCCATCTGGCGCGAAAAATACGACGCCGGCGTACGAGAAGCACGCCTGCGGCATCAGGCGGCCCGGCGCCAGCGTACCGAAATGGCCAATTCGCTGAGTTCGCAATTAAAAATGAGCCTCTACCGTTTCAGGGACGCTGAGCGCAAAATCAATTTGTACGGGAGCACGCTTGTGCCCAAGGCCGAGGAGGCCCTCAGAGTGACCGAGAGCAGTTACCGCGCGGGAACGGGCATGTTCACAGATCTCGTCGACGCACAGCGGATACTCTTGGAATTCGAACTGGATTACGAGCGGGCGCTGGCCAATCGTGCACAAAGCCTGGCGAAACTGGAAATGCTCATCGGACAGGAAATTGGTTTGCAAGGGAACCCGCCGCCGGGTCCAAACGTTGAAGAGAATGCTGGCGACGAATAGCTCGCGACGTATTCACGGGCACGCCTCACTGGTAAAACCGGTTTCCTTAGGTAATGAATATGAAAGCAACCATGAGAACCATTTCCGGATTTTGCCGGCGGCACAGGTTTATCCTGCTCGTAATCGCGGCGTTGATCATTGGCTACGTGTTGGGCGGGCTGCGGCAATCGCCCATCCATGATCACGACGCGGACGCCCCCGCACATGCGGCCGAGCAGAACGATCAGGTATGGACGTGTTCGATGCACCCGCAGATTCGTCTTCCCAGACCCGGCCTGTGCCCTATCTGCCACATGGATCTCATTCCCTTATCTGTGACTGATACCGGCGGCCTCCGCGAACTGGTCGTCAGTGAAGAGGCCGCCCGCCTCATGGACATTGAGGTCAGCCCTGTCGAACGCAAATTCGTCACTGCCCAGGTCCGCATGGTCGGCAAAATAGACTATGACGAGACCCGACTTGCCTACATCGCCGCCTGGGTGCCGGGGCGGCTGGACCGCCTGTTTGTGGACTATACCGGCGTAACGGTTAAAAAAGGCGACCACATGGTCTCGCTCTACAGCCCGGAACTCATCAGCGCCCAAGAGGAGCTTTTACAATCGCTCGCGGCGGTCAGGAATATCGAGGGGTCAGATCAGGAGATGATGCGCCGTCTTACCAACGAAACCGTCAAGGCTGTGCGTGAAAAACTGCGGCTCCTCGGGCTCACCGAGTCCCAGATCGCGGAGATCGAAAGCACCGGCAAGGTACGGGACCACATGACGATCAACGCCCCGACCGGCGGCATCGTCATTCAAAAGAATGCCGTCGAAGGCATGTACGTGGAAACCGGCACCCGCATCTACACGATCGCCGATTTGTCAACCGTATGGGTGAGGCTCGATGCGTATGAATCCGACCTGGACTGGCTGCGTTACGGCCAGCAAGTACAGTTCACGACCGTCTCGTACCCGGGATCGATCTTCCGCGGGGTCATCAGCTTTATCGACCCGGTGCTCGATGAAAGAACCCGGACAGTCAGGGTTCGCGTGAATACGGATAATCCTGACGGCAGGCTCAAGCCGGGCATGTTCGTCAAGGCGGTCGCGGATTCACGGATCGCAGCCGGCGGACGCGTGATGGATGCCGACATGATCGGCAAGTGGATATGCCCCATGCACCCCGAGGTCGTTAAGGACGAACCCGGACAGTGCGACATCTGCGAAATGCCGCTGGTTACCACGGAATCTCTGGGGTACGTCGGCGAAGCGCCCGACCCGGCCGACAAGCCGCTGGTGATCCCCGCCTCGGCCGCGCTCGTTACGGGAACACGGGCAATTGTATACGTTAGACTCGCCGATACCGAAACCCCGACCTTCGAAGGCCGCCAGGTACTGCTGGGCCAGCGAGCCGGCGATTCTTATCTCGTGCGCAACGGGCTGCAGGAAGGGGAACTGGTCGTCACCAAAGGGAACTTCAAGATCGACAGCGCCCTGCAGATCAGCGCCAAACCGAGTATGATGACACCGGATGTAACGTCCGGCGCAGTTCACGATCATGGGCATGGGCATGGGCATGGGACGGTCATGCCGGACACCGAAGATGCGGCGCCCGGCGCCGCTGTACTGCCGCCGCTGGCCGCATATCAGGTCAGGGGCGTCATGGCGGCCGCCGCGGACGTTCGCCGGGCGCATCAGGAGCAGGACCACGCCGAAACCCGTGCCGCCTTCGGCCGGTTAGCCGAGGCGCTCGACGCGGTCGACGCATCACTCCTTACAGGTGACGCACACAATCTCTGGACGGAATACCGGATGAGGCTGAGCAATGACGCCGTCGAGGGCGCAGAGGCCCAAACACCGCAGGACCTTGAGCGGGCCGTACGGTCGCTGCGGCAGAACATCAATGCCATGATCGGCAGATTCGGCTTGAGAGAGGAACCCCATAGACACCCTGACATGATCGTCCCGCATGTATTCCGCGGTCAATTAAAGTCCCTGTTCGATGCCTATATAGACATGCAGACCGCGCTGGCCAACGATGATGCTGACAGCGCCAGGGCGGCGGCGCAAAATATTCAGAAACGGCTCGCCGAAGTCGATGCGGAATTGCTGCCTGCCGAGTCGCGCCCGGCATGGACAAAGACGGCAGGCGACATCGCAAAGAGTCTCAGCGAACTGAACGGGCGGCGGGGAATCGAAACACTGCGCGAGGACTTCTATCCGCTCAGCGAATCGATGATCGAAACCGCGCGCCGGTTCGGCGCACCCGGCGACCAGCCGCTCTACGTTGCGTACTGTCCCATGGCTTTCGACAATGCCGGCGCGCCATGGCTGCAGTCGCGGACCGAGATACGAAACCCCTATTTTGGCGATATGATGCTCCAATGCGGCGAAATCAGGGAAGTCATCGGCCCCAGGCCCAATCGGCACAAGGAACACGGGACTCATGACTGAACGTATCCCAGAACTGACGCCCGAACAGAGATCGCCCATCGGCCGATTTATAGGCGTATGCCTCAACAACAGGCTCGTCGTCTTTCTGCTCTTGATCTTCATCGTTTTGTGCGGCATCTATGTCGCACCGTTCGACTGGAACCTCGGCGGCCTGCCGCGAAATCCCGTCGGCACCGATGCGATCCCCGATATCGGCGAAAACCAGCAGATCGTCTTCACCGAATGGATGGGCCGGTCACCGCAGGATGTCGAGGACCAGGTCACCTATCCTCTGACCGTTTCGCTGCTGGGGATCCCCGGCATCAAGACGATCCGAAGCAACTCCATGTTCGGCTTCTCCAGCATTTTCGTCATCTTTGACGACGATATCGAATTCTACTGGTCGCGAAGCCGCATCCTCGAAAAACTCAATTCCCTGCCCTCGGGGACGCTCCCCGAAGGCGTACAGCCTGCGCTAGGACCCGACGCCACCGCACTGGGCCAGATATTCTGGTACACCCTTGAAGGCCGCGATCCGGACGGCGAACCGGCCGGCGGGTGGGACCTCGAAGAACTCCGCACCATTCAGGACTGGTACGTGCGGTACTCGCTTCTCTCGGCAGGCGGCGTCAGTGAAGTCGCCTCCGTCGGCGGTTTTGTAAAGGAATACCAGGTCGATGTCAATCCCGACGCCATGCGGGCCTACCGGGTCACCCTGCCCGAGGTATTCGCGGCTGTTCGGGGCAGCAACATAGACGTCGGCGCCAAGACGATAGAAATCAACCGTGCCGAGTACTTCATCCGCGGCATCGGCTTCATCAAGCGCATCTCCGACCTCGAAGACAGCGTCATCAAAGTCAACGAAAACGTTCCGGTGCTCGTCAGGCACGTCGCAAACGTCACGCTCGGACCCGAGCTGCGGAGAGGCGCGATCGATAAGAGCGGCGCCGAGGCCGTCGGAGGGGTGGTGGTAGCGCGCTTCCGCGAGAACCCGCTGGCGGTCATCAGGAACGTCACACACAAAATCGAGGAGATTGCACCGGGCCTGCCTGCCAAGGCGATCATCGATTATTCGCACGTTTCACCCGAGCAACTCAGGACGTACGCCGAAGCCAACGGCTTTACGGCGTACGCCGACGCCGCCCTGAATCAGCAGGGCTGGCTCGATCATCTCCGATCCACCTCCCGGAGCGAGTGGCCCGACTGGGCGAATATAAGCCAGGTCGCTGTCGTTCCGTTCTATGACCGGACCGGCCTGATCTACGAAACACTCGGTACGCTGAACGAGGCGATAACGCACGAGATTCTGATCACAATCGTCGTTATCATCATCATGATCATGCATCTGCGGAGTTCCGCCTTCATCGGCGTCGAAATACCCGTTGTCATTCTCATGACCTTCGTCGTGATGAAGATGTTCGGCGTCGACGCCAATATCCTCGCCCTGTCCGGCATCGCCGTGGCTATCGGTACGGTCGTCGACATGGACATCGTAATGTGCGAAACCATACTGCGCCACCTGGACGAGGCCCCTCCCGACGAGCCTCGCCTGCAAGTCGTCCACAGGGCGGCAAGCGAAGTCGGCGCCGCGGTCCTCACAGCCGTGATCACCACCATGGCCGCGTTTCTTCCGGTGTTCACGATGGTCGGCCCCGAGGCCAAGCTCTTCAAACCGCTGGCCTTTACGAACATCTTCACGCTCCTGTCTTCGATCACCATCACCCTGACGATCCTGCCGTCGGCGGCACTGGTGCTCTTCTCCTATCGATTCACAAGCAGAACGCTCAGGCGCGGCTTCTACGCACTCGTCAGCCTCGTCGGCGCAGTCCTTCTCATCTATGGTCTCCGGGAGCGGTCGAGTCTTATCTTATTTGCCGCCCTCGTGATCATCGCCTTCGGCACATACAATTTCGTCCAGCACCGGCTTCCCTCCATCATCAATCGAAGCGTGCCGTGGTTTAGCAACGTGCTGGTCCTTCTGTTCGTTGGATTCCTGCTGACGCGTTTGTGGGAGCCCCTCGGCCCCCAGGTCGGCCTCGTGCGCAATCTCATCTTCGTGGGCCTGATCGTCGGGGCGTTGCTCGGCTTCTTCCGCCTGTTCCGAAGGTTTTATCCACAGATTCTGGGCTGGTGCCTCGACCACAAACGCATCTTCCTCTCACTGATTGTGCTCATCGTACTGGCGGGCCCCGTCGTCTGGTTAGGCTTCGGCCGCACGTTCTCCTGGATACCCGCCGGCGCCGAAACAATGGGTATCGACCGCCAGACCGTACGGTCAACCTCCTTCTGGATGCACGCCGAACAGAAGTTCCCCGGCCTCGGCCGTGAGTTCATGCCGCCTCTCGATGAAGGGTCGTTCCTCTTCATGCCCACGACGATGCCCCACGCCTCCATAGGCGAAGCATTGGATGTGCTCCGTATGCAGGACATGGCTTTCAACGCAATACCCGAAGTGGAAAACGCCGTGGGCAAGATCGGCCGCGCCGAAAGCCCACTCGACCCGGCCCCCGTCTCCATGATCGAGACGGTAATCAATTACAAATCCGAGTACATTATCGACACGAGCGGTCGCCGTCTCACCTTCAAATTCGACAAGGCCAACAACACCTTCATCCGCGATGAAAACGGCGATTTGATAGCCGACCCCAAAGGACTGCCCTACCGCAAGTGGCGCGACCACATACGCTCCCCAAACGATATCTGGACCGAAATCGTCAAGGCCGCCGACATTCCCGGCACCACGTCGGCCCCCAAGCTCCAACCCATCGCCGCCAGAATTGTCATGCTCCAAAGCGGCATGCGGGCCCCGATGGGTGTGAAGATCAAAGGACCGTCCCTGGAAGCCATCGAAAACACCGGGCTCGCTATCGAGCGTTTCCTGAAGACCGTCCCCGGCGTAATGGCAGACGCGGTATTCGCCGACCGCATCGTAGGCAAGCCCTACCTGGAGATTATACCCGACCGACAAGCCCTGGCCCGCTACGGAATCGCCATCCGCGACTTCCAGGATGTCGTCGAGGTCGCCATCGGCGGCGCACAAGTCACCACCACCGTTGAGGGCCGGGAAAGGTTCCCCGTCCGCGTGCGGTATGAACGCGAACTGCGGGATCAGATCGAAACGATCCGCCGCATACTGGTGCCCGGCGCAGCCGAAGTCCAAATCCCGCTGGAACAAGTGGCCCGCATCGAATACGTCGCCGGCCCCCAGGAGATCAAGAGCGAGGACACCTTCCTTGTCGGCTACGTTCTGTTCGATAAGCTGGACGGCCATGCCGAAGTCGACGTCGTGGAAAACGCCCGCGCGTACCTCAACGAAAAGATCCGCACGGGCGAGCTTGTCATACCGCCCGGCGTCAATTACACGTTTGCGGGCAATTACGAAAACCAGGTTCGTGCACAAAAGACCCTGGCGGTCGTGCTGCCTCTGTCGCTGTTTATCATTTTCATCGTCCTGTACCTCAAATTCAAGTCCACAATGACGTCGTTGCTGGTCTTCACCGGCATCATCGTCGCCTGGTCCGGCGGCTTCATTTTAATCTGGCTCTACGGCCAGGACTGGTTCCTCGATTTCGCCGTCTTCGGCGTCAACATGCGAGACCTCTTCCAGGTGCACACGATCAATCTCAGCGTCGCTATCTGGGTCGGTTTCCTCGTCCTGTTTGGAATAGCCTCCGACGACGGGGTGGTCATGGCCACCTACCTCGAACAGTCGTTCCGCGGAAACCCCCACGACACGCCCGCAAAGATCCGCGAAGCCACCATCGCAGCAGGCAAACGCCGTATCCGCCCCTGCCTGATGACTACCGCCACAACCCTGCTCGCCCTCCTGCCGATCCTTACTTCCACCGGGCGCGGCTCCGATATCATGGTCCCCATGGCGATTCCATCCTTCGGCGGCATGACAATCGAAATCCTGACGATGCTCGTCGTCCCGGTCCTGTATTGCCTTATTCAGGAGCGGCGGCTTAAAGCGCGTTTGCAGCGCAATGCCGCCGGCCCGGCGAACGCCCCGGCCGCAGCCGACGTATAGCAGTAACGTTTGCATTAAATGTGCGGCCGATGGAACCGAACAACCAACGAAAACGTTTAGATAAGTGAGCAGAACAGCGGCAACAAACAGTCCGGTGAGCACGTTCGAAGCAATTGCAATGCCGCACCTCGACGCGGTTTACCGCACAGCTTACGCGCTGTCGGGCCGAAGCGATACCGCCGACGATCTGACCCAGGCCGCCCTCTTAAAGGCGCTGGAGCACTTCAGCTCGTTTCAGGTAAATACGAATTGTAAGGCATGGCTGCTGCGGATTCTGCGCAACATCTGGATCGACCGGCTCCGCAGACTCAAGACGGCCGGACCGCAGTTGCCGCTCGATGAAGCGCTCGTCGGTGAGGCCCCGGAAATAGCCGAAAGTGTATGGTCCGATGCACACGACCTGCTCGAAAACTTCTCTGATGAACAGGTCATAAAGGCCCTCGCCCAGCTCGCCGTCGAGCAGAGGCTTACACTATATCTCGTGGATGTCGAAGGGCTCGGCCACGAGGAAGTTGCCGAGATCACCGGCGTCGCCGTCGGCACCGTCAAGAGTCGAACAAGCCGGGCCAGGGCGACGCTCAAGAAGTGCCTGGCCGCGCGTGCGAACGAAATGGGCTGGGCGGGAGAACGAAGATGATCCACCTTACCGATATAGAATTCGAAGATATCATGGCAGGCGCCGCCGCCGAGTTCGAGAACCTGCACCTGCTCCAGTGCGCCCTGTGTCGCGGCCGTCTCGCCGAAAAACAAGCAATTGCAAGCCGCCTGCAAAAAGCATTTGCCGAAGTACACGTTTCCGCGGCTCTCGCCGAACGCATCGCCCTGCAAACCCGCGCCCCCGCCGTACAACAGCCGCAGGCCGCACCGCCCAGGCGCCGCCGTTTCGCCGCACATTGGCGCAGTTGGGCCGCCGCCGCATCCGCAGCGGCCGCCTTGATCATCGCCGTGCCGCTCCTCGTCTATTTCACCACGCCTGCGCCCGCCCTTGCGGCCCTCGCCGACATCCACCACCACAATATGTCTGAAACCGGCGACTTCGTCAGCGAGACCGACCCCGCCATACTCGCGGCACACTTCAGGGAGCACCTCGGCTTCAATCCCCGCCTCCCCGAACCGAATCACGGCCTCGCCCTGCGCGGCTGCTGCGTCCGGCGGTTCCAGGGCGACATCGCGGGCAGCTACGTCGTCGCCACCCCGCAGGGCGTCATGACCGTCGTCGTCGTCCGGCAGACCCCCCAGGCGATGGGCATCACGGACCGCGTGCAGCGCAATGGCCAGGTCTACTGGAAAAGTGCATTCGCCCTCTCCAACATGGTTTCCGTCAGGATCGGCGAATACTCCTACTGCGCCGTTGGCGAAGTCTCCCACAACTACCTCACGGACCTCCTCGCCCGCCTCCTCGACTGAACGCCCCCGCCGGCGCTCCAGAAGTGATTGCTGGCCTTGACACCACGGCGCCAAAATAATAAAGTAAAGTGTGCCGCCAACAAAATGCTGCCGTGCAGAACGAATGTTAAGACAGGTAAAGAACCATGGATAGAAGATTATTTCTGGCAACTACCGGCGTTATAGCAACACATGCCGCCATTCGCCCCCTCGGCATCGCCGCACAATCACCCCCGCAAGACCACCCGCAACTGACCCCCGTCAACCCCTTCGAACAAGAAGGTCAATGGTACAAAGGCGCGTTTCACGTCCACACCACCACCTCGGACGGGGACGTCGACGTGCCCACACGAATCGCCGAATATCGAAACCTCGGCTACGCCATCGTCGCCGTGACAGATCACTGGAAGACCAACGACCTCAGCGGCTTTTCCGATGAGAGGTTTCTTGCGATAAGCGGCATGGAGGCGCACCCGCGGACGGGCACCGGCGCACCCGCCCATCATCTCGTCTGCCTCGACCTCCCCCATCCCTTCGAACTCGACAGAAATCTCCCCGCCCAGGAACTCGTCGACAGGGTCATCGCCGCCGGCGGCAAAATCATCTACGCCCACCCTTACTGGACGGCCCACACCATCGAGGAAATGTCCGAGATCAGCGGCTTCATCGGCGTCGAGGTGTTCAACGCCGTCTGCCAGGTCAGGTGGGGCAAGGGCTTCGGCAACGTACATTGGGACCAGGCCCTCAATAAGGGAATGATGCTTGCCGCAATGGCAACCGATGACGTCCACAGCAGCAAAGAGATCAACAACGGCTGGACAATGATTAAAGCCCCCGGCCTCGGCAAATCCGAAGTCATGGAAGCCATCTCCAAAGGCAGTTACTACGCCTCCTGCGGCCCGACAATTGACGACTTCCGCATCAAAGACGGCGTCGTCAGCATTCAGTCCTCACCCGCATCGCAGATCCGTTTCCAATTCAACGGTGCAGGCGCCGGCCGAGTCTTCAACGCCGAAGAAGGAAAAACAATCCAGGCCGCACACTGGAAACTCGCCGCCAGTCCCCCCAAATGGATCCGCGCCGAGGTAATCGACATACGCGGCAGATATGCCTGGACAAACCCGCTCCGCACGTGAACCAAAAGCAAAACAGAAACATTAGATTACGTCGCCGCATACAGGTGCTTGCATTGTGAAGATCGTGGTGCTGGATGGCTATACGCTCAATCCGCAGGACTTAATGTCCGGGCCTTTGTCGCCGGTACATTGCAGAACGTGGTAAACGGTGTGATGGGCTGATGCCGGCCTGGACACGTGAATTGCTGTCAGGCGGTCTGGCGGCGCATAAAAAAGCCCTTGTTCAGGGCGTGAAAATTAATAGCAAATGGGCTCTCCCCCTGCCGATGCAAGTTCTCAGTCGTCGGTCCCGGTCTTGGCCTCTTTGGACGCTCGGTCGTTTGGCTCGGCTTCGCCGGTGTCTTCCCGTGTCTTCTGGGCCTTTTCCCGCTGAATGGCATCGTAAATTTCTTTGCGATGTACGGAAATGCTCCGGGGTGCGTTTATCCCGAGGCGCACCTTGTCGCCTCTTACGTCAACAATGGTAATTTCCACATCATCACCAATGATGATCGACTCGTCCTTCTGTCTGCTTAGAACCAACACGTTTTCGGCTCCTTCTTTTGCTGGCCTGTCAACTGGATTCGCCGGGTATACTCTTCCGGACGCGGTTGACACTCTCGACTAACCTATGTTATACGTACTTGTCGGCCACTCGTGGGAAAAAAACCGCGCAATTCACATTCCCTGCAACTGCCGGCCTATATCTTTTCGGCCATTTCCGGGGGGGCAAGTAATCGTTTTCCGCCCCTTTTTTTTATCAAGACCCTGTTATGGGACAAATAGCAACGTAACTCTTTGGCTTACAAGCACTTATGACCACCAGTCCAAAGCAAAAAGAAAGTCAAAAAAACCGCCCCTTTCCCCTTCAGGCCCTACTGGCCGTGTTTTCGCCAATACAGGAACTTAATAGCCACCCAGTATCCAGCCACTGCCCCGATAACACCGAAAGCAACAAACTGGATCGGCAGGACTGCACAAACAGACCGCGAGAAAAAGGCCTCCGGCCAAGCCTCAATCATATGGGCCAGCACATCAGGCTTTGCCGACAGCCAAATACCATAGTACGCCAAGGCACATGAAGCGGCAGCGGGTACAATGTATGAAACATCGAGAAACCGCTTCACGACAAATGCCGCCAGACCGAACGAAACGACCACCGCAAAGGCGATTTGGGCCCGCCCCGGCTGGCCGACCACCGAGCCTAATTCGCTGTCAAACATCCGTACGTCCTGGGCGAAAATACCCATGGCAAACAGGGCAATCACAAACGCGGCGATGCCCGCGGTCACCAGGTTTAAGGGATTTCGTGTATTGACGTTTCCTATGTCCTCATTCTTAACCGGCTTTGTGGCGGGAACGAGCCAAGCAGCGGCTTGTACGCCGGCAAAACCCACCGCGACAATGGCGATCCAGAGGAGAGATTCCCATTGCATCCCCGCGAAAGCCTTCTCCCGCAAAGCAAGGGTGCCTTCGGCGCTGACATCCATATTGATCCGCAACAGCGATGCCATGCTTCCGCTGCGGACGGCCCACATAGCAAGACCTGCCGGGGCGGCGAGCACGGCGATATCCGCACCATAAGGCCAGGCCGCGAAGTACGCAAGAAATCCTGCCGCGAAGGCGAGTGCTGCAAAAACCACCCCGTCCAAAACGCTGATATCACCTGCCTGCACGGTGATCGCCCCATGGGGCACACTCGGCGCAACCAAAGGCCAGGCCGCGATTCCGATGAGCAGCAAGCCCGCCCCCATCGCCGCGGCGAGTCGAAGTTTCATAACCCACGTCAATTCCACGGTTTACCCTTTCCCGCAAACTGGTGACAGTAACTTGGGCCCCCAATATCGTCAAGCAAATTCCATCGGGCCGGTGCTTTTTGTTGCTATGCCTCGGGCCGGGTCAACTTTGCATACTTCAGCATGAGGGATTTCGTTTGTCCCGAATTGAAACGCACCACGACGACACTGTCGTCGCCCATATCAACAAATTCCTGCACACGTCCCAGTCCAAATTTGCTATGTGCCACAAGCTCATTTGTTCGGAACAGTTCCGTCTGTGTATCGCCATAGTCATATTCCGGTTCGCTGGCCAGCGAGGGCTGGTGCTCAAAAACGGATTCCTGGGGATAATAGCCGATCTCGAACAGGAAACTGGACGGCGTCGTCCGCAAAAATTGCCCGCGCACCACGCGATGACGGGCATAACTGATATGCAGCCGAGACCGGGCACGCGTCATTCCGACAAAGAAGAGCCTGCGTTCCTCTTCGATGTCCTGGCTGAATTCGAGACTTCTCTCGTGGGGCAGGATGCCTTCCTCAAGGCCGATAATGAAGGCAGCGTCGAATTCCAGGCCTTTGGCCGCGTGCAGCGTCATGAGCGACACTTTACCGCTTTCCGGCTCGTATGCATCCGTATCGCTGTACAATGCGATGCTCTGGAGGTAGTCTGCAAGTGAAGCGGCTTCGGCGTGCTCATCATACATCGCCGCGGAATTGATCAGTTCGCCGATGTTCTCGACGGCCGCTTCTTCGCGTTCACCTCCGGCTTCGAGGGCCGCGGCCATACCGCTGTCCTGAAAGATCCGTTCCATCAGCGGGGCTACAGGGCCTGCCATGTCCTTTCTAAAGCCCTCGATCAGGTGTACGAATGCGACGATCCTGGCCTGCGTCGCCCGGGTGATCGAGTCGATCTGCTCGACATTTCGGGCGGCCTCATACAGGGACACGCGCGTGCGCTCCGCAAACGCACTGATGCGCTCGACGGTGGTCTTGCCGATGCCCCGCTTATGGCTGCCCATCGCCCGTTCGAATGCCACGCCGTCGTTGGGATTGACGATCACCTTGAGATAACTGAGTATATCGCGAATCTCTTTGCGCGAGTAGAATTCAACGCCGCGGATGACCTGATACGGGATCTGCCGCCGTACAAACGATTCTTCGATGAGCCGGCTCATGGAATTGACGCGATAGAACACGGCGATTTCGCTGCACTCAACGCGATCGGCGATGACGGCCTTTACCTGGTCGGCGACCGCCTCCGCCTCGGCTTCGGCATCCGAATAGGCCTTTATCTCCACCTCCTGGCCGGCAGGCCGCGTGGGGATCAGCCTCTTGGGTTTTCGGTGCACGTTATTGGCGATGAGCTTGTCCGCCAGATTCAGAATGTTGGGTGTGCTGCGGAAATTTTCTTCCAACTTCACCACTACGGCATTGGGGTAGTCCTGCTCGAACGCCAGGATGTTGGCGATGTCAGCCCCGCGCCACTTATAGATCGACTGGTCGGGGTCGCCCGTCACACAGATGTTTCCGTGCTCCAGAGCGATGCCTTTTGCAATCTGGTACTGGGCGTGGTTGGTGTCCTGGTACTCGTCCACAAGCAGGTATCTGAAGCGATCTCCGATCTCCTGTCGCACGTTCGGATTGTCGCGCAGCAGAAACGCGGTGCGCGTCAGCAGGTCGTCAAAATCCAGCGCGTTATTGTCGGCCATGATCTGCTGATAGGCCCGGTAGGTCCGCGCGATGATCTTCGAGGCGTAATCATCGGCCCGCGATTCGAAGGTCTCGACGTCTTCGAGATCGTTTTTCAAACGTGAGATAGAAGCCAGCATGCGGCCCGGCGTAAAATTGCCCGTATCCACATCACAGGACTTGATAGCCTCTTTCATGCATCGTGTCTGGTCGCTGGTGTCGTAAATGCTGAAATTGGCGGTAATGTGGGCTTCATGCGCGTACTGCCGCAACAGACGAACACATAACGAGTGAAACGTACTGATGTGAACGCCGCGGACGTGGGCCAGGTTGCCGACGCGGTCGCGCATCTCCTCGGCGGCCTTGTTCGTGAAGGTAATCGCACATATATTGTAAGGCCGAATGCCCCGTTCGATAAGGGCCGCGATACGACTTGTGATCACTCGCGTTTTTCCGCTGCCGGGACCCGCCAGGACGAGAAGTGCCCCGTCCGCATGGTAAACCGCCTTCTTCTGACTCTCCGTCAATTGCTCCGCTGCAAATACTTTGTATGACATCAACCTGTCCGTCTAATCCTTTATTTGACCCGTTTGCCGATCAGCCATACGCCCCCGCATTTCAGGCGGGAATCGCTTCGGCTGATCCATCCGTTCACTACGCCAGGCCACGACTTTTGCTCTTCGTGCGATGGGTGTATCTTCAGAGGCGCCCTTTTGGTACATCGGAAATCCCCGCCCGCCGTCCTCGGCAATGCTTGCAGTAACTCGAACTCGTGCACCGGGCTCCAGATGAGACACCTGGCCTACAGGGCGCAGTATAACACAGGTTTACACCGCCGTCTGCCGGAATTTGGAAGAAATGCGACCACGTGCAACACGTCGTGCGTGTCCTGTCAGCAGTCCCGCTAATCAGGACGCAGGCGCCTGGCTTTTGTTTTCTTCAAAACGCCGCCTGAACACATCTTCCTGTTGAATGAGCTTCTCGAACAGGTCCGGCCGGTCCAGCTTTATCCGCCCCATCAGTCGCAGTTTCAGGTCCTCGGGATAAAACGGATCTTCCATGAAGTCGCGAAGAGCCACATATCGGATGATATCGAAAGACGGCAGCGCCGTGCGCATGCCGTCGGCCATCTCCGTTTGATACAAATCGTGGACGTCTTTGGCCCATCGCTCCAGTCCCGACGCCTCGTCGTCGTTTCTCACCGCAAAGCGAAAATATGCTTCGCGCAGCGTCATGGCGATCAACTCTGTCGCGTCCTTACCTCCGACGCGATCCAGTTCTTCGGCGATACGCCTGCGTACAAACGAAATCAGCGGCACGTTGTACTCTTCCTGCGGGTAGCGCCGCCGCAATTCGGCAAGAACAGTGGCGGCCTTCGCCTGCTGGCCCGCCTGATAGAATGTCAGAACAGCGTTGATGAGCATGTTGCGATGGCCGCCGCGGACGGCCTTCGGATTGCTCTTTTCAAGCTCTTCGTATTTTTCGATCCGCTTGATCCATTCCTGGTTGCACGTGTCAAACATCGCCAAATCCGGTCGAACGAACACAGCGGGCCCGTAGTCCGGCACCTCATACATGATCAGCCGGCCGGTACGGTAAAGACTTTGCAGAGCGTGGAATACGATGCGATCGGTATTCTTTTCGTCGACCGAATAGGTTCCGGGCTTGCCCGCTGTTTCGAGGCCTTTCTGGGCCCAGTACATGGCGTGCACGTCGGGATGCTCCCAGTTGAGCGGCCCGTGATCATTGGGGTCGTGCATGGGTGTGGGGCCATATCTGTCATTGAGCCGGATCATCAGATCAATGTCGAGCTTCCATACGCTGCGTAACTGGTATGCGCGGGCAAAAACATCGAATTGTCTCAGGGTCTCGGTGTCCCGCCAGAGATTAATCACCTCGTGTGCCTGAGGTGCAAAACGCCCCGGGTTCTGTCGGAGGGAAAGGTAATTTTTGACCAGCTTTTCGTCATCGGAAAGAGCCGGATCCGTCTGCCTGAGGGCGTCAATGAACGCCGTCATCCGGGCATCGGCCTTAAGCGCGCTGAGCGTAGAGGGCGCCGCGGCCAGATCGGCGAATTCTTCCTTGCTTTTGTCGCCTAACAGCGGACGCATCGCCAGCGCCAGTTCGCGTTTGTAATACATGTGGCAATCGTCTGACACGCCGCCGATCTTGTGCTGAAAGATCCAGGCCAGCGACCTGTAAAGGATAATACTGTGCGGGTTTTTTTCAATACCCTTGTCGCGTATCAGTTCATAGCCGTTTCGCACCCACCGCCACCGTTCCTCGGGCTGGGTATTGGGAACGGCCACGGAGATGTTGTAAGCCATGTTCCATCCATGGAAATCCCATACCGCCGCAAACCGCGGCTGAAGCACGGTGATCCATTCGGCCAGTTGTTTGGCGTCAAAGAATTGCCCTTCGTCCTTGAGCTTGTCGGCGCGCATCCAGAGGATATCCACCACCAGACCGCGAAAGGCCCCCATTGCGACGGTAGCGAAGGCGAGCGACGGCGGCGCATTCTCCAGAGGCTCATTGCTGACGAGATTCATGGCCTGTCGCGCCTCGTGGATGCCGTCCAGCCGCGTTGAGGCCGCCAACAGCAGCCCAACCGCCGCAATCCCGCATACTGCACAAATCATTGTATCACGAAAACGCATAGCCTTACGCCTGTCTAAACAACCGTCTTGGCAATCTCACGATTGCTGAATATCCACATACCAATTACCGTCAACAAGGTCGCCTTGGCCAGCACCATGATGGCGCCGACCTGCGCCAGAAACGACCATGTGAGCAGACGGCCCATAACCATAAACCGCGTTGGACTATATTCGCCGTCCAGCCGCGGCAGCATCCACACCACCGGTTTCAGCGTGAATGTGTACACCATATTGCCCAGAACGCCAAGAGACTCGATCGATTCGCCCACGAACCCGCTGACCATGCCGACCAGAAAGACGACCATCGTCAGCAGAAACGCCACGGGAAACGATAGCCACGTCGACGCCGAGACGCCCAACGCTGCAAGAAACGCCAGGCGAAACCCGACCAGCAGGACCGCCCGCATATAATTGCCCGTGAAGGTTCCCGCGCGGTAAAGCAACTCGACTTCCTGCGGAATGACGGTGGTCTCGTTCAGACTCGTGTTGTGAAAGACCACCCCGACATACCGGTCTTCGGCGATGACTCTTGCGGGCACCTCGATTTCCAGCATCGTGCGCGTTACATCGGATCGGGTCACACGGGCAATAGGCGTTTTCCAGCCTCCCAGGCCCCGCTCTACCTGGCGATTGTCGCCCACGTCCCACACGCCATGAACCTTGTCGTCCACCGGCGTCGCGGCCACTTCGTATTTGAACCGGACGAACAGCGTGTCGTCGGGATCGCGCACCCGCACGTTGTGAAACTCCCAGACTTTTCTGGCGTTCACCGGAACCGACCTCGCAAGCATCTTCTGATGTGCTTTCAATTCCGTAAGGGCCCGTTGCACCGTCATGTCCTGCGGGAGTTGGTCCGAGCCTTTCAGTTCCCTGTAAATTTTCCATGCCCGGCTTTCGATCTCATCCTCATCTTCCGGGTCCGTTAAGCCCGCCCGGGCGGTGAAGAACTCATCCCTCGCCTGCTTCACCTGGGCATCGGGCGCATCGGTCAAGTGCGGGATCAGAATCGTCAGCCCATAAATCAATGCCGCAAAGACCACCAGAAGCGCAGCGTCCAGAATCAGAATGCCGCACAGTTTGCCCAAGAGGATCTTGCAGCGACTGATGGGTTTGGTGACGACGAGAAAGATATGCTTGCGCCGCAAATCATTGCTCAACGTATAGGTCGAGATCGCAATCGTCAGGATGCACAACAGCATCATCATAAGCGATAGACCGTAGCTGACGAAGGTCTGCAGCTTGCCCTGGAGCGTTCCGTCGCCGACGAGAATCGTGCTCATCAAAGGCAGAAGAACCAGCAGCAGAATGACCACGACCCCGGCGACTTTCATCCGAAGGGCCTGGGCGATCGTATTGCGTGCAACAGCCCAGATGCTATGCATCGTCTTTGTCTCCCGCGCGATCGGGATTGACCGTTTCCGTACGTCCGTCATCGCTTTCCGAGCGGCCGATCAGTCCCTCCAATACGTCCCGCTTGACGGTCTGTGTGTGATCCTCTCCACCTCCGGCATCGAGAGACTCCTGCGGGGCGACCGTCTCGGTTCGCGGGCCGCCAAGCCCGGCGTTTGCAAGCCGCTCCAGCAGATCGGTGTCGGGTTGCGGTTCGACTGTCCGGGGCTCACTTTTTTCCGTGTCGGCCTGCTGGGGCTTATGGATCTGGGGCGCGCCAGCGGCGACCAGCTCGTCGAGAATATTTGGTTTTATGGATTGGTCTGTCAGGAACTCCCCTATTTTCGTGGTGCTCAACGCCCCACTGGTGGCCTGGCCCTGCTCCTGGGCCGCCGTTACCGTGCGAATAAAGAACTCTTCGAGCCGGTCCATGGGCGAGCTTATGTCGCACCGCGACTGCTCGCGTTCGATGATCTGCCGTATCTGCTGCAGGGCGGCGGTGCTGATCTGGCCGGTGACAATCTGCTTCTCTTCGCGGTGCCGCAGCAGTGATTCCACCGTCCCTTCCACCTGCATTCGGCCGCCGTAAAGAATACTGATCCGGTCGCAGACGTCCTCCACGTCGGCAAGGAGGTGACTGCACAGCAGAATTGTCTTGCCCCGGCGCGCCAGGTGCACGAGCAGATCCTTGATCTGGCGGGTTCCAATCGGGTCCATGCCGCTGGTGGGCTCATCGAGGATCAACAGCTCCGGATCGTTGATGAGCGCCTGGGCCAGGCCGATACGTCGGGCCATACCCTTGGAAAACGTGCCGACGGCGCGGTTGGCCATGCCCGTCAAGCCCACCATTTCCAGCAGAGAATCGATGCGCGATCTGCGGATTTTGGCGGGAATTCCAAAGATGCGACCATAGAAATCAAGCGTTTCGCGTGCCGTAAGATACCGGTACAGATAGGAATCTTCCGGCAGGTAGCCGATGCGTTCGTTGATCCGCGGGTCGCGTCCGTTGCCGCCCAGAAGAAAGGCCGCACCCTTGGTGGGGTGCAGAAGACCTAAAAGCATCTTCAGGGTGGTCGTCTTGCCCGACCCATTCGGACCTAAAAAGCCGTATATTTCATTGTGCCGGATCTTCAGATCGAGTTTATCGACGGCGATCACCTTGGCGCGGCCCCACCAGTCTCTGAATATCTTTGTCAAAGCGATCGTTTCGATCGCGTATTCACTGCCTTCCACTGCCACGGCTTAACCTCGCAAATACATCCGTTTTGCTGACCAACACGGCGTCCGATGCGCTCGCGCCCCTACGTTTTTTGTTCCTCATGCACATCCAGCTCTTCGCCGAACCGCACAAGGCGTGCACTGTTGAAGATAACGACGACTGAGCCGGCGAAGTGAAGCACCGCCGCCAGGACGATATGCACCAGACCTGCCGCCGAAGCGGCGACGCCTGCGATAATGAAGATGATTCCGAAAAACAGATTCTGATTGATCACGGCGCGGGTCTTGCGCGACAGCCGCATGAGAAACGGCAGCCGCCTCAAGTCGTCGCTCATCAGGGCGATCGACGCCGAATTGATGGCCACGTCGCTTCCAGCGGCCCCCATTGCAATGCCGAGGTCTCCGGCGGCCAGGGCCGGCGCGTCGTTGATGCCGTCGCCCACCACGGCGACAGTGTGGCCGTCGCGGCGAATGCGCTCGACCACGGCCAGTTTGTCCTGGGGCAGACAATGGGCCTTGAAGTCGGTGCAGCCCAGCTCCGCGGATATCCGGTTAGCCACCTCGCTGCGGTCGCCCGTGAGCATGGTGATTCGCTTGACCTTGGCGTCGAAGAGTTCCGCGACCGCCCTGCGGGCCTCGGGCCGGGACTTGTCCTGCATGCCCACCCAGCCGATACACTTATCGTCACACGCCACATACAGCGTGCTGAAGCCCTGATCTTCGTGCAGCGACGGATCGCGCACAATGCTGACATCGATGCGGTGCTCCCGCAAAAACGTATCGCGGCCCACCAGCACCCGCGTGCCGTCGACCATCGCCGAAACACCCTTGCCCGGCGTCTCGCGGAAATCCTGAGGATCCCAGAACGGCACGTTGGCCTCCTTGGCGAGGCGGTTGAGGGCGCGGGCCGCAGGATGCTTGCTCATGCGCTCCGCCGACGACGCCAATGAGAGCATTCTCGCCGGCTCGACGCCCGGCGCCGGCTCCATCTTGGTCACATACAACTGGCCGGTCGTCAGGGTTCCCGTCTTGTCGAATACAATCGCCGTGATCCGCCCGGCCACCTCCAGAAGAGAGACGTTCTTGATCAGTACGCCGAGCCGTGCAGCCGCCGAAAGGGCCGCCACCATTGCCGTCGGCGTCGCCAGGATCAGCGCGCATGGACACGAGATCACCAGTGCGGCGATCGAACGGTTGAGGTCCTTCGTAAAAAACCAGATGATCAGCGTGACCATCAGGATCGTCGGAATATACCACTGCACGTATTCATCGATGATCCGCGTAATCGGGAGCCGGGTTTTCTCGGCGGCCATGATCAGAGACTGCACCTTGCCCAGTGTCGTATCCCCGCCCGCCTTCGTTACGCGAAGCACCATCGCTCCGGTCAGGTTCGTCGTACCCGCAAAAACCTGCATTCCCGGCACCTTATCGACCGGCAGCGATTCGCCGGTGATCGTCGCTTCGTTAACCGTACTGATGCCGTCGACGATTTCACCGTCGGCAGGGACGTTGTCGCCGGGGCGCACCCGCACCAGGTTCCCGGGCTGAAGGTCGCTGACCTTGACTTCGTGTTCGGCGCCGTCTTCGGCGACGAGGTTTGCGACCGTCGGCGTCAGCTTGATCAGCGATTCGATCGACGCGCGCGCGCCCAGCGCCGTTCGCGTTTCCATCAGTTCGCCGAGAAGCATAATAAACGCGATCAAACCCGCCTCGACGTACTGACCCGTGGCAAACGCGGCCACAATCGCCAGCGCCACCAATTCATCCATGTGCATATGTCCGCGGAGCATGCACCGAATCGCATGCCAGACGACCGGCACGCCGAGCAGCACCGCCCCGGCCATTGCGCACAACTGGGCCGCCGCGCTATCCCTGCCGTAAAACAGCGGTGCGATCACACTGTTAAGGAGAAGGACACCGCCGGCGAGCGTGCCCAAGAGCGCCATGCTCACGCGAAACTGCCGACCGCGGGTGCGTTCGTGCTCGCTGAGTTCGTGTTCCTTGAGATTCAGATGCTTATGCGCCATATCCTGATTGCCTCAACTACCTGGTTTGTGTCTTCTCTTTTTCTTTCTTAGCCTCGTCGAGCCGCTTCTTTTGCAGCGTCGGGTCCGGGTTGATCTGCACGCGGATCTCCTTATCCTTGCCGCCGTAAGACGGCTGAATGAAGAACTTCTCATCCGCCTTATTCAGGACCTCTTCGATCGCGTCCTGGTATATCTGCTGGACCACCAATTTCGGGTATTTCTGGTATTCGGGCAGCAATTTGGCCAGGTAGTCTGCGTCGGACTTTGCCTTTTCGACTATATGGGTTCGGTAGGCCCGCGCCTCGGCCAGTTGCTCCTGGGCGGTTCCTGCCAGTTGCGAAAGATAGAAATCGCTGTTCTGCTCGTGCGCCTGCCTTTGTTCTTCAGTGAGATCGGCCTCATTGAGGGCCTCCCGGATCTTCTTGAGCCTGGCGAGTATTTGCGGCGCCTGGGCACCGCCGGCTTCGCTCAGGATGCGGTCGCGGTGACTCTCCGCCTCCAGTCTCGCCTGCGCGGTGCGGTTTGTCGCACCTACCGAATCATTGAACTCGCGATTGACCTGTCGCGGCCACGTGATCTTCGGCATCTGGAATGCGTCGATGGCGATGCCGCTGTCGATCTGATCGAGCTTCGCCCGCAACCGCCTTTCAACTTCCCGTGCGATACGATCATCGGAAACAATCGCTTCATCGATCGTGTAGTTCACCATTGTCGCCACAACGGCTTCGCCCACCATCGCTTCCAGGAGCGGGTCGACTGTTTTGGAAACCACGTCGAGGAAGTCCTGTCCGGGCGCCGGCGCATCGTAATAAATGTTCCGGAAGAACCGTTCTATATCTACGATTTTATAAGTCAGTTCGCATCGGGCATGCACGATGCTGTAGTCCGATTCGCCGGCCCCCTGCGAACTGTCGTTGCGCGTAATACAGTAGCCGTCTTTCTTCGGGTCGAGCGTCGGCCCGCCGGTGTAACCGCTCGCCATCCCGAGCTTTTCCTGCTCCGTCTCAGCATACCAGAACGAAGGGAGCACGAGCCTCTGCACCTTCGTGACGGGGATGCGTACGATTTCACTGATCGGCTCGGGCCACGCCCAGTGAAGGCCGGGGCCGAGCACCTGACGCACGTCCCCCTCCCTTGTGCGGAAGTCTCGAATCCTGCCAAACTGAAGCACAAGGGCATTTTCGTCTTCCTCCACACGGAATATTCCGGAGGTGACGAAGAGCACCACCAGTACAGCCATGATGATCTTCAATATGAAAAAGCTGTGTTTCAGGGCCCTCGCCAGGAATTCACCGGCAAGGTCGGCCTCGCCGTGCGCCTGTATCGCCGAAACGTCGCCTTCGGTCTGCTCGATATCTTTGTCCGTCATCTGAACTTCAACCTTTGAACTCTTTCAGGATTTCTCTGCCGATTCCGGGCAGCCGTCGCCTTTCGCCGAAGCGTTATTTCTGCCCGCCCGACTTGCCGCTTCCGAGGTCCGGGGCGCTTTTCAGCAGCCCCATGGGCTCCGTTTCCGCCCCGAGCACAATGGTGGTCTTTTCCTTGAGTATCTTGCGCAGCGCCTCGATATCGCGCAGGAACATGGCCAGTTCCTTGTTGTCCTCCAGCATTTTGTAGTAACCGGCGGCCTCGGCATCGCCGCTGCCGCGGATCGCCTTGGCCTGTGCTTCCACGATCGCCAGAAGTTCTTTTCGCTTCGATTCGGCGTCTTTGCGGATCTTGCTGGCCTCGGCGTCGCCGTCGGCAATGATCTTCTGGGTGATGCGCAGGCGGTCGCTCTTCATGCGTTCAAACACGTCCTGGGTGACTTGCTCGCTGATGCCCAGACGCCGGATGCCCGCCGTGCGGATTTCGATGCCGTACTCTGCCGACGCGTGCGCGCTGACCTTTTCGGCCATTTCCGCCTCGATCGCCTCCAGCTTGATCAGCTTTGGATCCGAGTTGACGAAGTCGCTGAAATAATACTTGCCGATCACCGAATTCTGAGTGTTGCGCAGCAGACTCGACAGGACCTTCTCGGCCCCTTTGTTGTCCTTCACCGATCCGAGGAACTTCAGGGGGTCGTCGATGCGCCAAACCACGTAGCTGGTCACCGTAATCGGCTCGCCGCCGCGCGTTGTCGTATCCTCCAGGACCGTTTCATACAGGTAGCTTCGCCGATCGAATCGCCGAATGACATGGATCGGAGGCGGCCACCGGAAATACCACCCGGGTTCCATCACCGTGCGGCGAGGTTCGTTGAAGAACGTCACCAGTTTCATCTCGGTTTCGCGCACCTGGAACGTAAACAGAAACAGCCCCAGGACCATCAGAATGATTACTATAAACGTCAGTACCCACACATTTTTCATTTCAGTCTTGCCCTCTTGTCACTGATTCGACGGGTTTGCTTATTGGTGTCTCCGAATGGCCTCCAGGGCCTCCGTATTCATGTCCAGCAGATCCGGCGTCTGCTGTTGCTGCAGATCGATGATGTACACTTCGCTGTCGCCGGCTTCGGCGATCACCACGTATTTGCGAATGCCGGCAAGTGTTTCCTCCAGCATCGCCAAACGCAGTTCATGCGGGAATATCGTGTTTGCCTCGCTGTAAGCCTTGAGTTGGCTCTGGTAGCGTTTGCCTGTAGCTTCGGCAAGGATCACTTTTTCGAAGGCGTCGCTGGTCGCCGTGCTGAGCGTTCGGAATATTTCGCCACTGGACTTCTGAATCGCAGCGCTCAACTCCTCACCGAGCGTTTCGGCGTCCGGGTTGCCGGTTTCCTTGGCGCGCTGATAACGCCGCGCCAGATCGTAGAGTTTGTTGGCCCGCTCGACATCGCCGCCGGTCAGCGATATCAGCACTCGGTTCTGATCGGCCTGGGCAGCCATGATGGCCGCGTACTTCTTCTGAACGGCGCCGATAACCTGCTGGTAAGTCTTCGCCACATCCTTATCGGGCGGCGGATGAACGCCCTCCAGACCCAGATAGACGATCTCCACGCCAAGGCCTGCCTCATCGACCTGCCGCCCGATTTCCCGGGTCAGAAATGCCCCCGCTGTTTCGCGCCCCGCGCCGAGTATGCTTTGCCGGCTGCTGTCATCGTCGTCGCCATACGTTTCCACCTTGGCGCTGGCGGCATACTTGACCAGTTCACGGTAGCATATCGCGTGCAGCATTTCGCGGGCATCGACGTGATTGTAGACGTAATCTTTCAGGTTCTTGATGCGGTATTGCACCGGCACGGCGGCAACCACCAGGCTGACCGGCGCGCCGCTCCTTACGCCGGCGTCTGTTTCGGCCGCAACCAGCAATTTGTCTTCTTCTTTGTAGTGCTTCTCGCCCCACAACAGCGGTTCACGGCTGTCCACATGCTCGTCTTCCATCTCAAAGCCGATGTTGACCTGCTGAATCCGCTCGGTGTCATAAATCCGGGCTACGTCGAAGGGCCACGGCCACTTCAGTGAGAACCCAGGCCCCGCCACCCGGCTGAACGACCCAAGCCGCTCGACCAGCGCCTCCTGCCCCGGTTCGACCACCAGAATGCTGCTCAGCAGATACAAGGTGACTATGCAGAACAGAACCAGGGGAAGAATCGCCTCTTCGAGAAGTTTGTAGAACCACGTCTGGGAAACTTTGAATCCGAACTGGTAATCGATAGCGCTGGCGAAGGTGTGCAGAATGCCGCCGGGCTCACTGACCATGCCCAGGAGGCGGCTGTCGAAGGCGCCGCGGCTGTATTGGCCCGCAATACGAGGACGGTAAATATCCAGAACGACATTGAGTGCCGTTTCTGCCCCCAATACGATCATCAGGATTGGAATGACCCATGCCAGAACAGAGATCATCAGATCGAGTTTGAAGTGATACAGAGTCAGCCCGATCGCGACCAGAAATGCCAGGACAGCCGAACTCAAGAGGTAGCTGCCGCCCGCTCTGAGCGGCTTCCATTCCGGCTGGGCGCTCATGCCGACGGCGTAACGAGAAAGCAGAAAGCTGATAAACGCCACGGCCACCATCAATACCGCCGCAAGATAATTGGCCGACAAGACTTGTTCCTCAGTTTGCCGGATGCCCCCCAGAAGGAGCCAGCCCAATGTGATCTGGTAGACGGCAATAAGCACCGCAAATACCGGCACAAACCATTTTTCGAGGAGTTTGAGCCGCTGCTGCGCCACGGCGAACAACTGCCCGCGCTCGGCATCCGCCTGAAAAATCGTCTCGCTTCGTTTCGCCTGCGCGAGCTGGGCGATGTCCAATTTCTCCTGCTCGGCCAGACTGCGCTGGTGAAAAAGAAGAACCAGCACAAACCAGATCAGGCCGCCGCCCAGAATCTGCCAGCTCAGGGCCACAGCCGCCCATGAGCCGTTATAGGCTGCAATGACAAAAACCGCCACAAAGAACAAGACGCTGAGCACCAAGCTGAGGATCGCCACCTGTCTTGCCCGCTTCGAAGATAACTTCATCTGGTATTTCCCGCGACCACGAACAATTTTGAATCAAAACTTGTATACTGACGATATCTTTAACCAAATCAACGCTTTACAAGCGTGGAACGGAGCACTATAACAATATCACCCAGGCAAGAATAGCCCCAACCTACTGGTGACAAGGAAAAAACCGTGATACAAAAACTGATCGTTATCGCAAGAAATACATTTACCGAGGCCATCCGTCAGCCTGTTTACTTCGTGATTATCGCTTTCGCACTGTTTTTGTTCGTCATGAGTCCCTCGGTAACTATGTATACTCTGGACGAAGATATCAAGCTTCTCAGAGAGATTGGCCTTAGTACGCTGTTTCTGTCGGGTTTGTTCATAGCAATATTTTCGGCAACTGGCGCCGTAACTGAAGAAATTGAAACCCGAACAATTACGACGGTTTTATCAAAACCCATCGGCCGACCGACTTTTCTCGTAGGCAAGTTTCTGGGGATTACAGCCGCTGTGGCGCTGGCCCACTACATCTGCACTATCGCCCTGCTGATGATTATTCGCCACGGGGTTTTGGAATCGGTATCGGATACGCATGACTGGCCGGTCATCGTCACCGCACTGGTGGTTCTGACTGTTACGTTACTTGTAACCGCCTTTTTAAACTACACTTACGACTGGCCCTTCGGGGCAACAGGCATCGTTAATCTGGCGATTCTGTCCACGCTTGGAATCTTTTTTTTGACGGTTGTCGACAAGGAATGGAAGCTGAATCCGGCCGAGAATCATATCGAGCTGTTTGAGATATACGGTTCCATTTTGCTTTTCATGGCCGTCATCATTATCGTTGCTTTGGCCGTCATGTTTTCCACGCGCATGAATCTCGTTTTAACACTGGTCTGCTGTACGTCAGCATTCCTTATCGGTCTTATTAGCGATTACATGTTCGGACGATTTGCAGAGACCGCGCTTTGGGCGAAGGTCGGGAAGGTCATTGTGCCGAACTTTCAGGTTTTTTGGATCAGCGACGCCATCTATGAAGGCGCTGCCGTGCCTGCCAGGTATCTCCTTATAGGGGTGGTCTATGCCGTGCTCTACTCGGCCGGCATCCTTATGTTAGCCATCGCGTTCTTCCAAAAACGCCAAGTGGGATGATTTGATCGACCGGGTCAGCCTCGCGCAACGCACTTCATACATGAGCTTAAGCGAGTACCCTTAGGCGGCAGGGGCACCATGAATCGGCCATGTGGAAAGAAATGGCACATCGCATACCATCTGGTTGGTATTTCGGGTCAAAGCACGCGGATGAGTGCTTTTTCGTCGCAATGGTCCTGCTTTGAACACTTTGCGCAATCGCTCCACACCTTCATGGGCAGGCTGTCGACATCCACGCGGGCGAAACCGACCTTTTCGAAAAATGCAGGCTCCAAAGTAAGCGTGAAAACGCGCCGGACGCCGAGTTCATGCGCCTTCGCCACGGCGGCCTCGACGAGGGCCTTGCCGACCCCGGTGCCCACGCGATCTTTAACAACCGCCAGAGACTTGATTTCTGCAAGATCGGACCAGACAACCTGCAAGGCACAACAACCCACGACAGTTCCGGCCTCTTCTGCAACCTTGAAAATTTGCAGCCGTTCGTACACATCCGCAACCGAGCAGAACAGCATCCGGTCCAGCTCGGCGTAGTACGAAATAAGGGTGCTTATCGCCTCGGCATCACTCGTTTTGGCATTTCGTATGTTCATTTCGGGATTATACCTGCACTTAGGGGGTTTTACACAAACTTTTTGCGGCAATTTCGGCCCATGGTCACAAGCCGAGGGCCTTCCTGGCTTCGGCGAATTGGTCTACGGCGAAATCGATATCCTGTTTGGTATGCGCGGCGGATATTTGCGTTCGGATTCGGGCCTGTCCCCTGGGAACAACAGGATAGAAGAAGCCGACAACGTAAACGCCTTTTTCCAACAGCAGTTCGGCCATCCTTTGTGCAAGGACGGCGTCGCCGAGCATGATCGGCACGATCGGGTGCTCGCCATGAACGATATCGAAGCCGATTCCAGCAATCTTCTTTCTGAAATAACGGGTGTTCTCGCGGAGCGTGTCGCACAACAGGGTCGACGCGGACAGCATCTCGAATACCTTCAGTGAGGCGGACACAATGGTTGGCGCGACCGTATTGGAGAACAGGTACGGCCGGCTCCGCTGGCGGAGCAATTCGACGATTTCTTTGCGTGCTGCGGTATAACCGCCGCTTGCGCCCCCGAGGGCTTTGCCCAGCGTTCCCGTAAGGACGTCGATTCTGCCCATGACGCCGCAGTGTTCATGGGTGCCTTTGCCGTGGGCACCGAGCACGCCGACCGCGTGGGAGTCATCTACCATGACTAAAGCGTCGTATTTTTCGGCAAGATCACAGATCTGGTTTAGTTTTGCGATGTGGCCGTCCATGGAGAAAACGCCGTCGGTAGCTATCATACGGAAACGAGCGGAGTGCGCCTCTTTGAGCTTTGCTTCGAGATCGGCCATATCATTGTGGCTGTAGCGGTATCGCTGGGCCTTGCACAGACGGATGCCGTCAATAATGCTGGCGTGATTGAGCTGGTCGCTGATAACGGCGTCCTCGGACCCGAGAAGCGTCTCGAAGAGTCCGCCATTGGCGTCAAAGCAGGAGGAGTACAGAATGGCGTCCTCGACGCCCAGGAATGCGGCAATTTTTTCTTCCAACTGTTTGTGGATAGTCTGCGTGCCGCAGATGAAACGGACCGAGGACATGCCGAAGCCCCATTGGTCGAGACTTGCTTTTGCGGCTGCAATCACTTCCGGATTATCCGACAGGCCAAGATAGTTGTTGGCGCACATGTTGAGTACTTCGCGACCGCCGGCTACGGTGATGTGCATGCGCTGCGGGCCGGTAATGACCCTTTCGGCCTTGTACAGGCCCGACTCGGTGATCTCTTTAAGCTGGTCGGCTATAAACGGCCGCATTGTCGTGTACATACTTCGGCTCCTTGCCAGGCATTCCTTGCATGCCCAGGGCCCACAGCACCCGAAGGCGACGACAGTTTACCGCCGCGGGTCACGGCGTTCAAGGGTGCATGTTGGATTCTGCGCAAGGTACGACGCGTCAGGGTTTATCGCCGCGATCCTTCGCCCAGACATGGGTCAACTCGGCGCCAAAGTACAAGACCATGGCACTGTAATAGACCCAGAGAACGAAAAGAATTATGCTTGCCATGAACCCGTACATTTGCTCCGTTTGGGAATACCTGAAGTAGATTCCGATCGCTACCTGGCCCACTATGAACAGGATGGTGGTGACAAGGCTCCCGCCGCGGATCTGCTTAAAGGTGAGTTTTGCGTCCGGCACAAACATGAACAGATAGGTGATGAAGAAGTAGACGATGGCAAAAGCCGCAGCGTAGTGCAGCAGATCGAAGAGCCACGAGGGCGCTCCGACCGTCCTCACAACATAGCTCAGCGCGAAGGAAACGATCAGCAGACCGATCACCGCGACCGCCACCGCAACGACGGTCAAGAGAAGCTTGCCCTTCGTTTTGAAAAAGGTCTTCACCTTCTCTTTGGTCGCCATCTGACGTTCCTCAACATCAAACATGTGGTTGAGTCCTCTTTGCAGGTGGCCGACCAATACGGTAGCGCCTATCAGAAGGACAACGATGCCCATGATGGATGAGGCGCGGCCGCCGTACGATTCCGACCTTTCAAACATGGCGCCAAGGATGTCTGCAACATTCTTGCCGACAAAGTCCTCCACGAAGCCCAGTATCTGGTTGCTTGCGGCTTCGCCTCGCATAAATATCCGTACAATGAGCAAGACAAGGCTGAGAAAAGGAATTAACGACAAGAGAGCGTAGAACGCCAGCGCGGCAGCATGCGTCATGGCGTTGTCATCCTTGAATTCTTTCCACGTCGTCTTAAGCAGTTTTTTCATATTGCCTCCGCACACACATTCACTTCGTCCGTTTGCAGTTCACCGCGCAGAGCCGTTCGCCTGTGGTCATTAATGCCCCCTTGGGTTTCGCACAGCACATCGGCTGTTTGTACCGGAACATTAAGGAAATTTGAGTGCGGCGGCTCGTCGCTCGCATGGTACGGCAAGCGGTTTCCCCGCCAGGCAAAATGTTCTTATGAACGAGCGTCCGAATGGTCGATATCTGGATGCCGTCGATATGGCGGCGGTTTGTGACGTGATCGACCGGGGTGAAGGTTTACTAACGAAACATTATTCATGATCGGGAGGCTTGTTTATGTGTCAGAAATGTGGATGTACGCCTTGTGCCGTGTGCGGGATGGAGATTGAGGACGGCGTTTGCGTGGGGTGCGGGCTGCCTGCGGAAGAATGCATGTGCGACGAAGAGGCCGGTGACGAAGAAATCGAAGAGGAGGAAATCGAAGAGGATTAACTCGGTATCGGCAGTTTTAGTTGAACCGGGATATCAGACTCTGACGGCGCGGCTGCGCCGTCTTTTTTTTGCGCAAACATGAAGCCGTATTTGCCCCGCAAGCATACACAGGCTATACTCAGCCGGCGTTTCGATGGAAAACACTCGCGAAAGGGTAAAGCATGTGGAAGCTGTTTGCGTGGTATTTTCGAATTTCGCTGATCATGCGCATACTGGTTTGCCTCGCGGCGGGCGCCGCGGCCGGGGGGATGTTGTGGGCGGCGGCACAATCAGGCGCAGGGAATCAGGCCGCGAGCATCCTGCGGGTGATCGAGCCGTTCGGCACAGTTTTTGTTCACATGTTGAAGATGATTGTAATTCCGGTTGTTTTCTTCTCGCTTGTTTCGGGAGCGTCTCATCTGGCGGTGGGCCGGTTCGGCCGGGTGGGTCTGAGGGTGATCGGGTGGTACCTCCTGTGCTCGCTCATCGCGGCGGTGGTTGGGGCCTGCCTGGCGATGCTGATTAATCCTGGCAGCGGCGCCGACCTTGCAGAATGGCAGGCTATGGCGCAGGCAGCGGAACCGGCCCCTGTGACGGCGGCGCCAGCAATCAGTGGGACGGCGGCATTAGCGCAAATGGTGTATCGCATGTTTACCAACCCGTTCGAAGCGCTGGCGACGGGCAACTTTCTGCCGATCATCGTGTTTTCGATATTGTTCGGGCTGGCGGTGCGGGTATCCATGGAGCGGGCCGCCAGCAAAGAAGATTCCGACCGGCTGGCAGGCCTCATGGGGATAGTGGAGGCGTGCCGCGATGCGATGTTCCGGCTGGTGGGATGGATCCTGGAGTACTCGCCGGTGGGAGTTTTTGCGCTGACGGCGGTCAACTTTGGACGGTACGGGCCGGCCATCGTGGGGCCGTATGTGAGCGTGACGATAGGCGTGGTGGCCGGCATTGGCGTCATGGTCCTGTGCATCTACCCGGGACTTATGTTGGCGACGACGCGTCGCAATCCGTTCCCCGTACTGGGGCGCATGAAGGAGGCGATGATCATGGCGCTGGTGACGCGGAGCAGCGCAGCGACGCTTTCGGTTTCGATACGAACGGCCGAGGAGCGGTTAGGTGTGCGGAACGAGTTGGCCGGGTTTTCTCTGCCACTGGGGTCGACGATCAACATGGACGGCGTCTGTGTCCACCTGCCGATGTTCGCCGTTCTGGCAGCCAACATGTTCGGCATCCAACTCAGCGTTTCCGGGCTGGCAGTGCTGGTGATTACGACAGTTTTGGCGTCGATCGGCGCAGGCGGCGTACCGGGGGGCAGTCTAATGCTGCTGTTCGTCATTTTGGAGACGATGGGGCTTCGTCCGGAGCAGGTGGCGACGGTAGTGGCCTTGGCGCTGGGCATCAACCCCATTCTGGACATGTTCGAGACTATGAATAATGTCACCGGCGATCTGGTATGCACCTATGTTGTAGCTGAAAATGAGCACCTGATCGGCGAGGCGGACATCGGATAATACGTCGCGTGCATGGCTGTTCGGGCGTGTGGGGGTCAGAAAAAATGCGCACTGGATGCACATCGCCTCTGCATGAAATGTCGATCTACCGCGACCGGACGCGCCCTGCATCCAATCACCGGCGGCCTAACCATTTGGAAACAAGTCACTTATGTCACGCTCCCCTTCCTGGCACGGTCATTGCGAATGGTATTGCAGCGTTCGAATCGCAGTGAAATGTAGTGTCCTGGGTTTGGAAGGAAGGACAATGACGGCGGCAAGTCGAGTGATTGGAGTGCTCTGGGTGGTGGCGGTCCTGGCCGGACCGGCTGCACAGGCAAACAGAAGTGACGAACCCGGCACTGTGGTCATGCAGGCATTTGAACTGAGAATGGCCGGGCAGGTCGACGAGGCCAAACGGCTGCTCGAGACGGCTGTTGACGCAAACCGGGCAGATGCGGCAGTACAATTTGAATTAGCGCGAGTCCGTTTCTACACCATCTTCACCAATACGGACGGCGTCAACCTGGGTCCCGCGCAGAAGGCGATTGAAAAAGCCATTGCCATCGACGGCGACAATCCCAGGTATCACTTTTGGGCAGGCAAGATCGCGACCTACTACGGCATACAGAAGATGCACGGCGTTTTGAGCCGCCTCGAAATGCCCGGGCAGATGAACAAAGCCATAAAATCATTCGAGCGTGCAGTGGCATTGCAACCGGATTTCCATGAAGCGAGGGTGGACCTGATGGGCTTGTATGACCGCCTTCCCTGGTTTGCCGGCGGCAACAAGTCGAAGGCGCGGCAGCAGCTACATAAATTGGAACAATTGGACCCGGTGTACGGCGCAAAGGCGCGATGCGAAATACAACCCCGGAAGACCAGCGCCGAAAAGATCGCCATCTGGCAGAAGGTTGTCGACGCGCATCCGGACAATGCCGGCGCACATGCCGGGCTGGCCGGCGCGTACATGCAAAATGACGGGGCGCAGGCCGCCGACACGCAGTATGCCGTTGATCATTTGAACAGAGCGATCGAACTGGATGCGTCATACTGCACCGAACTGCTGAATCTGGCCCGGTATTATGCACAGGCAAGAGAACACGATAAGGCCGAAAAGGCGATCCGGCGGTTTGTGAATTTCGACCCCGCGCCTCCGGTGGCCTTGCGTGCAAACGGGCTGCGGCAGTTGGCTCGGATCAAGAAGGCCCAACAGAAGCCCGACGAAGCGAAGGCGCTGCAGGCGGAAGCGGACGACCGACGGAATGGGAGGTTCACCCGCTGCCCCCGGCAGACCTCTACAAGGCTCCGGTCAAACCATTACGACCGTGAGGGTTTGCCTTGACGGGGAATTTTGTGTATAATAGGAAGGGACGGGACGGAAAGGCGAGCACATGAGATATCTGTTATTGGTCATAGCGATCGCGGGATTATTGTTAACGGCAGGCTGCGCGAGCCAACGGCAGCAGGCGTACCGATGGCAGTATCGGGCCGGCACGATGTACGAGTACAACAAGCTAATTGAAGCCTACAATGCCGAGAGCGGCAATCCACCTCCCCTGCCGCCCCTTTCAGATGTGCCGGGGGAAGGCAGTTGGGTAAAGGTGCCGCTCCGGGACGACGCGGTGGTGGTCTATGACGAGTACCATCCGCACGGCCGGGTCGTGATTGTGGACGATCCCTACTACACCGATTGGTATCATCCGCGGACGTACGTCGGGACGTCTTATTTCTACAGCCCGCAACGGCGTTACCGGGGCAGCAGCATTTCCGTAGGCTTTGGGTTCGGCTCTCCCGGCCATTATCACGGGCCTTTCGGGCCTCCTTATGGACACTTCGGCCGCTCGGGTTACGGCGCTGGCCGCCGGCGGTGATGGACTGTCACGGGGGGAGAGTTACACGTCCGAGTTGGCTCTGATGTGCGCGACGAGTTCGTCGACCTGGCAAAAAGCCAGCCGTAATAAACGGCGAGTCTGCGGGGATATTCGACAGATCGGCGCCAATGATCGTTCTGTTGCGGTTCACGGTGGTTCCTTTCGGGCCCCAAGCAAGCGGCGCTCGGACGGGGCTGTGATTATGCCGAATACTCCGCGAAGGCAACGTCGCTTCGCAGAATACCCGCATGAGCATTTTCCTTGACCTGCCCGACCGATGCTGATTAAATAGGCTGGATATGCATTTAATACGCAAACAGATGCAGTATTGCGTGAGAATTCACCACTAATAGAAAGGATAATGCGGGATGAAGGTCAGCAAGCGGGCACAGGCCGTGCCGCCGTCGGCGACGATGGCCGTGACGACCAGAGCCAATGAGATGAAGGCGCAGGGCATTGATGTGGTGGGATTTGGCGCAGGTGAGCCGGATTTTGACACGCCGGATTATATCAAGCAGGCGGCAATCGACGCGATACAGGCCGGCAAAACAAAATATACGGCGACATCCGGGACAATCGAGCTGCGGAAAGCCATTGCGGACAAGTTGAAGCGTGAAAACAAGTTGACGTATACCCCCGAGCAAATTATCGTGAATATTGGGGCCAAGCACTCGGTGTACGAGTGTATGCAGGCGGTTCTGGACCCCGGCGACGAGGTCATACTGCCGACGCCCTACTGGGTGACGTATCCCGAGGCGGTCAAACTGGCCGGAGCGACGCCGGTCGTCGTGCGGACACAGAGCAGCAATGGTTACAAACTCACACCCGAGCAGTTGAAGGCGGCGACGAATGATAAGACCGCGCTTCTCGTCCTCAATTCGCCAAACAATCCGGGGGGGTTCTCGTATACACCAGACGAACTTGCCGCATTGGCCAAGGCCCTTGAGGGCACCAGGATTATGGTTCTTTCTGATGAGATTTACGAGAAACTCATATATGGCGACACCCGTTTCGTAAGTTTCGCCTCACTGAGCGAGGATGCCTACCGACGGACGTTGACGGTTAACGGCCTGAGCAAGGCATTTGCGATGACCGGATGGCGGCTGGGTTACACGGCCGGCCCGCTGGACGTCATCAAAGCAATGGGACGGCTGCAGGACCACATGACCCAGAACCCGGTAACGTTTGCACAATCGGCGGCGGTTACGGCCTTGAACGATACGAGCGACGCAGTGGAAAAGATGCGTATCGAATTTGAGAAACGGGGCGTTTATATTCATAAGCGGCTCAATGCGATCAAGGGCGTCGCCTGCGACAAACCCACGGGTGCGTTTTATGCGTTTCCTGATGTTTCGGCGCACTACGGCCGAACGATCGGCGGCGCGGAGATCAACGGGAGCCTGGACTTTGCGTCGGCTCTTCTGGAGCAGGCGCAGGTAGCGATTGTCCCGGGCGAGCCCTTCGGCTGCCCCGAGAATGTACGTTTGAGTTTTGCCTGCTCAATGGCACAGATTGAAAAGGGTCTCGACAGGATCGAGAAATGGCTGAGTTGACGGAGAACGGAACCAGACATTCTATTCTCAGAATTTGGACGGCGGCAGCGCTCTGGGCCATGATCGCCATCTTCGCGGGTCACGCATGCACACACATGGTGGCGGCCGGCGATACGTGGGTGGCGATGGCGTGCGGGCGGCACTTCGTGGAGCACGGGGTCGACACGGTCGAACCGTTCAGCTTTAATTCGCATAAGGCGGGCCCTACGCAAGCCCAGTTGGAGAGGTTTCCGGAATGGACGCGGCCGATCATCCAGAAGATTCATCCGACTGGATGGATTAACCAGAACTGGCTGACGCACGTGATTTTTTATCGTATGGCCCAGGCGTTTGGGACCGATGGGGATTACGACTACAACGCCTTGGTCTACTGGAAGTTCGGCGTGACGTTTTTGTGCGCGGTGTGCGTCTACTATATCGGGCGGGTCATGGGTGCAAGCGCGCCCTGGGCGGCGGCGGGAGCCTGTTTCGCCGTTTTTGTGGGGCGGACCTTCATTGACATAAGGCCAGCGGTTTTTTCGAATGTGCTGGTCGCAGCGTACCTGCTCATTTTGGTGCTTGCGACCTACAGAAACTTTCATTATATCTGGCTGATCGTGCCGCTGCTGGTCTTCTGGTGCAACGTTCACGGCGGGTACGTCTATGCCTTTATGATGCTTGTGGTCTTTGCGGGGATTCATTTTGTTACGATTCCCTTCAGGAAAGTGTTTCCGAGCATAGGGTTTAAGGGGGTGCTGCACACGGCGGGCGCCGGCCTTGTCGCGTTTCTGGCAATGCTCATCTTCAACCCGTTCCACCTGACCAACCTCACGCATACGTTCGAGATCAGCATTTCGAAACACGCTGAATCGTGGCGGACGGTGAACGAATGGCACGGGGCTTTCGAGTGGAACAATCCGGTGGGCGAGGAGACGGCATTTCTCGTCATGTTTATTCTGATGTTCGCGGCGATGGGCTTGTGGATAGTGGCAATGACGCTCAGGCCGCGGGTTGAGACAAGGCGGCGGGCACGGGGCAATGGCGACCCGATCCCGGGCACTTTCGAGTGGCCCAAGGTCGATCTGGCTTATATCGCGATTGCAATCTATACGGTTTCCATGGCAGTCAAGATGCGGCGGTTTATTCCGCTTGCGGGAGTAGCGATGTGCCCGCTGATGGCGCTCTTCCTGGACCATGCTGTCAAAATGATCGGCGCGCGGGTGCAGTTTAACCGGACGGGTCGACTGGACTTGCCTGCCCTGCCGGCCAGACTGCGGTGGGCGGTCCCGGCGGGATTCACCGTAGCGGCGGTTCTCCTCGGAACACTTTGGGGAGCGCGTTATAAGCATGTTTATCTCGACCCGTGGGCCAACGACGACGTGCGGGACTCTGTCTTCATGCGAATGACGGCATCGAATATTAAGCCGTTTGAAGTATGCTGGTTCATCCGCGAGAACAACCTCAGCGGCCGTATATTCAATCACTGGACAGAAGGCGGCGCCGTGGCATTCGGTCAACACCCGGATGAAAAGACGGGTGAGATTCCGCTGAAGCTGTTTATGGACGGTCGTGCACAGGCGGCTTACAATCATGACAAGTTTAAGCTGTGGCAGTATATTAAGAGCGGGGGCCCGCAGGTTCGCAGCGCATTTCTGGCTAAACGCAAGCTTGCGTACCCCGATTTCGAGAAGATCGGCGCGTGGATCGACGCCCAGTTGAAGGAACACGACGTGTGGGTGATTCTGATGCCGGTCAATGAGATCAATTCCGATTTCATGATGGGCATGCAGACGCAGACAAACTGGCGCACGGCTTACATGGACAATTACCAGTTTCTTCTGATCAACAAGGAAACGCCGCAGGGACAGCAGCTTTTGGATGACATACTCAACCAGAAGGCCCGGTTTCCCAATGATTTTTCGAAGGAGCTGACGCTGGCCAAGAACCTGCTGGCCTTCAGGGATGAGGCTTTGTCGCGCCGCGGGCTGGAGCACGCGATAAGGTCGTTCGAAGTCGACAACTCTCAGGCCCCGATGCAGTTGCTGGTACACGATGCGGCCATGCGGCATGCACATCTGCGGGCGGCGGCGACCGCCTTTATTGTCTCATACCTGGACCGTTTCATAAGCAATAAGCATGTGTACGCGACCCAGGGGGGCTATACGAAGAAGCTGGTCGCGGCGATGATCGCAGCCAACTATCTTGCGGGAACCCCGAATCCGGAGTACAAAGAGAAGTACGGCGGCCTTGACGAACTGTACAAGGAAGAACAGCAGCGTATTGGACAAAAAGCAAGATGGTAATGAATGCTTCTCTCCACCCCGACGATTCCGGTCTCGGCCGGTGTGAGATCAGTGTATTTTTTCCCTGCCACAACGAAGCAGCAAGCGTGGAATCGCTGGTGCGCAAGACCATTGGCGTCCTGAATGAAGTCGCCTCCGATTATGAGATTATTATTGTTGACGACGGCAGCACGGATGAGACACCGGCGATTGCCGATCGGCTGGTTGACGAACTTGCGGCAGTGAAGGTGGTCCACCACCCGACGAACCTCGGCTATGGGGCGGCGCTGCAGTCGGGTTTCAGGGCAGCGACAAAGGAGTGGGTATTTTACACCGACGGAGACGCCCAGTTCGATGTCGAGGAATTAAAAGGCATTCTACCGCTCGCAGGGCAGTACGATATTGTGAGCTGTTACCGCCTGAATCGGCAGGAGGGCTGGCGGAGGCGTTTGAGTGCATTCTGCTGGAACCGGCTGGTCGGCCGGGTATTTCGAATGCGCCTGAAAGACGTGGACTGTGCATTTAAGCTGTACCGCCGTGAGATTTTCGACCGGATTGAAATGCAGAGCCAGGGCGCCTTGATCGATGCGGAAATACTGGCTCGGGCGCTGCGCAAAGGCTACACGATCGGACAGGCGGGCGTGCGGCACTATCCGCGAAGGTCGGGAAGGTCGTCGGGCGGCGATCCACGGGTAATCCTGCGTGCGTTTCGAGAACTGCTGCAATTACGCGGCGAGATTTTGCGTGATGGATGACCATGAAACTTTATCGCGGCCATGCCCTGATTCGACCGGATCTGCAGGCGCACATCTATTCGAGAGCGCTTCTGAATAACGCAATGAACCTGAAGCGGCTCTGTGCGCCCGGAACACGTTTCTGCGCGGTGGTGAAGGCCAATGCGTATGGGCACGGCCTCCATGAGGTGGTCAACGTTCTCCAGGGCGCGGACGTGGACTTCTTTGCAGTTGCGAGCTTCTACGAGGCGATCCACATCGCCGAAATGGTGCATCGCCAATCGATCCTGATTCTTGAGCCGCTGATTGAGGGTGCGCCGCCTGACCAGGTTTTTGCGTGCGCCCATTACGACCTGCACTGTGTCGCGGCGTCACTGGAAGCGGTGACGTACGTTGCCGGCCTGCTGGCGGGCGGCATTCAGGTGCTGAATCTGCACCTGAACGTGGAGTCGGGTATGGGGCGCTGCGGTGTCGAGGAGGCGTGCGCGGCGGAGATGATCCGGCGGATCGACGCGTGTCCGAATCTGCGTCTGGCCGGCATATATACGCATTTTGCGACGGCGGACGAGGACGATCATTCGTACGCCCGGGACCAGTTGAAGCGTTTCAACGGTTTCCTCGATCGCATGCACCTGCGGGCGCGGCCGGATGTCCTGGTGCATGCGGCCAACAGCGCCGCAACGATCAAAATGCCGGACGCACATTTCGACATGGTGCGGTGCGGAGTGAGCCTTTACGGTTATTACTCAAGGCCGATGGCCAACGCGCCGGTGCGGCTGGAGCCGGCGATGAAACTGCAAGCGCCCATTACGCAGCTCAAGCGGATCGCGGCGGGAGAATCGGTGAGTTACGGACGGTCGTTCATGGCGCCGCGGGACACGACGGCCGCGATTATTCCACTGGGCTATGCGGACGGCTACCGGCGGTGTTTTTCGAATCGGGCGGTGATGAAGCTGGGCGAGCACATAGCGCCTGTGATCGGACGGGTGTGCATGGACCAGATCATCCTCGACGTGACCGACGTGCCGGGTGTGCGATTAGGTCAAATAGTGACGGTGATCGATTCGGACCACGACTCCCCTTGCGGAGTGTACCGGCTTGCGGAACTCGCCGATACGATTTGTTACGAGATTCTGACGTGTGTGCATGCACACGTAAACCGCATCGTGCACTAAACCCGCTTGTTGCCTCGGTGCACTTAAGTGGTGCAGAAGCCGTATTGTGAAATCAGGGAGGAAGATGCCGGGCGCAGGCCGGGAGTCAAGAGAATATGGAAACCAGAAAAGTCAATCTGTTCGTCTACGGATCGCTGCGGGACGCTTCGGTCTTTCAGTCGGTGTGCGGACTTCATTTCACGGTGCGGCCGTCGCGCGTCGAACGCAGCATTCTGTTAGCCGAACTTGCGCTGCTGGCCAATTATCGGCGCGTAAGCCCCGACAATGTCTATTTTTACGCGGTGCCGGACGCATCTGCAAAAATCGAAGGGTTTGTGATCTATGACGTACCGCCTGCGGCGATGGCGGAAATCGACCGGTACGAGGGACATCTCTACGACCGGGAAACGGTGCATGTGAACACCGCGGGCGGCCTGGTCGAGGCTCAGGCGTATCTTGCCAGCCCGAAGACGATGAAGAAACGCTTCGGGGACCGTTTTCACGTGAACCTGATTCATGAATTGTGGCTGCGAAAACGGATCGAACTTTTTTTTCAGACGCACACCCGGCCCGGCGAGGAATCGCCTGACGCGGACGTCGAGCGAAGGGCGCGGCGACAACTGTTGGGCACGACGGAGCGCGACCTCGTCGTGAGCCACCTGCGCAGCGACGTTGTCAGCGACTACTACCTGGAACACGAGCTGGACCGGCCGTATCAAAGCATCCGGCATTTGTATAGTGAACCGGAGGCGGCGCCGTTCATCGACAATTACCTTGCGCTGGTCGTCAAGCAAGTTGTGCTCAATCAGTTCGAACACATCCTCCAGTCACGTTACCGCTACGAGTTGGACCGGCTTTATCCGTCGCGGCGATTCTACACGCGGTCGGCAAGCGTACTGGCGGCACTGCGAATGATCAATGCGAACACAGCCGCCGTTCAGATGATGCTGCGGCGGTGCCTGGAGACTATGCCTTCGGGGGATCGCTACGATTTGATCGATTACGTCAAGTACGGCGTGGCGGCGGCGGAGAGTATCTTTGACTCGCGAATGGCTTCCAGTGAAATCGAGCGCATCCGGGCCAACGCACAGCCCGGCCTGGTTCCTATGGGGGCGGAACTGGAATTGAGCAACCTCGGCTTCAGGGCCATCGACGCAAACAGCCAGAAGCAGGAGGTGATATTCGACGGGTTCAAGTATTTCAGCGATTTCGGCCTGGACGTCTTGACATGGAAGCTGGGCGGGTATGTGGATGACCATACAGGCCGGTCGGGCCCGCGTCGGCGAGGATTCCTGGAACTGGCGCCGGGACGGCTCAATACCGCGGGGGAGATTTCCAAGCCCGCCACCGGGGACCCCTGGCTGATGAACCAGTTGATCCGGGAGATCGCATTGTTTTATCCGGTGCGGCCCCACTCGCTGCATCTGTCGTTTCAGATCATGCGGCATCGCGCCCTGAACCGCAAAGTCCTGCCGCTGAGCTTTGTCAAGTGTCTGCTGGCGCTGGGCGGCGGCACACAAACGAACGCCATGGGCCGCCTATGGATTTCGCGTATGCAGCACGACGAAATCGAGCAGAACATCTACGGCGAGGAACTGGTCTTCTCTCGAATCAGCAAGCGTTCGTTTCAATTGAGCCGCGACGAAATCGGCGAGAAATCGGCGATGCACGGGGCCAGTTACGTACAGCAGTACAAGTTTATCCGCCTTGATCCGCGGGCCAACTACGAGCCGCTGATCATGGCGCTCAAGGGATTACAGTTTGCATACAACCCGGCCGATTATCTGACGGCACAGCAGTTGGCGTCCAGCCGCAGACTGCGGAGGCAATACGATGAGTTGAAAGAATGGTCGGCAAACCCGACCGAGATCAGCCGTGGTTCACGTACACGGTTCGTGGAGACGATTCGGGCGGGTCTGCTCCAGGAGGCCCACAGGCGGCCGTACCACCAACTGCATTACATCGACTGGGCGGTCGGGGCGGTGGATATTCAACTTCGGCTGTTCAATAAGCAGATCGAGCACCCGCCCGCCGCCGAATCGGAACCGGACGCCGACACGAACTCCTTCAAACTGCACCAGCCCTGAGACCTTCTAATCACAGAAGTTCGTCAATTTTGGCGGTCAGGCGTTTGACGTGCTGAACGGATTCGGCGAAGGCGGTTTTTTCATCATTATTGAGGTCGAGTTCAATGACCTTTTCGACACCCTTAGAGCCGAGCACGACGGGCACTCCGACGAAGGCGCCGCCCACGCCGTATTCCTTGTCGCACCAGGCGCAGCAGCTCATGACGGACTTCTTGTCCTTAAGGATGGCTTCGGCCATTTTAACGGCGCCGGCGGCGGGCGCATAGTAGGCGCTGTAGCCGAGGAGGTTGACGATTTCAATGCCGCCGTTTCGCGTGCGGTCGATAAGCGCGGCGATGCGGTCGGCATCCATCAGTTCGGTCAGCGGTATGCCCGCGACCGCGGTGTATCGGGGCAGCGGCACCATGTCGTCGCCGTGGCCGCCCATGAGCACGCCGGCGATGTCGCCGCAGCTTACGCCGAGTGCTTCGGAGATGAAGTATGCGAATCGGGCGCTGTCCAGGGCGCCAGCCATGCCCATGATGCGATTTGCGGGAAAGCCGGTTGTGCGGGCAGCGGTGTAAACCATGGCGTCCAGGGGATTACATACAACGATCACGAATGCCTCGGGGCATTGTTCCGCGACGTGGCGGCAGACGGACTGGACAATTTTTGTGTTCTTGGCGACCAGGTCATCGCGGCTCATGCCGGGCTTGCGGGCCAGACCGCTGGTGATAATGACCACGTCGGACCCGGCGGCGGCCTGCCAATCGACGGCGCCGCTGACGCCGCAGGAGAAAGGATAGACACCCGCGGATTCGGATATATCCAGGGCCTTGCCGGCGGCAAAGCCCTCAATAATATCCACGAGAACAACGTCACCGAGGTCACGCCCGGCGGCGATATGAGCGGTGGTAGCGCCCACGTTGCCCGCACCTACGACGGTTATTTTCTTTCGCGTCATTTCGCTCTCCCAAAAACATCGTCTTTATTTGTTTGCCGTGACCTGTCGATTGCCGGAATTGCCTTATCGCCCGGCTACCGTGAGTTTCACGACCAGTTGTTCGATCGCCACGCTGCACGCACCGCCGCCCGTCTTGGTCTGGTAGTCGATTTGCGCCAGGCAGCAGATGATCCCCGCGATCTGTTCGAGGGTCATCCGCGAAAGTTGCCGGAAAAAGCGTTCCGTGTCGCCAAAGATGCGTAATTGCTGCATCGCCTGCCGGGGGCTTGCACCGCCGGCCAGAAGCACCTTGGCGGAAAACATTTTTCGGAGGTGGTAAGCGAACGCGCCCACGACCGTGTATTCGGCGCTCTTATCGCTGGCAAACATATTGCGCAGCCGCTGGAGCGCGCCGGTCAGGTCGCCGGCGGTCACGGCGTCGATGACGGCAAATGCATTGAACATGCGGTTGTGACCAATGAGCGTGTGCACGTCCTCGGCGGTGATGGCCTGCCGGTCGCCAACGTACATGGCGAGTTTGTCGACCTCGCTTGCAATGCGGCCGGGTTCGTCGCCGGCCAGTTCGACGAGGAGCCGCGCAGTCGCCGACGCAAGCTTCTTGCCATGCTTTGTTTCGGCGCAGCGGGCGGCGAACTGGGGCAATTCCCGGGCCTTGATGTCAGCAACGTCGAGCAGCTGGCCGACGTCGGGAAGTTTTTTTGCCAACCGCGTAGTTTTCATCCAGGTGCTCACGGTCATGACCAGCACACCGCAGGAGCTCGGTTTTTCAAAGTAGTTTTCGAGCTGCTGGCGATACGCGGAGATAAAGGGATCGGCATCCTTGATGAGGACAACGCGCTTTTCGGCAAGGAACGGCAGCGTGCGGAGTTCGTCGAGAACGTCGGCAATAGCAGCCTGCTCGGCCGGCGGCTGGTAGAGCGCCAGCGGCCGCTGATCAACCGGCAGCAGCCGATCTAACAGGGCTTCACATTCTTCGCCAACGAGGAACGGGTCCTTTCCGCAGATCACGTAAATACCCGGGGCTCTCTTTTCAGGTTTTGCGGCCTTGGCGGTCATGCGTCCTCCGGGAGTGCTACTGCTCCTTACCAAGGTCTTCCTCAATGGGACCTGTTGTATCAGCACCGGCGGCGCCTTCATCTTCTTCAACGGCGGCGAGGCGTTCGACCGCGACCAGTTTATCGCCTGCATTGAGCTTGATGAGCCTTACGCCGGCGGTGTTTCGCCCGATTTCCCGGACCTCTTCGAGGCCGGTGCGCATGATGAGTCCGTGAGCACTGATCAGCATCAGCTCGTCATCGTCATGGACCGGCTTCATGGCGACCACCTTGCCGTTGCGGGCGGTGGTCTTGATGTTGATGAGTCCAACACCGCCGCGGCTCTGCACGCGGTAATCGTCGATGCTGGTGCGTTTGCCATGGCCGTTTTCGCAGACGGTCAACAGGCTTCCGCCCGGCTCGACAATGACCATGTCGACAACCTGATCACCGGAGCGAAGCTTAATGCCGATCACGCCGCGGCTGGCACGCCCCATTGAGCGAACGTCGTCCTCGTTGAAGCGGATGGCCATACCGTCACGGGTGCCGAGGATGATTTCGTCGTGCCCACTGGTGACGGCGACACCGATGAGATCGTCGTTAGGATCGAGCCTGATGGCGATAACGCCGTTGGCCCTCGGGTTGCCGTAGGCGGACAGGACCGTCTTCTTGACGACACCGTTACCGGTCGCCATGAGAAGCTGGCGTTCGTCAAATTCGCGCACGTTGATGATGGAGGTGATCTTCTCGTCTTTGAGCTGGAGAAGATTGACGATATTTCGGCCCATGCTCTGGCGGGACATATTGGGGATGTTGTATACACGGAGCCAGTGACAGATACCTTTGCTGGTGAAGATGAGAAGGTAATCGTGCGTGCAAGCGGTGAACAGGTGTTCGATGAAATCGCCTTCTTTGGTGCTCGAACCGATGACGCCCTTTCCGCCGCGACCCTGCTTGCGATACGTGTCGATGGGCATGCGTTTGATGTAGCCGCTATGGCTGATTGTCACCAGGACCTCTTCTTCGGCGACAAAGTCTTCGATATTGAATTCGACGGCCTCTTCCGTGATAACGGTACGACGCGCGTTGGAGTACTTCTCTTTGATTTCGTGGACGTCCTCGCGGACGACGTCAAGCTGCAGGTCACGGCTGGCCAGGAGGGCCTCATAACCTTCGATCTTCTCGCTGAGTTCCGCGTACTCCCGGGCAAGCTTTTCTATTTCAAGGCCGGTTAGGCGCTGAAGCTGCATGGTCAGGATGGCGTCGGCCTGAGGGCCGGTGAGAAACTGGTCCGCAGACTTGCGTTCGTCGAGAAAACGCTCCGGCAGAAGCTTTTTGAGGGTGGCGACTTCCGGCAGCCGCAAGGCCTTTGCCATCAGGTTGAGCTTGGCGGTCGGGGCGTCCGGCGAGGCCTTGATGATAGCGATGATCTCGTCGATGTCGCTGACGGCCAGGATCAATCCTTCAAGGATGTGAGCGCGATTTCTGCACTTTCGCAGCAAAAAACGCGTCCGCCGGCGGATGACGTTGAGCCGGTGGTTAATATACAGCTTGAGCATCTGCTTGATATTGAGCGTCTCCGGCCGGTTATTGACCAGTGCGACGTTGTTGATGGCGAAGGTGGTCTGTAGCGGCGTAAAACGCCAGAGCTTGTTGAGCACAACGTTGCTGTCGGTGTCTTTCTTGAGTTCGATGACGATACGCATCCCCTTACGGTCGGATTCGTCGCGGACGTCGGAGACCTCGGCCATCTGACCGTTGCGGACGCAATCGGCGATCTTGGAGACAATCGTGGTCTTGACGACCATGTAGGGAATCTCGGTGAAAACGATGGCTTCTTTCTTCTTGTGTTCCTCGATATGGTATTTGCCCCGCACGCGGAGGTGCCCGCGTCCGGTGACGTAGGCGTCAAGAATGCCTTTTCGCCCGCAGATAATGCCGCCGGTAGGAAAATCCGGTCCGGGCAAGCGTTCGAGAATGTCCTTGAATCCGCATTCCGGGTCGTCGAGCATCAATAACAGCGCATCGCAGGCTTCGGCGACATTGTGCGGCGGCAGATTGGTCGCCATGCCAACGGCGATTCCGCTGGCGCCGTTGACCAGGAGGTTGGGAAATTTGCTGGGCAAAACGATGGGCTCCTGCCGCGTCTCGTCATAGTTGGGCACGAAGTCTACAGTGTCGAGGTTCAGGTCGTCGAGCATCTCGACGGCCGCGGCGGTCATGCGGGCCTCGGTGTACCGCATAGCGGCGGGCGGGTCGGCGTCAATGCTTCCGAAGTTGCCCTGCGGATCGATCAGGGTGGTGCGCATGTTCCAGTCCTGGCCCAGCCGGACAAGCGTTCCGTAGGTTGCCTGGTCGCCGTGCGGGTGGTAGTTGCCGCTCGTGTCACCAACGATCTTGGCACATTTTCGGTGCTTGGAACGCGGGCCCAGGTTGAGGTCGTTCATGGCGACGAGAATTCTTCTTTGTGAAGGTTTCAGGCCGTCGCGCACATCGGGCAGGGCGCGAGAGACGATGACGCTCATCGCATAATTCAGATACGAATTCTTCATCTCCTCGAGAATTCGCATGTCTTCAAAATGTTCTACCGGTCGTTCTTCCGATTCTGCCATATCGCCTGTGCTTCCATAACCCGAATGAGCCATCCATAAGTGCGGTTATGCTCTAAAAACCGCGTTTTTTTGCAGACCGTAATTTACACTGCCACAGGGTCAAAGTCAACGTAAAGGCATGGTTTTCGCATATTAATTTGCAGGCGGATACAGACCTTCGGGGGCGGCTTGCGGACGACAATTATGCACAGCCGCATCTCACAGACGCCTGTTACAGGGCGCGATCTTGCGGCTGCTCCGGCCCGCCCTCTTCATCGCCTTCGGGGCCGGCAACACGCCTGGGCAGGTGGGCGCCGAGGACGTGAATGATAATCCCCGGCAGCGAGCCCAGCAGAAACATCGCCCTCTGGCAGATGGCCAGGACGAGGGCGTTTTCGGCAGTAACTCCCGGCAGACGAGTGAAAAGGAATACTATGCCTCCCTCCAGTATCCCGGCTCCCGCCGGGCTGATGGGAATCGCGCCGAGGACCCAGGCGATCGGAAAAAAGACGAAGTAATACTTTAGAGGAATCGGCAGTTGCATGGATTCACCAATGAGCCAGAAACCGACAATCGGCAGCGACTGAGCGACGAAAGTCAGCGCCACGGCGGCCAGCAGGCTCAGAGGCTTCGTGGCATAGTGGCGAATACCGATCAGAAGACGCTCGACCCGCGTCCGGACCGACGCCCAGGCAAGATGAAGTTTCCGCCGCGTGTTCGGGTGCAGCAGGAGCCCTGTGACAACGAAGATGAGGGCAGCGGCGCCCAAGCCAATGTGCGGGTGGTAGCGATAAATGCGCGCGATCAGCACACGGTCCAGTGAGAGATTGAATTCCGGGGTCCCCTCCGGTACGGGAAACAGAAAGCCGAAGGCCGCCGCCATAAGAATGAGCGAGCTCAAGCCGATTAGACGGTCTACAACAACGCTAAACGCGGCCTCCAGACGCTTGTGCGTATGCCGGGTAATATACCACGCCCGCAGCAGATCGCCTCCAATAGAGCTGATAAGGACATTGTTATAAAACATGCCGAGATAGTGAACCTTCGCGCATGCGTGCAGGGCGATCCGGACGTGCTGAGCCCGCAGCAGCAGCCACCATCGCAACGCCATCACGAGGTTGGCTAACATAAAGAGGACGATCGCCGCGATAAGAGCCAGCGGGTTTAGCCGTGCAAAGGCGTTCTTGAGCGCACCGATGTTCCAGTCACCGAGGTAAAAGAGCAGGCCGATGGCCGACAGCGCTACGGCGATACGGATAATGATTGACAAGCGAGGTGTTCGTGCCTTATTGGCCTGCGTCAACGGCGTTTCCTTAAAAATGGCTTGGCATAGCGGTCGGAAATCTGCTACAGTAATTACGTAAATACTATCAGAAAATCGGAGATTGTGAAGTGGCGGCAGGGAAAAAAATTGAGGAAGGTTTGGATTTTGAGCCGAAATTCAGTTCTGACGGGCTGATCACGGCGATTGCACAGGATGCGCAGACCGGCGAGGTGCTGATGGTGGCGTACATGAACCGCGAGGCAATGGACCTGACCTTGGAGACGGGGCGGGCCGTGTATTTCAGCCGGTCGCGACAGAAACTCTGGCGCAAGGGCGAAGAATCCGGACACGTGCAGCGCGTGGAACGGGTGCTGGTCGATTGCGATCAGGATTGTTTGGTCCTTAAGGTGCATGTTGACGAGGGGCAATGCCACGTGGGTTATCAGTCATGCTTCTATCGTTCGGTGAAACCGGGAACTAAGGCAACACTGGAGTTCGTGGCCGAGAAGGTGTACGACCCGGCCCAGGCATACAAGAAAACGTAGGTGGGCGTTGCCCCACCGCAACAACAAAACGCAGGCGGATGAAAGGGCAGAAAAATGAAGAAGGTACTGGTGATGATAGCCGTCGCAGCGGCGGCCGGCTTGTGGACGTACATGGCGCATCAGGCAAAGGCCGCTGACAGCGGAGCGACCGAAGCCGCCTGCGAAACACCCGCCTTTGTCTCGCTGTTTAACGGCAAGGACCTCACAGGCTGGGTGAACGTTAACACAGCCGAGGATACGTGGAGCGTCCGGGAGGGGCTGTTGATCTGTAAGGGCCAGCCCATCGGGGTCATGAGGAGCACGCGGCAATACGAGAACTTCATCCTCGAAGTGGAATGGAGGCACATGGAGGCCGGCGGCAACTCGGGCATGTTCTTGTGGAGCGAGCCGGTGCCGCCGCAGGGCCAGCGGTTGACCCGCGGCGTTGAAGTGCAGATGCTTGAGTTGGAGTGGGCTGTGCAGCACAACCAGACCGATGATTACGTTCACGGCGAGTTGTTCGGCACCATGGGTTTGAAGGTGGTCCCCGACAACCCGCGCGGTGTTCGGAGCAAGTCCATTGAAAAACGCTGCAAGGGCAAGGGCCAGTGGAACAAGTACACGGTGGTCGCTGTAGACGGCGTTATGAAGCTCGCGGTCAACGGTAAATTCGTCAACGGGATCAGTAAGTCGGAATGCAAAAAAGGCTACATCTGCCTCGAATCCGAGGGTGCAGAAATCCATTTTCGCAATCTCCGCATTCTCGAATTGCCGCCGGGAATCACACCGCCTGAAATGACTGCGACGGTAGCCGAATCGAAGAACTGACGATTTGGACTGGAAATTAAAGGCACTCATGAAACAGATTCGCATAGCGACGCGCGGAAGCCGGTTGGCGATGGCGCAGTCGGAGTATATCAAGCGCCGCATTGAGGAGATCGCCCGGGGCGTGGAGGTGGTGCTCGTCACAATCAGCACGAAGGGCGACCGCGATCAATCCGACTTTCTTTACAAGTCCCAGTCGGTCGGCTTTTTCACATCTGAGGTGGAGACCGCCCTGCTGGACGGACGTGCCGACGTGGCGGTTCACAGTCTCAAGGACCTGCCCACCACGTATGCCGAAGGGCTGGTGGTGGCGGCGATTCCGAGGCGCGAATCGACGGCCGACGTGCTGGTCGCGCGGGGCGGCGTGTCATCGCTTGCTGACCTGCCGACGGGAGCCTCCGTAGGTACATCGAGCCTGCGGCGGATCGGGCAGATGAAACACCTGCGGCGGGACCTCAATAGTGTGCCGCTCAGAGGCAATGTGGAAACGCGGGTGAGCAAGGTGGAATCGGGCCAGGTGGATGCGATTATCCTGGCGGAGGCGGGGCTCAATCGCCTTGGCCTGTCAGGCAAGATTTCGGCCGTCCTGGACTGCCGGACCTTTCCCACGGCGCCCGCACAAGGGGCGCTTGCCGTTGAGATTCGGGCGGACGACGCGGCGCTGGCTGAACACATAGCCCAGATAGACGATCGTGACACTCGCATCGCGGCCGAAGCGGAGCGGGGGATACTGGCGGCGATGCACGGCGGCTGCAGTATTCCGTTGGGGGTTTGGAGCCGCGTCGAAGAAGACACGATTACTCTGGAGGGTACTATTTCTGATGTAGATGGAAATGTACGCATCCAGCGGAATGGGTCGGCCCCGGTGCAGGAGGCGGCAGATCTGGCCCGCAAACTGGCACAGGATCTGCTGGACGGAGGTGCACGCACGATACTGGCACGAATACGCCAGGAGAAGAGGTAGCCGTTTTCGAGGCTCCAACTCGCTTTTGTCGCTCCCCCGCCCAGGGCCACAGGACCTGACAAAATGCCGTTGATACCAGTCGAGATATGTTTTGCTTTTGCGGAGCCAATGCGGTACAATCAGCTATCATACATTATATAGTGTTGGGGATTATAGTCGTATTTGGCATATGGTCCGAAAGGTCTTATCATGATCATCTATTTTATCCGCGCCATTTTCATTGTCACTATCGCCGCCTTCTTATTTGTCAGCATCAATCAGAGCGCCGACATGCCCGGCGGTGAAGGCGAACAGGATGTGATGGCCATCTTTATCACGGGGATGGCAATCGCCGCCACTGTCATCGCGGTGGACTGGCTCACCCCGAAGAAGTCGCTCAATTCGTTGGCGGGCATCTTTTTCGGATTGATGATCGGCATATTCATAAGTTGGGCGATGACGCCCGTATTGACGATGGTCGACGACCTCTATTTTCGTATGAGTCCCAGCGCCATGCGCATCGCCAAATGGATTATGGGCGTATGCATCTGCTATCTGACCACCAGTCTTGTCATCCGAACCAAGGATGATATGCGCTTTGTGATCCCTTACGTGGTGTTCTCGCGGCAGACCAAAGGTTTGCGGCCTCTGGTGCTCGATACGTCGGTCATTATCGACGGCCGCATCGCCGACATTGCCCAGACCAGACTCTTTGACTCACCACTGATCATCCCCCGCTTCGTTCTTAATGAGCTTCAGCTTATCGCGGATTCACCGGATAAGATGAAGCGTAATCGCGGCCGGCGCGGACTGGATATCCTCAACAAAATGCAGACCAGCTCCATCGTCGATGTCAAGGTGGACGACACGCCGCCGCCGGGACTCGAGGCCACGGCCGGCGTCGACCATAAGCTGGTGGCGTTCACGAAGAACTGCGACGGTCGTCTCGTCACGAATGACTATAATCTTAACAAGGTCGCCCAGCTTCGCGGCGTCGACGTCGTCAACATTAACGACCTCGCCAATGCCCTGAAAACGGTTACACTGCCCGGCGAAACCATGCAGGTCAAGGTTATCCGCGCGGGAGAGGAGGCCCAGCAGGGAATCGGCTATCTCGACGATGGCACCATGATTGTGGTTGAAGAGGGGCGAGGCCATATCGGCGAAACCATCATGTTTTCCGTGACCAGTGCCCTTCAAACATCGGCCGGGCGAATGATCTTCGGCAAGTTCGAACGCGTCCTGACAGCCGCGCGAAACAGCGCACCCCGAAACAATTACGTCGCGAAAACGTGACAACGGAACAGCCGCGATGCGTGCTGTTATACTTGACCATCGGGAGGAATAGTGAATCAGTGCAAGACGATGGAGGAAACTGACACCCGGCCGGATCGAGGCCGCTTGATTCCCACAATTGTGGTTGTTATGCTTGTTATGTGCGGTGTACTTGCGGTCGGCTGGTTGGTACACTGCAGTTCCCTGAAAAACAGCAATCAGAAATTCATTACTGCGAACGACAAATTGGACGAAACCAATCAATTGCTCCGGCGGGAAGCTGCCAAACTGGAAGGCCGTCTCGCTTCAATCACTGATCAGGCGGCTCGAACAACTGACGAGTTGATGGCCATGAACCGCACCCTCGGAGACACAAATGAGGCACTCGCCGCTGAAGTCGCCGGCATTCGAAAAAACATTGAAACGAGGGCAAACGAAAACCTTAAGCTCATCGACCTGATCACTCAGTTGCACGAAGATGCCCGCCGCCGGACTACCGAATCGGCAAAATGGATTGAGGAACTCACCCAGGCGACTGTGAAACTGACTGACGACGCGATTGCGGCCAACGCGCGCCTGGACGGACTCGTCGCGCAATTGCAGGCAAAGACCGACGAAGCCGCCGAACAGGCTATTCGTATTAACACATTGGTTGAGATGGTCGCGCGACTGCGCGTGCTCGCCGGCCTGACTCCCGAGCGTCAGAAGGCCGCGCCGCCGCCTGCGGAACAATCCTTTTTCACCGATCCCAACTCCGGCGCGCCGGAGCCGCCGGCCTGAACGAGGTTAACTGCCCGCCGAAACAGATGATCCGTGCATCCTTGAGCGCCATTATCACCCGGCCCCGCACGATCTACCGCCATGCTCCATGGGACAGGACCGGCCTAAAAGCGGTTTCTTCCACCATACCCTGCCATCAGAAATGCCCAAGGCCGTCACATGCGATTCGTCGGCCAAGACCACGGCATTCTTGCACACTGCAGCCGCCACGCTCTGCGCACAATCGTGCTGCCAACTTGCCCCATCCGGCGAGATAAGTGCGGTTGCGGTTTTCACGCACTCGCGGGATAATACACCACTCTGGCGTCGTTTACCCACGTCACATCGACCTCGCCGGTCGTAAAGTGGCGTGGGGAAATCGTGCGGTCACCCTTCCATTTTGCAGGGCACTGGCGTGAAGTTATCACGTCCGATATTGCAGCTTTTTTGCGATTGTGCGATTTTGAATAAAGGTGCTCCGTCCGCAAATATCCGTTGTGCGCATGCCTGCGACGAGTTATGCCTGCAAAAAACAGCAAAACGGCCGCCACACCAAAACATCGATGCTAAAGCTCCAACCTGATTCAGCCGCTATGTGCCGTGCGGTGGCATAGCGGCTCCATGAGTCGCCTTTCCACCCTGACCATGTTGCATGCGGCAAGCAATCACGCAGCACAGCCGGCCAGACAAGAAAAGAGCACCCATGAATAGATACGCATTGGCAGCCCCAGCCTCACTGCCGCATCGGCGGGCCACAAACATGTTATCAACGCATTGAAAGGTACAGTTATGACCGACACAGCAACACCCAAGGTCAAGGGCAGCTCGCTTGTGGACAAGGAGGGCAAGTACCTCACGTTTGCCCTGGCGAACGAGGAGTTCGGGCTGGAAATTCTCAAAGTGCGCGAGATCATCGGCTACATGGATATCACCGCCGTGCCGCGTATGCCCGCGCACGTCAAAGGTGTGATCAATCTGCGCGGCCAGGTCATCCCGGTCGTCGACCTCCGGACGAAGTTCGGCATGAACACCGCCGCAACCACCGAACAGACCTGCATCATCGTCGTCGAGATTGCTCAGGAAGGCCGCGCGTTCAACACCGGCATCGTCGTCGACCACGTGCAGGAAGTACTCGACATCGCCGGCGAAGACATTGAAGAGTCGCCGCACTTCGGCGCCGCCGTCAACACGGATTTTATCCTCGGCATGGGCAAGATCGCAAATTCCGTGAAAATACTGCTGGACATCGACCGCGTGTTGGCGGCCGACCCTCTGGATTCACTGAATACCGACCAGAAAGCCGGGATCCCCACGGAGCCGCTTGAGAGCGTCTGACCGATCACGGGCGCTTTCCCGGCAGACACGCCTTGACCCCTGAACACTGCAACGGCAAACAGTCAATGGATTTTTGGAGAACAGACATGAAGGTTCAAGTATGGTCCGCGATGATCGTGCTGTCCATAGTGTGGATGGCCCAGGTGTGCCCCGCGGCGGGCAATGACGCGCTGCAGCAGGAAAATATGGAGCTGCGCAGCAGAGTGGACAAACTCGAAATGCAACTGAATGAAATAAAGGCGCTGCTGCAGAAGGACACCGCGCGATCCGCGCAGCCGCAGTTGAGCGATGATGAACTCAGCAAGATCGCCACAATGGTCCGCCAGAGTCCGGGCGGCAAGAGCCCGGTGCTGTCGGGTCTGGACGTGGAGCTGTACGGCTATATCAAGCTGGACGGGTCGTACGATACCTCTCGTACAAACCCCGGCAATTACGTCACGTGGGTTGACTCTGAAGCAACCAACAAGGATGACGATGAATTCAACGTGACCGCCAATCAGACGCGTCTCGGGCTCAAAATTCGCGGCCCTCAGGGGGACGGCTTGAACCTCAGTGGAAACGTTGAGGTGGATTTCTACGGGACCGGGGCGGCTGAGAACAAAGCCGGCCTGCTGATGCGCCATGCCTATATGCTTATGGACTGGCCCGAAGAGCGTTTCAGCATCTTAGCCGGCCAAACATGGGACGTGTTCTCACCTTTGAATCCTAACACGTTGAATTACAGCGTGCAATGGTACTCGGGCAACGTTGGTTACCGCCGGCCGCAGTTGAGGCTGACTAAGGGCTTCATGCTCGGCGACGATATTGACATAACTTTGGCCGGTGCGATCGCGCGAACCATCGGCGACTCGCACTTCATGGGACCGGCGGTTCCTGAAGCAGGCGAGGACTCGGGCAAGCCGGTTTTCCAGGCACGTGCAGGTCTGACTTTCCCGTCATTGCTCGGCTACAAGAACACGGCAGTTGGTGTTTCCGGCCATTGGGGCGAAGAGGAATTCGATACGAGCATTGCCGGCGGTCACTCCGACGTCGAGACATGGTCTTTTAACGTCGATCTCTCACAACCCGTAAATGAGTGGTTGACCATCAACGGCGAACTCTTCACAGGTGCGAATATGGATGCTTACATGGGCGGTATCGGCCAGGGCATCAATGATTCGGGCAAAGGAATTCGCAGCAAGGGCGGCTGGATAGCGGCATCCCTGGGCCCGTGGGATAAGTGGGCATTCAACGTGGGCCTCGGTATCGACGACGTGAACCGTGATGACGCCGATGCAAACGACCGAACTTACAACCGTTCCATCTTCGGCAACGTGCTGTATTCCATCAATAAGAATACACAAGTTGGCTTCGAACTGACCCGATGGGACACCAAACGAAAAGGCCAGCCGGACGCCGACAATCTCCGCGCCCAGATGTCCCTCATCTACAAGTTTTAATCATCTAACTCAATGCGTTAAGCATAAGGAAGAAGAAATGTTCAGACACATGCAATTGCGTACGAAACTGCTCGTTGTAGGCATCCTTGCAACGATTTTGCCGATGCTGATCGTTTCGGCAGTGATTTATGTCAGAAACCTTAAAATGGTCGAGGTCGCCAGCCAGGAAAGCTCGAAACTGGCTTACGCCGATCTGGAGCACATTGCAAAGAATCTGTATGGAACCTGCAGGAGTCAGGCCGAGTTTCTTCAACAGCATATCGATCGCAGCCTTTCGGCCGCCCGTCAGGTGCTGAATGAAAACCAGATTTCAGTGGCTTCAGACACAATGCGCTGGGATGCCGTGAACCAGTTCACAAGATCCAGCACGCGCGTTGAACTGCCCAAAGTCACGTTCGGCGACCAGTTGGTCGAGCAGAACGCCGACCCCAGTATCGCCTCCCCTCTGGTGGACAGGGTCTCCCGCTTGACCGGCGCCACCTGTACGGTATTCCAGCGTATGAACCCGGCCGGTGACATGCTCAGGATCAGCACAAACGTCCTCGGAGCCGACGGCAAACGCGCCATCGGAACCTACATACCCAGCGTCAACCCGGGAGGCCAGGAAAACCCGGTCGTCGCCGCTGTCATGAAAGGACAAACATACACCGGCAGGGCCTTTGTGGTCAACCAATGGTATTTGACCGCCTACGAGCCGATCTATGATGACAACAGACAAGTAACCGGCATGCTGTATGTCGGTATACCTCAGGAGTCTTCCACGATTCTTCGTGAAATGATCATGGGCATTGAGGTCGGAACGACCGGATACGTCTATGTGCTCGACTCGACGGGCAAGTACGTCATTTCACATGGCGGAAAACGAGACGGCGAAGACCTTTCCCAAGCCAAGGATGCCAAGGGCGAACTGTTCATCCAGAAAATCTGCCAAAAAGCAGTGACCCTCAAATCCGGAGAACTGGCTGAGCAACGGTACTTCTGGCAAAACGCAGGCGATCCGGCGCCTCGCGAGAAGGTCGTGCTTGTGACCTATTTTGAGCCGTGGGACTGGGTAATCGGAATCGGCTCGTACGTGGAGGAGTTCTTTGAAGCCAAGAACCAGGTTGCAGCGATAGGCCGAAGCAACATCATTGTGCTCTCGGTCATCAGCGCAGTGTCCTTGCTGGTCGCCATATTAGTCTGGTTTTTTATAGCCACGGGGCTGTCCAGAAGCATCACCGGAATCGTAGACCGCCTTACCTCCAATGCCGAACAGGTCGCGGCCTCTTCTGGCCAGGTCTCCGCCGCCTCGCAGTCATTAGCCGAAGGCGCAACGGAGCAGGCGGCAGGCCTGCAAGAGACATCGTCTTCGCTTGAAGAGATGGCCTCGATGACCAAGCAGAACGCCGACAATGCACAACAGGCCAACACATTGGCCGGCGAGGCGAGCAAGGCCGCCGATAGCGGCAATGAAGCCATGGACCGTATGAATGCGGCGATTCAGGACATCCAAAAATCTTCCAACGAAACGGCTAAGATTATCAAGGTTATCGATGAGATCGCGTTTCAGACAAATCTGCTGGCGCTGAATGCCGCAGTTGAAGCTGCCCGCGCGGGTGAGGCCGGCAAGGGCTTCGCCGTGGTCGCTGAAGAGGTCCGAAACCTGGCGATGCGTTCAGCGGAAGCCGCAAAGAACACCTCCGCCCTGATTGAAGAATCGGTCAAGAACTCAAAGAACGGCGTCGACATTGCCGCAGAAGTCGGCAAGGTGCTGGAAGAGATCGTCGGAAGCATCGGCAAGACCACCAGCCTGGTAAGTGAGATCGCCGCAGCCTCGCAGGAGCAGGCTCAGGGCATCGACCAGGTCAATGTCGCCGTCGCCCAGATGGACAAGGTAACCCAGCAGAACGCCGCCAATGCCGAAGAAAGCGCAAGCGCTTCGGAAGAACTCAGCGCCCAGGCCGAACAGATGAACCAGATCGTGAGCGAACTGTCGGCCCTCGTTGGCGGCAGCCATGCAGCCCGCCGGGCGAGCAGCGCGAGAACCCCGGCGCGGCGCCAGTTGGCCGTGTCTGACCATACGTTCCACCAGATCGCAACACACAAAAAGGCGGCGGCCCCTTCCACATCCGGAAGACCCTCGGCAAGAGCATCCGCAAAAAGCTCGCCCGATAAGGCGATTCCGTTTGATGACGAGGGTTTTGGCGACTTTAACGCCTGATCACACAATGTCCGTTCAGTCTATTCGAACCCCGGACAGTCCAAGAGGCTGTCCGGGGTTTCTCATGCAAGCCTCTCTCTTTTCTAATTCCCCCGGCGCTTCCGCCTCTCTTCCGATGCCCGGAACGCTTTGTTTTCGCAGCAGAATTTGCTATAATCGTCAATTCTGAGCCTGGCCGGCAGTTCATGTCCGGCCTCGCAGTTTCTGATACAATTTTGAGGTCTCCATGAGCCTGCTGAGTCGTCTTATCGGCTTACCCACATTTATTTGCCTTTTGGCCGGGGCAGCAGTTGCCTGCCGGTACAACGTCCGCGATGTCGGTTTCGTGGACCTTGGCGTCGACACCTGCACTCTCTTTGCGCTCGTCGATAGTGAATCTTCGCCAGCCATGCTCGCCGACTTCAAAGCTGCCATTTCCGAGGCATTTAGCGAAACGGATATTCGCAGCGAACTGATTAACACGGCTGACGACCCCGGCCATCCGGCCGTCAGTCTGGCCGAAACCGCCGGCGTGACCTCGCCCCCGGCAGCATTGTTCGTCGCGCCCGACGGCCGATTTCGCACGTTCACATTCGCCTCTGAAGGCGCGACATCCAGGACGACACTGGCAAGCCGCCTGGATGCCCTTGCCAGTTCCCCGCTTCGAAACCAGATCGCCGAAGCCTGCGCCGCAAGATATGCCGTGGTCTTAATCATCGAAGGTCCGGACGCCCAGGAAAATGCTGCCGCGATAAGTGCCGCCCGCGCCGCCACGAAGTTCATGACCGAGCACCTGAACTTCCTCCCCAAGCCGGTCGCCGCAGGGCCCCTCACCCTGACGCTCGCCCGCGACGCATTTGAGCTGGAAGAACTGCTCCTCTGGTGCCTTAATCTCGCACCTGAACAAATCCTCCGTCCGCACGCGGCCATCTTCTACGGCCGGGCACGGCAAATCGGGCCTGTTCTAAAAGGCGACGAGGTCACCGAAAACATGCTCGCCAACATCCTCTCGCTCATCGGCGCTGACTGCGAATGCGGCCTGGACCGGCGATGGATGGAAGGTCCGCTGCTGCCCGCAAAATGGTCGACCGAGACGAGGGCCCGGCTTGTTAAGTCACTCGGCTTCGATCCCGACAGCCCTATGGTCAAAATGGAAGTCAGCATGATCCTCAGAAAAGGCGCGATGTCGTCCGGCCGGTGGGACGTCGCCGGACTCGGCAGCGTGCCCTACGGCTATCAGGAAATCGTCATAGACTTCGATGACCCTAAGGCCCCTGCCAACGAGTCAATGATAACCCTCGCCGACGAGTCTCTCGTCAGGAAGGCTCCGCAGTCCTCACTGCCGCCCGAGAATGCCTCTCGGCCCGGCAGGAACACCGGCGAATCTTTGCCCTTTGCGGCAGCGCTGGCCCTGCTGGCCGGTTGCGGCGCCGCGGTTGTCGGGATCGGAATAGCGATATACTGGCGGGCACATTTGAGAGCATAGGGATTCGCCGGGTCAACTCGAACCACCACTGGAAAACTGCCATGCACATAGCGAAACTCATTGTTAAAGAAATCCTGCACAGGAAAACGCATTTCCTCCTCGGCCTCGTGGCGGTGGCAGCGGCCGTCGCCCTCGTTGTCGCGTTTGTCACCACGGCCGCGGCGGGCAACCGTGAAACCGCCCGCCTTATGCTCAAGACCGGCTTCAACCTGCGGATCATCCCCGCCGATGCCGATATGAACCGTTTTCTCATCAACGGTTTCTCAGACCGCACCATGCCGGCCGGGTACCTCGACACGATGGCCCGGCAGGAAGGCTTCTCTTACAATCACCTGCTCGCCAGCCTTCAGCAGAAGATCGCCTGGCGCGGCATGGAGGTCATCCTGACGGGCCTGGCCCCGGAGGTCTGCCCGCCCGACCGCAAGAAGCCGCCGATGGTCTTCGAGGTCAAGCGCGGCACCGCCTATATGGGAAGCGTGCTGGCCGAGGCGCTCGATATCAAAAAAGGCGATGCCATCGACGTCAACGGCACAATGCTCGAGATCGTTCAATGCCTGTCGCCTTCGGGAACTCTCGACGACATCCGCATCCAATGCCATATCGCCGATGCGCAGACCATCCTTAACCTTCCCGGCCGCATCAACGAAATCCAGGCCGTCGACTGCCTCTGCTTTGTGCCGACCGACGACCCGCTGGCCATCCTCAAAGACGAACTCGCACGTGTCCTGCCCGAAGCCCAGGTCATCCAGATCGCCCGAATCGCCGAGGCCCGCAACCAGCAGCGGCGCATGGTCCAAAGTTACCTCGCCTTCATCATGGCCGCCGTCATCGTCGTCGCCGGCGCGTGGATTGGCCTCCTCGCCATGCTCAACGTCCGCCAGCGCCAATCCGAGATCGGCATCATGCGGGCCATCGGCTACCGCGCGGATTACATCGCCGCCCTGCTCCTTGGAAAGGCCGTGCTCATGGGCCTTGTTGGGGCACTCATCGGGTTCACAGTCGGCTCGGCCCTGGCCGTGGTGTTTGGCCCGGACATTTTCAAGGTCACCGCCAAAGCCCTCAAGACCGACTATGCGCTGCTCTTATGGTCGCTCATCGCCGCGCCGGCCTTCGCCGCCGTCGCTAGCTTCATCCCCGTCATGCGGGCCGTCGCACAAGATCCGGCCGACACACTCAGGAAGGAATAACATGCTTCGTCTCGAAAATGTCACGAAGACGTACCGTACGCGAAATGGAACGTTCAATGCGCTGGACGACGTCAGCCTGCACATCGAAGCGGGCGAGTTCGCCGTCATCCGCGGCGCCAGCGGCTGCGGCAAGACCACCCTGCTCATGACGTTTGCCGGCATGCTGCGGCCCACGCGCGGCACCGTCCTTTTCGGAGATCGGGACCTCTACCGCATGGGATCCGCGGAGCGGGCTTGTTTCAGGGCTCAGAACCTCGGCTTCGTCTTCCAGATGTTTCACCTCGTACCCTACCTCAGCATCGCCGAAAACGTCCTGCTGCCGGCCGCCGCCGCGGGCCTCGCCGACCCCGGAACCCGCGCAGCCGAACTCATCGACAAACTCGGCCTGGCCTCCCGCCGCCATCACGACCCCACGCAACTCAGCGCCGGCGAAAAACAGCGAACCGCCGTCGCCCGGGCCATGCTGAACGAACCCCGCGTCATCCTCGCCGACGAACCCACCGGCAACCTCGACCCCGATAACGCCCGAGCCGTCCTCGGCCACCTCGCCGAATACCACAAAGGCGGCGGCACCGTCGTCATCGTAACCCACGGCCCCGAAGCCGCCCAATTCGCCGACAAAATCATCCACCTCAACGCCGGCCGAATCGACTCGAACCCCTGACCCGCTGCGGAGAACAGAACCATGCAAACGCGCAAATGTCGTCTGATCTGGAATGCATTCGGCCTTTTACTCATCTGCGCCGCGTTCTCCTGCGGCAACCTTTCGGCCGCAGCGTCTGAACGTGACCACCTCGAAATTAATAGCCAAACGCTTGAGGACAAGATTCGCGGCGGACTGTTGGGGCAGTTGTTGGGCAATCTCAACGGCCTGCCGCATGAGTTCAAGTATCTCGAACAACCCGGCGACGTGAGAATCTACACGCCCGCGCTGCCTGAAGGCGCCCGGACCGACGACGACACCGACATCGAATGGGTCTACGTCTGCGCGATGGAGAAAAGCGATACGCTGTTCATCCCGCCGGCGCAGATCGCGCATCTCTGGAAGTCTCACATCAATGACCACATCTGGTGCGCCAATCGCTACGCCCGCAGCCTGATGGACATCGGCATCGATCCGCCGCTGACAGGATACATCGCGTTCAATCCGTGGGCCGACTTCAACATCTCCGGCCAGTTCCTCTGCGAATCGTTCGGGCTCGTCGCGCCCGGCATGCCGCAATCCGCCGCCCGCCTGGGCCTGCATTACGTCCGCGTCGGCATCGAAGGCGAACCCGCCCAGACGACGCAAATGTTCACCACAATGATCGCGATGGCCTTTGTAACAGACGACATCAATGAGATCCTCGACGCCGGATTAAAGGCGATCGATCAACGAAGCGAGATTACAACAATTGTCCGCGACGTTCTGCTCTGGCATAGGGAGCATCCGGCCGACTGGCGAGCGACACGCGCACGCATCCAGAAGAAATACGCAATTCATGGCGGCGGCATGCGGGACAACAACGGGTATGAGCTGAATACCGCCGGGACCATCGCCGCCCTGCTGTATGGCGGAGGCGACTTCGTCGAGACACTGCGAGTGGCGTTCAATTTCGGCTGGGATTGTGACAACAACGCCGCCACGGCCGCGACGATCATTGGCGTGATCAAAGGGCACGCGTGGATGCAGAATCAGGGTTGGGACATCAAGGACCGTTACCGGAACACCACACGTGCCAACATGCCCGAAGACGAAACGATCACGCGTTTCGGCAACCGCCTCATTCGCATCGCCGAGCGTCTGATTGTCGAAAACAGGGGGCATGTACTGACGGCAGACGGCCAAAAGACCTATCTCATCAAGACACAAACGCCCGCTAATTCCGAGCCGCTTTGCGATCCCGGCGAAAAGCTGGAGCGGCTGAAGGTGCAGTTCGCCCCAAAGATTCGGGCACTGCTTCACCAGTATGAGGATGAGATCGCCCTGGCCCGGGCCGCCTACATGGCGGTGTGTCTCGATCTTGCTGAGGAATTCAGGCTAACTTATCCCGATCAGTGGAAAAAGGCAGCGGCCTCGCTTGGCAAGCAGACGCTGATAAAGGTCCTGTATAATACAGCGACCCCCGCCGGTGCTCGCCTCCAGAGTCGTATGCGGGCCGCCGGCGTCAATCGCCCTTAGTATAGACCGTTACAATTGCCCTGCGGCGACAGACCCTCCTTCTGATTATCGGGCATGACACCCGGCGAAAGCCCCATAACCCCAAATTTTCTAAGCGCAACTCTGTATCAGGACGATAATCACAATCAAAGGAAAGTCTGTCTCAATGAGAGGGTTAAAGAATGCTACGGAAAGTATTACTGATCATTATCCTTGCCGTAACGGTAATGTCCTTTGCAGGTTGCCAGACAATCCAGGGCTTCGGTCGCGATATCATATGGCTGGGCGGAGGAGGAACCACCTCAGGCCGCCGCTGACGGTGCGCTTAGTCCTTTAACCATCGATCCAGCCACCCGATGACGGTCTCGTGCCATTGAATCGAATTATTCGGCTTGAGCACCCAGTGGTTCTCGTCGGGAAAGTAAAGCATTTTGCTCGGAATACCCCGCCGCTGCAGGGCATTGAACGTCGCCAGCCCCTGGGTGTCCGGCACGCGGAAATCGTTAGCCCCATGAATCACCAACATCGGCGTCTGCCAATGCTTGATAAGATTGATCGGATTGTGTTTTTCATACCCGCTTGGATTGTCCCACGGGGTACCCATGTGTTCCCACTCCGGAAACCATAATTCTTCCGTATCGAGGTATCCGATCCGCTCGTCCAGGCTCCCGTCATGATTCACGAGGCACCGGAAGCGGTCCGGCCACTTGCCCGCAATCCAGTTGACCATATAGCCGCCGTATGACGCCCCCAGGGCCGCCACCCTTTGGCCGTCCATCCACGGGTAGCGCGCCAGCGCAGCGGACAGCCCCCGTTGCAGGTCGACCAGCGGCTTGCCTCCCCAGTCATCGCGGATGGAATCGCAAAATGCCTGGCCGTAACCCGTCGACCCATGAAAGTCCACCATCACGCACGCGTAACCCGCCCCTGCATAAGCCTGGGGATTCCACCGGTAATGAAAGCTGTTGCCGAACGATCCCTGCGGACCGCCGTGGATCAAGAAAGCCACGGGGTATTTCTTCTCCGCATCAAAGTCCACCGGCTTGACAATATAACAATGCACCGACTCTTTGTTCCACCCTGCAAACGTGAACTGCTCGTAATCGCCCATCCGTGCGGCCGCCACCGCGTCTGCATTCACGCGTGTAATATACCGAAGCCCGCCGCCATCCGGCCGGACCGAGTACAACTCCGTCGGCCATTTCAGATTGCTCATCCCGAACACGACCCGACTGCCGGCAAGCGCAGGTGATTGCACACTGCCCTCGGCGACGACCGCCCGGGCAAGTCCGGACTGCAAATCGATTTGAAAAAGCGACTTTTGTCCCAGATTTGCAGCCGTTGCAAACACCGTCCGCCCGTCCGACGAAAAACAAAATTGCGACACACTGCGGTCCCAATCCTGCGTTGCGACGCGCGTCCGCCCATCCGGCCAGCCTCGCAGGACAATCCGCTGACGATCGGATTCGTACCCGGGCCGTTCCATCGCCAGATAGGCCAACGTCTGACCGTCCGGTGAAAACACCGGGTTCGTATCCCAGGCCGCATTCTCCCGGGTCAGGTTCTTCGGAGCAGCCGAACCGTCCACCGGCGCATAGTACAAATCGTAGTTCGTCGAAACCGGCTCCAGAACCTGTGATGCATCTTTCGCCGCAAAAACCACCCCTTCGCCGTCAGGCGTAAACGTCATCTCCTCCGGCCCGCCGAACGGCTTTGACGGGGTATCTGCGTCCATCCCCTTCATCACGTCGACCGCCTCTTCGCCATCCAATGCACGCACAAACAGATGGCTCCGCCGCCCGTCCTTCCACGTATCCCAGTGCCGCACAAAAGCTCGGTCGTAAACCCGTCCCGAGGCCTTGCTTTGGCTGATCGCATCCAGACGTTCCTTTGTCTCCTGCGGCGTGGTGCCCGGAAAAACGTCCATCGTATAGCCGATCCGCCGCCCGTCCCGCGATACGATCAGGTTGCCCACATCCAGCGGCTCGCGCGTCACTTGCTGCGCCTCACCCCCACCTGTTCCAATCCGCCATACCTGCGATGAACCGCCGCGCGAAGACAGAAAAACCAGCGTATCATTATCCGGCAGCCAGCGTGCGGCCCCGTCGGCCTCCGGATGCGTCGTCAACCGCCGCAGCGATTCACCATGGGTGCCAACCAGCCATAAATCCGTGCGCCCTTTGTCCGCATCAAGGTCCGTCGTCCGAATCGTGAATACAACCCACCGGCCATTCGGCGAAACCTCCCACTCGGAGATCCGCTCCATCGCCAGCATGTCCCGGACACCAAACGGATGCGTCTCAAGCGACGCCTCGCCAAATGCGATGCTGCACACCAGGGTCGCCAGCAATACCGTACAAATCCCGCGCATACTAAACCTCCCATGACAAACATTGAATTAAGCCTGCGAGTGTAACCGCAGCACCCCAAAATGACAACCCCAAATTCGATCAAGGTTATGGGACCAAAGAGCTTGTGCCGTGCCGCCCGCATGAGTGCCACCACGCATGCACTTGACCCGCCCTTTTTAACCGCCGATAGCTGTACGCGAACGCCCTTTTAGGAGAATCGAGATGAAGTGGATTGGTCCTGCCGTGCTGGCCGCCATTTTGGCCTTGCCAGGCTTTGCGGCCGCGCAGAATGATGTTTCCGACCCGCATGCCGTACAGCTCAAACAGCTCGATCTGGAGGCCAGGCAGGCCGAACTCGAGTTTCAGCGCCGCATGCACGGCCTCGAACTCGAAGCCCGCCGCGCCGAAATCGAACGTCTGCGAACCGCGCCGGGACGCGGGCAAAATGGCGGCGCTCTGGCCATCCTCATTTTGGGGATGATTGTTGTCCGCGCGCTGTCGACCATCTGGGTCTATCGCGACATCGAGCAATACAAGGCATCCGGCCTGTGGATCGCCATCGTACTCGTTGGCGGACTGCTCGCACTCATCGCCTATGTGCTGGTGCGGCTCGGTAATTTGCAGCAGGCCCGGACCGGTCCCGCCTGATGACTCGGCAGACGACCATCATCGACGCTGAAACCATTGCCGGTGCATTCACCATGGCCGATTACGTCGCCACGGTAGAAGAAGCTTTTTGTCTGTGCGGCCGGGGCGAGGTGCAGATGCCGCCGAAGCTGTATCTCACCTTCCCCCAAGGCGATCTCCGCTGCATGCCCGTCTGTATCCCGAACATGAACACCGCCGGTGTAAAAAACGTCAACGTCCACCCGGGCAACACGGATCTGCCGACAGTAATGGCGACGATTACGCTGATTGATCCGGAGACTGGGTTCCCTCTGGCCATCATGGACGGCACGCACATCACCCGCATGCGCACCGGCGCCGCCGGCGGCGTGGCCGCCAAATACCTGTCGCGTGAGAATTCACGGACGGCCGCATTCATCGGCGCCGGCGCCCAGGCCCAAACGCAATTAGCCGCCCTGCTCGTCACCCGACCGGCAATCGAGAAGGTCATCGCCTGCGACATCCGCCGCGAGCACTTGGAGCACTTCGTCGAAATAGTCCGCAGCACCCATGGCCGCGAGGTTCTCTGCACCCCATCCATTCAGCAGGCCGCCGAACACGCCGACATCCTTGTTACGACGACCACGGTCCGTGTCCCCGTCGTGCACAACGACTGGATCAAACCCGGCACCCACATCAACGCCATCGGCGCCGACGCCCCCGGCAAACAGGAACTCGACCCGGCCATCCTCAATCGCGCGATCGTGGTAGTCGACAACTGGGAACAGGCCTCCCACAGCGGCGAAATCAATGTCCCTGTCTCGCACGGCCTCCTCACCCGCGACGATATTCACGCCGACATCGGCCAGATCGTCTGCGGCGCAAAGCCCGCCCGCCAAACCGAAGACGAAATCACCGTCTTCGACTCCACAGGCCTCGCCGTCCAGGACATCTCTGCCGCCACCGCCATTTACCGCAAACTCACCGCTGACCAAAACACCGTAGGCCGCCTAACGCACTTTAAGTTTTTCTGATCGGATTAAGATCACCCAATCCTTGTCAACTTCACTCGGCGGATCGCCCAAGGCGACGGCGCCCGGCCCTTTGGTCGTTTTAATCTCGCCGTCCTGCAATTCGCCGCCGGTTCGCGGATTGAACCACTTGACCGTGAACGTCTCGGCACACCCGCCGAGGTCCAGGGTTGTCGTGCCGCCGTTGGGCAGGTACACGGCGTAGACCTCATTTGCCTTCGCCATGCAGAAATCGTCCTTGGCCGCCGTCAGGGCGTCGGCATGTTTCATCTCCGTAAACGGCAGGTGCGCGTGGAAGAACTCCACCGCATACCGCGTCAGGTCCCACATGTGATCCCGCGACCGCCAGTCCTCGCAATACAGATCGTTATGCGGATACTGATAGCCGAAATACCACTCCACCCCACCCCCGCCGGCCATCAGGTTCGCCCACAGGCAGTTCTTCCGCGCTTCGTCGTGCCAATAGTCCATCTCATCCGTCTTGACGCCATTGGCACCGTGGCCGTACTCGTCCAGGCACACATTCCACTTGCGCCCGGCCTGCGCCGAGCGATCCAGCCATTTGATTGTTTCGGCATGCGTATCCGAGCCCGTCTTATTCATCTGAAGCGACGCCCCCTCGAAATCCGCAAAACCTAACATCGGCTCGTACACCTTGGCGTACTGCCCCGGGAAGGTATGCACCACAATCGGGTGGTCATACGGATCGATCTCGCGAATGTACGAGGAGAACGCCTTCAACTGGTCGGCCGTATTGGTATTCTCCTCGCCCAGGTTCCACGTGATCGCCAGATGGTGCCCGAACCGCGCGATCAGCTCGCGATAATACAGCCTGCGAATCGGCCCCAGGTCCCCGCCGTCCAATGCCTGATCGTTCTCCTGCTCCTGTGTAATGATGTGCAGCATCAGCCCAAGCCGGTCCATATGCGAAAACACAATCTCCCACTGGTCCAGCTTGCTGCAATCGAACCGGTCCCGCACCTCCGGACTGGTCCACGGCCAGACATCCTTGCCGTCGCCGCCGTCGAGATTATAAGGGATGAAGTAAACGCTGTTCATCCCCTTCGACGAAAGGTAATTCAGCGCCCCGATAATGTTCTTTCCCTTGCCGCCCAGCCACGTCGGATCGCCCGGCCGCCAGTCACGGCCGTGTGCCTCATATTTATGGATGAACAGGTCGCCCTGCGCCTCTCCCTGGCGATTCAGCGCCTGCGTGTCGTATGTCCCGTCGAATTCATAGTACGCCAGGAAATTCTCCGGACTGTCCGCCCCCGCCTTGAGGAACCACTCCCCCGTCCCGGCAAACCGCAGATAATGCTCGCCCACGTACCGCAGCATGCCTTTCGCCCGAAAGTCCGGCGCCTTCTTGTCCGTCGCCCGCACCGAGAAACGCCCGGACGCCCCATCGAACGCCGTTGCCTCGCCGGCTTGCCGGTCATCGCTCACCGCAACGTTCGGCCCTTTCCGAAACGACGCCCGCCATCGCCATGGCCCCTCCGCATCCGGCACGAAATGCACGCGCCACTTGTTTCCGGCCTCGGCGCTCGATTCGCCCGCATTGCCGTCAGCCGCGTAATACCCCGCCACAACGTACTTCTTGCCCGCGCTTTGGAACATCACATCCAGCCGGTAGTCCGAAAACGGATTTACCGCCGCCTGTTCACCCGTTTCCGGCCCGTCAAACGTCAGCGTCACGCAATGCCACGTCCGCAGCTCTCCCGTAAGCTGCGTCTCCGCCGACCCCGCCACGGCGCCCGTCAAAAACAGCGCGCACAGAAAACCGCACATCGTCCCCGACTGCCTTACGCATTGCACCTTCATCATCGCTCCTTTATTAAATGATCGGGTCGGCCCGGGTTACTCCCCCAAATGCCGTACGGCTGCACACCGCCGCGGCACAATCACGTCCGCTTTCTTCGCAGGCAAACCTTCCCCGGTCTCGTAATTCACGTCCATCAGCTCGACAAAATCCGCCGTGTACTCCTTCAACACCCCCGGATACTCCCGCACCGCATTGCCCCGCACCATCTCCACCACCACCACGTGCCCGATGTGCCGCTCCAGAAGCGGCTCGTACGACGTCCCCACCGACGCGATCAATTCGTCCTTCATCTGCGACACATACTTATCCTGCCCCACGAGAATTCCGCCGCCGACGCTCCGTTTCTGCGCCTGGCTCAGTAGCACATTGACCACCTCAGCCACCGAATCCCGGATCGTCCGGAAGACGTTCATCGTCCGCCGCTTCAGCCGCTGCAGCGCCCCCGGATGGTACGTCCGCTTTAAATCCATCTCGCGCCGCCGCCGCTGGCCGTCCGTCAGGTCGTCATGAAAACGCAGCAGCGCCTGCACATTCACAAACTCGTTCTTGTACAGGATGAAACTGCCCTCGACATGTCCGTCGGCATCCGCATGCTTGGCCGCATAAACCAGCTCAAGCCCGGTCGCCTCCACGCGAAGCCTCCCCCACACCCGCTTGCCCGACGGCTCCTCCATCGTAATCAGGTAACCCGCGAAATCCTTCAGGCACTTGTCCCGTCGCCGCCCGCGGACGAATGCGCCTACGGACCCCGCCACAAGGATAAAGATAATCGTCACCGTAAGTGGGTCAAGACTCCACATTCGCTAACCCGCCGATTTGAGTATTGTCCGAGCCGGCCGCCCGCGCCCGTCCTGTCGGCACGAACAATATCCGAATCGCCCCCTCCGGTCAAGCAAAACCAAAACCGCTTCGCTCCGGAAGTCGGCCCGCTGTGCACTCCACCGCCACAGCATCAGGCAGCCGCAAGAACTCAACCGCAACCACCCTCTCCAAAACCAGGCGTAGGACTGGGCCCCTGTGCATTTCTCGCTCCCTTCGAAATGAATGCGGTGTACCCACCTTGAGGTCGCGAGCCGTCATTCTAACGATTTGCCACTGAATTATAGGGCAAGCTCTGGATCGCGATAGTTCTTTTTTGTTTGGCCGCCTGCAAAACGACAATGACCTTCAGGACCGCACGCAAACCGTGCGTTCGATATGACTGAGCAGCTCCATAAAATCGCACGGCTTTGAAAACATGACATGCCCCCCGATGATATGATTCTTGTTCGCCTCAATCTCCTTCGACAACAGCCCCGTAAGAAACACGACGGGAATGTTTTTTGTCTCAGGTGTTTCATTCAGTTTCTGCGCGACCTCGCCCCCATCCATCAACGGCATGGAAATATCCAGAATAATCAGGTCCGGGCGACGGGAACGTGCAATCTGATACCCCTTTGCACCATTGGACGCCGTAAGCACAGAGTAGCCATGTCCCTCCAGAAAGTCCTCCATAATTGTCAGGAAACAGGGTTCGTCGTCCACAACAAGTATTACTGCCTTGCTCATCGTCGTGCCTTTCATTGTCAGGCAAGCCTGTCCGCCAGCAAAACGAACAGGACACCACCACACAAAACCGCTTTGTTGCATCGGCACAATGGTAAACCGGAATAACCAAAAGACCTGCTGATGTGGCGCAAGCATCTTTATCGCCCGCTTTATAGGGCACACCATGACGACAACTTGCCGCCCGGCCACAGTTTTCCTGGAAGTACGGCACGTTTTCGTGTATAATGTAAGGGTGAGGCGGGTTTGAATCCATGGAGAATGTCCGGAAAGGGTGAGAAGTTGAAGAATAAGACCGGAATTGTCGCTGTCCTGATCGCTCTGATCGTCAAGGTCGGTCCTGCCGCCATGCTCGTCGGCGACTTTAATCAGGACAATGCCGTGACGTACGGCGATCTCAGCATTCTTGCCGCCCAATGGCTCACGCAGGGCCCCGCCTGCTCAGAAGTCGGCCTTATCGCCCATTGGAAACTCGACGAGAACATTGAAGCCGCTGCCGCCGACGCGTCGGGATTCGGACGGCACGGGGTTGTTCATGGCGAATTCCTGTGGCACCCGGAAGATGGCAGAATAGGCGGTTCCCTCGAGTTTGACGGCTTTGAAGACTACATCGACATACCTGGCTTCAAAGGCGTTAGCGGCAATGCCCCGCGAACATGCGCCGCATGGATACGCACGCCCGAAGTCAATGGCGAGATCATCTCGTGGGGCCTGGACGTGACGGGCGGCCGATGGAACGTTGTCGTGGAGCCCGCAGGCCTTCTGCGAGTCGAAGTGGGGGCCGGCTTCGTCATCGGTTCGACCTTTCTGGCCGACAACCAGTGGCATCACGTGACCGTCGTCTCCGACGGAAAAACCACCGACGCGATCCGCCTCTACGTCGACGGCCGGCGCGATACTTTCAGCGCGTTCCTTTCGCAGTCGATCAACACCTCCGCCGCCAATGACGTACGAATCGGCGCCTTTCCGGGCCGGGTCCGCTATTTTACGGGCAATCTCGACGACATCCGCATATATGATCGCGCCTTGACCGAAGCGGAGGTCTGGACGCTCGCTACAACGAATACAACGGACCCGGCGTGTCCCGACATCGACTTGGAAGAAGGTGTTGCATTCGGAGACTTCGCCCTGCTTGCCGCCAACTGGAATCGCAGGGTGCCGCCGCTGCTCATAAACGAAATTCTTGCCGACAATAAAAGCATTTTGTCCACGCGCGTTAACGGTGTGGTTGAATTTCCTGACTGGATCGAACTGTATAATCCCTCTTCTGCGGCTGTGAACCTGACTGGCTGGTATCTGACTGATAATGCCAAGGACCTCACCAAGTGGGCTTTTCCGGCCGGGCTGACCCTCAGCCCCGGCGAGTACCTCGTGGTGTTCGCCTCCGGCAAGACACAAGCCGGCTCACCTGACAATTATCCCTTCCTTGATGACGACGGCTCATGGCACACCAACTTCAAACTCACGACGGACGGGGAGTACCTCGCGCTTGTGGCGGGTTCCCCACCCGCGATCGTCCATGCTTACGATACCCACAACCTTGGAAACGGCGAATTCGGCTTCCCGCCCCAAAGAGAGGATATCTCCTACGGCGTACAAAACGATGCGCTGCACTATTTCGCTGTTCCCACGCCGGGCCAAGCGAACGCCAGCGGCTTCATTGGCTTTGCCGACACACCCGACTTTAGTCGCGCCGCAGGCTTCTACGATGACCCTGTCAGATTAATTTTGACCTGTGACACGCCCGACGCGATTATCCGTTACACTACCAACGGCAGCGAGCCCACCCAAACGGGCAACGGTTCCATCTATACAGCGCCCATTACGATCTCCACCACTACCTGTGTGCGGGCAAGGGCCTTTCGGGCGGGCTACAGGCCTTCGAAGACCAGAACCGCCTCATACCTGCTGAATGCCGGCGATGCCATCAAGTCTCTGCCCACCATTTCAATTGTCGGAGATGAGCAGCAGTCGCTTTTCGAGCCGCAGGGAATTATGGCCATCGTCGGCGGATACTACAACAACGGCGTCTGGACCGCCAGCGGAGCGGGCGATTACAATTACCCCACCCGGCGCGGCAGCGCATACGAACGTCCCGTCTCGGTGGAGATCCTTCACGCGGACGGAAAAGGCAATACGCAAATCGACTGCGGCATCCGCGTCGCCGGCAGCGACTGGCATCGCCCGCGTTACACGCGTGGCGAAAACTGGTCAGGAAATTACAATAAATTCAGTTTTAAGCTCTTCTTCCGGGGCAGTTACGGTGACAGCCGCTTCGATTATCCTATGTTCGATCTCTTTCCAATTGACAGTTTCAAGGCGCTGATGCTCCGCGGCGGCCACAACGACGTCAATAATCCTTTCATCAAAGATGAATGGGTTCGCAGGCTGCACAAGGACATGGGCGGCGTCGCAGCCAGCGGAACTCTCATGAATCTTTTCCTCAATGGAAAATACAAGGCCTACTACAATCCCACAGAACGCCTTGACGACGACTTCTTTAGAGCGTGGTATGACAGCGATGCCGACTGGGATGTGATCACGCAGCGCGCCGTACGTAATGGAGACAGTGTCGATTTCAACAACATGCGTAACTTTGTCCGGAACAACAGTATGGCCGATGACACCAATTATCGGCGGGCGTCCGAATGGATTGACATCAATGATTTCATCGATTACCTCATCATCCAGCTTTACTGTGCAAACTGGGACTGGCCGCAAAATAACTGGACCGCAGCAAGAGAACGGACCGCTAACGCAAAATGGCGGTTTTACCTGTGGGACGTCGAAGGCTCACTGGAGGCCGGGCACGTGGGGACGGTTCGCTTAGGCGAACTTAACAGCGGGGGTGACCCAAGCAGCCAATTATACCGCAGCCTCAAGGCCAGCCCCGATTTCAGGCAAGCGTTTGCCGACCGCATCCAGAAGCACTTCTTCGCAGACGGCGCCTTGACGCGACACAATCTCGAAATGCGGTTTCACCAGTTACGCAACGAGATGTCGCAGGTTCTGCCCGGAATGAACCAGAGCATCCTGACCTACTGGATACCCGGCCGTCACAGCGTTATGATGAACGCATTCATTACAGAGGGGCTCTTCGGGCCTGAAGGTCCTGTCTTCAACATCGACGGCCAGCCCGTACGAACCGGTTACGTCCGCGACGGCGCTGTGCTGACGATGACCAAACCGGGCGGATCCGGCACCATCTGGTACACGACGGACGGGGTCGACCCACGGCGTCCTGTCACCCCCGATCAGACAACCACTATCCTTGTTCCGGAAAGCGCCTCCAAGCGTGTGTTCGTCCCCAACACCGATCTGAGCACCACGTGGACCGGCGGCAACGAACCTTATAATGATTCCGCCTGGACACACGGCACCCCCCCCACGCCTCGCCCGCTGGCTGGGGTCGGCTACGAAAGAAGCTCCGGATATGAGGACAGGATCAGTTACAATGTCGAAAATCGCCTGTATGGCAATGCCACGCGTTCGGCGCTGATTCGCATTCCATTCACTGTCACCCCTGAAGCACTTGCCGGTTACAATATGCTCACGCTGCGAATGCGGTATGACGACGGCTTCGCCGCCTACATCAACGGCCGACTCGTACATCAGCAGTATATCACCGGAACTCCCGGCTCCGGCGCTACGGTGGCTTCACATGAAGATTACGGCCAGGAATCTTTTGACATCTCCCAACACGTCGGCGCGCTGAAACCCGGCAATAACATTCTCGCCATACACGGAATGAACGCCAGCGCCAACAGCTCTGACTTCATCATCCTGCCCGAACTGCTTGCCGGCCGAACCACCACAGGAGGGGGAGGCATCGCCGAAACCGCTGCCTCCTACGTCGGCCCGATAAGTCTTGAAAAAACCGCGAGGGTCAAGGCCCGTGTCCTAAACGGTGGTGTATGGAGCGCCCTCAGTGAGGCAGTTTACACCGTCGGAGCCGTTCACAATGTGCGGATATCCGAGATCATGTATCATCCCGCCGACCCAAACGGAACAGACACCAGAGGCGAGTTCGTCGAGCTTGCAAACGCCGGCGACCAGCCGATCAATCTGAACATGGTCGAGTTCACGAGGGGTATCCGTTTTGCGTTCGATGACGTATCGCTCGAACCGGGCGAGCGTGTCCTGGTAGTTGAGGACGAGGCCGCTTTCCGCAACGCTTACCCCGACTCTGCGGCGACCATCGCAGGGACGTTCAGCGGCAAGCTGGACAACGCGGGCGAAAACCTCGCGCTTGTGGACGGCCTGGGGCGGACCATAGCCGCATTCTCCTACGACGACAAATGGTTCGATCTGACGGACGGTGGCGGTTTTTCTCTGACCTTAAGACAAAAAGCGGAGCGGCTTGCGCACGGCATAAAAGCACATTACAAACTGGATGAATCCACCGGCCTTGCGGCAGGCGACAGCTCCGGCTACGGGCGCAACGGGTTCATCAAGGGCAAGCCCTACTGGCTGCCCTTTAACGGCAAGACCGACGGCGCCCTCCAATTGAACGGTGAGGGCGATTACGTCGAGATCACCAACTACAAGGGCGTGCTCGGTTCCGGCCCGCGGACGTGCGCTGCATGGATCAAGACGACGGGGCAAAACGTGGCGATCGCCGGATGGGGGATGGTTGATCCCACGGGAACGCGGTGGGCGATGGTGGTCGATGCGGCCGGGCGACTGCGGCAGGAATTCGGCGGCGGCTATGTCCTCGGCACAAAGGTCATCAATGACGGCAAATGGCATCATGTCGCCGTTGTCCTCGAAGGGCCCAGGAGCGATGACGCGGTGCTCTACGTCGACGGCTACCGCGAAACGATCAGCGAAATGGTAAGCCTGTCAGTCAACACGCAGGCCGGACCCAATGCGGCTATCGGCGCACACCTCGGCATGAATCGCTATTTTAACGGCCTGCTGGACAACTTCTGCATTTACGAGCGCGCGCTCAGTGCTGAAGAAGTGTCGCTGTTAGCGGCGTCGGCGGATTACTGGGAGGACAAGCAATACTGGCGGCCCAGTGCGCACGTGGGCGGCTCGCCCGGCGAAGACGACACGGGCATCGTGCCGGAACCCGGGGCCGTGGTGATCAACGAACTGCTGGCGCACTCGCACGCGGCCCAGCCGGACTGGGTCGAACTGCACAACACGACCGGCGAGGCGATTGATATCGGCGGCTGGTTCCTTTCGGACAGCAAGAACGACTACATGAAGTTCCGCATCGCCGACAACACGATCCTTGCCCCGTACGGCTACGCCGTGTTCTATGAAAGCCTGCACTTCAACAACACACAGAACCCCGGCTGCCTC